>NZ_JAVREZ010000029.1:0-110410 GCF_031845645.1 Streptomyces doebereineriae
GGTTGGGAGCGGGGCCGTCGGTGTGGGAGGTGCCGGTGGCTGCCGTGGTGCCCTCTGCTCCCGATTGGTCGGGTACGGCCTGCTTGCCGCGGACCAAGGAGACTCCGGGGCCGGAGCGGCGGTGGGTCGCGGGCACCGGGCCGATACGGGTGGGGGCGGAGGCCGCGCGCGTGGGAGTGTCCCTTGTCGGTGCGTCCGGCATCGGGAAGTGCTCCGTGGGGGCGCCCGCCGAGAGGGAGTCCTGCGTGGGAGCGCTGGCGAGGGGCGTACTTGCCGTGGTGGCACCCGCCCGGAGCGCGGCTCCCACCGCGCTCCCGGACGGCGTCTCCGACCGCACCTCCGAACGCTCCTCGGAGGCGGCCTCGCTGGAGGTACTGGCGACGCGGTCGGTCGAGAACGGCTCGGCGGGGGTGGGGACCTCGGCGACCGCCGAGTCCCTGTCACCGACCGCCCCCGAGAGGGCGAACCCCGGTGGCACGGCATCCGACGGCTCCACAACGGCAGGCTCACGTACCGATTCGTCTACGGCCGACCCGGCAACGTCGGTACCGGACCGAGTCCCGTCCGACGGCGGACCGGAGCCCTCGTCATCATCCGCGCCCGAGAAGGCATGCCCGACCAGCACGGCATCCGACGGCTCCACAACAGCAGGCTCACGTACGGCAGCCCCGGGCCCCGTCTCCGGCACCCGCGGATCCCGCACCGCCCGAGCTCGCTCCGATACCGGCGCCGTCTCCGACGTCTGCACCCCGCCATCCCACCCGGGCACCGCCGCCTGCACAGGGTCCACCCGCCCCGGACCCCCCTGCCGACGCTCCCGCTCCTCCTCTTCCCCGGCCCCGTCATCCCGCCCGGCCCCCGCCGCCGCCGCAACAGGGTCCGCCCGTCCTACACCCGGCGCCCCCGCAGGGCCTCCCGGCCGACGCTCCCGGTCCCCCTCCTCTCCGGCCACCGGCCCCCGCGCGGCCCCGGCCCCGTCATCCCGCCCGGCCCCCGCCGCCGCAACAGGGTCCACCCGTCCTGCACCCGACGCCCCCGCAGGGCCTCCCGGCCGACGCTCCCGGTCCCCCTCCTCTCCGGCCGCCGGTCCCCGCGCGGTCCCGGCTGCCTCGTCTTCGCGCCCGCGGACCTCCGCCGGCAGTCGCTCGTTCGCCTGGTCGGCGGCTTCGCCCGGCCCCCGCCGGTCGCCCGGTTCCGCCGTACTGAGGTCCTCCCCCGCCCCCATCCTCAAAGTCGGCGTGGGCGCGGGGAACGCGACCGTGTGCAGGGCCGACTCCACGTCGTCCAGGGCCGGGCGTATCGAGGGATCCTTCTCCAGCAGGGCCGCCAGGATGTCGGTCAACGGGCCCGCCGCGGCGGGGAGTTCCGGCTCCTCGTAGAGGACGGCGTGCAGCGTGGCCAGGGTGGTGTCGCGGGAGAACGGGGAGCGGCCGCCCAGGGCCGCGCACAACGTCGCCCCCAGGGACCAGATGTCCGACGGCGGCCCCTGGGGGCGGCCCGAGACCCGCTCGGGGGCCATGTAGTCGGGGGAGCCGACGAGCATGCCGACCATGGTGAGCGCCTTGGCGTCCTGCATCGCGGCGATGCCGAAGTCCGTCAGCACGATCCGGTGCCCGGCGCGGTCGGCGGACTCCACCAGGACGTTCCCGGGTTTGATGTCCCGGTGCAGGACGCCCCGGGCGTGGACCTGGCGGAGGGCCTGCACCAATCCCAGGCCGAGGAGCGCCGTTTCGCGCGGGCCCAGCGGGCCGTCCTCCACCGTCATCCGTTCCAGGGAGCGGCCGTTGACCAACTCCATGACGATCCACAGGCGTTCACCCTCGTCCACGACGTCGTAGACCCGTACGACGTTCGGGTGGTCGATCCGGGCCGTGGCCCTGGCCTCGCGCAGGGTCCGTTCACGGCGGGTGCGGGTGTCCTCCGCGTCGAGGCCGTCGATCCGCATCTCCTTGACCGCGACCTGCCGGTCGAGCATTTCGTCGGCGGCTCGCCACACCCGCCCCATGCCCCCCTGGCCGATACTCTCGACCAGGCGATAGCGTCCTGTCACCAGGAGCCCTGGAACTCCGCCGTTCCTCGCATTTCCCGTGTCTCCCGTATTCCCCGGCAATCCGCTGCACCCCCTCAACGATGCCCCGACTGGAACACAATGGTCACACTTCGCGCCGTACCAGCATAGTGCGGAGAAATCTTGTGGTACCTCTTCAAGTACTGCGAATTCAGGCGCAGCCAAGGGGGACGAACATGAGTTCTCGTCGTATGACGACCATTGCCGGATCGCTGGTCACGGCAGCTTTCTCGACGGTGATGATCTTTTCCGTCACCGCGAGCGCGGACGAGGGACCCGCAAGCAGTAAGGGGGGAAAGGCTGTTGACGAGGCACCGGCGGGCGTGGAGCTGACGACGACACTGCCCGGGACGATCTCCGTCGACAACAGCTCGCAGAAGACCGACCTCACGGCCACCGTGAAAAACGACGGGAGCAAGGACACCGGAAAGATCAGGCTTTTGGTCGTCGGTTTCGACGGCATGACGGTCAAAAACGTTCAAGGCTGCTCTCCGATTGAAGAAAAGGATCTGCCGGAGGGCTCGAACAGCGGTTTCGCCTGTCCCATCGACAATCTCGCGGCCGGTAAGTCGAAGTCGTACGCCGTCGACGCGACATTCGATGTCAAGAAGACCGGCAAGATCTGTCTGCCGGTGCAGACCAGCGACGGAAAGAAGACGTTCTGGCAGCAGGGCCCGGTTCCCTTCGGTACGACGAACCCGTCGCCGAACGCCCCGGCCACCCCGCTGCTGCTGGGCACCGACAACAAGCCGGTGGCACCCGGCGGTGACGAACTGCCCAAGACCGGTGTCGAGCGGGACCTGCTGCCACTCGGGGCCGCGGGCGCCTCGCTGATGGCGGCGGGCGTGGCCGGGCTGTGGTGGTCGCAGCGGCGGCCGCGACGCACCACCTGCTGACCCGGAACGCGAAACCTACGGAGGCATAACCTGACGGAAACTGTCAGGTTATGCCTCCACCATGTCCGGCATGAACACCTCGACCCACGACGAAGTCAGCAGCTTCCAGACCGGGTTCGCCCTGCGCCCCGACCTCGTGTTCCCCGTCCGCTCCACCGACGACGTGGTCACCGCCGTGCGCCACGCGGCCGACGCGCGGCTGCCCGTCACCGTGCTGGCCACCGGACACGGACTGCCCGGCGCGGTGGAGGGCGGCGCGCTCATCAGCACCCGGCGCATGGACCGGGTGACCATCGATCCCGCCGCCCGCACCGCCCGCGTCCAGGCGGGTGTCCGCTGGGCTCAGGTGGTCGAGGCCGCGGAGCCGTACGGGCTCGCGCCGCTCAACGGTTCCGCGCCCGGCGTCGGTGCCGTGTCGTACACGTTGGGCGGCGGACTCGGCATCCTGGCAAGGGAGTTCGGCTACGCGGCCGACCACGTCCGCTCCCTCGACGTCGTCACCGCGGACGGCCGGCTGCGCCATGTCACCGAGGAGTCCGAGCTCTACTGGGGCCTCCTCGGCGGCGGCCACCGCCTCGGTGTCGTCACCGAACTGGAGATCGGACTCGTCCCGGTACGGACTCTCTACGGTGGTTCGCTCGCCTTCGACGGCCGCGAGGTCGATCCGGCGGACGTCCTGCGGGCGTACAAGGAGTGGACCAGGACCGTGCCGTCCACACTGACCTCCTCCTTCGCCGCCGTACCGTATCCGGGCATCCCGGCGCTTCCGCCACATCTGCGGGGGCGGTACGTCGTCTCCGTACGGGTCGCGTACACCGGCGCCGACGGCGGCCGACTCGTCGCACCGCTGCGGGAGTTGGGCCCGGTGCTCGCGGACTCGCTGCGCGAGATGCCGTACGCCGAGAGCCACACCATCCACAGCGACCCCGACTTCCCGCACAGCTACTACGGGGACAGCGCGGTGCTCGGCGACCTGGACGTGGAGCGGGCCGCCGAGCTGCTCGCGCGGACCGGGCCCGGCGACGGTGCCGGTGCCATGGTCGTCGTACAGATCAATCATCTGGGCGGGGCGCTGGCACGGCCGGCGCCGATTTCGGTGCCGTACCGCGAAGGGCGTTTTCTGGTGCGGCTGTTGACCGGCGGCGGGCGTCATCAGGCGCGCGAGCTGCTGGACCCGGCCTTCCGGCTGCTCTCGGCCACCACCCTCGGCCGTACCGTCAACTTCGCCTTCGGGGCCGGGGACCGGACCGAGGGCCTGTATGACGCCGAAACGCGAAAGAGGCTCGCCGAGTTGGAGTCGCGGTACGACCCGGCGAGCCTCTTCGGGAGGCGTGTCAGCGCTTGACGAGCTTCCAGGCGGTGGGGAGCACGCCCATCGCCAGAGCGGCCTTGAGGGCGTCACCGAGGAGGAACGGGGTGAGGCCGGCCGCGATCGCGGCGGAGGCCGACATGTCGGCGGCGTAGGCGAGGTAGGGGACGCCGATGGCGTAGATGATCGCCTCGCCGACCAGCATCGTGCCCGCCGTGCGCAGCAGCGAGCGGTCGGCACCGCGGCGGGCCAGGGCGCCGACGGCGGCGGACGCGAGGATCATGCCGAGGATGTAGCCGAAGGAGACGGAGATCCCGGAGGTGCCCTGGGCGAACCACGGGAGACCGGCGAGGCCTGCCAGCGCGTACAGGGCGAGGGAGGCGACACCACGGCGGGCGCCGAGGGTCGTGCCGACGAGCAGCGCGGCGAAGGTCTGGCCGGTCACCGGCACCGGGGAGCCCGGCACGGGGACGGAGAGCTGCGCGGCGAGGCCGGTGAGCGCGGCGCCGCCCACCACGAGCGCGACGTCCCGGACGCGGGAGGCGGGGATCAGGTCGGCGAGGACCTGGCCGGTGCGACGGGGGGCGACGGCGGTGCTCATGGGGACTCCGCGAGGGTGTGAACGGCGAGGGACATCGTGACGCTATCCCAGCGCGCTCCGGCCGATCACCGTCAGCGCCCGACAAAGCGGGGAACGGGGGCTTGGTGGGCTCCGGACAAAGAGTGCCGGTTACACCGGGTTCGGCGTGACCCCTGTCACTGAGGTGGGGTGGCCGGGGATACAGGGACGCTGTTCACACCACTGTGGGGAATCTCCAAACGAATCCTAGTGCTCTGGTCGGATTCACCGTTCCTGCCCTACTCTTCCAGTCATGGTCGCCCAGTCCCGGTACTTCTCGTCGCGTCGCCACGTCGATCTGCGACGTGTGGGCACGGCCGTCTGTCGCCGTCCGGCGTGAGGCGGGCTCCGGCGCGCCTCATCCTCCGAGACGTGTCGGCCCCCGTTCCCGAGGACGGTCTTCCATGCCCCGTACCGAGGCACCCCCTGTCACCCCGACTCCCATGTCCCGGCGCCGGACCAGCGCCAGCGTGGTCCTGCGGTCCGTGCTGGAGCACGGCCCGGTGGCCCGCAGCACCATCTCCCGGCTGACCGGGCTGTCCCCGGCCTCCGTCACCGACTACTGCGCCCGCTTCAGCGAACTCGGCCTGATCCGCGAGTCGGCCGTGCCCCGGCGGTCGAACGGCGTGGGGCGCCCGCACGTCCCCGTCGACCTGGACGACTCACGGTTCGTGGTCGGCGGCGTGCACGTGGCGGTGCCGTACACCACGGTCGCACTGCTCGATCTGCGCGGCCGGGTGCTGGCGCGCCGCGAGCTGAAGCACGAACACACCGCTCCCGAGCCGGTGCTGGCGCGGGCCGCCGAAGCGCTCGGGGCCCTGCTGGACGCCGCCCCCGGCTGCCGGCCGCTCGGCGTCGGCGTGGCCGTCGGCGGCTGGGTGGACCGGGACTCCGGGACCGTCGTCGAGCACCCCCTGCTGGGCTGGCACGAGGTGCCGGTACGGGAGGTACTGGGCGCCCGCACCGGGCTGCCGGTCCATGTGGACGGGCACGCGCGGGCGTTGGTCAACGCGGAGCGGCTGTTCGGGCGGGCGCGCGGCAGCCGGAGCGTGCTGCATCTGTTCGTCGGCAATGTGGTGGACGCGGCGTTCGCCACCAACGACGAGGTGCACCACGGGCCGCGCTCCCAGGCGGGCACCATCGCCCATCTGCCGGTGCCGGGCGGCACCGAGCCCTGCGACTGCGGCCGGACGGGCTGCCTCCAGGCCGAGTTGAGCGAGCGGACGCTGTGCCGGCGGGCGCGGCGGGCGGGGGTCGTCGAGGGCGTCAACCCGATGCATGTGGTCGCGGCGGCGGCCGCGGGCGATCCCGAGGCGGCACGGCTGCTGGTGGAGCGTGCGGGTGCCGTCGGACGGGCGGTACGGCTGCTGCTGGACGTGCTGAACCCGGAGACGGTCGTGGTGACCGAGATCGGTGTCATGCACCGGCAGGACTGCCTCGCCGCCCTGCGCGAGGGGGTCGGCAGCGAACGCGCGAATTCCGTGATGCCCACGGGTTTCCCGGATTCCGTGCTCGCCGTGGCGGGCGGCGCGGTGGCCCTCGACGTGCTCTACCGGGATCCGCTCACCCTCTCCCACCTGAGCGGAATTAATTCAGAAACTCCGAATGTTGACAGAGCCTCCGCATGACCGCGAACATCCTGTTCATGAGCCCGCACCTGTACTGTCGCACCCTTTGTTGCTGACACGCTGCCCCGCGTGACGCGCTCATTTCCCCTGCGTTGATTTTCCTTCTTCGTGCTTTCCCCTGCGCTGTTCCGGCGCTGATTCCGGGAGCTCTCCCATGCCTGTTTCCCGTACGTCCGGCATCGACCGGCGTCTGTTCCTCTCCTCGATCCTCGGTGCCGCGGCCGGCGTCGCCGGGCTCAGCGGCTGCGCCGGAAGCAGTGCCGCCGCGGACAGCAAGGACGCCCTGTCCGCCCCGCTCGCCGCGAAGGTCCCGGCGGGTACCAGCCTGAAGATCGCCTCGTATCTCGGCATCCAGCAACTCCAATTGAAACTGGGCAAGTTGGGTGCGCTTCCGTTCAAGGTGTCGAGCTGGCCCAATATCGCCGCGGGGCCCGATGTCATCAACGCCTTCCGCGCGGGTTCCCTGGATGTCGCCACCAACGCGGGCATTCCGCCGATCCAGGCGCACTACCAGGGATTCGACGCGAAGATCGTCGCGATCAACATCACCCGCAAACCGAGCTATGTCTTCGCCACCAAGCCCGGCAGCGACATCAGCACGGTCCAGGACTTCAAGGGAAAGCGGCTCGCTTTCTCCCAGGGCCAGGCCCAAGGCGTCGTCCTCCTGCGGGCGTTGAAGAAGGCCGGCATCGCGTACGACGACGTCAAACTCGTCCCGCTGACCAGCAACCAGTTCTTCACCGCCCTGCAGTCGGGGCAGGTGGACATCGCGCCGCTCGCCAACAGCCAGGCGCCCTCCTATCTGTCGCAGTACGAGGCCAAGGGCGCCCACGCCGTCACCACCGACGTCGTCGACCTGCTCACCCTGCTGTGGGCGCCGACCTCCGTGCTGGCCGACTCCGCGAAGGCCGCCGCGGTCGCCGCCTACATCCCGTACTGGGCCAAGGGCCAGGTGTGGGTGTACGAGAACCCCGACCTCTGGAACGAGCAGTTCTACGTCAAGACGCAGAACCTGACCCTCGCCCAGGCCAAGGCGGTCACCGCGCTCGCCAACAAGCCGCTGTTCCCACCGAGTTGGGGCGAGGCGATCAAGTGGGAGCAGGAGACCGCGGATCTGCTGGCGGAGGGCGGCTTCGTGAAGAAGTTCGACGTGGGCGACCTCTTCGACCACCGCTTCGAGGGCATCGCCGCGAAGGCCGTGGCCGCGGAGTACCGGAGGTGAGCGCCGTGACCACGACCGAAGCCGCTGTCACGGTCGCCGCGGCCAAGGACACGCCCCAGGTCCGCAGGCGCCGTCGGCTCTCCCCCGGCAGGCGGCTGCCCGCCGCCCGGCTCGCCGGACCGGTCCTCCTCCTCGCCCTGTGGGCCGCCGCCTCCGCCGCCGGACAGCTCGACCCGGCCGCGATCCCGGCACCCTGGACGGTGGTGAAAACGGGCGCCCATCTGTGGACCGACGGGACCCTGCCCACCGACATCCTGACCTCGCTCCAGCGGGCCGCGACCGGCTTCGTGATCGGGCTCGTCGCCGGCGTCGTGCTGGCCCTGGCCTCCGGTCTCAGCCGGACCGGCGAGGCGCTGATCGACGGGACGGTCAACCTCAACCGGGCGATCCCGACCCTCGGTCTGATCCCGCTGTTCATCCTCTGGCTGGGCATCGGCGAGACCTTCAAGGTCGCGATCATCGCGATCGTCGTGTACATCCCGATCTATCTGAACACCCATGCCGCCCTGTCCGGCATCGACCACCGCTTCGTCGAACTCGCCGAGGTGCAGGGGCTGTCGAGGTTCGCCTTCGTACGGCAGATCGTCGTCCCCGGCGCGCTGCCCGGATTCTTCGTGGGTCTGCGGCTCGGCGTCACCGGCTCCTGGCTGGGCCTGGTCGTCCTGGAGCAGATCAACGCCACCAGCGGACTCGGCTACATGATGTTCCAGGCCCAGAACTACGGCCAGAGCGATGTGATCCTCGTCGGTCTCGTCGTCTACGGCGTCTTCGGCCTGGTCTCCGACAGCGCGGTCCGTCTCGTCGAACGGAGGGTGCTGTCATGGCGACGCACACTGAGCAGCTGACCCGTCCCGCTGTCCAACTCCGGGGCCTGACCCGGTCGTTCGACGGGCGTACGGTCCTGGACGGCATCGATCTCGACATCCCGGCCGGACAGTTCGTCGCCCTGCTCGGGCACAGCGGCTCCGGCAAGAGCACGCTGCTGCGGGCGGTGGCGGGGCTGGACCACGAGGTCGTGGGAAGCGGCCGGCTCACGGCTCCCGAAAGGGTGTCCGTGGTCTTCCAGGACTCCCGGCTGCTGCCCTGGCGGCGGGTGCTGGACAACGTCCTGCTGGGCACGGACGGCGAGGACAGGGGCCGGGAGGCGCTCGCCGAGGTGGGTCTCGAGGGCCGCGAACGCGCCTGGCCCAACGAGCTCTCCGGTGGCGAGGCCCAGCGCGCCGCCCTTGCCCGCTCACTGGTCCGCGAGCCCGAACTCCTGCTGGCCGACGAGCCGTTCGGAGCCCTTGACGCGTTGACGCGCATCAAGATGCACGCGTTGCTACGGGAGTTGTGGAAGCGCCACCAGCCGTCCGTCCTCCTCGTCACCCACGACGTGGACGAGGCGATCGTGCTCGCGGACCGGGTGCTCGTACTCGAAGAGGGCCGCATCGGCCTCGACCTGACCATTGACCGCCCGCACCCGCGTTCGTACCGGGACCCCCTGCTGGGCGAGTACCGGGAGCGGCTGCTGGCCGCGCTCGGGGTGACGGAGGACCACGCATGACCACCGGACAGCTCCACCTCAACGCGTTCCTGATGAACACCGGCCACCACGAGGCCTCCTGGCGCCTCCCCGAGAGCGACCCGTTCGCGCACGTCTCGCTCGACCACTACATCCGCCTCGCGCGGATCGCCGAGCGCGGCAGCTTCGACTCGCTCTTCCTGGCCGACGGGCCGCAGTTGTGGAGCAACCTCGCCCAGCGGCCCGCCGGCGCTCTGGAGCCGCTCACCCTGCTGACCGCGCTGGCGACGGCCACCGAGCACATCGGGCTGATCGCGACCGCCTCGACCTCCTACAACTCCCCCTACAACCTGGCCCGGAAGTTCGCCTCGCTGGACATCATCAGCGGCGGCCGGGCGGGCTGGAACATCGTCACCACCGCGGGCAGGGAGGCCGCCCGCAACTTCGGTCTCGAGCACGAGCCCGCGCACGCGGACCGGTACGCCCGGGCCGGTGAGTTCCTCGACGTGGCCCTCAAGCTCTGGGACAGCTGGGAGGACGACGCGATCGTCGGCGACAAGGCCGCCGGCGTCTGGGGCGACGACACGAAGGTCCACCCGCCCCGGCACCAGGGGACGTACTTCAGCGTCGAGGGCGCACTCAACGTGCCCCGCACGCCCCAGGGTTACCCGCTGCTCGTGCAGGCGGGCTCCAGCGAGGACGGCAAGGAGTTCGCGTCCCGGTACGCGGAGGCGGTGTTCACCGCCCAGCAGACCATCGAGGACGCCCGGGCCTTCTACGCCGATCTCAAGTCCCGTACCGCCGCGGCCGGCCGGGACCCCGACCACATCAAGGTGCTCCCCGGCATCGTCCCCGTCATCGGCGCCACGGAGGCCGAGGCGCTCGCGAAGGAGCGGGAGCTGGAGGACCACATCGTGCACGACCACGGCGTGGCCAACCTGGAGCGGCTGCTGCAACTGCCCCTCGGAACACTGGAGCTGGACCGGCTGCTCCCCTCCGACCTGCCGCCCGAGTCCGCCGTGGAGGGCGCCAAGAGCCGCTACACGCTCGTCGTGGAACTGGCCCGGCGCGACCGTCTCACCGTGCGGCAGCTGATCGGGCGGCTCGGCGGCGGCCGCGGCCACCTCACCTTCGCCGGTACGCCCGAGCAGGTCGCCGACGCCATCGAGACCTGGTTCACCCAGGGCGCCGCCGACGGCTTCAACATCATGCCCCCGGTCCTGCCGTCCGGCCTGGACGCGTTCGTCGACCACGTCGTCCCGATCCTGCGCACCCGCGGTCTGCTCCGCGCAGAGTACGGCCCGCGGCAGACCCTGCGGGAGCGCTACGGCCTTCCGCGCCCCGCGAACCAGTACGCCCAGCCCGTCCACGCCTAGGAAGGACCCCTCACATGTCCGGTATCGAGATCCGCAAGGTCACCGCCCGCATCGGCGCCCACATCTCCGGCGTCGACATCTCCAGGCCGCTCGACGAGGAGACGGCCACCGCCCTCCGGGACGCCCTCAACGTCCACAAGGCGCTGGTCTTCAGTGACGTGAACCTCGACGACGAGGGCCAGCAGGCCTTCGCCCGGCAGTTCGGTGAGCTCACCACCGCCCACCCGACCGTGCCCGCCGTGGACGGCGCCCCCAACGTCCTGCCCGTCGACAGCGAGGAGGGACGCGCCGCCAACAACTGGCACACCGACGTCACGTTCGTCCTCAACCCGCCGCAGGCCAGCACCCTGCGCAGCCTGACGATCCCGCCGTACGGCGGCGAGACGCTGATCGCCAACTCGGCGGCCGCGTACCGGAATCTTCCGGAGCCGCTGCGCAGGCTGGCCGACGGTCTGTGGGCCGAGCACACCAACGACTACGACTACGCCGTACCGGAGGAGACGGTGGACGAGGAACAGGCCGCCCGGCGTGCCCAGTTCACCTCGATCAAGTTCCGCACGGCCCATCCGGTGGTCCGGGTGCACCCGCTGACCGGTGAACGCGGGCTGTTCATCGGCGGGTTCGCGCAGCGGATCGTGGGCCTGTCGGTGAGTGAGTCCCGCAAGGTCCTCGACCTGCTCCAGGCGTATGTGACCCGGCCGGAGAACCTGCTGCGGCACCGCTGGTCGGAGAACCAGCTCGTGCTCTTCGACAACCGCATCACCCAGCACTACGCCGTCGACAACTACGACGGTCTGCCGCGGCGGCTGCACCGGGTGACCGTCGCCGGGGACGTGCCGGTGGGCATCGAGGGCAAGGAGAGCTACTCGATCGAGGGCGACGCCTCGCACTACAGCGCCGTAGCGGCGTAGTCACTGCGGGTTCCGCTGGTGTCCGCATGGTGAGCGGCCTCCCCTCCGACCTGGGGAGGCCGCCCAGACTGTGGGCGTTTTTGCCCGTCTCACGCACTGGACGAACCCGCCCATGCCCAGCACCACCGTCAAGGCTCCACAAGAGCCGGACGCCTCCCTGACCCACGGCCTCAAGCAGCGCCATCTGTCGATGATCGCCCTCGGCGGGGTGATCGGCGCCGGACTGTTCGTCGGTTCCGGCGCGGGGATCGCCGCCGCCGGGCCCTCGATCGTCCTCGCCTACACGCTCTCCGGCCTCCTCGTGATGCTGGTGATGCGGATGCTCGGCGAGATGTCGGCCGCGTACCCCTCCTCCGGCTCCTTCTCCGCGCACGCCGAGCGGGCGTTCGGCCCCTGGGCGGGCTTCACCGCCGGCTGGTCCTTCTGGATCCTGCTGTGCACGGCCGTGGGCCTGGAGGGCATCGGCGCAGCGAAGATCGTGACCGGCTGGCTGCCGGGGACCCCCGAATGGGCCTGGGTCGCCCTGTTCATGGTGGTCTTCTGCGTCACGAACCTGGCCGCGGTGAAGAACTTCGGCGAGTTCGAGTTCTGGTTCGCGGCCCTGAAGGTGGGCGCGATCGGCCTGTTCCTGATCCTCGGGGTGCTGGCGATCGCCGGTGTCCTGCCCGGCACGGACGCCCCGGGCACCGCGAACCTCACCGGCCGCGGGGGCTTCTTCCCGGGCGGCGGCGAGGGCCTGGTCGTCGGCCTGCTCGCCTCCGTCTTCGCGTACGGCGGCCTGGAGACGGTCACCATCGCGGCCGCCGAGTCCGAGGACCCCGTGCGCGGGGTGGCGAGCGCGGTCCGGACGGCGATGTGGCGCATCGCGCTGTTCTACATCGGCTCGATGGCGGTCATCGTCACCCTGGTCCCCTGGGACGCGAAGGCGGTCGTGGACAAGGGCCCGTACGTCGCCGCCCTCGACGAACTGGGCATCCCGGGAGCGGGGCAGCTCATGAACGTGGTCGTCCTGATCGCCCTCCTCTCCGCGATGAACGCCAACGTCTACGGCTCCTCCCGCATCGCCTACTCCCTGGTCGAGCGGGGCCTCGGTCCGCGGATCCTGGGCCGCGTCTTCGGCGGTGTCCCGCGTGTGGCGGTTCTCGCCTCCAGCGTCTTCGGCTTCGTCTGCGTGGTCCTCAGCTACTGGCGTCCCGACGACGTCTTCCCCTGGCTCCTCAACATGATCGGCGCGGTCATCCTCGTCGTCTGGGGTTTCATCGCCGTCTCCCAGTTGCGGCTGCGCCGTGCCCTGGAACGCGAGGCCCCCGAGCGGCTTGCCGTCCGCACCTGGGCCTTCCCGTACCTGACCTGGGTCGCCCTGGCGGGCATGGCCACGATCCTCGTCCTGATGGCCCGCGAACCGGACACCCGCGTCCAGCTGTACTGGACGGGCGGCATGACGCTGGTCCTGGCGGGCGCGGGGTACGCCTGGCAGAGGACGCGCACGGCGGCCTGACTCCCCGCGAGGACGTGACTCGCGGGGGTTTCCCATCAGGCCAGTGGGCTCAGGCCTTTCGCCCCACACCCCCGTGCTGGCCGATCGGAGCGGGGGCCGAGTCGCCGTCCGGGCGCCACAGCGGGACCGAGACCACGCCCGGGTCCACCAGGTCCAGGCCCTCGAAGAACGCCTCGATCTTGTCGATCGGACGCAGGAGGTAGGGCACCGCGCCGGTCTCGTTGTACGCGTCCTGGGCCTGCTCGTAGTCCGGGTCGGTGCCCCGGGAGCCGTCGTTGACGCAGAGGTGGCTGCCGGAGGGCAGGCCCGCCACCAGCCGGCGGACCAGGTCGCGGGCCAGGTCGTAGTCGGTGACATGGCCGAGGATGCCGCTGAGGATCAGGGCTGTCGGGCGGGTGAGGTCGAGGGTCCGGGAGGCCGCCTCCAGGATCTTCTCCGGCTCGTAGAGCGTCAGGTCCTCGTACGCCGTCTCGCCCTCCGGCGTGGAGGTGAGCAGGGCGCGGGCGTGGGCGAGGACCAGCGGGTCGTTGTCGACGTAGACGATCTTCGATTCGGGAGCGAAGCGCTGGGCGACCTCGTGGGTGTTGTCGACCGTGGGCAGCCCGGTGCCGACGTCCAGGAACTGGCGGACGCCCGCCTCCTCGACCAGGTACCGGATGCTGCGGCCGAGAAAGGCGCGGCTGCTCCGGGCGATCGTGACGATGCCGGGGAAGACGGCCGTGTAGGCATCGCCGGCCGCCTCGTCGACGGGGTAGTTGTCCTTGCCGCCGAGCCAGTAGTTCCAGATCCGGGCCGAATGCGGCACCGAGGTGTCGATCTCCGTCATGGGCCCATCGTGCTACGACCTGTCCGGCTCGCACGGGACATTGAGTGAGAGAAGTGCGGCGGATCCGTCTTCACGGAGGCGGAGTTCGGTGATCGCCGCGTTGCGCAACCGCGGGAACACTCTGCGGTACTCCCCGAGCGGGATCGACAGCAGCGTGCACAGCACCAGCCGCAGCAGGGTGTTGTGGGCCACGACCAGGACGCGCTCGTCGGGGTGGGCGGCGGCGATGCCGCGCAGGGCGCCGGCTCCACGGGCGGCGGCTTCGCGCGGGTCCTCCGCGCCGGGGAAGGGATACGTCACCGGGTCCGCCCGGAAGGCCTCGGCCGCCTCGGGCACCTCCGCGGCGAACTCCGCGAGGGTACGGCCCTCCACCACCCCGAAGTCGCACTCCCTGAGGTCGGGTTCGCGCCGCGGGGCGATGCCGAGGGCACGGCAGGCGGGGTCGGCGGTGGCGATCGCCCGGGAGAGGGGGGACGTCCAGATCGCGTCGGGGCGGTGCAGGAGGGCCCATCGGCCGAGCGCCTCCGCCTGGGCGCGGCCCTCGTCGGTGAGCCCGATGTCGCTCACCCCCGCGTAACGGTTCTCGGCGTGCCAGATGGTCTGTCCGTGCCGGGCCAGCAGCAGGGTCGTGCTCATGTGGGTGCGGTCTCCAGGTTCTCTGCGGTCGGTCACGGTCGGTCGTCGTCAGGATGCTGTGGTGTCCTGGTCGAGTCGGGCGCGCGCGTGGGCCGCCACCTGCTCCGAAAGCCAGCCGCGCGCGGTGAGTTCGCCGACGAGACGGGCGTACGGGTCGGCGAAGAGGGCCGTGCGGCCGGGGCGCGGTTCCACGACCGTGCGGATGCGGACCATGTGCTCGGCGGCCTCCGCCAGGGGGGTGCCCGTGGTGCCGTGCAGCGCCAACGCGGCCATTCCCAGGGCCGGTTCGGTCTGTTCGGGTACCCGGGCCGGGCGGCCGAGGATGTCGGCGCGGAGCTGGTTCCAGTACGGGCTGCGGGCCGCGCCGCCGGTGAAGGTGAGGGGGCCGTCGAGCGGGGCGCCCAGGTGGTGCAGATAGTCCAGACACAGGCGCTCCGCGAACCCGACGCCCTGGAGGAGCCCGGCCCAGCGGTCGGCGTCGTCGGCGGGGGTGCCCAGGAGGAGGGCGGTGGCGTCCGGGGCCAGGAACGGGAACCGTTCGCCCCGCGAGACCAGCGGGTACGCGACCGCGCCGGACGGCTCGAACGCGGCCGCCCGTTCGTCCATGGCCACCGGGTCCACGTCCGCCGGCAGCGCCCCCGCGCCCACGCTCGACGCCCCGCCGGGCAGCCAGGTACCGCCCGGCGCGCGGTGGTTGTAGACCACGCCGGTGGGGTCGCGCACCGGGTCCGGGGTGGCCCCCTTGAGCACGAGGGTGGTACCGAGCACCGAGTTCCAGGAACCGTGCCGCAGGGCGCCCGCCGCGATCTGGGCCGCACAGCCGTCGGTCATCCCGGCGATGACGGGGGTCCCGGCGGGGATGCCGGTCGCCTCCGCGGCGGCCTGGCAGACCTCGCCGAGACGGGTGCCGGGCAGGACGACGTCGGGGAGGTCCAGGGCGATGTCCGGCCAGGCGTCGCGCTCGAGGTCGTAGCCCGTCTTGAGGGCATGGCTGGAGTCGGTCGGCACCGGCCTGCCGACCAGCCGGGCGGTGACGGTGTCGGGCTGGTGGGTGACCCGGCCCTTCCCGTGCGCGCCGGCGAGCCACAGCGCCTTCGGCAGCGCCCACGTGTCCTGTACCGCCAGCCCCGCCTCCCGCAGCCGTGCCGCCTCGCCCGCCGCGCGTGCGTCGTCGTACATGAGCGCCGGGCTCGTCGGCCGTCCCTCCGGGTCCGTCAGCAGCACCGTCCCGGACGTCCCGCACACCGCGAGCCCGCCGATCGGTACGCCCGTCAGGGTGAGGAGCGCGGAACGGGACGCCGTACGCACGGCCTCCCACCACTCCCCCGGATCCTGCTCGTGCCGCCCGCCCTCGCGCCGGCCGCCGAGCGGGGCGGAACCCCGGCCCCGCACGGCTCCGCCGGCCGTGACCGCCAGCGCGCGGACGCTCTGTGTGCCGAGGTCGATCCCCAGCCACACCGTCTCGTTCTCGTCCGTCATCTCTGTCATCGGGGCCTCCCACCCGCACGGGGTCTATGCGTACCCCGGACCCGCGGCTCAACATCGTGACAGTGAAGCGACGATCCGGAGGTCGACGATGACCCAGAGGACCGATCCCGTACGTGTCGTGGCGGCCGGCGACCACTTCGTACTGCCGGGGCTGATCGCCGGGGCCGTGGAGGCCGAGCTGGGCGACATCGCCGCGGAGACGAAGGAGTTGAGGCTCGGCTGGCCGCTGGAACCCTTCGGGCCGGTGGCGGAGGTGACGGAGGCGAGCGACGCCGAGGACGAGTTGATCGAGGCGCTGGACGGCGCGGAGGTCCTCGTCACCCAGATGGGCCCGGTCACCGAGCGGGTGCTGAACGCCGCCGACAGCCTGCGGCTGGTCGTCGTGTGCCGTGGCGGCCCGGTCAACGTGAACCTCGACGCGGCCAAGGCCCGTGACGTACGGGTGTGCTTCGCGCCCGGCCGCAACGCCGCCGCCACCGCCGAGTTCACCGTCGGCATGCTGCTGGCCGCCGTGCGCCGCATCCCGCAGGCCCACGACCTGCTGGCGGGACAGGGCAGTTGGGAGGGCGGTGCCGCCTACTACACGTACGAGCACAGCGGCCTGGAGCTGGAGGACCTGCCCGTCGGACTCGTCGGCTACGGCGCCGTCGGCAGCAGGGTCGCGCGCGTGCTGTGCGCCTTCGGCGCGCAGGTCATGGTCTACGACCCCTATGTGCGCGGCGAGATCCACGGCCTGCGGGTGTCCTCGCTGGACCAGCTCCTCACCCGCTCCCGGGTGATCACCCTGCACGCCCGCCTCACCGCCGAGACCCGCGGTCTGATCGGCGCCCGCGAGCTGGCCCTGCTGCCCCAGGGGGCGGTCGTGGTGAACGTCGCCCGCGGCCCGCTCGTCGACGAGAGCGCCCTGTGCGACGCGCTGGAGGCCGGCCGGCTGTCGGCGGCGGCCCTCGACACCTACGTGCACGAGCCGCTGGCCCCGGACTCCCGGCTGCACGCCCTGGCCGACCGGGTCGTCCTGACCCCGCACCTCGGCGGGGCGAGCCGCGCGGTGGCCGAGAAGGCGGCGAGGATCGCGGCGGAGGAGGTGGGCCGCTGGGTGCGGGGGGAGCCGTTGGCGCACTGTCTGACCTGAGCCGGGAGGCAACATGTACGTCGGTATCGATGTGGGCACGTCCGTCGTCAAGGCCGCCGCGTTCGACAGCGGGGGCCGTCAACTGGCCGTCGAGTCGCGCCCGGTGGAGCTCTCCCTGCACGGCGGGTTCGTCGAGCAGGACATGGCGGAGGTCTACGACGCCGTCGTCGACGTCCTCGGCAAGCTGACCGGGCGGGTGCCGGAGCCGGTGGAGCTGGCCGGGCTGACCGGGCAGGGCGACGGGGTGTGGCTGGTCGACGCGGAGGGGCGGCCGGTGCGTTCGGCGCTGTCCTGGATGGACGGCCGGGCCCACGAACTGCTCGACCAGTGGCTGGCGGACGGCACCTTCGAGACGGTGTTCCGGCGGACCGGCGGCGCGATGTTCCCCGGCTCGCCGGGGCCGTTGCTGGCCTGGCTCGACCGGTACGACCCGTCGTCCCTGGATGCCGCCGCGACCGCCGTGTACTGCAAGGACATGGTCTTCCAGCGGCTGACGGGTGCCGCGCGGGCGACGACGGACGTGTCGGACGCGTCCATGCCCTTCCTCGATCCCCGGACACGGACGTACGACAACCGGGTGGTCGAGCTGCTGGGACTCACCCGTCGCCGGCGGCTGCTCCCCCCGATCGGCGACCCGATCGCCACGGGCGAGGCGCGGGGCGAGGGGCTGCCGTCCGGGACGCGGGTCTCGAACGGGCCGTACGATCTGCCGGCCTGTGCGCTGGGCGCCGGGGTCACCGCGCCGGGCGACGGACTCCTCATCGTCGGAACCTGTCTGGCCGCGCTCGTCGCCACCACCGAGCTGGACCTGACCGGGGAGCCGGCCGGGCTGTACATCTCCACCGACCGGCCCGGGCACCGGCTGCGGGCGATGCCGGCGATGGTGGGGACGGCGGCGCTGGACTGGGTGCTGTCGACCACGGGCGTCACGCATGCGGAGGTCGACGACCTGCTGGCGGCGATCCCGCCGGGGGCGAACGGGGTCCGGGTGCTGCCGTACTTCGCTCCCTCCGGGGAGCGGGCTCCGTTCGTCGAGCCCCATCTGCGGGCCGAGCTCAGCGGGGTCTCGCTGGAGACGACCAGGGCGGATCTGATCCGCGCGACCTGCGAGGGCATCGGGTACGCGGCCCGGCACTGTCTGGAGGCGGCCGGGCTGACGGGGTCGTTGGCGGTGTGCGGCGGGGGGACGCGGAGTCCCGCCTGGATGCGGTTGCTGGCCGATGTGCTGGGGCGGCCGTTGCGGGTCGTGGAGGGGGAGGTGGGGGCCCGGGGCGCGGTGCTGGCCGCGGCGGAGCGGTACGGGGTTTCGCTGGACGCGGGTGTCTGGACCGAACCCACGGCGATCGTCGAGCCGGATCCGGAGCGGGCCTCGTACTACGCGAAGGGGTACGAGGAGCATGTGGCACGGTTGGATGTCGCGCGGGAAGCGGCCGGACGTCAGCTGCGAGGCACAGGGTGTTCATGAGGTGCTCGAACTGCGGTGGGTCCCTTCAGGAGTTTCGGGCGCTCACCGGCGAGGAGCAGAAGTTCGTACGGGAGCACAAGCCCAGGCACACCAGCCTGGGCTCGTACTTCCGGTGCGCGCGTGAAGGGTGTCTGCGGTATCAGCGGCGCGGGGACCAGAACGACGGGGGGTCCTTCCCCAAGCCGGAGAAGTGACTACAGGTTGCTGAAGTCCGGGCCCTTCGTGCGGGTGCGCTTGAGCTCGTAGAAGCCCGGGACCGACGCCACCGCGAGCGTGCCGTCCCACAGCCTGGCCGCGTCCTCGCCCTTGGGGGCCGGGGTGACGACCGGGCCGAAGAAGGCGATCTGCTCGCCGTCCGCGCCGGGGACCGCGATGACCGGGGTGCCGACCTCCTGGCCGACCTTCTCGATGCCCTCCTTGTGGGAGGCCCGCAGCTCGGCGTCGAACTCGAAGTCCTCCTGGTCGGCGTAGTCGATCAGGTCGGCGGGCAGGCCCACCTCGTCGAGCGCGGCGGCGATGGCCTCGACGGTCGGGCCCTCGTCCTGGTTGTGGAAGCGGGTGCCGAGCGCGGTGTAGAGCGGGCCGAGGACGTCGGCGCCGTGCTTCTGCCAGGCCGCGGTCACCACACGCACCGGTTTCCACGCCTTGGTCGCCAGCATGTCCCGGTACTCCTCGGGCAGCTGGTCGATCTTGTCCTCGTTGAGCACCGCCAGGCTCATGATGTGCCAGCGCACCTCGATGTCCCGGACCTTCTCCACCTCCAGGACCCAGCGGGAGGTCATCCAGGCCCAGGGGCACAGCGGGTCGAACCAGAAGTCGACGGGGGTCTTGCCGGAGGCGTTCGAGGTCTCGGACATGGGTCTCCTAGAAAAGTGTTCGTTTCAACCCGCAACACCGTTCGTCGCCCACCCCATTCCCGGCTGACCGATGTCAGGAGCACATGGCAGGATCGGGCCTGTCCGCATGCTGAACACACCCGAGGGAGTACCGCCCGTGCCCGGTGAGAATCTGTCCCGTGACGAGGCCCGGGAGCGGGCCGCCCTGCTGTCCGTCGACGGGTACGACGTGTCCCTCGACCTGCGCTCGGCGGTCGGCGACCAGGCCGGGGACGGCCCGCGCACCTTCCGGTCCGTGACCACGATCCGCTTCCGGTGCAACGAGCCGGGGGCCACGAGTTTCGCGGACCTGATCGCGCCGAGCGTCACGGCGGTCTCGCTGAACGGCCGGGACCTCGACCCGGGCGCGGTCTTCGACGGCTCCCGGATCGCCCTGGAGGACCTGGCCGCCGACAACGAACTGGTCGTCGACGCCCAGTGCGCCTACTCCCGCACCGGCGAGGGCATGCACCGCTTCGTCGATCCCGAGGACGGCGAGGTCTACCTCTACACGCAGTACGAGCCGGCCGACTCGCGCCGCGTCTTCGCGAACTTCGAGCAGCCGGACCTCAAGGCGCCCTTCCGCTTCGAGGTGCGGGCGCCGCAGGAATGGGTGGTCTGGAGCAACGGGGTCGGCTCGGAGAGCGACGGCGTGTGGCGGTTCGCGGAGACGAAGCCGATCTCGACGTACATCACCTGTGTGGTGGCGGGGCCGTACCACTATGTGACGGACTCCTACGAGCGCGTCTTCGAGGACGGCACCCGGCTGGAGATCCCCCTCGGCGCGCTGTGCCGCAAGGGGCTCGCCCCCCACTTCGACTCCGACGACGTCTTCCTGGTCACCAAGCAGGGCCTGGACTTCTTCCACGACCACTTCGACTACCCGTACCCCTTCGGGAAGTACGACCAGGCGTTCGTGCCCGAGTACAACCTCGGCGCGATGGAGAACCCGGGGCTCGTCACCTTCCGCGAGGAGTTCATCTTCCGGGGCAAGGTCACCCAGGCTTCCTACGAGGGCCGGGCCAACGTCATCCTGCACGAGATGGCGCACATGTGGTTCGGCGACCTGGTCACCATGGTCTGGTGGGACGACCTGTGGCTGAAGGAGTCCTTCGCGGACTTCATGGGCACCTTCGCGAACGTCGGCGCGACCCGCTTCAAGGACGCCTGGATCACCTTCGCCAACCGCCGCAAGGCCTGGGCCTACCGCGCCGACCAGCTGCCCTCCACGCACCCCATCACCGCCGACATCCGCGACCTCCAGGACGCCAAGCTCAACTTCGACGGCATCACGTACGCCAAGGGCGCCTCCGTACTGAAGCAGCTCGTCGCGTACGTCGGCCAGGACGCGTTCCTGGAGGGTGCGCGGCGCTACTTCAAGCGGCACGCGTACGGCAACACGCGCCTCGGCGATCTGCTGTCGGTGCTCGAGGAGACCAGCGGGCGGGACATGGGCGCGTGGGCGCGGTCCTGGCTCCAGACGGCCGGGGTCAACTCCCTCACTCCGCAGGTGCTGTTGAGTGCCGAGGGGCGGGTCGACGAGGTGGCGGTCGTGCAGGAGGCGGCCGAGTCCCACCCGGAACTCCGACCGCACCGGGTGGCGGTGGGGCTGTACCGGCGCTCCGGGGGCGGTGCGCTGGAGCGGTACGCGCGCGCCGAGGTGGACGTCGACGGCCCGCGGACGGTCGTGGCGGAGCTGGCCGGTGCCGAGGCGCCGGAGCTTGTGCTCGTCAACGACGACGACCTGACGTACTGCAAGACCCGCTTCGACGCGGGCTCCCTGGAGACCCTGAAGTCGGGGCTCGGTGACCTCACCGACCCGCTCGCCCGCGCCCTGTGCTGGTCGGCGCTGTGGAACATGACGCGGGACGCGCTGCTCCCGGCCAGGGAGTTCATCGACATCGTGCTGCGCTTCGCGGGCCGTGAGTCCGACATCGGCGTTCTGCAGATGCTGCACGCCTGGGCCGAGTCGGCGGTCGTGCACTACGCGGCGCCCGAGTGGCGCGAGCGGGGTGCGGGGCTGCTCGCCGAGGGGGCCGAGCGGGAGCTGCTCGCCGCCGGGCCGGGCAGTGAGCAGCAGCTGGCGTGGGCGCGGTTCTTCGCGCGGACGGCCGAGAGCCCGGCCGGCCTGGACCTGTTGCAGGGCCTGCTGGACGGCACGGCGACCATCGACGGGCTGACCGTCGACCAGGAGCTGCGGTGGGCGTTCCTGCAGCCGCTGACCGTGTGGGGTCTGGCCGACGAGAAGGCGCTGGCCGCAGAGCTCGCCCGCGACGACACCGCGTCCGGCAAGCGCCATCAGGTCCGCTGCCTGGCCGCCCGTCCGTCGGAGGCGGTGAAGGCGCAGGCGTGGGCGCAGGTCGTGGAGTCCGACGCGCTCTCCAACGCCCTGGCAGAGGCGACCATCTCGGGGTTCAACCAGCCGTCCCAGCGCAATCTGCTGGAGCCCTACACGGAGAAGTACTTCGCGGTGATCGAGCGGATCTGGCAGGACCGCTCGATCCAGATCGCGATGAACACCGTCTCCGGGCTGTTCCCCTCCCTCCAGGACCCGCGGACGACGCTGGACGCGGCCGACGCGTGGCTCACGGCCCACGAGGACGCGGCGCCGGCGCTGCGGAGGCTGGTGCTGGAGGGGCGGGACGATCTGGCGCGGGCGCTGCGGGGGCAGGAGTGCGATGCGCAGGCCGTCAACCACGGATGACCTTTGGCCTGAGCTTGGGCGCCCGGTAGCCGTTACGAAATCCGTTCAATAGCAGCCGTAACCCCTGGTTCCATCCGAATGGACCAGGGGTTTTCGCTCCCTAGTCGGCACCCGAACACCCGTCCTTTAGTACTGCCTTGTCCGTATTTGTCGACAGGCGTGTAACAGCGGTTATCGGGCGTCCCGAACGCGGGAATCTCCGCTGCATGAACCACAACGCCCCGCTCCCCCCGCTCTCCCCCCGACCCCTGCGTCACCTCTCCGAGGTGCACCGCCGTGTCGTGACGGCCGGCCGGCTCCGTACGAGCGGCGTCTCGGTCGCCGAAGCGAACGAGCAGTGCCGGCCCGGCGGCCCCTGGCAGCAGATCCTCCCGGGTGTCTTCCTGCTCCACCCGGGCCCGCCGACCAGCGAGGAGCGCCTGCACGCGGTGCTGATGTACGCGGCACGGGAGTCCGCCGCCGGGGTCCCGGCGCAGCCGGGCGCGGAGGAGCCGCACCGCCCGGTGTACGCGGAGGCGATGATCACCGGCCTGGCGGCGCTGACGCTGCACGGCTTCAGCTCGACCCCACCGCTGCTCTCCCTGGACCGGATCGACGTCCTGGTCCCGAGGATGCGCCGGCTGCGCTCGGCGCGCGGCGCGCGGATCGTCCGCACGTCGGCGCTCCCGGCCGCCGAACAGGTCACCGGCGTCCCGGTCGCGCCGGTCCCGCGCGCCCTCGCCGACGCGGTCACCGAACTGACGGACGCGGGGGCGGTACGACGGCTGCTGACGGAGGCGGTCCGCGGCGGCCACTGCGAACCGGCCGCCGTCGTCCGGGAGCTGAACGAGGCCAGGCTGCTCGGCCGCCCGCACGTGGTGGACGCGGTGGACTCCCTGCTCGCCGAGGGCCGCGCCATCGCGGAGAGCCGCCTGTACCGCATGGTCCAGGAGTACGGCCTCCCCGACCCGGTGTGGAACGTGGATCTGAGGCTGCCGGGCGGGCCCCACCTGGGCGGCCTGGACGCGTACTGGCCGGAGCAGGCGGTGGCGGTCGAGCTCGACACCCGCGCGCCCCGGCAGGGCCACCGGCAGGACGACGACGCCCTCTGGTCCGAGTACGCCCGCAAGCGCGAACACCTTGAGCGCCTCGGCATCACGGTCGTCCACATCACCCCCCGCAAACTCCGGGACGCGATGGAACAGCAGGCGACGGTGGTCCGTACGGCCCTCATGGCCTCCGGCGACCGGGATCCCGCCGCGTATGTCGTGGTGCTGCCCCGGTAGTGACGGACCGGGGCAGGACCAGGAGGGGAGAGGAGGGGCCACGGCGCCGGGGAGCCGGGGCCCCTCCTCGTCGCGTGCGTGCGGCGCTAGAAGAGGTCGGGCAGCGCGGGGCGGGGGGTGCCCGCGGCGACGCGGTCCAGCAGGGCCGCGTACGACGCGATCATCCTCGTACGGCTGAAGCGTTCGCGGTTGGCCGCGAGGGCCGGGGCGAGGTCGGCGCGTGCGGCCACCGCCTGTGACCAGGCCGCCGCGATCACCTCCGGGTCCGGGGCCGTGACCAGGCCGTGGCCCGCCACGATCGCCGCGCTGTCGCCGACGTCCGTCGCGACCGGGACCGCGCCGCACATCATGCCCTCGATCAGGCACAGCGGTGCCGCCTCGCCCCAGGCGGAAGTGAGGGCGACGACGTCGGAGGCGGCGTACAGCATCTCCATGTCGCGTCGGACGCCCAGCAGGCGCACCCCCCGGTCCGCCAGGCCCGTCGCCCCTTGGAACGCCGTCGCGAGGTCCGTGGTGAGCCCGGGGTTCTCCGCCGTCATACCCGCCCCGCACATCAGCACCTGCCCGTCCGGGACCCGGCCGAGCCAGGCGCGGGCGGCGGCGAGCAGCAGGGGGACGTTCTTCATGCCGTCGTAACGGGCGGCGAAGACGACCACGGGGGCCGCGGGGTCGATGCCGAGCTCCGTGCGGACCGCGAGGCGGCGGGCCGCGTCGGGGCGGAAGCGGAAGAGGTCGACGCCGTTGGGGATCACGTGGAGCAGATCCGAGGGGATCCCGGCGGCCCGGTACGCGGCCCGGGTCGACTCGGCGCAGCACACGCAGGCGACGACCGTGCCGTCGGCGATGGCCGCCTTCAGTTCGTCGAGGGCGGTGCCCTGGTTCTCCGGGTCGGAGCGGTGCAGACAGACCACGACCGGGCGGCGCGGCAGGCCCGCCTGGTTGAGCAGCGCCAGGGGCTGTTCCTTGAGGGAGAGAACGACGTCCGCGCCGGCCGTCGCCCGGGCTGTTCCGGCCAGCTCCGGTCCGGTGAAACCGACCGAAACGCCGGTGCTCCGGAAAGTGCGCCCGAGGGAGGTGACGCCCACTCCGGCCGCGGTCAGCGCCCGGTAGCAGGTGTCGTCCTCCATCCGCTGCCGGGTCGCCTCCCGGTGGACCTCGCCGTGCAGGCTCAGCACCTGATGGTGCTGACCTCCCTCGGCGAGGCCCAGGACGATGTCGCTGTGCACGATCCGGGCCCCACCGGAGAAGAAACCCTCGTACACCGACAGCACTCGCAGTTCGTGTCCCGTACGCACACGACCACCCGCCTTGCATACAGATCGAGCCATCCCCGTGAAGTGCGGGTTAGCCGATATGAGGCGGTACGGACATTACGTCCGGATGAACTGCGTGCTTCGTGTCCGAGTCGGTGCGACTACTCGCCACAGAACTCCGCCTCGACGACCGCGTCGGTGTCCCCCGACCAGTCGCCGTTGAAGTTGAAGGCGACGGAGTGCCGGCCGTCGGCCGTGGTCACGGCCACGGAGCTCGAGCCGTGGATGCCGCCGTCGTGACCCCAGACGTGGACCCCGCAGCTGAGCTTGCGGTCCATGAGACCGAGGCCGTAGCCGGCGTTCGGGATGCCCTCGACGGCCACCGTGGTCTTCATCTCCTTCAGCTGCTTCGGCGGGAGCAGCCGGCCCTTCAGCAGGGCCGCGTAGAAGCGGTCCAGGTCGGCCGAGTCGGAGATCATCTCGCCCGCCGAGGAGGCGAGGGAGGGGTTCAGCCTCGTGACGTCGTACGTCGGTCCCGTCGCCGTCCGCGCCAGCTTGGAGTAGGCCCGGCTGCTGGGCTGCGGGACGGTGACGCGGGTGCCCGGCACCGAGGTGGCGGTCAGGTGCAGCGGGTCGATGATGCGGTGCCGGATCTCCTCGCCGTACGACCGTCCGGTGACCTTCTGGATCACCATGCCGGCCACGACGTAGTTGGTGTTGGAGTAGTTCCATGACGTGCCCGGCGCGAAGTCCGGCTGGTGGGCCATGGCGACCGCGACGAGTTGCTCGGGCGTGTTCGTGTCGTAGCGGTGCTCGAGGAAGCCGTCCTTGAGGAAGTACGTGCGACCGAACGTCTCGTCCGCGGTGTAGTTGAAGATCCCGCTCGTATGGTTGAGGAGCTGTCGGACGGTGATCCGGCTGCCGTCGTGGCCGTTGCCGTGGACCACGCCCGGCAGCCACTTCTCCACCGTGTCGTCGAGCGACAGCCGCCCCTCCGCCTCCAGTTGGAGCAGCACGGTGGAGACGAAGGTCTTGGTGATGCTGCCGACGCGGTAGCGGTCGTCCGCCGAACGCGGCGCCTTCGTCTTGAGGTTGCCGACCCCGGCGGTGGTCGACCAGGTGCTCCCGCCGTCCTTCGCCGTCAGCGTCACACCGGGGACGCCGTCCTTCACCGCGGCGCGGACGGCCTTCCGGGTGGCGTCATGGTCGCCGGCCCCGGCTCCGGCCGCCATCGCCGGCGCGGCGAAACCGGCTGTGAGCGCCACCGCCGTCGCCGCCACGACCACTGTTGTACGTACCGTCATGTCTTCCCCCTGTTCGGGCACGCTCGGCGAGCGTGATCGGCGGGAGAGACCCGCGTCGGCGGGGGAAGGTTGATGCCGATCAGGAGAGTTGATCCGTTTTCAGCCCTTCTTCAACACCAGCTCCGTGTTCCGGTCCCCCGGGCCGCCGCCGAGCGTGCTGCTGGAACCGGGGGCGTTGTAGGCCAGTTCGCGGTACAGGGCCGCGAGACCGGTCTGGGAGAGGTCGGCGAAGTCGGTGCGGTGGGGGGCCGCGGACTCGACCAGGGTGGTGAAGACCGAGATGGTGCCGTCCTTGTTGTCGGCCAGCTCGATGACCCGGGCGAGGTGTGGGAAGTCGATGTGGGAGGCGGTGGAGATCTCCCAGAAGGAACGGCCACCGGGCGCCGAGTGGGCGGTGATCTCATTGCGGTGGATGTGCCCGTTGACCCAGGCCAGGACGTTGCTGTGGCCGGTGAGGAGGGCGATGACCTCCTGGCCGTTGTGGCGGCGCTCGCCCGGGTGGGCCGGGTCGGGGCGGGTGTTGTCCATCGAGTCGCTGGTGTGGTGACTGAAGACGACGACGTAGGAGTCCTTGTTCTCCCGCAGCGTCCGGTCCAGCCACCGCAGCTGCCTGGTGCCGACGGACCCCTGGAAGTGACCGCCCGGGTCGGTGGTGTCGAGGCTGACGCCGATGACGTCGTCGGCGATGCGGAAGCTGTAGTACTGGGTGCCCTCGTCGAGGTTGGCGGTGGAGTAGCCGTGGCCGACCGGGCCCACGCCCCGGTGCGCGGGGTCGAGGTGGGCCGTGAGGTAGTCGCGGGCGGTGTAGGGGGCGCGCCGCTCGTCGGGGGTGATCGAGCGCATGTTCCGGGCGTGCGCCTTGAGCAGGTCGCGGAAGGCGTGGCCCTGAGGGTCGTTGCCCTTCCTGAGCATGTTCTGGAGCTTCTTCGACTCGGACGCGGGCAGCGACATGAGCTTCTTGCCGCCGACGGCGTACTCGGCGAGCCAGGAGTCGCCGTGGCCGAAGCAGCCCAGCGGCAGGCTGTCGTGGTTGCCGACCGTGGAGTACCAGGGGATGTTGAGGCCGGGGCTGTTGAGCTCCCGGATCGCGGCGGCCAGATAGCCCGTCAGGTGCGGGAAGCCGAGTTGCTTGTCGGCGTCGCGGGTGCTCGAGTCGGGCTGCCAGTACTGCCCCAGGCCGCTGTTCTGGACGCCCTCGTAGTGGCGCGGGTCCCCGGAGTTGGGGGTGACGCGGCCGCCGCTCATGACGGTGAGGAACCAGTCCAGCTCGGTGCGGGAGTTGTTGTCCGTGTTGTCGCCGGTCGTCATGGCGAACTGGAGCGGGGCGCCGGTGGCGGGGGCGCCCCGCAGGGCGTTGATCCGCTCGACGAGCGAGATCGCGCCCGGCACGGTCAGCGCCTCCTGGGGCCGCCAGGCGTGCACGTCGGTCGAGCGCAGGTACTCCAGGCGGATCGGGTGCTGGCTGTCCATCAGATGCAGGTCGGTGAGCTGCACGAACGCGGCCAGCGGGGTACGGCGGCCGGCCCGCCCGGCCTTCGGGGCGGCGAGGTCGGAACGCACCTTGCGGCTCCAGCCGACGCCGTCGCCGAGGCGCCGGTAGCCGGAGCTCGTGCGCGGGGCGGCGATGGAGGCGACGGTGGTGCCGCGGGTGTACGGGGCGAGGGGGGCCGCGACCGGCGCGGCCTTGTGCACGGGCTGGGCCACCGGCGCCTCGGCGGGGCCGGCGGTCGTCGCGGCCTGGCTGTCGGTGGGCCGCAGGGCGTAGCCGACGCCCGCGGAGACGGCGGCCGCGCCCGCGGCGGCGAGGACGGTACGGCGGTGGACCGCCGGCGTGGTGCTGGCGACAGAGCGTATGCGCGACATGGCGCGATCTCCCCGAGTGCGAACTGCGTCGGCAGTGGTCGCGGGAGCCGCTGTCGCGAATTTCCCGCTCGCTCTGGATGCTTGGCACCGGGAATGACCTGTGCGTGAACGAGACGGCAACGCGCAACGCCGATCACCGTACGTGGATCTTGGGCCACCCTGCGCGTTCGGGAGCGCTCGTCGAACGGCCCGGGGGCGGTCACTCCGTGTTCATCTTCCGGGGTACGACACCTATTCCCCGGGCCGCCCGGCCACCGGCCGCTCCCGCCACAGCCGCAGGCCGAAGTCGACCAGCGGCACCCGGTTCAGCCCGGGTACCGCGTCGAGATCGTGCCACTGGGCCATGTCCGTGGAGCCGCCGACCTCGTACCGCAGTTCGCCGTCGGTGACTCGGGCCTCGTACATGAGCCCCACGTGGTGCCGGTCGGCCGTGCGGCCGAAGCGGCGCCGGGACGGGAATCGCACGGACCGCACCCCGAGCAGGCCGGTGACCTCGACGCGGTAGCCCGTCTCCTCGTCCACCTCCCGCAGGACGGTGTCGTGGGGGTCCTCACCGTGGTCCATGCCGCCGCCCGGCAGCGTCCATTCCCGCCGGTCGCCGTCGATCCAGCGGGCGAGCAGGATCTGTCCGTCGCGGACGCATATGGCGTAGGCCGCCACCCTCAACGTCTTGCGCATAGGAGGAAGTTAGTGCGCCGGGTCCGGATTGGCCGGTGAGTATTCGGGCGCGGACCAGCGCAGGGGGAGCGCCGATGGGGTCTCGACGGTCTCCCGTACGGTGAAGCGGACCCTGCGGTCCTCGCCGAACTCGGTGCTCGCCTCACCGGTCAGCTGGAGGACCGTGCCGGTCGTCCAGTCGAGGAACAGCAGGCCCGCCCGGGGATCGGCGGCGAGGTTGCCGAGGGTCAGGAACATCGAGTTGCCCGGGTAGTCGCGCCAGCTGAGCTCGCCCGGTGAATCGACGCGCACGAAACCGGGGTTGCCGCCCCGGTGGCTGACGTCGGCTCCGCCCTCGTGCCCGGAGGCCATGAAGAAGGTGTCGGCCGCCGACACGAACTCGGCCTGACCGGAGGTGAGTTCACCGCCGAGCCGGGCAGCGCCTCGGCGCCGGTCGGCCACGACCTCGTACGACGTCCTCCTCTGCAGGTACTTCGGGCAGTTCGAGAACACCTGGTCGGCCTCGATCGCGAACCCCCGTGCGGTGGGCCCGAGTCGGCCGTTCAGACGCATACGGCGACGGGTGCGGGGGTCGAGGGCGATCGTGCCGACGGGTGTGCCGGGCGTGGCGAAGGCGGTGGCGAGGGGGTCGGCCGGGGACCAGCCGCCGGTGACGGAGATCCGCCGCGGGCCCGTCGCCCGGACGAAGCCCGGTGCCCCGGTGAGCGCTGACGCCCAGACCCGGCCCGTCGAGGGGTCCGCGGCGCCGGCGACCAGCAGCGGCTGGAGCTCCAGGAAGGCCGCGGCGACCTCCCGGATGCCCTGGCCGACCGAGCGGCCCACGTGATCCGCCTGCTCGCGCACGCCCACTCGGTCCTGCACGGCCCGCGAGCCCGCGTGATAGACCCCCATGGCTAGAAGAACCCGCAGGTCGGAGCCGCCCCGGAGGGAGCCGGGGCCTCCTCGGCGCCGCTCGGCACGGAGATCTCCAGGCGGGTGCCGTCGGGGTCGTGGAAGAAGATGCCGCCCGACCCCGCCCCCTCGCGGTGGGCGACCACGCCCTCGTAGGCGAAGTCCACCCCGTACGCCCGCAGCGCCTCCTCGTACTCCCTCACCTTCTCGATCGTGTCCGCTTCCAGGGCGAGGTGGTGCAGGCCCGCGCGCTCGGCGGCGTACGGCTGCTCGGCCTGCTGCCAGAGGGTGAGGACGAGGTTCTCCCTGTCGCCGAGGAAGGCGTAACGGCGGCCTTCTTCCTTGCCCTCGGCGAGTGGCGTGAAGCCGAGGACATCCCGGTAGAAGGCGAGCGATCGGTCGAGGTCGGTGACGTTCAGGCCGATGTGGCCGGTGCGCAAGGTCACGGCTGTCCCCTTCAGCTTGGATGACTCGCTTGTTTAACCCTTGTGGATGACTTTAAGGGTTAGGAGCGACGGATGCAACCAGTCACGTACTCTTGACCGGTTAGTACGGAAGGGAGCCCCACCCATGCCCGCCACCCGCGACCCCCGCCCGCTCACCGGCGAGCCGCTCGCGCTCGACCTGCTCAACACGCGATGGATGAGCGAGGGAACCCTCCAGGACCTCCTCACGGACGTCGACGGGCTCGCGGTGTGGCTCGACTCGACCGGACTCAGCGGCGGTTACGTCCCCGACAGCAGGACGCTGCGGCACCTCCAGCAGGCCCGGGAGGCCCTGCGCACAGCGGTGGACGGGTCACTGGAGAAGGGGGCGCCCCTGGTCGACGCCGTGCTGGAGCACGGGCGGGTCCGGGTCGCGCTCACCCCTCAAGGGCCCATCGAGCGACCCGAGTTGAGCGACCCCGACTGGGGCCCCGCCTGGCTCGCCGCGCGCAACTACCTGGAACTGCTCGGCGCCGCGCCGGACCGGATCCGGTCATGCGCCCACGACGCGTGCGTACTCCACTTCCTCGACACGTCGAGGAACGGCACCCGGCGCTGGTGCTCGATGGCGACCTGCGGCAACCGCGCGAAGGCGTCCCGGCATTACGCGCGCACCAAGGACGCTTGAAAAGGCTGACCAAAGGGCCCGTATGACGAATTGCCCGCTTTGGCACGCCTCTTCACCGATGTCCACAAAGGGCATCGCGGGTTTTCCCCATACACCCATATCGATTCGGTCAACTCTCCCTAAATATCCTTCCCATGCGTAAAGCTGTGCGGTCATCCGGGGTCTTCTTCCGGATCACTGTGACCAGGACCGATCGGTCCCGGTCACCAACCCGCTCGTTCCTTTACCTACAAGGGATGCCGATGACCCTCACCCCCCAGCAGGCTCCGATATCGGGCGCGAGACGTGTGGCGCGCATAGCGGTGGCCGCCGGTCTGGTCGCCGCGCTCTCCGCGGCGGGGCCGATACCCATGGCCTTCTCCGCCGCCGCGGACGCCCCCGCCGCCTCCGACCCGGGCCTCAAGTCCGCCGACGAGAAGCTCGGTTCGGACGACGCCGACGCACTCGCCGAGGCCAAGGCCGACGGCGCCAAGAACATCACGCTGATGGTCGCCACCGCCCCCGGGAAGACCGAGCAGGTCGCCGACGAGCTGGACGCGGTCAAGGGCGGCCTGGTGGGCGTCACGTACGACAAGCTCGGTTACGTCCGGGCGACCGTCCCCACCGCGAAGGCGGACTCGGCCATCGCCGCCGCCGCGAAGCTCTCCTCCGTGCACGGCATCGACGTCAAGCAGGACATCCCGCTGGACGACCCGACGCCGAGCGCCGACACCGCGAAGGGCGCCGCGAGCAAGGCCACGAAGACCTACCCGGCGCCGAGCGCGAAGACCCCCGCCGAGAACCCGTACAACCCGTCCTTCGAGACGGGCGCCGTCGACTTCGTGGAGGACCACCCGAAGGCGGACGGCCGCGGCGTCACGATCGGCATCCTGGACTCCGGCGTTGACCTCGGCCACCCGGCGCTGCAGAAGACCACCACCGGTGAGCGGAAGATCGTCGACTGGGTGACGGCGACCGACCCGGTCTCCGACGGTGACGCCACCTGGCGGCGCATGACCACCGCGGCCTCCGGTCCGAGCTTCACCTTCGACGGCCGTACCTGGACGGCGCCCGCCGGGTCGTACCAGGTCAACCTGTTCCGCGAGGCCGCGACCACGGGCGGCGACGCCAAGGGCGACGCGAACCGCGACGGGGACACCACCGACACCTGGGGCGTGCTGTACGACAAGGCCGCCGGGACCGTCCGGGTCGACCTGAACAACAACCAGAACTTCGCCGACGACACGCCGATGAAGCCGTACAAGGACGGCTACCAGGTCGGGTACTTCGGCACCGACGACCCGTCGACCGACGTGGCCGAGCGCCAGCCGTTCGTCGTCGAGATCCGCAAGGACGTCGTCTTCGACGCCGCCGGCAACAAGGCCGACTACGTCAACATCGGCGTCATCGAGTCCGAGCACGGCACCCACGTCGCCGGCATCACCGCCGCCAACGGCCTGTTCGGCGGCCGGATGAACGGTGCGGCCCCGGGTGCGAAGCTCGTCTCCTCCCGTGCCTGCACCTGGACCGGCGGCTGCACCAACGTGGCGCTGACCGAGGGCATGATCGACCTCGTCGTCAACCGCGGTGTCGACATCGTCAACATGTCGATCGGCGGCCTGCCGGCTCTCAACGACGGCAACAACGCGCGCGCCGAGCTCTACACGCGCCTCATCGACACCTACGGCGTCCAGCTGGTGATCTCCGCGGGCAACTCCGGCCCCGGTGCCAACACCATCGGCGACCCGGGCCTGGCCGACAAGGTCATCTCGGTCGGCGCGACCATCTCCAAGGCGACCTGGGCCGCCAACTACGGCTCGGCCGTGGAGAAGAAGTACGCGATGATGCCGTTCTCCTCGCGCGGTCCGCGTGAGGACGGCGGCTTCACGCCGACCCTGTCCGCCCCGGGCGCTGCCATCAACACCACGCAGACCTGGCTGCCGGGCTCCCCGGTCGCCGAGTCGGGCTACACGCTGCCGGCCGGCTACTCGATGCTCCAGGGCACCTCGATGGCCTCCCCGCAGGCCACGGGCGCGTCCGCGCTGCTGCTGAGCGCCGCCAAGCAGAAGCACCTCGCGCTGACGCCCGCCACCCTGCGCACCGCCCTGACCTCGACCGCCGACCACATCAAGGGTGTGCAGGCGTACGAGGAGGGCGCGGGCCTCATCGACATCGTGGACGCCTGGGACGCCATCAAGGACGGCGCCACCGCCCACGACTACACCGTCAAGGCCCCGGTCGACACCGCGATCGACCAGCTCCTGAAGACCCCGGGCTACGGCACCGGTCTCTACGACCGCGAGGGCGGTCTGAAGGCCGGCCAGAAGAAGACGTACGACGTCACCATCACCCGTACGTCCGGCTCGGACAAGGCGATCCGCCACGATCTGCACTTCCACAACAACGCCGGTGACACCTTCCGGATCCTCGGCAAGGGCGACATCAGGCTCCCGCTGAACCAGCCGGTGACCGTCAAGGTCCAGGCCCAGCCGAAGTCCGCGGGTCTCAAGAGCGCGATCCTGGTCGTCGACGACCCGAAGACCGAGGGCATCGACCAGCAGGTCCTCACCACGGTCGTCGTCTCGGCGCCGGTGAAGTACACCTACACCGCGTCGAACACCGTGCAGCGCAACAGCACCCAGTCGTACTTCGTGACCGTCCCCGCGGGCGCCAAGTCCCTCGAGGTCGCGATCGGCGGGCTGAAGGACAAGAGCCAGACCCGGTTCATCGCCATCCACCCCTACGGCGTCCCGGTCGACAACACCGGCACCCCGTACTGCTACAACAACTACCTCGACGGCAACGGCTGCAAGCCCGACGCGCGTTCGTACGCGGACCCGCAGGCCGGTGTCTGGGAGATCGAGGTCGAGTCGCGCCGCACCTCGCCGCTGCTCGACAACCCGTACAAGCTGGACGTCGCCGTCTACGGCGCGCTCTTCGACCCGGAGACCGTGACCGTCCCCGAGGCCAAGGTCGGCACCCCGGCCACCGCCTCCTGGAAGGTGACCAACACGCTCGCCGCGATCGACGGCAAGCTGGCCGGCGGCCCGCTCGGCTCGTCCAAGACGGCCCGTCCGACCATCGCCGAGGGCGCCACCCAGACCACCACGGTCGAGGTGCCCGCGGGCGCGAAGTCGCTCGACGTCGCCATCGGCAACGTCTCCGACGTCTCCGCCGACCTGGACCTGTTCGTGTATGACGCGTCCGGCACCGAGGTAGGCCACTCCTCCGACGGCGACTCGGAGGAGGCCGTCTCGGTGGCCACCCCGGCCGCCGGCACCTACACCATCGAGGTCATCGGTTACTCGGTCCCGGCCGGCTCCACGGCGTACGACTACCAGGACGTGTTCTTCTCCAGCACCCTGGGCACCGTCACCGTCTCCGACGCGCCGGTCAAGCTCGCCACGGGCGCCTCGACGACCGTCTCCGGCAGCGTCACCGCCCTGGCGGCCGCGCCGGAGGGCCGTGAGTTCTTCGGCCAGGTCAGCCTCGTCAACGCGCGCGGCACGGTCGCGGGCGTCGGCAACGTGAAGATCGAGAAGGTCACGCCGTAACACTTCTCCGTACGGCGACAAGGGGCGGGCGCCTGTCGGGCGCCCGCCCCTTACTCATGTGTCCACGCTCGGCATCAGTCGGCGGGGTCCGTCGGCTCCGGTTCCCCGGTCGGCACGTCCGACGGCTGCTCGCTGGGCTCATCCGTCGGGTCCGGGTCAGCACCGGGCCCGATGTCCGGCTCGACCTGGTCGCGCACCATCTGATCCCAGTAGTCGCCCACCGTGCTGGTACCGTCGCCGTCCATGTCCTCCGCATCCGGGAACGGCTGCGTCGTGCTTCCGACCGGCCGGGCGCCGTAGACCGGCACCATGGTGTACCAGGCCCGGTCGCTCATGCGACGGGTGGCGAAGACGTAATTCTCGCCGACCTCCAGGGGCAGGTCGCCTTCCATAAGGGTGAGGCTGTTGGTGTCCTCGTCATAGCCACCCGTCTGGTTCACGACCGTGGTCGAACCGACTTGCAGCGTACCCTCGAACACCTCATTCACCTTTACAGCCCACTGAGTCTCCGGAAAACCGTCGATCTCCGTGGTGCCCTTCTTCGTGACCACCGTTCCATGGAATACGAAATCGGCAAATCCAACGAGACTCTCGTCCTGGCTGAAGTCCCCGATGGTGCTCGCGTGCGCGTATTCCACGGAGAATTTCGGTCGGTCTTCGGCGGAAGCCTGGACGCCGCCCCAGGACATCACCGCACCCAGCGCCAGCCCCACACCAAGAAAAAGGTATTTCTTGTGCATCCTGCTTACCCCCAGAGCGTGTGGTAGTCGGCCTTGTCGTGCGACTGCGGCGTGGTCAGTGAGCCGCGGTCGGGTGTGTTGTTGACCATGAGCTGGCCGCGATAGCTGTGCGCGAGGCCGAGCGCGTGGCCCAGTTCGTGGGCCGCCACGCCGCGCCGCTTCGTCTTGCCGTAGTCCTTCAAGTAACGGACGTTGAGGTAGATCGCGTCTGCACCCGAGCGCGGCTTCCACAAGCCGTCCCAGTCCACGTCACTACGGTTCGAGTCGCGCCACTCCAGGTCGGCGACCGTGTTCCAGGCGTCCGGCGCGATGTTGACCCTCTTGAGCGAACTGTTGTCCCACGCGTTGATAGCGTGCTTGCGGGCGTCGTCGTACCGGGTCTCGTCCTCCCAGCGAATTTCACGGTCATCGACGGAGTCTTTCCCGAGAAAGTGCGCCGACGCGGGAGTTGAGCCCGTGAATGTTATGGCGAACGCCATGGCCGAAACGGACGCCAAGGCCATTTTCCTTCGCACAGATTTCACCGTTCCCCCAGGTGATTTAATCTTGCTCGACCGGATTGATCTTGCCCGATTGAACCCAGGGGTGACAGTAACGTTCTGGCCAAAGGGATGACATGTTCAGGTCAAGCGGAATTCATTGATCCGAATTCCCCGTTCAGCCTTTCCCGGAGCATTCAATACCCTTGGCAGCCGGGAGCGCTTTCTGCACCCAGGCACGCCCCCATTGAAGTCTGTCCTTCGATTCGGCCGATGCGTTCGGCGGAGGGTCCCCCTCCCGGTAGGTGCTCGGGGCCTCGTTCTCATGGGACGGAACCAGGACCAGCATCCGAACGCCCGCCCGGTAGTACGCCTCGGCGTCCGGCTCCTCCGTCGTAAAAGTCAGCCGTTGCCGGGCTTCATCGGTCGGCTTGTAGGTGCGTTCGACGGTCAGCAGGACACGGAAACGCTTGCCGCCGGCCAGTTGCTCAACCTTTGCCACGCGGCCCTCTGCGATGGACGTGGAGCAGGCAACAACACCCTCTGCGCTCAAGCTCACGGAACCGCCGGATCCTGTGCCGTCGCCCTCGTCGTCCGCCGGGATCAGCAGGATCCCGGCCGTCAGACCCCCGAGCAGGACGGCTGCGCCGGCGGCCACCTTCCATGTCCACTTCCGCGACCTCACCGCGGCGCCCGCAGGGCCGGATGTCTCTCCCGTACGTTCAGACCGATCACGTATCACCATGTCAGCCGCCTCCCAAGGGTCCTGTTCCGGTTCCCACCGAATGGGTCCCTCCTCAGACGCGCAAGTCCCTCACAACGTTCACTCGCTCATTCGCAGGTAACCGTGCGCGCCTCGGGGAGCGAGGCCGTGATCCAGGCCCGCTCCCGGGCGATCTCCTGCTCCCCGACCACCCAGTGGTCGGGGCCCGGCGAGCCCTGGGGCACGCCGAACAGGACGCGGGCGCCCTTGGCCAGGGGTTCGGGAAGGTCGTACTCGCTGATCACATAGGTGAGGTTGGTCACTCCGCGGGTCGGCTTGTAATAGCGGGTGACATGCACGGTGACCTGGAGTTCCCCGGTGGTGGGGAGCTCCTTGACGACGGTGACCTCGCCCTCGGCGACGGTGGCGGCACAGGCCAGGTAGGACGGGCTGCCGAAGCGGACGCCGGACTCTGCCTTGGAGGAGCCCGAGTCGGCCGAGCTCAGGTTGTCCGCACCGCCGTGCCCGAGGAGCCAGCCGAGGCCTGTGACCACACTCGCGACGGCGGCCACCGCGAGGGTGCCGAAGGCGAAGGTGCGGGCGCGGTGCCGGGCCCGGGAGGGTCGTGGGGGAACGGGTTTCGCGGCCGGTGCGGCCTCCGTCAGGGTCTCGCCGATGATCCGCAGCTGCTCGCGCAGGAGGGCGACATCGTCCTGGGCCGAGCGGTGCTCGGCGAGAAAGGCCGGGTCTGCGGCGGCGCTCCTGGGCAGCGGTTCGTCGGTGATGGCGGCCATCAGGGCATCGAGACCGTCGTGTTCCGCGGTCATCTCACACCACCTCGTCCTCGTGCAGTCGGGCGCGCAGGGCCCGGACCGCCGTGTGCAGGCGGCTTTTGACCGTGCCCTCCGGGACGCCCAGTTCCTGGGCGATCGAGCGCACCGGCAGGTCGGCGAAGAACCGCAGCACGAGGACCTGGCGCTGCTGGTCGGGCAGCTCGTCCAGGCCCTGCGCGACGGCGAGGGACAGCACGCTGGTGTCCTCCCCGGAGGGGTGCTCGTGCTGGCGCAGTGAGGCCAGCCGCTCCCCCAGCCGCTCCTGGCGCTTCTTGGCCCGGTGCCAGTCCATGGCGAGGTTGGAGGCGACGACCGCGGCCCACGCGGACACGTCCCGTGGCGCCTCGTACCCCTTCGCCGCCCGCTCCAGCAACCGCAGGCGGACCTGCTGCACCCCGTCCGGCAGGTCCGCCTGCGGCACCCCGCCCAGGGCGAGCACGGCCCGCACCCGGCGTTCCTGCGCCGCGTCCAGGGGATCGTCCCCTTCTTGGACCCGGCGTGCCTTTCTGCGCAGCACAAGCCACCCCCTCACCGCGTTTCCTCTACGACGCCGCAGAGCACGGAAACGTTCGCCGGATCCCGAGGAAAATCGCTGAGAGGTGTACGTCACACCGTCCAGCAGTCCATTCCTCGGGCATGGAGCGCAAAGAATTGGACAGGGAGACCCGGGTCGGCCGCATGATGGAAAAGCCTCGGTCAAGTGTGAAGAGATAGGGAGTCGCCGTGAGGGTCGGAATCGTCGGAGCCACCGGACAGGTCGGCACGGTCATGCGCGGGATCCTCAAGGAGCGCGACTTCCCGGTCACGGAGCTGCGCCTGTTCGCCTCCGCGCGCTCGGCGGGGTCGGTCCTGGACGGCGTGACGGTGGAGGACGCGGCGACGGCCGACTACACCGGCCTGGACATCGTGCTGTTCTCGGCGGGCGGCTCGACCTCGAAGGCGCTGGCCGAGAAGGTCGCCTCGCAGGGCGCGGTAGTGATCGACAACTCCTCGGCCTGGCGCAAGGACCCCGAGGTCCCGCTGGTCGTCTCCGAGGTGAACCCGCACGCGATCGCGGACCGCCCCAAGGGGATCATCGCCAACCCGAACTGCACCACCATGGCCGCGATGCCGGTCCTGAAGGTGCTGGACACGGAGGCGGGCCTGCAGACGCTGATCGCCACGACCTACCAGGCGGTGTCCGGCTCGGGCCTCGCGGGTGTGGCGGAGCTGCACGGCCAGGTGCAGAAGGTCGCCGCCGACGCGGACAAGCTGACCCACGACGGCGGGGCGGTCGACTTCCCCGAGCCGCAGGTCTACAAGCGCCCCATCGCCTTCAACGTCCTGCCCTTCGCGGGCAACCTCGTCGAGGACGGCCTGAACGAGACGGACGAGGAGCAGAAGCTCCGCAACGAGTCCCGCAAGATCCTGGAGCTCCCCGAGCTGAAGGTCTCCGGCACCTGCGTGCGGGTCCCGGTCTTCTCCGGCCACTCCCTCCAGGTCAACGCCCGCTTCGCCCGCCCGATCACCCCGGAGCGCGCGACGGAGCTCCTGGCGGGCGCCCCCGGCGTGACCCTCTCCGACATCCCGACCCCCCTCCAGGCCGCCGGCCAGGATGCCTCCTTCGTCGGCCGCATCCGCCGCGACGAGACGGTCGAGCACGGTCTCGCTCTCTTCATCTCCAACGACAACCTCCGCAAGGGCGCCGCGTTGAACGCGGTCCAGATCGCGGAGCTGGTGGCGGCGGAGCTCAAGGGCTAGGCGCTGGGCCTGCGCACCTCGTAGAGGAAACAGCCGTACTCGACGGCCCGGACGTGGACGAGCGCCACGGACGGGTCGTCGAACGCGTTTCGAAAGGCGTCGTCGCCGACGGTCTCCACCAGCCGGCCGCCCAGGATGTGCCCGTCGGCGGAGTAGCGGCGGACGGTCCGGTGCGCGTCGGCGAAGGGGTAGCCGTGCCCGGCCGCCGGCCCCGCGCACTCCTCGGCGTGCAGGAAGACGGGACCCTGCTCGTCGTACGCCCCCGGACGCGCCCCGGTCTCGGCCGCCCAGCGGCGCAGAGGGGCGTAGGAGACGAGGGCGATCCGCTCGCCGGGTTCGCTGCGGCGCAGACAGCAGCGCAGGGGCGCCCCGCCCTCGTCGTCGGTGAACGGGGCCGGGGGGCGGCCGGCGTCGTCGGCGGTGCGGAGCTCCTTGAGGACCCGCGGTTCGACGGGGCGCGCGGTGTAGGTCGTCATGGGACCAGGCTGGCGGAGGCACGCGCGGACGACCGGCGGAATACGGACCTGGTGTTCGGGGTGGGCGGCGGCTCCCGGCGACGCGCGTCACATGGAAGGATGACCGAACCGCCGAACCTAGACATAACGAGGAGATGACCGCGTGCCTGGCACAAACCTGACTCGCGACGAAGCTCGGCAGCGGGCGACGCTGCTCAGCGTCGAGTCCTACGAGATCGATCTCGACCTCTCCGGCGCGCAGGAGGGCGGTACCTACCGGTCCGTGACGACGGTGCGCTTCGACGTCACCGAGAACGGCGCCGAGTCCTTCATCGACCTGGTGGCTCCCACGGTCCACGAGGTGACGCTGAACGGGGACGCCCTCGACCCGGCGGAGGTCTTCGCGGACTCCCGTATCGCCCTGCCGGGCCTGCTGGAGGGACGCAACATCCTGCGGGTCGTCGCCGACGCCGCGTACACCAACACCGGTGAGGGCCTGCACCGCTTCGTCGACCCGGTCGACCAGCAGGCCTATCTGTACACCCAGTTCGAGGTGCCGGACGCCCGCCGCGTCTTCGCCTCCTTCGAGCAGCCGGACCTGAAGGCCACCTTCCAGTTCACCGTGAAGGCGCCGACCGGCTGGACCGTCGTCTCCAACTCCCCGACACCGGAGCCGAAGGACGACGTCTGGGTCTTCGAGCCGACCCCGCGGATCTCGTCGTACATCACGGCCCTGATCGTCGGCCCGTACCACTCCGTGCACAGCGTGTACGAGAAGGACGGCCAGTCCGTCCCCCTCGGTATCTACTGCCGCCCCTCGCTGGCCGAACACCTCGACTCGGACGCCATCTTCGAGGTGACCCGGCAGGGCTTCGAGTGGTTCCAGGAGAAGTTCGACTACGCGTACCCGTTCAAGAAGTACGACCAGCTGTTCGTGCCGGAGTTCAACGCGGGCGCGATGGAGAACGCCGGCGCGGTGACCATCCGCGACCAGTACGTCTTCCGGTCCAAGGTGACCGACGCCGCGTACGAGATGCGCGCCGAGACCATCCTCCACGAGCTGGCCCACATGTGGTTCGGCGACCTGGTCACCATGGAGTGGTGGAACGACCTGTGGCTGAACGAGTCGTTCGCCACCTACACCTCCATCGCCTGCCAGGCGTACGCCCCGGACAGCCGGTGGCCGCACTCCTGGACCACCTTCGCCAACTCCATGAAGACGTGGGCGTACCGCCAGGACCAGCTGCCGTCCACGCACCCGATCATGGCCGAGATCCGCGACCTGGACGACGTGCTGGTCAACTTCGACGGCATCACGTACGCCAAGGGCGCGAGCGTCCTCAAGCAGCTCGTCGCCTACGTCGGCATGGACGAGTTCTTCGGCGGCGTGCAGGCGTACTTCAAGCGCCACGCGTTCGGCAACACCCGCCTGTCCGACCTGCTGGGCGCGCTGGAGGAGACCTCCGGGCGTGACCTGGGCACCTGGTCGCAGAAGTGGCTGCAGACGGCCGGCATCAACATCCTGCGCCCGGAGATCGAGACGGACGCGGACGGTGTCATCACCTCGTTCGCGATCCGTCAGGAGGCCCCGGCCCTGCCCGCGGGCGCCCAGGGTCAGCCCACTCTCCGTCCGCACCGGATCGCCGTCGGCCTGTACGAACTCGACGACGACAGCGGCAAGCTGGTCCGTGACGAGCGCGTCGAGCTGGACGTCGACGGCGAGCTGACGGCCGTACCGCAGCTGGTCGGCAAGCGCCGTCCGGCGGTCGTGCTCCTCAACGACGACGACCTGTCGTACGCCAAGGTCCGGCTCGACGACCAGTCGCTGGCCTTCGTGACCGAGCACCTCGGCGACTTCGAGTCCTCGCTGCCGCGCGCGCTGTGCTGGGCGTCGGCGTGGGACATGACGAGGGACGCGGAGCTCGCGACCCGCGACTACCTCTCCCTGGTCCTCTCCGGTATCGGCAAGGAGTCCGACATCGGTGTCGTGCAGTCGCTGCACCGGCAGGTGAAGCTGGCGATCGAGCTGTACGCCGCCCCCACCTCCCGTGAGGCCCTGCTGACCCGCTGGACCGACGCCACGCTGGCCCACCTGCGGTCCGCGGCGGCGGGCAGCGACCACCAGCTGGCGTGGGCGCGGGCGTTCGCGGCCACGGCCCGTACGCCGGAGCAGCTGGACCTCCTGGAGGGGCTGCTCGGCGGATCGCAGGTCGTCGAGGGCCTGGCCGTCGACACCGAGCTGCGCTGGGCGTTCGTCCAGCGGCTGGCCGCCGTGGGCCGCTACGACGAGTCGGAGATCGCCGGCGAGTACGAGCGGGACAAGACGGCGGCAGGCGAGCGGCACGCGGCGACCGCCCGTGCCTCGCGGCCGACCGAGGAGGCGAAGTCGGAGGCCTGGGCCCAGGTCGTCGAGTCCGACAAGCTGCCCAACGCCGTCCAGGAGGCCGTCATCGGAGGCTTCGTACAGACCGATCAGCGTGAGCTGCTCGCGCCGTACACGGACAAGTACTTCGAGGTGGTCAAGGACATCTGGGAGTCCCGCTCGCACGAGATCGCCCAGCAGATCGCGGTCGGCCTCTACCCGTCGCTCCAGGTCTCCCAGGAGACCCTGGACAGGACGGACGCCTGGCTGGCCTCGGCCGAGCCCAACGCGGCCCTGCGGCGGCTCGTCTCCGAGTCCCGCGCGGGCGTGGAGCGGGCGCTGAAGGCCCAGGCCGCGGACGCGCAGGCCGGGCAGTAGGACGCGGCGGGAGGCGGGTGGCCCCGGTCATCCGCCTCCCGCACACACCAGCCGGGCGATGCTCAGCATCGTCCGCACGCGCGACCCGGCCGTGCTCAGCATCGTCCGCACGCGCGACCCGGCCGTGCTCAGCTTCCCCCGCACACCAGCCGGGCCGTGGTGAGCATCGTCCGCACATGCAGTCCGGTCTGCACGGCAACCGGCATCCACCGCAGGTCGTACGTCTTCTCCAGTTCCCGGCTCCACTCGCGCACCAGGTCGTCGAGGATCTCGGCGGCCCGGGGGTCGGTACGGGCCAGGGCGCGGCTCGCCATCGCCGCCACCCTGAGCGGGATACGGCGGGCCGAGATGCCCCGGGTCGCGAAGTGGCCTTGGAACCGCCCCGGTGGCTCCGCGGCCCAGCTCGCCACGATCGACGGCGCCACGTCGAGGAGTTCCCGCGCGGCGTCCCGCAGCGGCGCGAGATCCTCCGGTACGGCCGCTTCGAGCCGTGTCCCGAGCACCGCCGTGAGCTCCCGGCTCCGGCCCAGCAGCACCTCGCTCAGCCGCGCGATCTCGCGGTCCGGGTCGGTGACGGGCCGGACGTCGCTCACCGAGGGCACGGCCCAGGCGGGGGTCTCGATCAGGGTGGTCAGGGTGCCGTGGCGGCGGGGATGGAACCAGGTGCTCTCGGCGACGAACCCGCTCGGGTCGCGTTCGCCCTCGCCGTGGCCGTCGGGCAGCACCAGGACGCCGGGCGGGTCGAGCCGCCAGTCGGGACCGTCGACGGGGTGGCGGTCGACGGGGACGCGCAGCCGCGCCGCCGTTTGCCGGAAGTCGTCCGCGGCCCCCGGTACCTCCCGGGTCATCATCACGAAGGCGCCGCCGAACTCGATGCCGTGCAGGGTGAACTGGGCGACCGGCCGCAGCTCGTCGAGGAGCCGGACCAGGGCGGCCGACTCGGGGAGCGGCTTACCGGGAGGCATGGGCAGGGACTCCGGCTGGCGGGCGAACGCGGGCCGGTAGAAGTACCGGTGACATTCCGTCAGTGACGGCTCCGGCTCCTCCGGCTGCCAGCCGTGCGCGAGGTGCGCCCCGTCGGGGTCGAGGCAGAGCAGGAAGTGCCAGGTGCAGCCGAGGGGTTCGAGCAGGCCGGGCCGGCGGGCGAACAGGGCGGCGAGCCGCAACGCCGAGGCCCCGCCCACCGGTTCGTTGGCGTGGGCGCCGGCGACGGAGAGGATGTGGCGGTCGCCGTGTCCGGCGGACAGCAGCCACAGCGGGCGCCCCGCCCGGCTCTCCCCGACCTGGCCCAGCCGCAACAGGCCGGGGGCGGCGCGGACCAGCGCACGGGCCCTTCGCTCCAGTTCGTCGACTGCCGGATAGAGCGAAGTCCGCACGCCGGTCCTCCGAACGCTGGTGATCCGATCAAGCACCCTGGGAATTACTGTCCCCAGTGGTCTCTTTCTTGTCCAGCGGGCGAATCACGATCTTGACAGGCATGTGAACTCCTCTCAGCTGCCGCCGTTGCCGCCACTGTCCCCCGTGGTCTCCTCCTTCTCCAAGGGGCGGACCACGATCACTTCCGGCATATCAACTCCTCGCTCTCGTACGGGATTTGACCTTCCCGAAGCGATCGCTGACCGCTCTTGTCAAGGCTGTGCCGGTGGGGCCAGAGTGTCAAGAAGGTGTATGTGTGATGGAGAGGGGCCCCAGTGACGGAGGCGGTGACGGTCGAGGCGTTCGGGCGGCCCCGGATCAAGCCCGAGCACCGCGCCTACCGCACGGTCGACGGCAACGTCCGCGTCGGCAGCGTGATCCACGGCATCGGCGCGGAGATCGCGGATCCGCAGGGCTGGGTGTGGACGCTGGTCGAGGCGATGGACGGCTCGCGAGGGCCGTCGGAGGTGGTCGCCGAGGTCCTGCGCACCCACCCGGATCTGCCCGGCGAGGACGCCCGCCAGGCGATGGCCGACCTGCTGGCCGCCGGTTTCGTGGACGACGCCCGGGCGTCGGTGCCGGTGCCGCCCCGCGAGGAGGACCGCTACAGCCGTGGCGTCCCCCTCCTCCGCTGGATGGACCTCGCCCCCCGCACCAGCCCCTGGGACGCCCAGCTCCGCCTGCGCGAGGCCCGCGTCCTCCTGATCGGTGTCGGCGGCACCGGCGGCCACGCGGCCCAGGCCCTGGTCGCCTCCGGGGTGGGACACGTCCACTGCGTCGACCCGGACGCGGTCGAGCTCTCCAACCTCAACCGCCAGCCCCTGTACCGCGAGTCCGACCTCGGCCGGCCGAAGGTGGAGGCGGCGGTGGCGACCCTGCGGGCACTGAACTCGGACGTGACGGTGACCGGGGAGCGGAGGGAGGTGGCCCGGCCGGAGGAGCTGGCGGCGCTGGTGGCCGGGTCACGACAGGCGGGGCGACCCCCGGGCGGGCCACCATCGGTGAGTGCCGCCGGTTGGGGCGCGACCGGCGCGGAGCACCACAAACCCGACGGAACCCCTGGACCCGCCGGCCCGCCGGCCGAGACCGCCGAAGGGGCCGGGCGAGCGCTCTCCTCGTCGACGCCCGCCCCTGCCCTCCCGCCGTCCCCCTACGACCTCCTCGTCCTCGCCGCCGACCGCCCGGACGCGATCCGGCAGTGGACCAACCGGGCCTGTCTGGCAGCCGGGTTGCCGTGGGTCGACGCCGGTTACCGGGGGCCTCTCGTGACCGCGGGGGTGTACGTGCCCGGGCAGGGGGCCTGCTGGGAGTGTCTGCGGGACGGGGAGATCGCCCGGCGGGATCTGCGGCTCGGGCCGGGACAGGACCCGGAGGTCGCCTCGCCGCGGATGCCGTGGAACCCGGCGAGTGCCGTCACCGCCGGGCTCTCGGGAGCCCTGCTCGCGCACGCCGCCCTCGCCCTGCTGACCGGGGTGCCCGCGATGGAGCCGGGCTTCCGCTTCGGCGTGAACCTCATGCTCCCCGGCGACCCCGTCCACCAGCGCACCCCCCGCCACCTGGACTGCCCGGCGTGCGGGGAGCGCGCGTGAACCGGGTACGGCTGCACGCGCTGGACTCCCGCCCCGACGGCGACGAGTGGATCGTGGGCCGCAGGGCGACCGGCCGTTTCGTCGCCCTGCCCGAGGTGGGCAAGCAGGCCCTGGACCTGCTCGGCGAGGGCCTGACCCCGGCCGAGGTCGGCGAGCGGCTCCGCGCCCGCACCGGCGACGACGTCGACGTACCGGACTTCGTGGAGGCCCTGCTCGGACTCGGGTTCGTGGCGGAGGTCGACGGCCGCGTGATCGACCAGGAGCCGCCGCCGACACCGACCTTGGCGTGGATACGGCCCCGTCATGTGCGCTGGTTGCTGAGTCCCGCCGTCCCCGTGGCGGTCGCCCTGCTGATCGCGGTCACCCTGCTCACCCGGCCTCCGGTGCCGCTCGACTACCGGACGCTGCTGTGGAGTGCGCACGGCAGCGCGGTCGTCGCCCTCGGCGCGGGTGCCGGCTGGGGCCTGCTGCTGCTCCACGAGTTCGCCCATCTGGTGACCGCCCGCGCGACCGGTGTGGCGGGGCGGATGCGGCTCGGTACCCGGCTGCAGTTCCTGGTGATGCAGACGGACATCAGCGGGATCGAACTCGCCCCGCGCCGCCACCGGTTGACCGCCTACCTCGCCGGCATCGCGACCAACCTGACGGCCGCCTCCCTGGCCGCCCTCGCCGCGGGCGTCACGACCGGCACACCCCGCCGTGTCCTCGCCTCAGTCGCCCTCCTCGCCCTGCTCCCGCTCCCCTTCCAGCTCATGGTCTTCATGCGCACGGACCTGTACTTCGTCCTCCAGGACCTCACGCGCTGCCGCGATCTGTTCGGGGACGGGGCGGCGTACACGAGGTACCGGGCCCGGCGCCTGCTGCGGCGCCGGGGCCGCCGTACCGACGATCTGGACCCCAGCCTCGGACTGCCCGCCCACGAACGGCGGGCCGTACGCGTCTACAGCGCGGTGCTGGTCGTCGGCACCGCGCTGTGTCTCGCGTTCTTCGCGGCCGTCACCCTGCCCGCCGACCTCACGCTGTTCGCCCGCGCGGTGGTCAAGTCGGGCACCGGACGGTCGGCTGGGGACCGGCTGGACGGGATCGCCGTCGTCGTCGCGCTCGGCGGGCTGCACGTCCTGTGGCTGCGCACGTGGTGGCGGGGCCGCCGGCTCAGACGCTGACCATGCCGCCGGTGGCGTTGACGAACGTGCCGGTGATGCCGCCCGCGTGGTCGGAGGCGAGGAACACGGCGGTGGCGGCGACCTGGGCGAGGGTGGGGTTGCGGCGGGTCAGGCGCATCCCGGCGAGGTGGTCGATGATGCCCTGGACTGCGCTCTCGTCGATGGCGGGGTTGACCGCGGCGAGCTTCTCGACGGTGAACGTCTCCGGCACCCCGGCCACCCACAGGCCCACCGCCCGCACCCCGCTCGGCCCCAGCTCGATCGCGAGGTTGCGCACGAGCGTGTCGATCGCCCCGTCCGCAGGCCCGGTGCCGCCCATCATCGGACTGCCGTGCGCGGAACCGCTGTTGAGGGCGAGGATCACACCGGAACCGCGTGCGGCCATCCGGCGTCCCGCGGCGCGGGCGGTGAGGAAGTTGGCGCGCAGTCCGTTGGTGACCGGCCGCAGGAAGTCCTCGGCGGACATGTCGACCAGCGGCGCGCCCTGCACATCGCCGCGGGTGACGAGGTTGATGGAGATGTCGATGTCCCCGACCTGCTCGGCGTGTGCCTCCACGGCCGCCTCGTCCAGCGCGTCCACGACGGCGACCTCGGCGTCCTTGATGTCGGCGGCCACGGCCTCCAGGGTCTGCCGGGTCCGGCCGACGAGGTGGACCCTCGCGCCCTGCTCGGCGAAGGCGCGGGCAACGGCCCCGCCGATGGAACCGCCGGCGCCGTACACGATCGCGGTCTTGTCGGTCAGCAGCATGGTGAGCTCCTCGGAAGTGGTTCGTACGTGACGTTCATGCAGACGTACGACTGCGCGGATGCTCATCGGTCGGGAGGTCACAGCCGCAGCGGAAGCCCGAACGCGGGGAAGAGATGCGGCTCGAAGGAGGTGATCTCCACGATCCGGTCGCCCGGGCCGGCCGTGTCGAAGCGCAGGACGTCCATGACCTGGGCGCGGTAGACGCCGGTCCCGGGTCTGCGGACGTAATTCCCCACCGCGAGCTGCCCGTTGGCGCGGGTGGGCAGGCTGCGCCAGTGGCCCAGGAAGGCCGGTGAGGCGGGGTCGAGGCTGACCCGCACGAAGTCGACGAGCGCGTCCCGGCCGGTGAACCAGAACGGGTTCGGCGGCATGGTGAGGACGACGTCGTCGGCGAGCAGCGCGGCCATCGCGTCGAGGTCGAGACGCTCTACGGCAGCCATGTACCGCTCCAGCACGGCCTGTTGCTCTCCGGTCGGGGCCACGGGCCGCCAGTCGGCACGCTCCCGGGGCAGGTGCGCGCGCAGGGTCGGCCGGGCCCGCTGAAGTGCGCTGTTGACCGAGGCCACGCTCATCTCCAGGACCTCGGCGGTCTCCGCGGCGGTCAGTCCGAGCGCGTCCCGCAGGATGAAGGCGGCCCGCTGCCGGGCGGGCAGATGCTGGATCGCGGCCAGGAGGACGAGCTCCAGGGTCTCCCGGGAGACAGCGGAGGCCTCCGGCAACTCCCCTTCTTCAACCGGCAGTTCGTCATCGGGATAGGGCTGCAACCAGGTGATACGGGCGGGTGGTTCCCCGGCTCCGTGGTTCATCCCCGGCACCGGCTCATAGCGCTGCGGGCGGCGGGCGGTCCGCCGTAGAAGATCCAGACAGGCGTTGGTGGCGATCCGGTACAGCCAGGTCCGCGCACTCGCCCGCCCCTGGAACCCGCCCCGGGCCCGCCAGGCCCGCAGGAAGGTCTCCTGCACGAGGTCCTCGGCCTCGTCGTACGACCCCGTCATGCGGTAGCAGTGCACCTGGATCTCACGGCGGTACTGCTCGGTGAGGGCGGCGAAGTCGGTTTCGGCGAGTTGCGTCACGGGGGCGGGTGTGACGGAATCCCCGGAGTCCTGGGTGGTGTCGCGTGCGGTACGGGCCACGCGTCTCAACTGTGCGACGGACGCGGACAGTTCGGCGACGGTCGAGTAGAGGGCGTCGGCGGGCTGCGGTACCAGCCGTCCGGCCTGCCGCCCGATGTCGTCGATGAGTCCCTGCACGGTGAGGCCTTCCGGCTGCCGCCGTTCCCGGTAGGCCTTCTGCCTGCAGGCGGCGGAGCAGTACACGGAGCCGCGGCCCGTACGCCCGGCTCGCGCGGCGAGCGGCTTCCCGCACACCGGACAGACGTCTGTGGCCACGTGCGCCTCCGGGAGTTGCGTAACGCGGGATCGGGGTGACGTTATAACGCCTCCGGCGCCACCCGCAGCGCTTCCAGCGCCCTCGCGCCCCTGCCATCGCGGCGCCGGACCCGTCAGGTCCGCCTCAGCACCGGACTCGTCAGATCTGCCGAAGCCTCTCGGCGATTGCTCTCACCGGAGCCGAACGACCGGCCGACCGCGGGCCGCACCCCCAGCTGTCCCGCCACCGTCGCGCCGAAGGCCAGCGTCATGCCCGCCAGTTGGACCGGTGTCAGGGTCTGCCCGAGCGCCGCCCAGCCGACGACCGCGGCGGTCAGCGGGGACAGCGGGCCGAGGAAGGTGACCTGGGTGGCGGTGAGACGGCCGATGCCGCGGAACCAGAGCCAGTACGCCACCGCCGTGTTCGCCAGCGCGAGGTAGAGGTAGCCGCCGGCGGCACGGCCGTCGAGGGCGGGCGGGGCGCCCTCGACGAGGAAGGCGAGGGGCGCGATGAGCAGGCCTCCGGCAGTGAGCTGCCAGGCGGTGAGGGCGAGCGGGCCCACGCCGTCGGGGCGGCCCCAGCGCTTGGTCAGCACGGTGCCGGCGGACATGGAGGCGGCGGAGGTGAACGCCGCCGCCACGCCGACGACGTCCAGGGCCCCGGCCGCCCTGAGCACGACCAGGCTGACGCCGAACGCGGCCACGAGTCCGGTGAGCACGCTCCTGGCCGTGGGCCGCTGTCCCAGCAGCACCGCCGACAGCCCGACGACGATCAGCGGCCCGACCGACCCGACCACCGCGGCCATCCCGCCCGGCAGCCGGTACGCCGACAGGAACAGCAACGGGAAGAAGGCCCCGATGTTCAACGCCCCGAGCACAGCCGCCTTCCCCCACCAGACCCCGCGCGGCAGCACCCGGGCGAGGGCGAGCAGCACCAGCCCGGCGGGCAGGGCGCGCATCATTCCGGTGAACAGGGGGCGGTCGGCGGGGAGGAACTCGGTGGTGACGGCGTAGGTGGTGCCCCAGGAGACGGGGGCGAGGGCGGTGAGGAGGACGGTGGCGGTGCGGTTCATGGTCGGCGTACTCATGGGTCCCCCTCATCACTGGTTTGGCAGAAAGTAGCTTACTCCTAAGCTACTTTTCCGCAAGCAACTTTCTTGCGGGCGACCCGAAGCTTGCGGATACTCGGCACATGAGTGCACAGCGCAAGGACGCCGTCGACGCGATCATCGACCAATGGGCGGCCGTGCGGCCCGACCTCGACACCAGGGCCATGGAGGTCTTCGGGCGGATCTACCGCCTCTCCCGCACCATGGGCGATCGCGCGGAGAAGGCGTACGCCCCCTACGGCATCTCCCGCGGCGAATTCGACGTCCTCGCCACCCTCCGCCGCGCCGGCGAGCCGTACGCCCTCTCCCCCCGCCAGCTCTCCTCGACGCTGATGCTCACCACGGGCGGCATGACGGGCCGTCTCGACAAACTGGAACGCGCCGCCCTCCTCCGCCGCTCCCCCGACCCCCACGACCGCCGAGGCCTCCAAGTGACCCTGACAGAGAAGGGGTTGACCGTCGTCGACGAGGCGGTGGGAGCGGGCCTGGCGGCCCAGACGCAGGTTCTGTCCACCCTCGACGACGAACAGGCCGACCAACTGGCCGACCTGTTGCGGGAGTTGCTCGCGGGCACACAGGGATCACAGCAGCACTAGTCACCCACGTGGGCGGCCAACGCCGCCTGCACGGCCGCTTCGTCCGCGCCCTCCGCCGCCCACCCCACATACCCGTCAGGCCGTACCAGCACAGTCGTGCGGCGTTCGCTCGCCCAGCGCTCCACCGTGAGGCGGCCCTTGTGGGCGCCCCGGTCGTCGTGGCCCTCGGGGGTGATCAGGACGAAGTGGCCGCCACGCAGGGACTCGTGGAGGCGGCCGCCGTCCGCGAAGGCCACATCGGGGACGCGGGTGCCGGTCAGGGGGTGGGAGCCGCGGGGGGCCGCATACCGGTAGCCGATGCCGGTGAGCCGACCGAGCATGCGGCGGCGGGCCGGGGCGGCGTGGTCGAGGACGGTGGTGAGGGTGGCGCGCAGGGCCAGTTCCCAGGGGCGCTTGGCCATCGCGAGACGGACGATGCCGCCGCTGCTGCGCAGGACCGACCTGCCGACGGGGTGGCGTTCGGACTGGTAGGTGTCCAGGAGTTCGGGGCCCGCGTGGCCGCCCATCACCTGGGCCAGCTTCCAGCTCAGGTTCGCCGCGTCCTGGAGGCCGGTGTTCATGCCCTGGCCGCCCGCCGGGGTGTGGACGTGGGCGGCGTCGCCGGCCAGGAAGACCCGGCCCACCCGGTAGGCGGGGGCCTGGCGTTCGTCGCTGTGGAAGCGGGACATCCAGCGGGCGTCGTGCATCCCGAAGTCGCGGCCCAGGGCGAGCCGGGTGACCTCCTTGATCTCGTCGAGGTCGAGGGGCTCGCTGTCGGGGACGTCGCGGGCGCGGTTCCAGGCGATGACCCGGTGGTAACCGTCGCCGAAGGGGGCGATGAAGGCGAACGCATCACCCACGGCGTTGACGGTGAGCAGGGTCTCGGGCCGCTCGGCGAGGCGCACGTCCGCGAGGACCACCGAGCGGATCACCGAGTGGCCGGGGAAGGGCAGACCGATCGCGTCGCGTACGGCGCTGCGCATGCCGTCGGCACCCACGAGGTACTCGGCGCGGAGGGACTCCGTGGACCCGTCCGGGCCCCTGACCTCCACCGTCACGCCGGTCCCGTCCTGGGACAGGCCCGTCACCTCGGTCTCGTACCGGAAGTCGACGCCCGCCTCCACCGCCCGCCGCTCCAGGGCCTTCTCGACCTCGTACTGCGGGAGGACCAGGAGGTGGTTGAAACGGGAGGGGAGGTCGTCGAGGTCGATGGTCAGGCGGCCGAACAGGCGGAGTTTGTCCAGACGCTGCCCGAGCGCCTCCAGGCCGTCGGCCAGGGCCCGGGCGTCGAGCTGTTCGAGGGTGCGGGCGTGCAGGACGAAGGCGCGGGAGAGGTTGCTGATCTGGTGCGGGCGCCTCTCGACGACGGTGACGGGGACACCGGCGGTGGCCAGGTCACCGGCCAGGAGCAGGCCGGTGGGGCCGGAGCCGACGACGATCACGGGGGTGCCGTTCATGGTGGCCTCCTGTTGCCAACGCTTGTTTGCCAACGCTCGTTGACGAAAGTAGCGGCGTTACCAACGGACGTCAACACTTGTTGGCCAACAGATGTTGGCCTAGGCTCACCGGCATGAACGGCAGCAACAGCGCAGACTCCGGCTCCCCAAGCGTGCGTCGCCGCTCCGACGCCACCCGCACCGCGATCCTCGCCGCGGCCCGTGAACGTTTCGCCGCCGACGGGTACGAGCGCGCCACCATCCGCGCGATCGCCAAGGACGCGAGCATCGATCCGTCCATGGTGATGCGCTACTACGGCAACAAGGAGGGACTGTTCGCGGCGGCCGTCTCCGTCGAGCTGGAGCTGCCGGAGCCCGGCTCACTGCCCCGGCACGACATCGGCCGCGCACTCGTGACGCGCTTCCTCGACCTGTGGGAGGAGAACGAGGTGCTCACCGCGCTGCTGCGGGTCGGCGCGACCAATCAGGCGGGGGCCGAGCGGATGCAGGGCATCTTCCGGGAGCAGGTGATGCCGGTCGCCCTGCGGGTGTGTCCGGACCCGGAACAGGCCCCCGCGCGGGCCGCGCTGGCCGCCACGCAGTTGCTGGGGCTCGCACTGACCCGGTACGTCCTGCGGTTTCCACCGACCGTGGCGCTGGCGCGCGGTGAGATCGTGGCGTGGCTCGCGCCCACGGTGCAGCGGTACCTCACGGCGCCGAGCCCCTGAGAACGCACCGGAGCGCCGGCCTCGCCCACGTACGGCTGAGGCGCGTACGTGTGGCGGGGTCGGCGCCCCGGGAACGGCTTGGTCAGGCCTTCGATCCGGCCTTGGCCCCGGCCGGCTTGGTCTTGATGTTGCGGGTGGTCACCCGGTGCTCTTCCTTGGACTTGTCCAGGACCATCACCAGGCCGGCGATGACCGCGAACAGCACGAGCGGGGCCACGACGAAGAGGCCCAGCGTCTCGATGACGCTCAGGCCCGAGCCGGGGTCGTCACCGTCGTCGCGGACCAGCGCGGAGGCGGGGGACGACATGAGCAGCATCATCAGCGTCGTACCGGCCACCAGGGCGCCGGCGCGCAGGGCGTTCTTCTTGTCCACGGAGTCAAAGTATCCAACCGCGGTTCGGGCCGCGCGCCCGGGGTGCCGTATGAGGCGCCCGCGCCTTGCGAGCGCCCGCCACTACGGCGTCCGCAGCACCTCCACCAGGGCATGCAGTCGCGGCGACGCCGCCAGGTCCTCCAGCGTCACCACCCGCCCCTCCCCGTCCGCGATCGGCAACCGCCAGTTCGGATACTGGTCCCAGGTCCCCGGCAGGTTCTGCGGCCGGCGGTCCCCCACCGTGTCCGGCAGCCAGATGCCCACCATCCGGGCCGGGGTGTGCAGCAGGAACCGGTGGACGGCCTGGATCTGGGCCTCCTCCGAGGAGGGGTCGGCTCCGCCCCCCGTGCCGTGCAGCAGACCGAGACGGGCCAGCAGCTCCAGCCACTCCCCCGCGTCCGCCGAGGCCTCCGCGCGTTCCTCGTCCAGCGGACGGGTCAACAGGCCGAGACTGTCCCGGAGTTCGACATGCTCCCCGGTGAGACGAGACGCCGTCGGCGGCAGGTCGTGCGTGGTCGCCGTCGCCAGACAGTCCGCCCGCCACCGCTCGGGCGGCAGCGGACGCCCGTCACCCTCCCAGTCCCGTTCGAACCACAGCACCGACGTCCCCAGCACCCCGCGCTCGCGCAGCACCTCCCGCACACCGGGTTCGACCGTGCCGAGGTCCTCCCCGATCACCACCGCCCCGGCCCGCGACGCCTCCAGGACGAGCACGGCGAGCATCGCCTCCGCGTCGTAGCGGATATACGTGCCCTCCGTCGGCGGCCGCCCCTGCGGGACCCACCACAGCCGGAACAGGCCCATGACATGGTCGATGCGCAGCGCGCCGGCGTACCGGAACAGGGCCCGCAGCAACTGCCGGTACGGCGCGTATCCCGACTCCGCCAGCCGGTCCGGGCGCCATGGCGGCAGCCCCCAGTCCTGGCCGCGCGCGTTGAAGGCGTCCGGCGGCGCTCCTACGGACATCCCGGCCGCGAAGTACGCCTGCTGGGCCCACGCGTCCGCGCCCTCGGGATGCACGCCGACCGCGAGGTCGTGGACGACACCCACCGGCATCCCCGCCTCCCGCGCGACCCGCTGGGCAGCGCCGAGCTGGCTCTCGGTGAGCCAGGCGAGGCGGGAGTGGAAGTCGACGCGGTCCATCAACTCACCGCGGGCACGGGCCGTCTCGGCCGAGCGCGGGTCCCGGAGGCCGGCCGGCCAGCGGCTCCAGTCCGAGCCGTGCACCTCCGCCAGCGCGCACCAGGTGGCATGGTCCTCCAGGGCCTCGCCGCCCTCGGCGAGGTAGTCGGCGTAGGCGGCGCGGCGGCCGGGTCCGAGAGGGACCTCGCGGACGAGTTCCAGCGCCTCCCGCTTCAGCTCCCACACCGCGTCCCGGTCGATCAACGCGCCCTTCTCCAGCACCGCTTCCCGCAGCCGCTCGGCCCGCTCGCGCAGGGCCCGCAGCCGGTCGGGGTCCGCGACCTGGACGTACTCGGGGATGTCCTCGATCCGCAGGTGCACCGGGTCGGGGAAGCGGCGCGAGGACGGCCGGTAGGGGGACGGGTCGGTGGGGGCGCCGGGCACCGCCGCGTGCAGCGGGTTGACCTGGACGAAGCCGGCGCCGAGGGCGCGCCCCGCCCAGGAGGTGAGTTCGGCGAGGTCGCCGAGGTCGCCCATGCCCCAGGAGCGGTGCGAAAGCAGGGAGTAGAGCTGGACGAGCAGGCCGTACGACCGCCCGGGCGGCGCCGGCAGCCGGGGCGGGGCCACGATCAGGTGGGCGTCGGCGGTGCGGCCGTCGGGGGCGGTGGCGGTCAGCCGGTGGACGCCGGGCGGGAGCTGGTCGGCGGCGGCGCGGATCTCGCCCTGTTCGGTCGCGATACGCAGCCGGGTGCCCTCGGGCAGGTCGCCCACGAAGGCGGGCGGGCTGCCGCTCCAGCACACCACCGTCGGCGGCAGCAGGCGCTCACGCAGCTCACGCTCACGGGCGGCGAGCGTGGCGGCAGGGTCGCCCGCGTCGACGCCGAGGGCGGCCAGGGCCAGCGTGACGGCGGTGGCGGAGGCGGCGACCGTACGGTCCGGGGAGGGCTGGTAGGAGGTGGCGACGCCGTACGACTCGGCGAGGCGGGACAGCTCCGGACCGGGGGGCGCCGTCATCTACGGCTCCATGTATGCGTCGGACTCGCTGATCAGGTGGGCGGCGTCGGCGAGCGGCGGTTCGCTGGTGAGGGGCTCGGCGTCGGGCAGGGGCGGTTCGCTGGTGAGCGGGGTCTCCGTGCAGGCGCCCTCGGCGCTGAAGACACAGAAGTGTTCAGCGGGCGCCTCGGGTTTGGACAGGGCCGAGAGCAGAAGGTGTGCCGATGCGGCCACGGGGGCCTCCTTGTCGAGTACGACGACGGGGGTTACCGCAGGCCTACCCACAGGACGCGACCGCAGACGTACTGGAGGGGAGAACGTGCTTTTCATCATGGTGGGCGATCACTATTCACTCAATACATATACGTGATGCATACTGATCGCCATGAGCACCCGTCACATCCTGCTGGGGCTGCTCGCCGGAGGGCCGAGCCATGGCTACGACCTCAAGCGACGCCACGACGACCGTTTCCCCGAGGCCCGTCCACTGGCCTACGGGCAGGTCTACACGACCCTGCAGCGCCTGGTCCGGGACGGCCTCGCCGAGGTCGACGGAACCGACTCGGACGGCGGCCCGGAGCGCACCATGTACCGCTCGACCGAGGCGGGGACGCGTGAACTGGCCCAGTGGGCCGGGCAGATCGCCCCACCCGCACCCTTCGTGACCAACGAGATCTTCGCCAAGGTCGTCGTCTCGATCCTGGCCGGCGGCGACCCGGACGCCTATCTCCGGGCCCAGCGCGCCGCCCACATGGCCCGGATGCGGGAGCTCACGGCGGTCAAGACCGCCCACGGGGCCGACCTCGCGACCGTGCTCTCGGCGGACTACGCCCTCAACCACCTCGATGCCGACCTCCGCTGGATGAACACGACGGCGGCCCGGCTCACCACTTTGACCGCGGAGGTCGACTCAGCATGAACACCACGGGGGAGAACCCGGTGCCGCTCCTCACGGCCCGCGACCTCGTCAAGACGTACGGCAGGTCCGAGGCCCTGCGGGGCGCCTCGGTCGGGCTGGACGCCGGCGAGATCCTCGCCGTCACCGGCACCAGCGGCAGCGGGAAGTCGACGCTGCTGCACTGCCTGGCCGGGATCGTGCGACCGGACGCCGGTTCGGTGGCGTACGGCGGTGAGCGCCTCGACGAGCTGCCCGAGAAGCGGCTGAGCGAGCTGCGCCGTACGGAGTTCGGCGTGGTCTTCCAGTTCGGGCAGCTCATCCCCGAACTGACGGCGGTCGACAACGTGGCGCTGCCGCTGCTGCTCGCGGGCCTCTCCCGGGCCGACGCCCACACCCGGGCCGGTGAGTGGCTGGAGCGGTTCGGGGTGCGCGGGCAGGCCGGTCTCCGGCCCGGCGAGATGAGCGGCGGCCAGGCCCAGCGGACCGCGCTGGCCCGCGCCCTGATCACCGGGCCGAAGGTCGTCTTCGCGGACGAGCCGACCGGCGCGCTGGACTCCCTGGCGACCGAGCAGGTCATGACGGCCCTGGTCCACACGGCCCGCGAGGCCGGCACGGCGGTCCTGCTGATCACCCATGACGCCCAGGTGGCGGCGTACGCGGACCGCGAGGTGCGGATGGCCGACGGAGCCGTGGCCCCGGTGGGGGTGACGGCATGACGACCGCCCTCGAGGCGCGGAGCGGCAGCCCGCTGGCCGCCGATCTCCGCCTGGCCTGGCTGCTCACCCGCGGTTCCGACCGGCGGGAGTGGTGGCGGATCGGGCTCACGGCCGTCGGGGCGGCGCTCGCGACGGGGATCGGGCTGGCGGTCGCCGCGCTGAACTCCCTGGACGGGTACTACTCCGTGTCCTTCGGGGCCGGACTGCTCGATTCCGCGAGCGACCGGCGGAACGTGAGTCTCGTCCTGGGGCTGCTGCTCGTCCCGGTGCTCGGGTTCCTCGGGCAGTGCGCCCGCATCGGCGCGGTGCACCGGGACCGGCGGCTGGCCGCGCTGCGGCTGGCGGGGGCCGGTGCGGGGCAGGTGCGGCGGATCGCGGCGCTGGAGTCGGGGCCGGCCTGCCTGGCGGGTTCGCTGACGGCCACGGCCGTGTTCGTACCGCTGCTGCTGCACGTGTGGGCACGGCCCACCGCGCTCGCCTGGACCGGTATCGCCCTGGTCGCCCTGGCCGTTCCGGTGCTGGGCGCGGCCGTGAGCGCGCTGTCGCTGCGGCGCGTGGTGGCCTCACCGCTGGGCTGGGTCCGGCGGGTACGGCCCGTGTGGGGTCCGGGGCGGACCCTGCGGGCGGTGATCGTTCTGCTCGGGGTCACGGCGCTGTTCCTCGGTGTGTCGTCGGTCACCGGCGGCCCCGTGCGTCTCGCCCTCGGCCCGCTCGCGCTGTTCGCCGTCGTCCTGGTCGTCGGGGCCGCGACGGTGTCGCTGGCCGGTACTGCGGCCCGGCGGCTGGGCGGGGTCCTCGCGGCCCGGGCCCAGAGCCCCGCGCTGCTGATCGCGGCGGAACGACTGCGGGACGACCCGTGGGCCGCGGCCCGCACGCACGCCGCGGTGCTGCTGGTGACGGTCGTGGGGGCGGGGTTCGTGGGCGTGCGTCAGGTGCTGCTGGCGGTCCTGGACACCATGCACCGCGAGGGGACGCTGGGCACGGACATGGCGTACTACACCACCGGCATCGACCTGACGGCCGCCGCGATCCTCGTCGCCCTCGCACTGACCGTGACGGGGCTGGCCGTCGGCACCGTCGAGTCCCTCGCCACCCGGCGCCGGGGCCTGGCCGCCCAGGTCGCCGCCGGGGTGCCGTACCGGGTGCTGGCCAGGGCGCTGCTCCTGGAGACCGCGCTGCCGCTGGCTCCCGCGGTCGCCGTGGCGGGTGTGGGCGGTACGGCGATCGGCGCCTGGTACGCCTCGCTGACCACGCACCACACGGGCACGGGCCTGCCATACGCCGCTCTCCTGGTCCCCGTCGCGGTGTACGCGGCCTGCCTGCTGGCCGCCGCCACGTCACTGCCGCTGCTGCGCCGCTCGGTCCGCCCGGCGGAACTCAGGCACACGTGACCAGGTGATACTCCGGTCCCGGAGGTACGGGGGGCCTCCGGGACCGGTCGCCGTGCGGCAACACAAAGGCCCGGATCGTCGTCAGGCAGAGATGCCGTCGATCCGGGCCATGGCGTCTTCGGCGCCGTACGGTTGCAAGTACGGCAGCCAGCGTGGGTCCCTGTGCCCGGTGCCGATGATGCGCCAGGCCAGACCGGTGGGCGGGGCGGGTTTGTGGCGCAGCCGCCAGCCGATTTCGAACAGATGTCGGTCGGCCTTCACGTGGTTGCAGCGCCGGCAGGACGCCACCACGTTGTCCCAGACGTGCTTGCCCCCGCGGCTGCGCGGGATGACGTGGTCGACGCTGGTTGCGACGCCACCGCAGTACATGCACCGGCCCCCGTCGCGGGCGAAGAGCGCCCTGCGGGTGAGAGGAACGGGCCCCCGATAGGGAACCCGGACGAATCGCTTGAGCCGGACCACGCTGGGTGCGGGGACTGTGACGGTCGCGCTGTGCATGAAGGCGCCGGATTCCTCGAGGGAGACCGCCTTGTTCTCCAGGACGAGGACGAGCGCGCGACGGAGCGGTACGACGCCGAGGGGCTCGTACGACGCGTTGAGTACCAGGACATGCGGCACGGATGCCTCCTTGGGCGTCGGCGGCGCGTGGCTCGCGCCGGGACGAACTGAGGTCAGTCTCCCCTCTCTACCGCGAGAAACGCCACCATGTGCCGGTAACGGGCTGGGAGTGTTTTCGACCACACCTTTCTTCATCCCCAGGTGAGAGCCGTCTCTCCCCCGGACATTGCAACGATCCACACACGATGCACCGTTAGTGTGGTGAGCCTGCTTTACCGGTGACCTTTTCGTGACCTTGACCGCCGTACCGGAAGGCAGACGCAGCACCTGGAGGTACCTGCCGTGTCCTTGTCCGCCGTCCTACTGGCCGCGAGTCCGTCGCCGTCGCCGTCCCCCTCGGACACCTCGACGCCGGCCGTGCCGAGTCTCCAGGACGCCCAGGAGAGCGCGACGAACGCCGCGAGCTGGGTCGAGCAGAACTGGTCGACCTGGCTGGCGATCAGCCTGCGCGTCCTGCTGATCCTGGTGATCGCCGGGGTGCTGAGACTGGTCGTGCGGCGGGCCATCACCAAGCTCATAGACCGGATGAACCGCACCGCCCAGGCGGTCGACGGCACCGCGATCGGCGGACTGCTCGTCAACAACGAGCGCCGCCGGCAGCGCTCGCAGGCCATCGGCTCGGTGCTGCGCTCGGTGGCGAGCTTCATCATCATGGGCACCGCCGCCCTGATGGTCCTGGGCGCCTTCGAGATCAACCTGGCCCCGCTGCTCGCGTCGGCCGGTGTCGCGGGCGTGGCGATCGGTTTCGGCGCCCGCAACCTCGTCACGGACTTCCTCTCCGGCGTGTTCATGATCCTGGAGGACCAGTACGGCGTCGGCGACACCATCGACGCGGGCGTGGCCTCCGGCGAGGTCATAGAGGTCGGCCTGAGGGTGACCAAGCTCCGCGGCGACAACGGCGAGATCTGGTACGTCCGCAACGGCGAGGTCAAGCGCATCGGCAACCTCTCCCAGGGCTGGGCGACGGCCGGCGTGGACGTGACCGTCCGGGCCTCCGAGGACCTCGACAAGGTGAAGCGGGTGCTGAGCGAGGTCGCCGAGAAGATGAGCAAGGAGGAGCCCTGGAACGAGCTCCTGTGGAGCCCGATCGAGGTCCTCGGCCTGGACAGCGTCCTGCTGGACTCCATGGTCGTGCGGGTCTCCGCCAAGACGATGCCCGGCAAGTCCCTCACGGTCGAGCGTGAGCTGCGCTGGCGCATCAAGCGCGCCTTCGACGCGGCGGACATCCGCATCGTCGGCGGCGCGGCCGCCCTCGCCGACGAGGAGGCCGCCGACCCGACCGCGGCGGTCGCGGCACCGTCGGTCTTCTCCAACTCCGAGTCCCCGCAGGCCGCGGCGGCCTCCCCGCTCGCGCCGGCATCGGGGGCGGCGCAGCGGCCGGCGGCGAAGTGACGACCGGCGGTGCTGCGGCGAACTCTCACCGTCTTCACGTGAACCCCACGTTCCGGTCACGGATGTGATCGACTAGCGTCACCCCCACAGCGGGCCCTTGTTCTGGAGCGCAACGCCCAGGGGCCCGCTTCGAATGTGGGGAAACACATGAGAAAGCTCGCCATAGGCATCGCCGCGTCCGGTGCCCTGGCACTGACCGGTCTGGTCGCGCCCGTAGCGTCCGCGGCCGACTCGCCCGACCTGGTCTTCTCCGCCGTCACGGTCAACAGCGGCAAGGCGGTCGTCGTCGGGACCGCCGCCACCGTGAAGGTGCCGGTGACGTACACCCTCACCCGCCCCTCCGACCTGACGGTCGACTACAAGACCACCTTCGCCGGCGTCCTGCTCTACCGGGGCACGCTCAGCAGGATGGCGAACGAGATCGACCCCGAGGACGTCCCCACCTGCACCACGACCGCGACGACGGACACCACCGTCACCGAAGCGTGCAAGGAGACCCTGGCGATCGCCCCCGCGGACTACCTGTACTCGGCCTCGGACGCCACCACCTGGAAGGCGGCCGGCATCTACAGCACGATCGACCAGGACGACGACGACTCGGACGGTCACATCCACCTCGGCTACAACTACGACGCCTGGGGTCCCCTCGGCAGCGGCGTCCAGATCAAGCGCGCCGCCAGAGTCACCGTCAACGCGTCGCCCGAGCCGGTGAAGAAGGGCGGGACCATCACGGTCACCGGCAAGCTGACCCGGGCCAACTGGGAGACCGGCACGTACACGGGTTACACCACCCAGAAGGCCACCCTTCAGTTCCGGGCCAAGAGCGCCACCAGCTACACCACCGTCAAGACGGTGACCTCCGGGACCGGCGGCGCGCTGAAGACGACGACGAAGGCCACCAAGGACGGTTTCTACCGCTACGTCTTCGCGGGGACGACCACCACCGGCTCGGCGACGGTCGCCGGCGACTACATCGACGTCAGGTAGGCGCTCACTCCCGCCCCTGGACCGCACCTCGACCACCCCTCGACCGCCCCCGCAGGTAACGACTCCGTTTCCTGCGGGGGCGGTTTGTCGTTCCCCCCTTGACGGACAGGTGGTCCAGACCTATGTTCCGATGCATCCGATAGGAAACCTTCCTAACAGTCGCCGGACAGTACAGTCGTCCGGCAGTCACGGAGAGGGGCACCCATGGCAGGCACACCACGCACACTCCGCGCCATGAACGACCGTGCCGCGCTCGACCTCCTGCTGGAGCACGGCCCCCTCTCCCGTACGCGGATCGGCAAGCTCACCGGCCTCTCCAAGCCGACCGCGTCCCAGCTCCTGGCCCGCCTGGAGGCGTCGGGCCTCGTCCTCGCCACCGGTACCACCGAGGGCAGGCCCGGTCCCAACGCCCAGCTGTACGAGGTCGACCCGACCGCCGCGTACGCCGCCGGGCTCGACGTCACCCCGGAGCGCATCCTCGCCGCGGTCGCCGACATCACCGGTCGCACGGTGGGCTCCTTCGAACTGCCGACCCCGGGACGCAGACCCGCGCAGCCCGTCGTCCGGCAGGTCACCGACGCCCTCGACGGCGCGGTCAAGGCGGCGGGACTCGCCCGCGGTGACGTCCACCGGCTCGTCATCGGCACCCCGGGCGCCTTCGACCCGGGCACGGGCCGGCTGCGCTACGCCTCCCACCTGCCCGGCTGGCACACCCCCGCCCTCCTCGACGAACTCGCCGCCGCCCTGCCCATGCCGGTCGAGTACGAGAACGACGTCAACCTCGTGGCCCTGGCCGAACAACGGCTCGGTGCGGCCCAAGGGCACGAGGACTTCGTGCTGCTGTGGAACGAGGGCGGTCTCGGTGCCGCCCTGGTCCTCGGCGGACGGCTGCACCGCGGCTGGACCGGCGGCGCGGGAGAGGTAGGTTTCCTGCCGGTTCCCGGAGCACCCCTGGTGCGGCAGGTGAGGAAAGCCAACAGTGGTGGCTATCAGGAGCTTGCGGGCTCCCAGGCCATCCCCCACCTCGCCCGTGAGCTCGGCATGACGGACATCCCCTCGGGGCCGTACGCCGAGGTCGCCGCCGCCCTCGTCGAGCGCGCCGCCACCGAGGACACCGTCCTGAACCGGCTGCTCCTGGAGACCTACGCCACCCGTCTGGCCACCGGTCTCGCCTCCCTCGTCTCCGTCCTCGACCCCGAACTCGTCGTCCTCAGCGGCGCCTCGCTCACCGCCGGCGGCGACACCCTGCGCGCCCTCGTCCAGGCCGAGCTGGAGGAACTGGCAGCCTCCCGCCCCCGGCTGGTCGTCGGCGACGTCCATGAACACCCCGTGCTGCGCGGCGCGCTGGAGAGCGCGCTCGCCGCCACCCGCGACGAGGTCTTCGACACCTCACGCTGAACCCCCGTACCCACCCCCCTCTTCCACGCCGTCCCGTCCCTGGGAGATCCCGTCATGCGCACAGCCATACCCTCAGTCGCCCGAAAAGCGGCCTTTGCCCTGACCGTGTCCGCGGTGCTCGTCACCACCGCCTGTACCGGCCAGTCCTCCTCCGGCGCCGAGGACGACGCCTCGAAGGAGACGACCATCAACTTCTGGCATGCCTGGAGCGCGGACTCCGAGGTCAAGGCCGTGAAGACGCTGGTCGCCGGCTTCGAGAAGGCGCACCCCAACATCCACGTCAACGTCGTCGGCAACATGACCGACGACAAGATCAACCAGGCGCTGCGCACGGGCGGCGGCAAGGCCCCGGACGTCATCTCGTCGTTCACCACGAACAACGTGGGCAAGTTCTGCTCCTCGGGTGCGCTGGTCGACCTCAACCCGTTCTTCAAGAAGTCGGGCGTCGACCCGGAGAAGACCTTCCCGGCCGCGATGAACGAGTACACGCAGTTCGACGGCGACCGCTGTGCCGTGCCGCTGCTGGGCGACGCGTACGGGCTCTACTACAACAAGACCGCGTTCGAGAAGGCCGGCATCACCTCGCCGCCCAAGACCTGGTCCGAGTTCGAGGCGGACGCCAAGCAGCTGACGATCACGCAGGGCAGCACGTACAAGCAGCTCGGTTTCATGCCGAACTACCACGGCTGGGAGACGACGACCGAGCACTACCTCGGCCAGTTCTCGCCGAAGTACTTCGACGCCGGCGGCAAGTCGAACGTCGCCAAGGACCCCGCGTTCAAGGCGGCGTTCACCCTCCAGAAGAAGCTCGTCGGTGACCTCGGCGGCTACCAGAAGCTGGAGAAGTTCCGCGCCACGCTGGGCGACGAGTGGGGCCCCAAGCACCCCTTCCAGACCGGCCAGGTCGCCATGCAGCTCGACGGTGAGTGGCGGCTCGGCATGGCCCTGGACGCCAAGCCCGGCTTCGAGATCGGTGTCGCCCCGCTGCCCGTCCCCGACGACCAGGCGGACCAGTACGGCAAGGGCTACATCACCGGCACGATCGCCGGCATCGCCGCGAACAGCACCAAGCAGAACGCGGCCTGGGAGTTCGTCAAGTACATCACCACGGACACGGACGCGGTCGTCGGCTTCTCGAACGACATCCACAACGTGCCGTCCACGCTGGCCGCCCTCAAGTCGCCGAAGCTGAAGTACGACCCGCGCTTCAAGACGTTCCTGGACATCGCGGCGAACCCGAACTCGTCCTCGTCCCCGGCGTCGATCAACGGCGGTGTCTACCTCGCCACGATCCAGAATTTCGGCTACGACTACGAGAGCGGCAAGGTCACCGACCTGGACAAGGGCCTCGCCGACACGGCCCAGCAGATCGACACGGACATCGCGCAGGCGAAGTAGCGATGAGCACCGTCACACTGGCGTCGAAGCGCCGCAGGTCTGGCCTCGCTGCGAAGCGGCGGAAACAAGCACTGCGCACGGCCGCCTTCATGTCGCCCTGGTTGATCGGCTTCACGGTCTTCTTCGCCTATCCGCTGCTCTCGACCGTCTACTTCTCGTTCATGCACTACGACGGCTTCAAGCCGCCGACCTGGAGCGGGACGAAGAACTGGACCTACGTCTTCGAGCACTACCCCTACTTCTGGCCGGCTCTGCGCAACACCCTGTGGCTGGTCGTGGTGATGGTCTCCCTCCGGGTCGTCTTCGGCCTCGGGGTCGGCCTGCTCATCACGAAGATCAAGACGGGCACGGGCGTCTTCCGGACGCTCTTCTACCTGCCGTATCTGGCCCCGCCCGTCGCGGCCACCATGGCCTTCGCGTTCCTCCTCAACCCCGGTACGGGACCGGTCAACTCGGTCCTGGAGAAGATCGGCATCCCGGCCCCCGGCTGGTTCAACGACCCCACCTGGTCGAAGCCGGCCCTCACCCTGCTCGCCCTGTGGGGCATCGGCGACCTGATGGTCATCTTCATGGCGGCGCTGCTCGACGTGCCGCAGGAGCAGTACGAGGCGGCGGAGCTGGACGGGGCGTCGGCGTGGCAGCGGTTCCGGTTCGTCACCCTTCCCAACATTTCGCCGATCGTGATGTTCGCCGTGGTCACCGGCGTGATCCAGACGATGCAGTACTACACACAGCCACTCATCGCCGGAAAGGTCGCCTCGGGCGTGATCCAGGGAGCGGGCACGCAGTTCGAGCCCGGCTATCCGGAGAAGTCCACGCTGACCCTCCCCCAGCTCGTCTACAACCTCGGCTTCCAGCGCTTCGACTACGGCTCCGCGTGTGTCGTCGCCCTCGTCCTCTTCGCCCTGTCGATGGTGTTCACCGCGTTCCTGATGCGGCGCCGGGGCGGTCTCATCCAGGCAGGTGACTGACCATGACCCAAGTACTGGACCGGCCGGTGGAGTTGAAGACGCCGGCCTCCCCCGCCGAGCGCACCGCCCGGCGCAAGGCCGCCCTGGAGTGGGTCGCGATCCACTCCCTCGGCCTGGCCGCGGCCCTCTTCTTCACGCTGCCCTTCGTGTTCGTGTTCCTGACCTCGCTGATGAGCGACTCCCAGGCCCTCAGCCGCGATCTGATCCCGCACACCTGGGAATGGGGCAACTACCGGCGGGTCTTCGACACCCCGGGCTTTCTGACCTGGTGGCGCAACACGCTGATCTACGCGGGACTGGGAACAGTCCTTACGGTCGTGTCGTCGATCCCGGTGGCGTACGCGCTCGCCAAGTTCCGCTTCCGGGGCCGCAATCTCTCCCTGATGCTGGTGATCTCGATGATGATGCTGCCGCCACAGGTCGTCATCATCCCGATGTACCTGTTCTGGGCGAAGCAGCTGGACCTGTCGGGCACCCTGTGGCCGCTGATCATCCCGATGGCGTTCGGGGATGCGTTCTCGATCTTCCTGCTCAGGCAGTTCCTGATGACGATCCCGAACGAGTACGTGGACGCGGCGAAGGTCGACGGCTGCGGCGACTTCCGCACCCTGATACGGGTCGTGATCCCCATGGCGAGGCCCGGGATCGCCGCGGTGGCCCTCTTCCAGTTCTTCTACGCCTGGAACGACTACTTCGGCCCGCAGATCTACGCCTCGGAGAACCAGAACGCCTGGACGCTGAGTTACGGCCTGGAGTCCTTCAAGGGCATGCACCACACCGACTGGAACCTCACCATGGCCGCGACCGTGCTGGTCATGGCCCCTGTGATCCTCGTGTTCTTCTTCGCGCAGAAGGCGTTCGTCGAGGGCGTCACGCTGACCGGAGTGAAGGGTTAACCACGTATGAAACTCACCGTGGTCGGCGGAGGCTCGACCTACACCCCCGAACTCATCGACGGCTTCGCCCGCCTGCGGGACACCCTGCCCGTCGAGGAACTCGTCCTGGTCGACCCGGCCGCCGAGCGCCTGGAGCTGGTCGGCGGGCTCGCCCGGCGCATCTTCGCCAAGCAGGGCCATGACGGCCGTATCGTCACCACGTCCGACCTGGACGCGGGCGTGGACGGCGCCGACGCCGTACTCCTCCAGCTCCGCGTCGGCGGCCAGGCCGCCCGCGAGCAGGACGAGACCTGGCCCCTGGAGTGCGGCTGCGTCGGCCAGGAGACGACCGGCGCGGGCGGCCTCGCCAAGGCGCTGCGCACGGTCCCGGTGGTCCTCGACATCGCCGAACGCGTCCGCCGCACCAACCCCGACGCCTGGATCATCGACTTCACCAACCCGGTCGGGATCGTCACTCGCGCCCTCCTCCAGGCCGGGCACAAGGCGGTCGGGCTGTGCAACGTGGCGATCGGCTTCCAGCGGAAGTTCGCCGGGCTGCTCGGCGTCACCCCCTCCGACATCCACCTCGACCACGTGGGCCTCAACCACCTCACCTGGGAGACCGCGGTACGGCTCGGCGGCCCCGAGGGCGAGGACGCCCTGCCCGAGCTGCTCACCGAGCACGGCGACGCCATCGCCGGCGACCTGCACCTGCCGCGCCCCCTGCTGGACCGGCTCGGCGTGGTCCCGTCGTACTACCTGCGCTACTTCTACGCGCACGACGAGGTCGTACGGGAACTCGGCACCAAGCCGTCCCGGGCCGCCGAAGTGGCGGAGATGGAACGGCAGTTGCTCACGATGTACGGCGACCCGGCCCTGGACGAGAAGCCGGAGCTGCTCGCCAAGCGGGGCGGCGCCTACTACTCGGAGGCGGCGGTCGACCTGGCCGCCGGGCTGCTCGGCGGGGGCGGCAGCCCCTACCAGGTGGTCAACACCCTCAACCGGGGCACGCTGCCGTTCCTGCCCGACGACGCGGTGATCGAGGTGCAGGCGGCGGTGGGCCCGAAGGGGCCGACCCCGCTGGCGGTGCCCGCCGTGGACCCGCTGTACGCGGGCCTGATGGCGAACGTGACGGCGTACGAGGACCTGGCGCTGACGGCGGCCCTGCGCGGTGGCCGGGACCGGGTCTTCAAGGCGCTGCTCGCACACCCCCTCGTCGGCCAGTACGCGTACGCCGAGGGCCTCACCGACCGACTGATCGCACACAACCGGGAGCATCTCGCGTGGGCCTGACCGCAAGTGTCCTCGCCGTCGACGCGGGCAACAGCAAGACCGACATCGCGGTCGTCGCGGCCGACGGAAGCGTCCTCGCCACGGCCCGCGGCGGCGGGTTCCGGCCGCCGGTGGTGGGCGTCGAGGCGGCCGTGGACGTGATCGCCGACGCGGTGGGACAGGCATTCACCGCGGCCGGAATCGGCTCGGTGGACCATGTCTCGGCCTGTCTGGCCAACGCCGACTTCCCCGTCGAGGAGCAGCAGTTGGCGGCAGCCCTGCACACGCGCGCGTGGGGCGCGGAGGTGGAGGTCCGCAACGACACCTTCGCGATCCTGCGGGCCGGCGTCACCGAACCGCGCGGGGTCGCCGTGGTGTGCGGCGCGGGCATCAACTGCGTCGGCATGCGTCCCGACGGCCGTACCGCCCGCTTCCCCGCGCTCGGCCGGATCTCCGGCGACTGGGGCGGCGGCTGGGGTCTCGCGGAGGAGGCCCTGTGGCACGCGGCCCGCGCGGAGGACGGGCGGGGCACCGACACCGACCTCGCGCGCGTGCTCCCGCGGCACTTCGGGCTGCCGTCCATGTACGCCCTCATCGAGGCCCTGCACCTGGAGGACATCGCCGCCGCCCGCCGCCACGAGCTGACGCCGGTGCTCTTCGCCACGGCCGCCGCCGGCGACCCGGTGGCCCGCTCGCTCGTCGACCGTCTGGCCGACGAGGTCGTGTCCATGGCGACGGTGGCCCTGACCCGCCTCGACCTCCTCGACGAGGAGACGCCGGTCCTGCTCGGCGGCAGCGTCCTGGCCGCCCGGCACCCCCAACTGGACGACGGCGTGCGGGAACTCCTGGCCGCGCGCGCCCCGAAGGCCGTACCCCGGGTGGTGACGGCGAGCCCGGTCCTGGGCGCGGCACTCCTCGGCCTCGACCGGGCCGGGGCGTCCGCTGAGGTACAGGCGAGGACGCGGGCGTACTACGAGGCCTGAGCGAGCACCGCGTCGGCCACCTCGGAGACGGACCTGTCCTTCCCGACGTCGACGCGGGCCAGCCCCAGCCGGTCCACGGCCGCCACCATCAGCGACTGGTAACGCACGCTGCGGGCCAGGAACTTGTCCATCAGGAACCGTTCCCGCTCCGTCGCAGCGTCGTAGTGCCCGGTCGCACGGATCCGGGCGCGTACGACGTCCTCGTCGGCGGTGAGCCATACGGCGGCCGTGTGCGGCACGTCCAGCGTCGCGACCCGCTCCGGCCAGAGCGCCGAGCCCTCCAGGACCAGGCCCGGTCCGGTGGCGTGCGTCCTGACCAGTTCCTCGATGCGGGGCCAGAGCCGCTCGTAGTGGGCGAGGACCGAGTCGATCAACTCGTCGACGGGGAGCGTCGCGTAGTGCTCGGCCACATGCGGCGGCACCTCCCGCTCCGGCGTGCGCCAGGGACGCCCCGGATGTCTCGCCAGCAGGTCCGTCGACCGGTGCCCGAAGCCGAGCCGGTCGGCCAGCGCCCCGGCGACCGTGGACTTGCCGGTATGGGACGTTCCGCCGATCATCACCACTCGCACCCCGCGCATGAGGGCGACCCTACGCGCCCCCAGGGGGAACCGAACCGATTCCCCTGGCGTATTCATGGGCAAGGGGTGGTGCGGGGGCATGGCCGGGCCGTCGCAGGCGATCCGCTGCGGTTCGATCAAGATCCAGTGAAGCCCGGTGCGGATGTCGGTCCCGGCAGCGATACTTGCGGCGAGGGATGACCATGGGGGAGGTCAAACAGTGACACACCCGCCGAAGAGCAGCACGGCACCACCGGGTTCCGGCGTGCCCACGATGCCGGCCGTACCGCCGCAGCCGGGACCCCCGGCCCAGCCACCACCGCCGCCCGCCCCGGTGTCCCCCGCGGCGCCCGCCCGTCGTACGGCCTTCGCGGAAGGTCTCGACCAGGTGCGCGCGGCCGCCACGACCGAACCGGGCCGGCTGCGCATCATCGGCGCGGCACTCGCCCTGCTCGTCGTCCTCTTCGGCGCGGTGACCGCCTGGCAGACCAACGACCGGGCCGCCGCGGCGGACGACGTGCTGCACAAGAGCCAGCCGCTCAGCAGCGCCGCCGCCGACATCTACCGCTATCTGGCCGACGCCAACACCGCGGCCTCCAGCGGCTTCCTGGCCGGCGGCCAGGAGACGGCCGACTCCCGCGAGACGTACGAGAAGGACATCGATCGGGCCGCGGCCGGTCTGGTCAAGGCGGCCTCGAACTCCGACCCGGACTCCCCCGCCGCGAAGACCGTGGCCGAGCTCAACACCCTGCTGCCGGAGTACAAGGGCCTGGTGGAGCGGGCCCGTACGTACAACCGGCAGGGCTTCCCGGTCGGCGGCGCCTATCTGCGGTACGCCAACGAGAAGATGCAAAAGGAGATGCTCCCGAAGGCGCAGAACCTCTACACCAGCGAGAACCAGCGGCTGCGCGCCGACTACGCCGACGCCACGCCCTACCCGTGGGCCGCGATCGGCCTCGGCGTCCTGGCCCTCGCCGGGCTCGCCTGGGCCCAGCACCGCAACTACCGGCGCACCAACCGGGTTCTCAACCACGGCCTGGTCGCGGCCACCGCGACGACGACCGTGGTGCTGCTGTGGCTGGTCGTCGGCCACACCGTCGCGCGCGCCGGGCTCAACGACTCCTACGACCACGGCGTGCGCTCGCTCAACGTGCTGCACGACGCGCGGATCGCCTCCCTCAAGGCCCGCGGCAACGAGAACCTCACGCTCGTGGCCCGCGGCGCCGAGACGGTCACCAAGAAGAACGCCCAGGGCGTGGACGTCACCTACGACGCCTACGACTTCGACTTCGACAAGGACATGGACACCCTCGGCAAGGGCCTGGCGGAGGCGTCGAAACTCGCCGACGACAGCAGCGGCAAGAAGCCGGTGACCGCCGCCGAGGGCAACATGACGGTGTGGAAGCAGCGTCACACCGCGGCCCGCGAGCAGGACGACAACGGCAACTACGAAGAGGCACTGAAGCGGGTCATAGGCGGCAAGGGCGCCACGGGCGAGTGCTTCGACAGCGTCGACGACAACCTCGCCGAGGCCCTTGCCCACGAGGAGAAGGAGTTCGCGCGGTCGGCCGGTGACGGCCTGGGCGCGATGACCGGACTGCCGGCGGGCGCCGCCGTCCTGGCCGTCCTCGGCGCGGCCGGCGCGGTCCTGGGCATCGGGCGCAGGCTGTCGGAGTACCGGTGAGAGGGGGCGTGACGATGCGGATGCGCGGACGTGTGCGGACCGGTCTCAAGGGCTGGGGCGGTGTCGGGGCGATGGCGGTCGTCTGCGGCCTGGTACTCGCCTTCGCGCTGCTCCTGCCGGTGGCCCGGTCGCACGGCGACGGCAGCACGGGCACCGGCGGGCCGGGCGTGACCCGTGCCGATCAGGTCGCGGACGACGGCCCCTGCAGGAATCCGGCGATCAAGGCGCACCCGGAGGAGCAGACGCTGTCCCCCTCGAGCGCAGACGGTGCGACCATAGACAAGATCAAGGCCCGGCAGGGCGAGAAGCGCAAGCTGATCGTCGGCGTCGACCAGAACAGCTACCGCTGGGGCTACCGCAACCCCAACGGCGGCCCGACGGCCGACCTGGAGGGTTTCGACATCGACCTGGTGCACCGGATCGCGCAGGACATCCTCGGTGACCCGAACGCCGTGCAGTTCAAGGCGATCCCCACCAACCAGCGCATCCCGGCGATCCAGGGGGGCCGGGTCGACATGATCGTCCGCACGATGACGATCAACTGCACCCGCCTGGGCCAGGTGGCGTTCTCCGCGCCGTACTTCAAGACGGGTCAGCAGGTCCTCGCCCCCAAGTCCTCCGGCATCACGGGCTACAACGGGACGCTGGCGAAGCAGCGGATCTGCACGGCGGAGGGCTCCACGGCGAACACCAAGCTGGTGGACGCCAAGAAGGCGAAGGAGCTGGTCTCCTCCGCGATCATCTCGCCCCCCGTCCCCAACCAACTCGACTGCCTCGTCAGGCTCCAACTCGGCGAGGTCGACGCCGTGGTCACCGACGGCGCGCTCGCCGCCAGCCAGGCCGCCCAGGATCCCACGGTCGAACTGAAGGGCTCCCCCTTCACCACCGAGTACTACGGCGTGGCGATGAGGAGCGACGCCGACGATCTGGTACGCCGGGTCAACCAGATCCTGGTGGACTACCGCAAGGACACCACCGACGGCTGGCAGGCGTCGTACGACAGGTGGCTGTCGGCCACACTGAACGAGAGCTCGGCGAAGTCGGAGCCGCCGCCACCGAAGTACCTGCGCAAGAACTGACGGATCCGCAAGGACAGACAACCACCCAGAAACCCTTCAGCAGCGAGAGGTGATCGATGGGCGTCACGGGACCCCCCGGGCCGGTGATGGACCGGGACGAGGTGGACCGTGCGCTGGCGCGGCTCGGCGCGGAGCACGAGGCGATAGAGACCTCGCTCCTCGCCCTGCAGGACCACGCGGGCCGCAGGCTCCTGGAGGGCGCCGAACTCACCGGCGTCACCAAGGAGCGCTGGACGTCCGCCGACGCCTCGATCACCCTGCTGTGGGCGTACTTCGACGCGTACTCGGACGCGTTGCGCTCGGCCCGCGAGATCCGCTCCCGTCGCCGTTGGTCCAGCCGCGAGGACCTGGTGGAGCTGACCGAGTTGCTGCGCGGCGAGTCGGTCACCGTCGCGGGCTCGGCGACCGCCACCGCCAACGCGCCCACCCTGCACGGCAATTCGGGCAAGCTGAGCGAGCGGTTCTCGCTGGTGACGCTCGTCGACCGGATGAACGACCTGTACGCGTCGAGCCTGGACATGGTCGTCGCCGCCGACGCGGTGTGGTCGGCACTGCCCGCACGGATAGATCTACTGGCCGCCGAACTCCAGCGCACCCGCCGGCTCGCGCACTCCGTCGGCGTGCGCCCCGGGGAACACCCGGCCGGCGACGACCTGGAGCGCATCACGCACGCGCTCACCTCACTGCGCGAGCGGGTGATCTCCGATCCGCTCGCCTTCTGGCGGCAGGCGCAGGGCAGTTCGGCGCCCGGCGGCGGCAAGCCGGACACCACGGCGTACGACCGTGAGGCGCGTGCCCTGGAGGACGTGCGCCGGGAGATCGACGCCGTACTCACCGTCCGCCAGGACGCGGAGGCCCGGCTGGTCAAGCTGCGGGACGTGCTCTCCCGCGCGGACCGTACGCTCGCCGAGGCCCGCACCGCGCGCGGCGAGGTCCTCGCGAAGATCGCCGCCACGGAGGTGCCGGTCGTCAGCGGACCGCCGACCGTGTTGCAGGAGCAGCTGGCGACGGCCGCCGAGTACCGCAGACACGCCCAGTGGCACCGCCTGTCCCCGCTCCTGGAGTCCCTGGAGGAGAAGGCGGAGGACGAACTGCTGCGTGCCCGCGAGTCGTTGACCGAGGTCACCGCGCCGCTGGCGGTCCGCGCGGAGCTGCGCGGCCGTCTCGACGCGTACAAGGCGAAGGTCGCCCGGCACGGACTGGCCGAGGACCCGTTCCTGATCGAGCGCTACGACGCGGCCCGGCGGATGCTGTGGAGCGCGCCCTGCGACCTGCGGGTCGCCGAACAGGCCGTGCTGCGCTACCAGCACGCGGCCGCCGAACTGCTGGGAGCCCCGCGAGTACCGCAGCAGAGCGGTCCCGAAGACCGTGGGGGGCCCGGAACGTGAGTGACCAAGGGGGTGCGGCGACGTCATGAGTCAGGAACAGCAGCCCTGCCAGCGGCCCGGCTGCGACGGTACGTACGAGGACATGGGCGGCGGCGAGCTGTACTGCGACACCTGCGGTCTCGCGCCGGTCGTCTCGGCCGAGGGCGGCCGGGCCGGCTCGGCGTCCACTGGCAGGGGCTCGCGGAGCAGCGGCAGTTCGCGCGCCACCGGGCGCGCTTCCTCGCGTATGTCCTCGCAGTCGTCGAAGTCCCGGCGCTCGGTGTCGGGACGGCTGTCGCGCTCGGTCTCGGGGAAGTCCACGGGCCGTTCGGTGTCGGTGCGCAGCTCTGGCTCCGGCACCGGTTCGAGCGGGCGCGGCCGGCTCGGAGCGGGCCTCGTCGAGGTGCCCGGGGTGCCGCGGCCCGACCCGCGCGAGATGGTTCTGGAGAACCCCGAGGTGCCCGAGCGCAAGCGGTTCTGCTCGCGCTCCGACTGCGGGGCCCCGGTGGGGCGTTCGCGCGGGGAGAAGTCCGGGCGCACGGAAGGCTTCTGCACGAAGTGCGGCCACCCGTACTCGTTCGTGCCGAAGCTGAAGTCCGGTGACGTCGTGCACGGCCAGTACGAGGTCGCGGGCTGTCTGGCGCACGGCGGACTCGGCTGGGTCTACCTCGCCGTGGACCGCGCGGTGTCCGACCGCTGGGTGGTCCTCAAGGGCCTGCTGGACACCGGCGACCAGGACGCGATGGCCGCCGCGATCTCCGAGCGGCGCTTCCTCGCGGAGATCGAGCACGCCAACATCGTGCGGATCTACAACTTCGTGGAACACCTCGACCAGCGCACCGGCTCGCTCGACGGCTACATCGTCATGGAGTACGTCGGCGGCAAGTCGCTGAAGGAGATCGCCAACGACCGCCGCACCACCGGCGGGAAGCGGGACCCGCTGCCGGTGGAGCAGGCGTGCGCGTACGGCATCGAGGCCCTGGAGGCGCTCGGCCACCTGCACAGCCGCAACCTCCTGTACTGCGACTTCAAGGTCGACAACGCCATCCAGACCGAGGACCAGCTCAAGCTCATCGACATGGGCGCGGTGCGCAGGATGGACGACGAGGAGTCGGCCATCTACGGCACGGTGGGCTACCAGGCTCCGGAGGTCGCGGAGGTGGGCCCGTCGGTCGCCTCCGACCTGTACACGGTCGCCCGCACCCTGGCGGTGCTGACCTTCGACTTCCAGGGCTACACCAACGTCTTCGTCGACTCGCTGCCCGACCCCGACCACATCGAGGTCTTCCGCCAGTACGAGTCGTTCTACCGGTTGCTGGTCCGGGCGACCGACCCGGATCCGGCCCGCCGTTTCGCCTCCGCGCAGGAGATGTCGGAGCAGCTGACCGGGGTGCTGCGCGAGGTCGTCTCCCTGCAGACGGGCCGTGCCAGGCCTTCCCTGTCGACGCTCTTCGGCCCCGAAGTCCGCGTCACCGACACGGAGTTGTTCCCGAAGCTGGACGGGGAGGTGTCGCGGCTGGGGACGCGGGTGCCTCCGGCGGGGCGCCGGAGTCTCAAGAACGGCGCCCCGACATCCGCTGTTCTTCCGGTCGGCACCCCGGGTCCCGAGCGGCTCGGCGGCGGAGCCGTCACTGCTCTCGTCAAGTCCGCCGACGCCCCGGCCGCCGCCCTGTCGCTCCCCGTCCCCCACGTCGACCCCTCCGACCCCAACGCCGGTTTCCTCGCCGGGCTCATGACCACCGCGCCCGCCGAGCTGCTCGGCGCCCTCGCGGCCGCGCCGGCGGCATCCGCGGAGACACGCCTGCGGCAGGTGCGGGCCTGGCTGGAGAACGGCGACGCGCACACCGCGGACGAGTCGTTGCGGCGGCTGGAGGAGGAACGGCCCGACGACTGGCGGGTGGTCTGGTACCGGGGCGTCGCCGCCCTGGTGACCGGCGACCACGAGGCCGCCGCGCTCGCCTTCGACGCGATCTACGACGCCTTCCCCGGCGAACCCGCCCCCAAGCTCGCCCTCGGCCTGTGCGCGGAGGTGCTCGGACAGCTCGACAACGCCGCCGAGTACTACCGCCTGGTGTGGTCGACCGACCCCAGTTATGTGAGCTCCGCGTTCGGCCTCGCGCGCGTGCAACTCGCGACCGGGGACCACCGTGGCGCGGTGAACACGCTGGAGTCGGTGCCGGAGTCCTCCATCCACTACACCGCCGCCCGGGTGGCCGCCGTCCGCGCGCGGCTGCGTGGACGCACCACGACCGCGGGCGACGTACCCTTCCTGGACGACCTGACCGCCGCCGCCGGACAGGTCGAGGCGCTGGACGCGTACGGTCTGGATCCGGCGCGCCGCGAGCAGCTGTCGGCGGAGGTGCTGGGCGCGGCCCTGGACTGGATACTCTCCGGTGGCCAGGACCCCGTCGCCCCCGCCGCCGCGGGACGGGCGCTGCTCGGCAGCGGACTGGACGAGCGAGGACTGCGCTTCGGCCTGGAGCGTTCGTACCGCACGCTGGCCCGGCTGGCGCAGGGCGGCGAGGAGAGGATCGACCTGGTGGAACGAGCCAACCGTTACCGCCCCCGGACGTGGGTGTAGTTGATGTCGCAGATGCCCCAGCTGTCCGCCTGCCCCAGCTGCGAGTGGCCGCTCGAATCGGGCGACCGTTTCTGCGGTGCGTGCGGATACGACCTGTCCGCCGTGCCGGCACGGCCGGACGACAGCCCGACCATCGCCATGAACGGCGCGCCCCCCGGCGGCCCCTGGCCCGAGGTCCCGCACCCGCCGGCGGAGGTCCATCTGCCGGCCGACCTGCAGGGCACCGAGTCGGGTGAGCACGCACCGCCTCCGTCGGGACCGGTCGTGGGCTCGCCGGTCTCCCCGGTCTCCGGCGTGCGCTTCGACCGCTCGCCGGAGCCCGACGAGTACGTCCTTCAGGCGCCCGACCCGCGGATGGCCTCCGGACCGCCCACCCCGGCCGAGGGCACCAAAGTGTGCGTGGCCTGCCGGGCGGGCCGGGTCGACGACGACGGCTACTGCGAGAACTGCGGGCACGCCCAGCCGCGTGAGCGCGACCACATGGAGCAGGAGGCCGGTCCGATCGCTGCCGTCAGCGACCGCGGCCTGCGCCACCACCGCAACGAGGACGCCTTCACCCTCGGCACCAGCGTGCTGCCCGACGGCTCGCCGGCCACCTTCGCGGTCGTCTGCGACGGCGTGTCCTCCGCGACCCGCCCCGACGACGCCTCCCTGGCCGCGTCCCGGGCCGCTGCCGACGCGCTGCTGGCCGCGCTGCCGCAGGGCACACACCCCCAGCAGGCGATGCACGAGGCGATCGTGGCCGCCTCCCGTGCGGTCAACTCGCTCGCCGCGGAGCCCGCCACGGCCCGCGAGCACCAGCCGCACCAGAACGCCCCGGCGTGCACGATCGTCGGTTCGATCGTCACCCCGAGCCTGCTGGTCGTCGGCTGGGTCGGCGACAGCCGGGTCTACTGGGTACCGACGGACCGCAGTTCACCCCCGGCCCGGCTCACCGAGGACGACTCCTGGGCCGCCCAGATGGTCGCCGCGGGCCTGATGAACGAGGCCGAGGCGTACGCCGACGAGCGCGCCCACGCGATCACCGGCTGGCTCGGCGCGGACGCCTACGAACTCGACCCGCACACCGCTTCCTTCAAGCCGGACCGGCCTGGTGTGGTGGTGGTGTGCTCCGACGGCCTGTGGAACTACGCGGAGGCGGCCGAGGAGATGGCGGAGGCCGTACCGGCCGACGCCGCCGCGCGTCCGCTGCACACCGCACGGGTCCTGGTCGGCCACGCCCTGGACGGCGGGGGCCACGACAACGTAACAGTGGCCGTCGTGCCGTTCCCGACCCCTCCGCAGGGGGCAGGATCGGCCTGAGGCCGCATACGGGGATGCCTCGGCGGACCGGAGGGGACCGGTCCGCAATCAGTCATCGCCCCACGGATGTGGGGTTCGCGAGGGGGATTTGAGTAGGCATGGCCAATTTCTCGAAGTCGAACGCGCCGCAGTTCTCGATGGACGTCTACCAGAACGAGTACCTGCCGGAGGGCGGCCGCGAGGTCAACGCGATCGTCACGGTGACCTCGACCGGCGGCGGCACGATCGGAAGCGCGGTCGCGGCCCCGCACCTCTGGTCGGCGGGACAGGGACCCTCGGCGGCGGTGGCGCTCATGGTCGACTGCTCGGGCTCCATGGACTACCCGCCGACCAAGATGCGCAACGCCCGCGACGCCACCGCCGCCGCGATCGACACCCTGCGTGACGGTGTGCACTTCGCGGTGATCGGCGGCACGCACGTGGCCAAGGAGGTGTATCCGGGCAACGGCCGTCTCGCGGTCGCCGACGCCACCACCCGTGATCAGGCCAGGCAGGCGCTGCGCAAGCTCAGCGCGGGCGGCGGTACGGCCATCGGCACCTGGCTGCGCCTCGCCGACCGGCTGCTGTCCTCGGCGGAGGTCGCCATCCGCCACGGCATCCTGCTCACCGACGGCCGCAACGAACACGAGTCGCCGGAGGACCTCAAGGCCTCCCTCGACGCCTGCGCGGGGCGCTTCACCTGCGACGCCCGGGGCGTGGGCACCGACTGGGAAGTGAAAGAAGTCACAGGGATCGCTTCCGCCCTGCTCGGCACCGCCGACATCGTCGCCGACCCGGCGGGACTCGCCGCGGACTTCACGCAGATGATGGAGGCGGCCATGGGCAAGGAAGTCGCGGACGTCGCCCTCAGGGTGTGGACCCCGGTCGGCACCACCATCAAGTTCGTCAAGCAGGTCGCGCCCACCGTCGAGGAGCTCACCGACCGCCGCACCGAGGCCGGTCCGCGTGCCGGGGACTACCCCACCGGCTCCTGGGGAGACGAGTCCCGTGACTACCACGTCTGCGTCGAGGTCCCGGCCGCGAACATCGGTCAGGAGATGCTCGCGGCCCGGGTCTCCCTGGTCGTCCCGCAGCCCGACGGCTCGACGCAGAACCTGGGTGCACAGGGTCTCGTCAGGGCCGTGTGGACCGACGACATGGTCGCCTCGACGTCGATCAACCCCCAAGTCGCCCACTACACCGGCCAGGCCGAACTGGCACAAGCCATCCAGCAAGGGCTCGATCTGCGCAAGGCGGGCGATATCGATGGAGCGACGGCCAAATTGGGCCGGGCCGTCCAGCTCGCGAACAACTCCGGGAACGCCGATACTGCGAAACTGCTTTCGAAGGTGGTCGACGTCGTCGACGCCACGACAGGTACTGTGCGACTGAAGGCGAAGGTCGAGGAGGCCGACGAGATGACTCTCGAGACCCGGTCGACAAAGACTGTTCGTGTAAAGAAGTGACGTAGTAGTTCCCTGATCCGAGAGGGGGAAGCGCCGACATGCCGACCTGCCCGAACGGACACCAGTCGGGTTCCGACGACTGGTGCGAGGTCTGCGGTCACCGCATGGCCGGTGCCGTACCTCCGCCCCCTCCGCCGCCGCCCGGTCAAGGTGGAGGCGGATACGGCTTCCCGCCGCCCGGCGGTCCCGGGGGCCAGCCCGGTGGACGTCCGCATCTGTCCGCCGCACCTGACGCCGAGCCGGAGCTCTGCCCGCAGTGCCGTACCCCTCGTGAGGGCGGTGCGCCGTTCTGCGAGGAGTGCCGGTGGAACTTCCTGACCAACACGGCGACCTCGTACACCCCGGCCGCCCCGCGCCCGCCGGCCGGCTCCGGCGGCCCGCCCTCGCACTTCCAGCAGCAGGCGGGGCCCGGTCCGTCCTTCGGCGGCGGTGACTCGTACGAGTACCAGGGCTCCCGGCCGTCCCAGGTGAACCGCCCCGCAGAACCGATCCCCTTCGGCTCGGAGCCTTCGGGCCGTCCGGGCCCGGGCGGACCCGGTGGCCCCGGTGCCGGTCCTGGCGGCCCCGGTGGCCCGTCCGGCTTCCCCGGTGACCCCTCGCGCCCCGGCGGTCCTGGCGCACCCGGCCCCTCCGGTTACCCCGGCGGACCCGGCGGCCCCGGCCCCTCCGGTTACCCCGGCGATCCGTCGCGGCCCGGCGGTCCAGGCCCCTCCGGCCCCGGTGGTCCGCAGGGCTTCCCGGGCGACCCCGGACGCCCCGCCCCCTCCGGTTACCCCTCGGACCCCTCCCGGCAGGGCGGCCCCGCCCCCTCCGGTTACCCCGGTGATCCCTCCCGGCAGGGCGGCCCCGGGAACCCCGGAGCGGGTGGCTACGGTTACCCGCAACCCGGCTCCACCCAGGCCCCGCCCGGACCCTCCGGTCCCGGCGGCCCGCAGGGCTACGGCGGCCACCCCACGCAACCCGGTCCCCCTGGTCCCGGCGGCCCCGGCGGCCCGCAGGGCTTCCCCGGCGACCCGTCCCGCCCCGGCGGCGGCCCCGGCGGTCCGCCGAACTTCGGCGCCGACCCCTCCCGCCCGGTCCCGCCGCCCCCCGGACCGACCCCGCCCGCCGGCCCCGGTGCCACGAGCGGCGCCCCGCAAGGCTTCCAGGCTCAGGGCGCATCGGCTCCGCCCGCCTTCCCGCAGGAGACCAACCGGCCCCAGCCGGGCGGCCAGTCCTTCGGCGGCGGCGCCGACGACTGGGTCCTCTCCCCGCCGTCCTCCACCGCCCCCGGCGGTCCCGGCGGCTACGGCTACCCGCAGCCCGGCTCCACCCAGGCTCCGCCCGCGCCTCCCGGCCCGTCCTTCCCACAGCAGCAGGCGGCCTGGACCGCGACCATCGGCCCGGACCGCGATTACTTCCTGGCGATGATGCAGCGCTCCGGCCCCGAGGCAGCGGGCCTGAACCTGCCCGCGTACTCCCCCGAGCAGCAGCGCACGCTCACCGGCAACCAGGTCACCATCGGCCGCCGTCGGCACTCCACCGGCGACACCCCCGACGTCGACCTGTCGGTGCCGCCGGAGGACCCGGGCGTCTCGCACCAGCACGCGGTGCTGGTCCAGCAGCCGGACGGCTCCTGGGCGGTCGTCGACCAGAACTCGACGAACGGCACCACCGTGAACGGCGCCGAGGAGCCCATCACGCCCTTCGTGCCGGTGCCGCTCCAGGACGGCGACCGGGTGCACGTCGGCGCCTGGACGACGATCACGATCCGCCGCGGCTAGCGAACGGCCACGTCACCGGAGGGGCCACGCATACGGCCCCTCCGGGTCGTCCAGCCACGCCCATTCCCGCTCTCCGCTGACCGTGATGCCGTACCGCTCACGACGCGGCTGCCCCTCGCGCTCCCACAGCGTGTACGCCTCCCGGGGTTCGAGGGTGTCCCGGGTCAGGGTCAGCAGGAAGCGGAACAGCTCGTTCTCCCGGGCCCGGCGCGGCACCCCTCCCCATTCGACGAACCCCTCTTCGTGCCGGTCCGCACCGCGCAACGGCACGAAGTAGGCGGGCGTGTGCAGGAACCGTCCCTCCGCATGCCCGGCGTCCCGGACGGTGAGGGCGATCAGCCCGGTGGCGAGCGGGCTCAGGATCCGTGCGCCGGGGCGGCACTGGGCGAGCCAGCCGACCGGCACCGACGACAGGGTGCAGGTGGCGATGATCCGGTCGAAGGGGGCGCGTTGGGGCACCCCGCGCGCGCCGTCGCCGGTGACGACGACGGGGTGGTACCCGGCGGCCGCCAGATGCCTGCGCGCCGCCTCGGTGATCTCCGGCTCCAGGTCGACGGTGGTGACGCAGTCGTCGCCGAGCCGGTGCGCGAGCAGGGCCGCGTTGTAGCCCGTGCCGGCGCCGATCTCCAGGACCCGGTCGCCGTCCCGTACCCGCAGTGCGGCCAGCATCATCGCCATCAGCGAGGGCTGACTGCTGGAGGAGACCAGTTCGCCGTCGCGCAGCCGGGTGGCGAGCGGGGCATCGACGTAGGCCCCGCGCACCCACCTCTCCCGGGCGCGCGGGTCGGGGTTCTCGCCCCAGCGCCGCTCGTAGCCTCCCCTGACGCCGACGTAGTAGTACGGCACGAACAGATGCCGGGGCACCGCCTCGAAGGCCTCCCGCCACACCGGGTCGACTGCCCAGGCCCCGCTCGCGTCGATCTCCCGCACCAGCGCGGCCCGCGCAGAGGCGGCGAGTTCGGCGAGATCCCTGTCGAGAGCGTGCGTGCCCATACCTCCACTCTGCACCCTGGGCACCGGAGGTCCTAAGCCTTGAGTCCTCCGCCACCCCGTCTGAGACCATGGTTGACGTGAAAGAGATCCGGCGCGGCACGCTTCAGACGCAGACCTTCTACGAGCAGGTCGGCGGGGAGGAGACCTTCCGCCGCCTCGTCCACCGCTTCTACGAGGGGGTCGCCGAGGACCCGGTCCTGCGGCCCATGTACCCGGAGGAGGACCTCGGCCCGGCCGAGGAGCGCCTCGTGCTGTTCCTCATGCAGTACTGGGGCGGTCCCACGACGTACAGCGACAACCGCGGCCATCCCCGGCTGCGGATGCGCCACGCACCCTTCGTCGTCAATCGCGAGGCGCACGACGCGTGGCTGAAGCACATGCGGGACGCCGTCGACGAACTCGGCCTGTCCGAGGAGCACGAGACGCAGCTGTGGAACTACCTGACGTACGCGGCCGCTTCGATGGTGAACACCGCCGACTGATCACGACTCACTGAGTGCCGGATTCCGATCGCTTTCCGGTTGACCGGCACCGGATTCCGGTCACAATCCGGTCAAGCCCGCGCTACAAGCGCTTACCCGTGACCACCACCTCTGACATCCTCGCCCGGAGATCTGCACAACACGGCGGGGGGCCGGGTGACGGGGTTCGGGGGAATCGCGCGTTTTGTGTTCCTGCGTGGGCGGGCGCACCGGCTGCTGCTCGCCGCCGCCTTGCTCACGGTCCTGCTCACCACCGCGGTCCTCGCGACCCTCACCGCCTACTCCGGCGCCATCGGTGACGCGGCCCTGCGCCACGCCCTCCAGGACCCGCGCAACGCCGCCGACACCGCGCTGGTCGTCAAGGCCGACGTACCCGAGGACCGTCGTACGGCCGCCGACACCGCCGTACGCGACGTGGCGCGGCGGACGTTCGACGGGCTGCCGGTGACCGTGCGGACGTTCCTGCGGTCGGGTCCGTACGCGCTGCCGAGGTCGCTCCAGCCCGAGTCGCAGCGGTCCGGGGACCCCGATCTGACGCACTTCGCGGCGTTGGACCGCGGCCGGGTGCAGCTGATCGAGGGGCGGCTGCCGCGCACGGCGGACGGGCTCGTCGAGGTGGCGCTCCCGCAGGCCGCCGCCCGCGCCCTCGATCTCGGCCCCGGCGCCCGCTTCACCCTCACCGACCGGCTGCGCGGCCCGGCGGTGCGGGTGACGGTGACCGGCCTGTACCGGCCCGTCCGCGCGAACGACCCGTACTGGCTTCTCGACGATCTGCACGGGCGGGGCATCAACAAGCTCGATTTCACGACGTACGGCCCGCTGCTCGCCGATCCCGGTGTGCTGGCCGACGGGACGGTGAGCGTCGGGGCGTCGGGCTGGCTGGCGTCGGCCGACTTCGCGACGGTGACGACCGCGCGCTCGGACGCGCTGCGGCAGACGGCCGTCGCAGGGAACGCGGCACTGCGCAAGGAGTCCTCCCTCGGCGGCGCCACGACCGCGTCGACCTCGCTGCCCGAGGTCCTCGACCGCACCGACCGCTCGCTGCTCGTCTCCCGCTCGACCCTGCTGATCGTCGCCCTGCAACTGGTGCTCCTCGCGGGCTGCGCCCTGCTGCTGGTGGCGGGGCTGCTGAGCAGTGAGCGCACCGGCGAGAGCCGGCTGCTGCTGGCGCGCGGCGCCTCTCGCGGCCGGATCGCGGGTCTCGCCGCCCTGGAGGCGGCGCTGCTCGCGGTGCCCGCGCTGCTGTGCGCGCCGCTGCTGGCGGGCCCGCTGACCCGGACGCTGGCCGGGCGGGGCCCGTTGGCCCGGATCGGGCTGCACCTGGAGGTGCCGTCGGGCGGACGGACCGGGGTGTGGCTGGTGGCGGCGGCGGTGGCGCTCGGGTGTGCGCTCGCGGTGACCCTGCCCGCGCTGACCTCCTCCTTCGCGCGCGGCCGGGCCCGGGCGCTGCCCGGTGCGGTGCGCGCGGGGGCGGACCTCGGGCTGCTGGCCGTGGCCGGGGTGGCGTACTTCCAGCTCAGCCAACAGACCTCCGGTGCCGTGACCGACGACAGCGCCGGTGTGCTCGGCGTGGACCCGCTGCTGGTGGCGGCGCCCGCGCTCGCGCTGCTGGCCGGGACCGTCCTGACGCTGCGGCTGCTGCCGCCGCTGGCCCGGCTCGCCGAACGCCGGGCGACCGGTGGGCGTGGCCTGACCTCGGCCCTGGCGGGCTGGCAGATCGCCCGCCGCCCGATGCGCGGGGCGGGCCCGGTGCTGCTCCTGGTCCTCGCCATGGCACTGGGCATGCTGGCCATCGGACAGGGCGCCTCCTGGGACCGTTCGCAGTCCGACCAGGCGGACTTCCGGGCCGGGGCGCCGGTGCGGGTCCTGGCCTCCGGCGACGCGGGTCTCGGCCGCACCGAGGAGTTCGCGGCCGTTCCGGGGGTACGGCGGACCGCGCCCGCAGCCCGGTCCGATCTGCCGCTGTCCGGCAGCCGGGAGGCGACGGTGCTGGCGCTGGACACCTCGCGCGCCTCGATGCTGATCCGCCCCGACCTGCACTCAGGACCGTTCCTCCAGGGACTCGGCCCGAAGGGTGCGACGGCGGGCGTGAAGGTGCCCGCGGACACGGCCCGGCTGCGGCTGACGGCGGCCCTGCGCGGTCCCTTCCCGAGCACGACGGTGCAGGTCACCATCACCCTGGAGGACCGCTACGGCACCCCCTACCGGGTCCCCGCGGGCCAGCTCCCCGCCGACGGACGGTCCCACGCGCTGGACGTCTATGTGCCCGGGGTCCCACTGACCCTGACCGACCTGGAGCTGGCCGTGCCCGTCCCCAGCGGAGACCCCGAACAACACCGCTTCACCGTGAGCGAGTTGACGGCGAAGAGCACCGACGGGGCGGTGCGCCGACTGCCGTTGCCCACCTCCTGGAAGGTCACCTCGCGGAGCGAAGGGGTGACTTCGACTCCCGATGACACGAACAAACCCGCCCCGCCACACCTGAGTTCGGGATCCGGGAGGCTGTCGGTGGACTACGGCACCGGGTTCATCCCGCTCGACGACACCTGGAGCGTGGGGGTGCTCACCATCCGGATGAAGGCCCCGCAGCCGAAGGCGGCCGACATCACGGCTGTCGCGACCGAGCGCTTCCTGACCTCGGCGGGCGCCTCGGTCGGGGAGAGCCTGGACGTGCCGCTGGGCGGCGAGACCGTGTCGGTGCACATCGTGCGCACCGTACGGGAGTTGCCGACGGCCGCGGAGAACGGCGGCGCCCTGCTGGTCGATCTGCGGACCGTGAACCGGGTGTTGCAGGAGCAGTACGGCCGGAGCGTGGAGCCGACCGAGTGGTGGCTCACGACCGGACCGGGCGCCACGGACCGGGTCACCGCGGCGCTGCGGGCCCGGCCCGACATGGACCCCGCGCAGATCGTGGTGCGGGACGAGCTCGCCGGGCAGCTGCGCGACGACCCGTTCGGCGCGGGCCCCGAGGCCGCGTTCACGGCGGCGGCCGGCGTGGCTGCGGCGCTGGCCGCGGTCGGGTTCGCGGTGAGCGCGGCGGGCTCGCTGCGGGAGCGGGGCGCCGAGTTCGCCGTACTGCGCGCCCTGGGGGCCCCGCGCCGGCGGCTGGCCCGGGCGGTCGCCCTGGAACAGAGCGTCCTGGTGGCGCTGGCACTGCTGGTGGGCTCCCTGCTGGGCATGGTGTTGACCCGGGCTGTGGTCCCGCTGATCGTGCTCACGGACGAGGCGGCCCGGCCGGTACCCACGGTCCTGGTCCAGCTCCCACTCGCGCGGGTGGCCGTACTCCTGGCGGCGGTGGCGCTCGCCCCGCTCCTGGTGACGGCGGCGCTGGCGCTGCGGCGGGCGGATCCGGCGCGGGCGCTGCGTGAGGGGGTCGAGTGAGATGAGGTTCTTCAGGACGGGTGAGCCGGAGGGCCCCGGGAGGACGGAGCCACGGGCCGCGGCCAGGGTGACCGCCCCCTGGGTCCGTACCCGGCTACGGACCGCGCCCGGCGCCGCGTGCGCGCTCGCACTGCTGGTCGCGCTGACGGCGTGCCTCACGGCCGCGTTCCCCCGCGCGGTCGACCGCTACGAGGACACCGGGCTGCGCCGGGCCGCCGAACAGGCCCGCCCCGACCGGACCGGCATCGAGGTGTACGCCCCGCCGCCCTCGCCGATGGAGTCGACCCGCATGCGCGAGGACGCGCTGCGCCCGGACGCGCTGGCCGGGCAGTACACCGAGGTCCGCACCCAGGTCCCGCCCCCGCTCGTCCTCGACCGGGACCAGTCGACGTACGGCGTGCGCACCACCCAGGACATCCCGGTACCGGACCCGTGGCTGCCGAGACCGACCGGCGAGCCCGCGCGGGTGACACTGGTCGCGCAGGCGGGCCTGGCCGGCCACGCCTCCGTCGCCCAGGGACGGTTGCCACGCGCCGACGACCAAGTGACCTCCGAGACCAGCGGGTTGGAGGCTGCGGTCACCACCGAGACGGCCAAGGCCCTGCACATCAAGGTCGGTTCGGTGATCCACGCCGGCAGCTTCACCGTCCGGGTCACAGGCATCGTCACCCCACGCGTTCCCCAGGGCGCCTACTGGTCCACGAAAACCATCCTGCGCACCCCGGCCCTGATCCGCGAACCCGCGCCGTCCGTCGACATGTACTGGGTCGGCACCCTGCTGCTCGCCCCGAAGGCCGCCCCCGCCCTGCTCGCCGGTTCCGGAAAACCGGAACGCTACTGGCAGTTGGCCCCGGAGGTGCAGAGCCTGCGGGCCCGCGACCTGCCGGCCCTGCGGTCCGCGATCGCCTCCCTGGAGGCCGGTCCGGCGCTGCGGGAGGTACGCCGGGAGATCGACGGTCCGTCGACCGAGTTCTCGGAGTTGTACGGCAGCACCGAGGTCACCACCGACCTCGACGACGTCCTCATCGCCTACGACCGGCTCCGTGAGGACGTCGCTCCCCTCGTCGCCGTCGCCGCGTTCGGCACCGGCACGGTCGCCGCCGTCGTCCTCCTGATGGCGGGGGGCCTCACCGCCGACCGCCGCCGCACCGAACTCGCCCTGCTGCGGGCCCGCGGCGCCTCCCTGCGGGGTCTCACGGCCCGTCTCTTCGCCGAGACGACGGTCGTGGCCGTCCCGGCGGGCGCCCTGGGCCTGGCCGCCGCGCTGCTCGCGGTCCCCGAAGGCCGCGTCGGCCACGCCGTCTGGGCCGCGGTCGCGGTCACCGCCGTCACCTGCGTGGCCCTCCCCCTCCGCGCGGCGGCCGTCCACCGCGTGGTCCGCGTCCACACCGGCCGCGAGGACATCTCGTCCGTACGACCGTCCCGGCGCCGTACGGTCGCCGAGCTGACGTTGCTGGTGCTGGCGGCGGGAGCGGTGGAGTCGCTGCGTCGCCGTGGCACCTCGGGCTCCGCCGACGACCTCGTCTCGCTGGCACCCGTGCTGGTGGGAGTGGTCGCCGCCCTGGTCCTGGTCCGTCTGTACCCGCTCCCGCTGCGGGGTCTGGCCCGTCCGGCCGCCCGACTGCGGGGCGCGGTGGCGCACCTGTCCCTGGCCCGGGCGGGCCGCACCTCGGCCTCGGCGGTGCTGCCCCTCCTGGCCCTGCTGACCGCCCTGACCACGGCGGCCTTCGGCGGCTCGGTCCTCGCGGGCGTACAGGAGGCCCGCGACCACGCGGCCCTCCTCGCGGTCGGCGCCGACGCGCGCGTCGAGACGGGGGCGCCGCTCCCGTCCGGGCTGCCGGACCGGCTGCGCGATGCACCGGGCGTGAGCGCGCTGTCGGCGGTGAGCGTCACCTCCGAGGCGAAACCGGAGAACGGAGCACTGTCGGTACCGCTGGTCGGGGTGAACCCCGCGGACTACGCGGCGCTGTCGTCCCGGACGGGCATGGGCGCTTTCGAAGCGGCCGGGCTGAGAGCAGGGACCGCCGGGGAGGCGGCCCCGGCCCTGGCCTCCACGGCCACCGCGCGGATGTACGGCACCCGCCCCTTCCCGGTCCTCCTCCCGGACGGCAGCACGCTCACCGTCCGCATCACCACCGTCCTCGACCGCACGCCCGCGGTGCTGGGGTCGGACTTCCTGGTCGTGAACCGCGAGGCGTTGAGCCCGGCGGCGGCGCGTCCGACGGCGGTGCTGCTGTCGGGGACGTCGCTGGACGGGGCCGCGATCCGCAAGGCCGCCCCGAAGGCGGCGTCCGTGCACCTGAGGTCCGAGGAACGCGGACGCTACGTCGACTCCCCTCTCCAGACCGGCGCGGAAGGCGTCTACGCGACGGCGGTGGCGGCCGGCACGGGATACGCGGTCCTGGCCCTCTTCCTGTCCCTCCTGCGCACGTCCCCGGACCGTACGGCCCTCCTGGCCCGCCTCCGCACGATGGGCCTGACCCGGGCCGCGGGCCGCCGCCTCCTGATCCTCGAATCCCTCCCCCAGGCCGTCCTGGCCGCTGTCGGAGGCACCCTCACGGGCTGGGCCACGATCCACCTCCTGTCCCCGGGGATCGACCTGACGGCCATCGCCCTCCCGTCGGCCGACCCCTCCTCGACGGGAGCGGAGTTGCGCACGGACGCCCTGTCCCTGGTGATACCGGCGACGGCTGTGCTGCTGCTGGCGGTGGGCACGGGGGTCGGTCAGGCGTGGTGGTCGGGGAGACGGGGGTCGGTGCAGGAGCTCAGGGCGGGGGACGCGAGATGAACGACTTCGTCGCACCGGCGGCGAGCGAACCCCGCCGTCGACCAGCCCGCACGCCGGACCGCAGTCCAGGAGAAGGCCGATGACCACGAACCCCACCCTCACCGACCTCGCCCACAAGGCGACCCAGGCCCGCAACCGTCCCGCCTACGGCCACGACGCCCTGATCACCTGCGACAGACTCGTCCGCATCTTCACCACGGACGGCGTGGAGGTCCAAGCCCTCCAGGGCCTCGACCTCCTCGTCCGCGAGGGCGAACTCCTCGCTCTCGTGGGCGCGTCCGGCAGCGGCAAGTCCACCCTCATGAACATCCTCGCCGGCCTGGACACCCCCACCGCCGGCGCGGCCAGGGTCGCGGGCCACGACCTCCTCACCATGACCGCGAAGGACCGCCTGGCCTACCGCCGCGCAACGGTCGGCTTCGTCTGGCAGCAGACCTCCCGCAACCTTCTGCCCTACCTCACCGCGGCCCAGAACATCACCCTCCCCATTCAGCTCTCGGGCGCCCGGACACCCCGCCGCGCCCACACCGAACGCGCCCTGGAACTCCTGGAGTTGCTGGAGGTGGCCGACTGCCGCAACCGCCGCCCCCACCAGATGTCCGGCGGCCAGCAGCAACGCGTGGCGATAGCGGTGGCGTTGGCCAACAGCCCCGCGGTCCTGCTCGCTGACGAGCCGACGGGCGAACTCGACTCCCACACCGCGGAACAGATCTTCGCCGCGTTCCGCACCGCCAACGAACAGCTCGGCACGACGATCGTCATCGTCACCCACGACCAGGCGGTGGCCGGAGAGGTCCGCCGGACGGTGGCCATCAGGGACGGCCGTACGTCCACGGAGGTCCTGCGCCGCAGCGAGGTGGACGCGACGACGGGCCACGAGACCCTGGTCGCCCGTGAGTACGCGATGCTGGACCGCGCGGGCCGCCTCCAGCTCCCGAAGGAGTACACCGAGGCCTTGGGCATGCGCGACAGGGTGGCGCTGGAACTGGAACCGGACCACATCGGCGTATGGCCGGACGACAGCGACCGGGACTGACGAGCGCTCAGCGCACGCTGACGCCGAGAGTCCCAAGTCCCCCTTGCCGTACGGCGATCGAGCCGTACGGCGTACGAAGCCGCAACCACGCCCCCGACGAGAAGAGCGCCAACTCCCCGCCGGAGCGCAGGAATCCCAGTGACTGGGCCGCGTGCACGGCCCGCACGGGAAGCCGCGTGTCCGCCACGGTGCGGGACCAGATCTCCCGCCCGAGCCGGTCGAGTTCGGCCCGCGTACGCGCCTCGGGGTCCAACTCCTCGGTACGGGCCCGGAATTCGGCGACCCCGGTGTGGACGAGCGCCCGCAGCGCCTCCGGCCCCGGCAACCCGGCCACCGCCTGCCACCCGCCACGCGGTGGCAGTACTCCGGCCCACGGCGGGCCGGTCACCGCCTGCGGCACGACAGCCGTGCCCGCACCCTCGTCGACGGACTCGAGGAGCTCCCCGGCGGACACGGTCACGTCGAGCATGACGTCGAGCCCGTTCTCGTACGGCTTGGCCAGTCGCACCGCCCGGATCGCCAGCACCTCGAAGGACGGCGGGCGCCCGAAGACGGCGAGCGCGGTCCCGGCCCCCTGGAGCCGTACCGCGGCCGAGCGGTCGTAGTGGAGCAGCCGGGAGAGGAAGGCGGCGAGGTCCGCGGCCTCCCCCTCGTCGGCCAGGTGGAGCACCGTCATGCGGCGACGGCCTCCTCCTCGTCGTCGTCCCGGTACTCCTCGAGGAACTCCCGTTCCTCCGCCGTGATCCGGCGCGGCCGCTGGGCCTCGAAGTCGAACGGCACTATCACCGTCGAGGCCCGGACGTAGACGTCGTCGCCGTCCTTCACCTCGTAGGCGATGGTGAAGGACGCCGCCCGGATCTCGGTGATCCACAGCTCGATGTCCACGGGCGCATGCCGGTGGACCAGCTGCCGCTTGTAGTCGATCTCATGGCGTGCCACCACGGACCCCTGCTTGAAGTCCTTCTCCGGGCGGAACAGGAAGTCGATACGGGCTTCCTCCAGGTAGCGGAGGAAGACCACGTTGTTGACGTGGCCGTACGCGTCCATGTCCGCCCAGCGCAGCGGGCAGCGGTAGATGTGCCGCAAGATCAGCCCCGGGTCAGCTTCTTGTAGGTGGCGCGGTGCGGACGCGCCGCGTCGGCGCCGAGCCGCTCGACCTTGTTCTTCTCGTACGACTCGAAGTTGCCCTCGAACCAGTACCACTTGGACTCACCCTCGTACGCGAGGATGTGGGTCGCGACCCGGTCCAGGAACCAGCGGTCGTGGGAGATGACCACAGCCGCGCCCGGGAACTCGAGCAGAGCGTTCTCGAGCGAGGACAGGGTCTCGACGTCGAGGTCGTTGGTGGGCTCGTCGAGGAGCAGCAGGTTGCCGCCCTCCTTGAGCGTGAGCGCCAGGTTCAGGCGGTTGCGCTCACCACCGGACAGGACGCCGGCCGGCTTCTGCTGGTCCGGACCCTTGAATCCGAAGGCGGAGACGTAGGCCCGCGACGGCATCTCGACCTGGCCCACGTTGATGTAGTCCAGCTCGTCCGACACCACGGCCCAGAGGGTCTTCTTGGGGTCGATGTTGGCGCGGCTCTGGTCGACGTAGCTGATCTTGACCGTGTCGCCGATCTTGACCGTGCCCGAGTCCGCGGGCTCAAGACCCTGGATCATCTTGAACAGCGTGGTCTTGCCCGCGCCGTTCGGGCCGATGATGCCCACGATGCCGTTGCGCGGCAGCGTGAACGAGAGGTCGTCGACCAGGACCTTGTCGCCGAACGCCTTCGAGAGGTTGTTGACCTCGACGACGATGGAGCCCAGACGCGGGCCCGGCGGGATCTGGATCTCCTCGAAGTCCAGCTTCCGCATCTTGTCGGCCTCGGCCGCCATTTCCTCGTAACGAGCCAGGCGGGCCTTGGACTTGGTCTGGCGGCCCTTGGCGTTGGAGCGGACCCACTCCAGCTCTTCCTTGAGGCGCTTGGCGCGCTTCTCGTCCTTGCGGCCCTCGACCTTGAGGCGAGTGGCCTTCTTCTCCAGGTACGTGGAGTAGTTGCCCTCGTAGGGGATCGCGCGACCGCGGTCGAGCTCGAGGATCCACTCGGCGACGTTGTTCAGGAAGTACCGGTCGTGAGTGACGGCGACGACAGCGCCCGCGTACTTCGAGAGGTGCTGCTCCAGCCAGTTCACCGACTCGGCGTCGAGGTGGTTGGTGGGCTCGTCGAGGAGGAGCAGGTCCGGGGCCTCGATCAGCAGCTTGCAGAGCGCGACGCGACGCTTCTCGCCACCGGAGAGGGTCGTGACAGGCCAGTCGCCGGGCGGGCAGCCCAGCGCCTCCATGGCCTGCTCCAGCTGCGCGTCCAGGTCCCAGGCGTTGGCGTGGTCCAGGTCCTCCTGGAGCTTGCCCATCTCGTCCAGCAGCGCGTCCGAGTAGTCCGTCGCCATGAGCTCGGCGACCTCGTTGAAACGGTTGAGCTTGCCCATGATCTCGGCAGCGCCGTCCTGGACGTTCTCCAGGACCGTCTTGGACTCGTCGAGCTTCGGCTCCTGCATGAGGATGCCGACGCTGAAGCCGGGCGACAGGAACGCGTCGCCGTTCGACGGCTGCTCAAGGCCCGCCATGATCTTGAGAACGGTGGACTTACCGGCACCGTTAGGCCCGACCACACCGATCTTCGCGCCGGGCAGGAAGCTCAGCGTCACGTCGTCAAGGATCACCTTGTCTCCGTGCGCCTTACGCGTCTTGCGCATGGTGTAGATGTACTCAGCCAAGAGAAACCGTCCGGCAACTTGAGATCTGGAGTGGGCAGATACACCCCATCTTGCCTGAGGTCCACCCCTGGGTGGTAACCCATATGGTCGGGGGGCTGTGACCTGGGGGTTCACCAGTGGCCATGGTGGCTCGTCCGTCACTGTCGGTTGCTGGTGGGCAGCCTGAGCGGTTGACTGAGGGGCGGCTTTGATGATCCAGCCTGCGGTGTTCGGCGTCTCTCGCCTCGGCTGCTGGGTTGCCGTGGACGCCGAGTTCATCACCATCCGTGGGCTCCTCCCCTACCGGAGGCGTATCCCCCTGGAGCGTGTGGTGGCGATCGTGGAGCGCGGCACCCTGGTGGTCTGGTGCGATGCACGTGGGCGGCTGCGCCGTAAGAGAATCGGCTTCTTCGGGGCTGGGCGCGGTTGGGTCGACACGAGCTACGGCAGAGGCAGAGCGCTGCAGGACTGGTTCGTCGGCGCCCTGCAAGATCGATTCGGTGGCGGCAAGAGGGTCGTTCAGCACATGGAGGATGAGCCTCTCCTTGCGGAGGCTCGTGTCGCGCACCGAGTCGAGAAGTGGACCCGTTCACGCGATCCGGCGCTCCACAAGATCTGGGCCAAGCGGGTTCGAGTCCTTGAGGTGGAACTCGATCGACGTCGTGGACCGGCTTCGAGTCGGTGATGAGTCCTGAGCGTGTGGCACGCGGTCGGCGTAGCGACTTTGACCGGGAGCTGCTCTGGCGCGAGTGATCATGGCCGGCCTCGGCGAGCCTGGGCTCCTCCCACCGTCAGTGGTGACGCCTACGTCCGACATGATGCGGCGCCATTGGGGCTGCTAGACGCCGTGTACCCACCGAAGGGCACGGCGGCGAGCGCCGGCAGACGGCTCGTCCTGCACGCGATGCACAGCGTCGTCGACCGGCTCCCGCCTGCTGCGCTCGCTGAGCCTGTCGCCGGACAGCGGGATCGGCCGGCTGACGTCATGCCATGGCCTGACGAGGACGAAGAACCGTACCCGCTTCCCTCTTCCGTGCGCCGATCCAGCCCCCGCCACTCGTGACCTGGACGAACACCTCCCCGCCCACCCGCTGTCAGGGATAGCCTGACGCCATGCCGGATGCCGCAGACCTCTCCTCCCCCTCGGCCGCCCCCGAGCTCCACCGCCTCTCCCCCCGCGACGAGTCCCGAGTCGCCCTCGCGCTCACGCTCCGCCAGCTCGCCGACGCCGTAATCGACGCCGTGCCCGTCGAGCCGGAGACCGAGCCCGGCGATCTGCTGCGTACCGCTCTGAAGCTCCAGCGCCGGACAGAGGACGTGGTGCGGGAGGCCGTGGTCGCCGAGCGGGAGCGCGGGACCACCTGGGCCGAGATCGGGGAGGTCGCCGGCGTCACCCGGCAGTCCGCCCACGAGAAGTGGTACGGCGATGTGCACGCCTGGGCGGCCATCGGCCGTAGCGCCCTGCCACCGCACCTGAAGACACTCGAGGTGGCCGCCGAGGCCGACGCCCGGTACGCCGGGCTGCGTCCCGACCGGCCGCACGCGGTCACCTCAGGGCTGGACGCCGTCCGTTTTCCCGGCTCCCACGCCTACGAGGCCAGCCTGCGGGTCCGCGGTTCCGCCCTGCACACCCGGCGCACGAAACTGGACGCGCGGGCCACGAAGCTCAACGAGGCGTACAGCGCGCTGCACGAGCACGGCCCCGCCAACGCGCCCATCGGTGACGATCCCCTTGCCCTCGACGCCCACCGCGGACATGCGGACGCCGTCCGCGCCAACCGGCTCGCCATCGCGGCCGTGCACGCGGAAATCGCCACCGTCTACGACCAGCTCGTCACCGCCGAGCCCTCCCTGGCCGAGGAACACCGCACCCAGTCCGACTGGCACCGCAACGCCTCCGAACAGGCCCGCGGCTACGCCGACCTCCTGAACGATCATTCTTGACGTGCGGCCCGGACACGACGCCCCTTCCGCCCGTCCGGGCATGGCCACTCATCAGGGACGCACTCATTCCCGGTCCGAGTGATCTCGAGGCCGGCCCGCAGACCGCCGCCCGGGCCGTCACTTTCCGCGCCGCCCACCATCTCGTGACCCGTTTCGTCGACACGCGAGCCGACCCGAAAACCTGACGGGCAGCCCCTACGCGTCGGAGCCGCCCCGCACCGCCAGCAACACGGCGGCGCCCACAGCCAGCGCCCCCACCGCCCCCGCGGACCGCATCAGCCCGTGGGACGAGCGCCACGACAGCACCGACCACTTCGACTGCGCCGACAGCAGCGACCCCGTGCTCAGCCAGGAACCCGCCGAGATCAGGGACAGGGCCGAGCCGATCGAGCCGACGGACAGGGCGCTGCCGATCGAGCCGACCGAGAGCGCCGAGCCCACGGAGCCGATGGACAGGACCGAGCCCACCGAGCCGATCGACAGCACCGAGTCCTGCGACCACAGGGACAGCACCGAGTCCGAGGAGGTGTGACGCGCCGGTGATGCGGAGGGCTTGGTCATGATGCCATTCTGCCCGTCACCGACGCGCCGCGGTCAGTCCTGTGCCCGGTTCTGCTTCCTGCCGGTGAGGACCAGGGCCGCGCCCCCGATCACCACCAGGGCGATGGCGGTACCGGCGATCAGCGGGGTCGTGGCGGAGCCGCCGGTCTCGGCGAGGTTGACGTCGGTGGTGGGGACGGCCACCGTGGCGGGGCTGGGCTCGCTCAGCGTCTGGGTCGTGGCGCCCGTCTCGCTGCTGCGGGTGCGGCAGTCGAGGACGCCGGTGAAGCGCTTGGCGAGACCGTCGGGGCCGGTGATCGTGAAGTCGTACGCCTGGTCCTCCTGGAGCGGGACCGTCACCGTGCGGGACTCGCCCGCCGCGATGGCGTACTCCGTGCCCATCAGCTCGAACGCGAACTCCTCGTCGCCCTGGTTGACCGCGGTGATGTCCAGGCCGCCCTTGGTGCAGTTCCGCGCCGCGGAGAGGGCTGGTACGGCGCCCTCCTTCGCCCACGTCGCGCTCGCCGTCGCCGAGACCGTCGACTCGCTGGAGCCGGCGAGTATCTGCGTCTGGCTCCGGCTCTCGGAGGCGAACGCCCGCCCGACCGGCACAGTGGTCGAGGCCTGCACGGTGAGGTCGGCCGAGCCCGCCGACGCGTCCTCGGGAACGTCGAAGTAGAGCTCGCTGCCGTTGCTCGCGGAGGTCACCGGCCTGCCGTCCTTGCCGACGATCCGCACGCCGCTGGTGGCCGCGTCCGCCGGCGGGGTGACGGTCACGCCGGCCGCGTTGGTGTGCACCGTGACCGGGCCGAGCAGTTCGCCGGGGTGGCCGGAGACCGCGGGCGGGTCGAGCGTCAGCGACGCCGTCGGCTCCACGAGGTCACGGGCGCTCTTCTCCAGGTGGTCCGCGAGCTTCTCGGCCTGCGGGTCGACGGCGTCGACGTCGGCGTGGTCCGAGAAGCGCCAGATCGCCACCTGGGTGCCGGCCGCCGCGTCCTGCTCGGTCAGGCCCGAGGCGATACCGGCCTTGGCCGCGAGCGCCGCGAGATCGTTGACCTGGGGATAGGAGTTCTGCAGGATCCAACGGATCTTGCCCGCACCCTTGTTGGTGCCCAGTGAGGTGCCGCTCCAGTCGGTCTCGTGGTACTTGGCGTCCTTCTGCGTGGGGTTGTAGAGGTCGACGCAGTACGTCTGCAGGGTTCCGCCGCCCTCGACGGACATCTCGAACAGCCCGGCAGGCACCCGCAGATCGCTGTCGGTGTCGTGTATCACCGCGTCGCCGTAGGTCTTCAGGCCACCTATGGTGGCGGTCGCCCCTCTCTGGTTCTGCGCCGCCTCGTCCGCGGACGCCGTGTCGGCGACGGCCACCGTCGCACCGGCGGCGAGCAGGCCGGAGACGAACGTGACGGCCGCGAGGCGGGCCGCCCCCCGTCCGCGCACGGACAGCGCAGAGAACGCAGAAAACACGGAATTCCCCTTCGAACAGGACCCGTTGACGAGCGGGGTGGCGGTCCCACCAGCAGAATCAGTAACCCCGGGAGCTGTGTTCGGCATCCTAGGGACGCGGCCGCCCCCCTCTTCCCGGGGATGCGGTCGGAAGATCGATCCGACTCGGAATCGTTATCGCCAAGCACTTTCACCCGCAGGGCTTATCGACAAATCGACCGGAGGCGTCCGGAACGTAGTCGCCGATAAGCCGCACTTCGGTCAGGGCCGCGGCGTCCTCGGCCGACGTCACGTCACCGCGACGGCCTCCTGTCGGTCCGCGGTCTCAACGGGCGGTGTCTCCCAGGCCGGCTCGGGCTGCGCGGACGAACCCGCGACGGTGTTCTCCGTCCGCTGTGTGCGTCGGAAGGCCGAGGTGCCGCGCGCGAGGTCGTGGCCGATCGCCACCGCGTCGATGTCGGCCGAGGTCCAGGCCGGCTGCCCCTCGCGCCCTTCCGAACGCACCTTCAACCTGCCGTGGACGACCACCGGATCACCCACGTTGATCGACCCCGACACGTTCGTGGCGAGCTGGCGATTGGCCCACACCGTGAAGAAGTTGGTGTGCCCGTCCGTCCATTCGTTCTTCTCGCGGTCCAGATAGCGCGCGGTCGCCGCCAGCCGGAACCGCACCGACGCGCCCGTGGCCAACTCCCGGTACACCGGCTGTGTCGCCACGTTGCCCACCGCGCAGATCATCGTCTCGTTCATCGCTGGGATCCCCTCCCGGACATGCGTACGGGCCCGTCCCGTACGGCTGCTGCTGTCTGCGTGCCGACCGCGTCACCGCGATCGCCGCGAAGCCAGACTGCCTCCGCCGGGCCGAGCCCGCTGGGCCCTGTGGACGGTCCAGGGGTTGTGGAGAACTCCGCCACCCGAACGAGGGAACGGGCCTCCAGACCCGCCGTCACCCCACCGCTGTCACGGCCCTCACCCCACCCCGACGACCCTGCCGTACTGCTCCCGGACTTCCCGGTAGCGCAGCAGCTCCGCCGCCACCGGATCCAGCACCCGCGCCCGCCCGCACCCGGACGCCGCCTCCCGCAATCGCCGTTCCGCCTCCACGCCGTACCGTCGCGCGGGCCCCCGTGCCGCCATCCGGCAGCTCCACTCGACGATCGGGCCACCGATGATGCCGGCCACCATCAGCAGCACCGGGACCCCCAGGTTCGGCGCCATGACCCCGACGATCTGGCCCACCAGCCAGAGCCCGCCGACGATTTGAAGGAGCGTCATGGACGCCTGCGCCAGTACGGCCACCGGCCACCAGCCCGGACGCGGCGGACGGCCCGGTGGCAGCCCGGCTCGGGCCGTCAGCTGGTCCAGCGCCTCGGGCAGTCCCTGGGAGCCGCGTACGGCCGCCTCGCGCACCGCCTGCGCCCACGGCGCGGGCAGCCCCGCCGAGGCCCGGTCGGCGAGCGTCCGTACGGCCTGCTCCACACGCTGGCGCGCGGTCGCCTCCTCGTCGGGCTGGGCACGCACCGGCAGCCGTCCGGTGGAAGGTTCGCGCCGGTCGTCGAACCAGCGCCACAGCCGCAGCCAGGGCGTCCCGCACGCGCGGTTGGCGTTGCGCAGCCAGGCGCGTTCGGCCGCCTCGCCCGCCGCGGTGGCGCCGACCGCGTCCGCGAGGCGGGCGGCGAAGTCGTCGCGCGCCGCCTCGCTCAGCCCGGTGCGCCGGCCCGTCGCGTAGACGGGCCGCAGCCGCCATGCCGCCGCGTCCACGTCGGCCGCGATCCGCCGCGCGGGAGCCCCGCGCTCCGTCACGAAGTGGCCGAGCGTCTCCCGCAGTTCACCGACACCGTCCCCGGTGAGCGCCGACAGGGCGAGCACCGTGGCACCCGGTTCGCCGTACTCCCCGAGGACGATCCCGTCCTCGTCCAGCAGCCGCCGCAGATCGTCGAGGACCTGCTCGGCGGCCTCCCCGGGCAGCCGGTCGATCTGGTTGAGGACGACGAACATGACCTCCGCGTGGCCCGCCATGGGCCGCAGATAGCGCTCGTGCAGGATCGCGTCGGCGTACTTCTCGGGGTCGACGACCCAGATGACGGCGTCGACGAGCGCCAGGATCCGGTCCACGTGCTCGCGGTGCTGGACCGCGGCCGAGTCGTGGTCGGGCAGGTCGACCAGGACGAGCCCGCGCAGCTGGGCCTCCGACTCGGCACTCTGCAGCGGGCGCCGCCGCAGCCGGGGCGGGATGCCGAGCCGTTCGATGAGACTGGCCGAACCGTCGCTCCAACTGCACGCGATCGGCGCCGCCGTGGTCGGCCGACGTACGCCGGTCTCCGAGATGGTCACTCCGGCGAGCGCGTTGAACAGCTGCGACTTGCCGCTGCCCGTCGCACCGGCGATGGCGACGACGGTGTGCTGCCCGGAGAGCCTGCGCCGGGCGGCCGCCTCGTCCAGGACCTGGCCGGCCTCGGCGAGCGTCCGGTTGTCCAGCCGGGTCCGCGAGAGCCCGACCAACTCCCGCAGCGCGTCCAGACGGGAGTGCAGAGGGCCGTCGTACGTGAGCGGGGCGGCGGGCGGTGCGTTGTGCCCACGGACCTCCATGGCGGCGGCCTGCTCGGTCTCGGCGGTGACCCGGCGCGCGATGAGCCCGTCGTCCCAGGCGTCCGCGGATTCGTCGTCAGAGGGGGCAGCGGCGTCGACCGGCTCCGGGGAGCCGCTACCGGCGTCCCTGCGCCCGCGCCCCGCACGCGAACGCGCACGCGCGTGACCGTCGACAGGCACACGACCCGGAGCCTCGCTCACGTTCCCCTCCTCGTCCCGCTCAGGACCGCTCTCCGTCCCCGACACCTTCTCCACGCGCGCGTGCTCGTCCTCGCCCTCCGACTCCACTTCGGCTTCGGCCTCGGGCAACGGCTCCTCGACCGGCCTCTGCCCGTCGCTCTCCCCGTCCCCCGATTCCCCCGATACGGCGTTCCCCGCCTGCTCCGTGTGGTCCTGATCCGTGACGGCGGTCATCGGTCACCTCTCCTTCTGCAGTACGGACAGCGCGGCGATGAGTTCGGCCTGGGGTTCGGGGTGTACGTCGAGTGCGTCGAGCGGTGCGAGCCGGCGTTCGCGTTCGGTGTGCACGACCCGGTCGAGGTGCTCGGCGAGCAGCCGTCCACCTCGGTCGCGCAGCCGCAGGGCTCCGTGGGCGCCGATCCGCTCGGCGAGCCCCTCACCGGCGACCCGCGCCCGGCGTCCGCCGAGCAGCGCGGTGGCGACGAGGGCGGCGACCGTCTCCGGGTCGGGCGCGACCCCGCGGTCGAGGGCGCGGATCTCCTCCTCGGCGTACTCCTCCAGCTCCCGCCGCCAGCGTCGTACGGCCATCCCGATCCGGTGCTCGGCGCTCTCCGGGGTCGGATCGCGGTCCGTCAGTTCCGGTGCGGCCGCGGCCGGTTCGCGCCGCCATGCCTCGTCGACGCGCTCGTCGGCGGCGGTCACCGAGCACAGCAGGAGGGCGCCCAGACTCTCCACGAGGGCGTCCAGGAGCTCCGCGGCGGTGCAGTCCAGGGGGAAGGCCCGCCAGCGCTTGAGGGCGTCACCAGCGAGCACGGCACCGGCCTGGAGCCGCCCCCGCACACGCGCGTACTCGCTGTCGTACGCCCCCTCGACGGCGGCGGTGAGCCGCAGCGCGGCCGCGTACTGGGCGGCGGCCGCGCCGGCCAGCTCGGGCATCCGGGACTTGAGGGAGGCGAGCACCCCGAGAGCCGTACGGGCGACGGCGCGCTGTCGGGCCGCGGGGTCCTGCACCTGGTGGACGAGCCAGGTCCGCAGGGACGCCACGGCGGTGGCCGGCAGCAGCCCGCCGCCCCAGGCCGACTCGGGCAGCTCCGGCACCGTGAACCGGGGCACGTCGCCGAGGCCCGCCTTGGTGAGCAGGGCGCCGTACTGCCGCGAGACCTCGGAGACGACCTGGTGCGGCACCCGGTCGAGGACGGTCACGAGCATGGCGTCGTACTCCTTGGCGGTGCGCAGGAGATGCCAGGGGACGGCGTCGGCGTAGCGGGCGGCCGTGGTGACCATGATCCAGACGTCGGCCGCGCAGATCAGCTCGGCGGCGAGGACGCGGTTGTCGGCGACCAGGGAGTCGACGTCGGGCGCGTCCAGGAGCGCGAGGCCCGGCGGGAGGGTGTCGGCGGTCTCGATGCGGAGCACGCGCGTGGGGTCCTCGCCGGGCAGCAGGAGCTCGTCCCCCGCCTCCTGTTGAGGTACCCACACGCGCGTGAGGTCGGGCAGTACGCGCATTCCGCTGAACCAGTGATGGTCCTCCGGATGGCAGACCAGCACCGGTGTCCGCGTGGTCGGCCGCAGCACGCCCGCCTCGCTCACCCGCCGCCCCACAAGGGAGTTGACGAGGGTCGACTTGCCGGCCCCGGTGGAACCGCCCACCACGGCCAGCAGCGGCGCTTCGGGGTCCCTCAACCGGGGCACCAGATAGTCGTCGAGCTGGGCGAGCAGTTCGTCGCGGTTGGCACGCGCGCGTGGGGCCCCCGGCAGGGGCAGCGGAAAGCGTGCGGCGGCGACACGGTCGCGCAGGGCGGAGAGTGCGTCGAGCAGCTGAGGCCGTACGTCCAAGGTCACCACATGTGAAGAATGCCCAATTTTAGGGGAATTCTGAAGCATATGAGCATGTCTGCGCGCCGACGGAACACATCGGACGGAAGGGGCGACTGGGACACGGGCACAGTCCAGGCATAACGAGTGCACAACACCCGGTGCGTGAGACGCCAAAAGCGGTGCACGATTCGTACCTGCCTGCGATTATCAGGACCGCTTCACCGAACCTCCACATCGAGCCACGGAGGCGAAGCAACAGGGACAAGGACGCGGGAGCCCTATCCTTGTCCCCGGCAACGTCACGGACCGGCCCACACCCGGGCACCCAAGACAGAGGCCACCACACCCGGCCCCCGTAGCTCAGTGGATAGAGCAGGCGCCTTCTAAGCGCTTGGCCGCAGGTTCGAGTCCTGCCGGGGGCGCCGCGTTTTCGCAGGTCAGAGGCCACCTCCGGCCCGCCACAAGATCGCTTGCGGTGGGTTTTTCGCTGCCCCCGATGTGACATTTGCCCCGTTTTAGGCAGGCGCGCTTGCGGCACCTGACCGTACCCTGCGCGGCCGCAGCACCACGCCATACGGCATCTGCTTGTCCTGATCCCGAGGTTCCCGCGAAGGCCAAGCGTCGGGTCTTCAATGCCGCCTTCAAGAAGAAGGTCTTGGCCGAGTACGAGGCCGCACCCGAGGGCACCACGGGCGAGGTCCTGCGCCGACACGGAGTCACCTCCGGGCACACCTCCGACTGGCGCAAGTCCCGCGATCTGGGCGCCGGGAGGGCCCTGTCCCCACCGCGGGACCGCAGACCGGTCGACCCGCGCGACGCGCGGATCCGTGAGCTGGAGAAAAGAATCAACAACTCGAAGAGCGGCTGCCCGAGCGGCACCGGCCGAGCTCGCAACTCCCACCCAAGGCCCAGCCGCTACCGGACCCACTCGGCAAGCACAGCCTTGGTGTGTTCGCCTGGTACCGGGGAAGGTCCAGGGGCGGACAACGGGGTGCGCCCGAATCGGGACGCCGGTGCCACCTGCTGGGTGCCGTCAACTTCGATGAAGGCGTGCCGGGCGGTGAGCTGGGGGTGCTCCACCGCTTCCTCGACGGAGAACACCGGGACCGTTCCCGCGTCGACCTCGGCGAAGATCTTCTCCCAGTGAGAGCCGTCGTGCTTACGGAACTTCGCGGCGATCTGCTCCCGCAGCAGTTCCCACTGCGCGGGGTCGTCTCGATCCGCCAGGCCCGGTTCGTCCTGCAGATCGAGTTGGACGAGGAGGGCCTGATAAAGGCGGGGTTCGATGGCCGCGACCGCCATGTACCGGCCGTCGGCGCATTCGTATACGGCGTAGTGCGGCGCGTCGGTGACGGTGTGCACTCCAGGCGCGTTGCGCCACTGGTGGACCAGCGTCGTGACAAGGGCGGCGCCGTCGCTGAGGGCGGTGTCCACAACCTGGCCGGTGCCGGAGATCGAGCGCTCGTACAGGGCCGCGAGGAGTGCTTGAACGTGGGCCATGCCGCCGCCTGCGAAGCTGGAGAGGTAGGCGGCGGGTGGAAGAACCGGGGCACCCGTTTCCGGGTCCGTGTCCAGGGCTCCGGTGAGCGCGAGGACTGCCAGGTCGTGTGCGGTCCGCTCGGCCCATTCTCCGGTCTGTCCCCAGCCGCTCAGCCGACCGTAGACGAGCCGGGGGTTACGGTCTTGAGCCTCCTTCGGACCGATACCGAGCCGCTCTGCCACGCCGGGGCGGAAGCCCTCGATGAGGACGTCGGCGTGTTCGGCGAGTGACAGGACTGTCTGCACGCCGGCGGTGCTCTTCAGGTCGATCACCACCGAGCGGCGGCCTCGGGCCAGCGGGTTCGGTGTACGGGCGGCCTCCGGTGCTGCGGCGGCACGGTCGATGCGCACCACGTCCGCACCGAGGTCGGACAGCACGGTGCCAACGAAGGCGGTGGGGGCGGATCCGGCGAACTCCAGCACCCGCACTCCATCCAGCGGACCCACGAGACCATCTCCTTGGTATTCAGGGAAAGTTATTCGCTTCTTGTCGAGCACGGTATTCATCCGAGGTTCTGCGGTCACTGCGGTAATCCGTAGCGCGCCGGGGAGGGAGGAAGTCCAGGCTGCCATGAGGTTTCTCTTCTACTTTTCGACAAGGAAGGACGGGAATCCATGGGAGTCATCTACACCGCTGAGGTGACATCGTCCGGGGACGGCCGCAAAGGCCGTGTGCGCTCTTCCGATGGGCTGTTGGACGCGCAGCTGACCAGCCCGAAGGAGGTCGGCGGAGCAGGCGACGCCACCAACCCTGAGCAGCTGTTCGCGGCCGGCTGGGCAGCCTGCTTTCACAGTGCTCTGCGCATGTCAGCACGAGAGTCCAAGGTGGTACTGAATGGTGACGAGGTCACCGCGCATGTGGCACTGAACAAGGGGGACAGCGGTTTTCACCTGTCGGCTGTGATCGTTGTGGAACTGCCGGGCCTCGGTGTCGAAGTCGCCCACCGTCTTGCGGCAGATGCGCACAGCAGGTGCCCTTATTCGAAGGCTGTCAGCGGGAACATCGGAGTCGAGGTGACGGTGAAGGTCTGACCGGTTGACGCGGTGGGGTGGTGCACCACCCCACCGCGTCAGGTTCGTTTCTCCGTCGCTTCCGCGCGTCAGCGCCCCCGCAGTTGGTCGCGGGGGCGCTGACGTGTCGTTCCGGCCCTATCCGGCGGTCGCTGCCGCTGCTCCGGCCGCTGCGGCGGGCAGTGCGTCGATGACCCGGTTCACCGCGGTGTCGTCGTGCGAGGCGGAGACGAACCACGCTTCGAAGGGAGACGGCGGCAGGTACACGCCCTGTCGCAGCATCTCGTGGAAGAAGGCGGTGTAGCGGTACGACTCCGTGGCCTGCACATCGTCGAAGTCGACCACCGCGTTCTCGGTGAAGAACACGGAGAACATGGTGCCGGAGTACTGAACACGGTGGGCGACGCCAACGCCGGACAGGGCGGCGGACACTTCCCGGCCGAGGGTTGAGGACACCTCCTCCAGGCGGGCGTACACCTCCGGGGTGCAGTGGCGGAGCGTGGCCAGGCCCGCGGCTGTGGCCAGCGGATTCCCCGACAGAGTGCCGGCCTGGTAGACCGGGCCGGACGGGGCGAGGTGCTGCATGATGTCGGCCCGTCCGCCAAAGGCCGCCGCCGGGAATCCTCCTCCCATCACCTTGCCGTAGGTGACCAGGTCGGGGGCGACCTGGTCACGTCCGTACCAGCCGGATCGGCTGGCACGGAATCCGGTCATGACCTCGTCGGAGATGAACAGCGCGCCGTGCCGGGCGGTGATCTCCTTCAGCCCGGCGTTGAAGCCGGGAAGTGGCGGTACGGCTCCCATGTTGCCGGGTGCGGCCTCGGTGATGACGCATGCGATCTCGTCGCCGATCTCCGCGAAGACCTTCTCGACGGCGGGCAGATCGTTGTAGGGCACGACGATGGTGTCGCCGGCCTGGGCGCCGGTCACGCCGGGGGTGTCGGGCAGGGCGAAGGTCGCGAGGCCCGAGCCGGCCGAGGCCAGCAGCGCGTCCACATGGCCGTGGTAGCAGCCGGCGAACTTGAGGATCTTGTTGCGGCCGGTGAAACCGCGGGCCAGTCGGATCGCCGACATGGTGGCTTCGGTACCCGAGTTGACCAGACGCACCTGCTCGACGGGATCGACGCGCGCGACGATCTCCTCGGCGAGTTCGACCTCTCCCCCGGAGGGGGCGCCGAAGGAGGTGCCGCGTTGCAGGGCGGCCTGGACGGCCTCGAGCACGGCTGGGTGGCGGTGCCCCAGGATCATCGGACCCCAGGAGCAGATGAGGTCGACGTACTCCTTACCCTCGGTGTCGGTCAGGTAGGGGCCGGAGGCCGAGGCCATGAAGGGCGGGGTGCCGCCTACGGCGCCGAAGGCGCGAACCGGGGAGTTGACGCCGCCGGGTGTGACCTTCTGGGCTCGCTCGAACCACTGGGAGCTGGTCGTCATCGGGTGGCCTCCGTCTGGGCGGTGAGGGCCGCGTCGAGGACGACGGCCCCTTGGGGCAGGACGCGGACCGGGTTCAGGTCGAGCGAGTAACCCTGGGGCCAGTCCTGGACCAGATCGGCCACACGGTGCAGGGTTTCGGCGGCTGCGGCCTTGTCGACGGCCTGCCCGCCGCGGGCACCGTCGAGGAGGGCGGTGCCGCGCAGTTCGGCGAGCATCTCGGCGCCCTCGCCGGGGCGCAACGGCAGCAGGCGGTGGGAGACGTCATCGAGGATCTCGGTGAAGATGCCGCCCAGTCCGGCGGTAAGGACCGGGCCCAGGTCGCTGGAGTGCACCCCGACGATGAGCTCGACGCCGTCGTCGGCGAGTTCCTCGACCAGGACGCTGCCGCCCAGGGCGGCGATCTGCCGGAAGGCGTCGACGGCGGTGTCAGGGGTGACGCCGAGCTTCACGCCGCCCGCCTCGGTCTTGTGCAGCAAGCCAGGCACGACGGCCTTGAACACTGCCCGGCCCTCGACCTCCTGGACGGCACGCGCGGCGTCGTCCTCGCTGTCCACGATCCGGCCGCGCGGCACGGTGATGCCCGCTTCGGCCAGCAGCGCCTTCAGCTCCGGCTCCGTGGCCGCCTGCGGAGTCCGGCCCGTGCCGGGCGTCGTGTGCGGCAGCGCGGGGCGCGGTCGGCTGACCTCCCACAGGGCGGCTGCCGCGCGCAGCGCTCGGGCCGGTGTGGGGTACTCGGGGAGCCCGGCCTCGCGCAGGTCGCGCGGAGCGTCGGGGGCAAGGAAGTCGGCGCCGGTCCGGGCGACCAGGATCGGCTTGCCGCCCTTCTCGGCTGCCTTGCGGAGGCTGGTGACGGCCTTCTCGACATCCGGGCCGGCCATGACGCAGAAGCAGGCGACGATGATGTCGACGGTGTCGTCGGCGATCAGTACGTCCAGGGACTTGTCGAACAGGGAGGGGTCGCTGAGCACGGTGGCTGTGATGTCCACCGGGTTGTCGATGGCGCCGAAGGCGGGGACGATCTCGCCCAGCGCGGCCTTGCTCTCCGGCTGCAGCGAGCTCAGCTCCAGTCCGCGGGCCTCGATGGCGTCGGCGGCCAGGATTCCCGAGCCCCCGGAGGTGGTCACCACCGCGACGCGGTTGCCCACAGGGCGTCGCTCGGACTCGAAGACCCGGGCGACGTCGAGGAGTTCGTCGATGTCGTCGACGCGAACGATGCCGAGCTGGCGCAGTGCGGCGTCCAGTACACGGTCGTCGGTGGCCAGGGCACCGGTGTGCGAGGCGGCGGCCCGGCCGCCGGCCTCGGTGCGTCCGGACTTCAGCAGAGCGACCGGCTTGCCGGAGTCGGCGAGCGCCCGCAGGGTGCCGATGTCCGGCGTGTCCTCCAGGTAGCCGAGGAGGCCGGCGACTTCGGGGACCTTGGCCAGTTCCCGCAGGACTTCCAGAGCGGTCACGTCGGCGTCGTTGCCGGTGGAGACCACCCAGCCCGGGCGCAGTCCGCGCTCCAGGGCGAGGCTGGCGGCGCCGAAGCCGAGTGCGCCGCTCTGGCTGACAAAAGCGAGGCTGCCGGGTTCGAAGGGCACGTTCTCCGCACCGAAGAGCGGGCTGAAGGTCGCCAGTACCCGGTTCTCATAGCCGACGGCGCCGATGCAGTTGGGCCCGATGATGCGCAGCCCTCCGGCCCGGGCCTTGGCCACGATCTCGTCCTGGAGCCGCGCGCCTTCCTCACCGGTCTCGGCGAAGCCGGAGGAGGCGATGATGGCCAGGGGGATCCCGGCGGCGACGCAGTCGTCGACGGCGTCGGCCACCCGGGCGGCGGCGACCATGATCAGAGCGAGGTCGATCGGTCCGGGGGCGTCCTTGACGCTGGGGTAGGCGGGGACGCCGAGTATCTCCGGGGAGCGGGGGTTGATCGGCAGGATGCGGCCTTTGTAGCCGTAGCGCAACAGGTAATCCATGGGTTTGCGGCCCAGTGCGCCGGGGCGCTCGCTGGCGCCGATCACGGCAATGGAGTCGGCTGCCCACAGCGCCGATATGTCACTCATGCGATGGCCTCGATCTGTTCCGTGGTCTGCTTGGGGTTCGGGGTGTCGGCGGGCGCGAAGAGCACGCCGAGGGCATCGATGTAGCGGGCGCCGTCCGCGGTGGCCGCCAGTTCGCGGACCCGTACGGTCGGGCGGTGCAGGAACTTGTCGACGATGCGGCGCACGCTGCGGTTGATCTCCTGCTGTGCCGCCTGGTCGATGCCGGTCAGGCGCTTGGACAGCCGGTCCAGTTCGGCGTCGGCGGCCTCGGTCACCGAGCTGCGCATGGCGGCCAGGACGGGGCCGGCGCCGGCGAGCTTCAGGCCGGTCCTGAAGGCTTCGACCTCCTTGTCGACCAGCGCGTGGGCGGCCTGGACGCTGGAGATGGACAGTTCGTCCTGCTCGCCTTCTTCTGCGATCCGCTTGAGGTCGACGAAGGTGACACCGGGGACGGTGGCCACGTCCGGTGAGATGTTGTGCGGCATCGCCAGGTCCAGGACGAACAGTTCGCGGCCCTTCCGGTCGGCGAGGGCCGTCTCGACATCGCGGAGGCCGACGACGTGTCCGGTGGCCGCGGTGGCCCCGACGATCACGTCGACCTCGGTCAGCAGGCGGGGAACGTCCTCCAGGGCGAAGCCTTGACCGCCTGCGGTCTCGGCGAGCCGCTGTGCCTTCTCCGGGGTGCGGTTGGCCAGGTGGACCTGGCTCAGTCCGGAGCGGCGCAGGGCTGCGACCACGACACCGGCCATGGAACCGGCGCCGATCACCAGAGCGGTCTTGCCGTTGAGCGAGCCCACCTGGCGTTCGAAGAACGCCAGGCCGGCGGTGGCCAGGGAGCGGCCGGCCTCGTTCAGGCCGGTCTCGTTGCGGGCCTTCTTGCCCACCCGCAGAGCGGTCTGGACCGCCTTGGTGAGGACCTTTCCGGTCTGGCCGAGCTGCTGCGAGCGGTCCAGTCCCTGCTTCACCTGGCCGAGGATCTGGTCCTCGCCCACGACGACCGAGTCAAGCCCGGATGCCACGGTGAACAGGTGGCGCACCGCGTCGTCCGCCTGGTGGGTGTAGAGGTGGGGGTCGAGTTCGTCGAGGTCCACGCCGGTGTGCTTGGCGATGAGCTCGCGCATGTCGCTGTCGTCGGCGTGGGACCGGGCCTCGGCGTAGACCTCCAGGCGGTTGCAGGTGGAGACCACGACGGCGGCGTCGATGCCGTCGATGGAGGTCACGTCCCGTACGAGGTCGTCCACCGGGCGGTCGGTCGCGGACAGCCGCTCCAGGAGGTCCAGCGGCGCGGTGGCGTGGCTGACGCCCAGAGCCATGACTCCGGGTGCGTTGGCACCGCGGGTCGGGGTATCGGTGCGGTCGGTCATGGGGTCACCGATCCAGGCTGTCGGCGAACTCGGCCGCCCAGTAGGTGATGATCTGGCTGGCGCCGGCGCGGTGAATGGAGGTCAGACTCTCCCGGATGACGTTGTCCCGGTCGATCCAGCCCTTGGCTGCGGCGGCCTCGATCATGGAGTATTCGCCGGACACCTGATAGGCGGCGACGGGAACGTCCACGTGGCCGGCGATCATGCTGAGGATGTCGAGGTAGGCCAGGGCGGGCTTGACCATCACCATGTCGGCGCCCTCGGCGAGGTCGAGGTCGACTTCGCGGAGGGATTCGCGGATGTTGCCGGGGTACTGCTGGTAGCCCTTGCGGTCGCCGGTCAGGGTGGATTCCACGGCGTCGCGGAAGGGGCCGTAGTAGTGAGAGGCGTACTTGGCGGAGTAGCCGAGGATCGCCACGGACTGGTGACCGGCGGCGTCCAGCGCCTCGCGGATGCGGCGGACCTGGCCGTCCATCATGCCGCTGGGGGCCACCACCTGGGCGCCGGCCTCGGCCTGGACCAGGGCGGCCTGGGCGTAGAGCTCGATGCTGGCGTCGTTGTCGACGTCGCCGTCGGCGTCCAGGACGCCGGTGTGCCCGTGGTCGGTGTATTCGTCGAGGTTGATGTCGCCGATCACGACGGTGGCGTCGCCGACCTCCTCGGACACGTCACGCAGGGCGGTCTGCAGGATGCCGTCCGGGTCGACGGCACCGCTGCCCTGAGGGTCCTTGTGCTCGGGTATACCGAACAGCATCAGCGCGCCGACGCCCTTGTCGACCGCCTCCACGGCGGCCTTGCGCAGGGTGTCGCGGGTGTGCTGGTAGACGCCGGGCATGGAGGAGATCTCCCGCGGCTCCTTCAGCCCTTCGCGCAGGAAGAGCGGCTGGACGAGGTTGGCAGCCGATACTCGGGTCTCGGCGGTCAGCCGGCGCAGGGCAGGGGTGCGGCGCAGGCGGCGCGGACGGTAGAAGGGAACGGGGCTAAGGCCGGAGGCGGAGTTGTGGCCGTAGGCGATGGACATGCGGATGCTCCTTGGGTGAGGAAGAGAAGAGGCGACACCGGACGATCCGGCTGCGGGATGACAGAGGTCCGGCTCACAGAGCAGTGCCGAGGAAGACCTTTTCCAGGTGTGTGGTGATGTCCTGGTCGGGGCGGCTGAACCAGTAGCCGTGGTTGCTGCGGGAGAACAGGCCGAGTTCGCCGAGGTTGACAAGAGTTTCGGCGAGCTTGACGGCCACCCCCGCCGGGTCGATGACCGGCAGTCCGTGCAACTCGTGAATGCCCAGATGCCACAGGATCTCGTTGGGGATGCCCTCGGCGGGGATGATGACCTCGGCGCCCGCCTCGGCAGCCCGTTCGGCCGCGGCCGAGTACACCTCGACGAACTGGTCGAAGTCGCCCTCCAGTGAACGGTGAACAGAGTCCCAGCCGCCGGGGACGACCTCGTATCCGGTGAGCCAGGAGGTCAGTCCGTAGCGCTGGATGTTGGCGCGGATGGGCTCCTCCAGCGGGGGCATGAAGCCGAGCACCGCGAAGCGCTGGCCGGTCATGGCGGACAGGAAGAAGGTGCTTTCGCCATAGCCGAGGGTCGGTATGGCGGCCAAGTGCCTGGCGTCTCGCAGGCCCGGGTCCTGGCCGGCCGCGATCAGCCACGCGTCGTAGCCCTCGCGCTCGGCGGTCACCGCGGACTGCGCGAAGTGCTGGGAGAACAGCACCTGGGCGGAGTGGTGGCCGACCAGCCCGAAGGGGGTGCGGTCGGGGTAGGTCTCGGCGGGCAGCGTCTTGATGTCGACGGTGGTGCCGGGGGCGACGATGGCGTCGAGGTGTTCCCGATACCACTGGTCCAGGAGGGGGAGGCGTCCCTCAACGGTGTGCTTGTGAAACCAGATCTTCATGCGCTGTGTCCTTCACTGAAGTGGTGAATGGGGTGGGCGCGTTCGTCTCCCCGGTGGCGTGCGTGGGGCCGGGGAACTGCGGCTGGTTGTGCGGCTTGGGGGCGCAGTCGAGCAGTGAGGCCGTGGTCAGGTAGGCGCGTGTCAGGTCCGGGTCGGCGGCGGTACGGCGGATGTCGTCCAGTGCCTGCTCGAGCGCGCCGGCACTGTCGATACCCGCGGTGCGGGCCTCGCTGCGGGGGATGACCGAGGAGGTGACGACGGACCGGCGGTGTTCCAGGACCGAGGTCAGGGTGGAATCGGAGGCGCGGCCGGTGTACACCTCGGCGAGGGCGCGGCCGACTGCGACGGCGTCGTGCAGTCCGCAGTTCATGTTCATACCGCCGGCCGTGGAGGTCAGATGGGCGGCGTCGCCGATGAACAGCAGGCGTCCGGACCGGAACTGGGGCAGGACGAAGGAGACCAGCCGGTAGGTGTGGGCCTCCGCGGTGACCAGGTCCTGGCCCACGCCGGGCAGCGCGTGCGTGAGCAGTGTGCGCACTGCCTGGGGGGTCGCCACCTCGGCGCGGGGAACCTCCCGGGGGATCCGGAAGATCAGGCGCCAGTGGTCGGGCATGCCGAGCACGCTGAACGACTTGCGGACATCCCGTACGTAGCTGAGCGGGGCGAGTCCCGGGAGGAGCTGGTCGAGAGGTTCCCGGGTGACGACGCGCAGCGCGTAGTGGGGGTAGTCACGGGCGGTGGCGGGCAGGCCGGCAAGATCGCGCAGGGTGCTGCGGCTTCCGTCGGCGGCCACGACGTACGCATAGCGGCCGGCCTGGCCCGTCCCGCTGCCGCTGCCGCTGGTGTCCGCCGAGGTCAGCTCCACGGCGTCCGATGTCCGGCGGGCACCGGTGATTGCGGTGTCGAAGTGCAGCGTGGCCAGGCCGGTGTCCTTCAGCGCAGTGAGCAGGAGCGGGGTGAGCTGGGACTGTTCGACGTGAAGTCGGTGCGGGTGCGCGGTGGTTCCAGCCAGCAGGCGGTAGTCGAGTTCGGCGTGGACTCCACCGTCCAGGTCCCGCCACTGGATGCGGCCCACCTCGCGTCCCAACCGGTGCAGCGCGGCGGCAACACCGAGTTCCGCGAGCAGGTCGAGGGTGGCCGGGTGGAAGGTGGAGGCCCGTGACGCGGTGGACAGCGCCGACTGGGCCTCGTAGACCGTGACGGGAACGCCTGCGCGTGCGAGGACGAGCGCGGCGGTCAGCCCGACCGGCCCGGCTCCCACCACGGCTACGGGCGCGGTCCGGGTGGCGGTCACGCAGCGACCGCCTTGCTGGAGAGCCGGTCCAGCAACGGGTGCACGTCCGGTCCCGAGTTGGGCAGGCCCAGGGTGTCGCGGGCCCACCAGGCGCTGGCCAGGTTCGAGGTCAGCAGGGGCCGGCCGGTGTCGCCGGCGAGTTCGGCCAGGGCGTCGAAGGTGAACATGCCGGTGCCGGTGAAGAGCAGCGCGGCATCGTCGGGCAGCTGCGCCTGCCGTACCTGCGCGACCAGTTCGTCCGTCGTCACGTCGTACGGGGAGTAGCGGCCGGCTGCCTGCACCTTCACCACGTGCGCGACGGACAGACCGGCGTCCCGCCAGTAGGTTTCCGAGAGTTCGGTGAGCCAGGGCATGTACGGCGAGACCAGAACCAGTCTGTCCACCCCGGCGGCCCCGGCGGCCGCGAGGATCGCCATGGCCGCGGAGCGGACCGGGTATCCGGCTTGCTGAGAGAGCTCATCGCACACCTCTCGGTCGCCCCGGGGGGACAGGAGGTAGTGCGATCCGGTGCAGGCCACCACCGCCGCGTCCAGGCGGAGGCTGCCGAAGCCGCCCAGGGCGCCGGGGAGAACCTCGTTGTACGTCTCCAGCCGGCCGCGAAGGTCCGTGTCCGGGAGGACAGGGAACCTGGTCGTGTAGATGTCGGCCCCCGGAGCCATCAGGCGGCTCACTTCGGGTTCCACCGCAGCATTCGCGGGGGGCACAACAACGCCGAGTCGTGCTGGCGTTTCCTGGGCCATAGCTGTTTCCTCCCCAACTCGCTCTTTCGACACCGGAAAAACTATTCGAGTCCGCCGGGGAAGCCGCTACGGGAATCCGTAGATCATGGGGAGGAGTTCGGGAGTTCGAGATCAAAAAAGGGCCGGCGGCGACGCGTATCTGC
>NZ_JAVREZ010000030.1:0-103644 GCF_031845645.1 Streptomyces doebereineriae
GGTTGCGGTGCCGGTGCGGGCGGCGGGGGCGGGGGAGCCGGTGGCTCGGGGGTCGGCGTCGGCTTCGGCGGCTTCGGCGGCTTCTGCGTCGGCGTCGGCGTGGGGTCGGGAGTGGGGGTCGGTGTACACGGAGGCTCGGGGGGTGTGGGAGTGGGTGTGGGCGGGGGTGGAGGCTCGGGCTTCGGGCACGGCGGGAAAGTGGGCCAGGTGGGGCTCCCGGCGACCGCCACCGCCTCTGCGCCGTTGGGACCGACAGAGGCGTAGGCGCAGGCATCCGCCTCGGCCACCCCTGCCGTGGGACCGATGAGCGCCCACGTCAACGTCAGCAGGGCCAACACCCGTATGGCGGAGGCGGATTGGGGTGATTCGGGTCGATGCACGACGGAGATCATGAGGCCTGCCACGCTCTCCCACGCGCGGGCGCGAACAGATTGGTCCGAAGGAGGGATAAAAGGTCGCTCGATGTTTGAATTCCGGGCGCTCGTCCGTCCGGCGGGGGGTACATCTGTGCGGCCTGAGGCAGGTGTGGTCACAGCTTCCGAAAAGAAATATGCGGGACGGTTGAACACAACCCCTGCTCCGCTGCGTACCCATTGTCGTGCGGCGGCGCAGCAGGGCGCTGCAACACCCTTTTGAATTATGGGGAGTTGACGATGAAGACCTCCTGGCGGAACGCCTCACTCGTGGCAAGCGCCGCGGCGGTGCTGGTGCTGACGACGGCGTGCGGTCAGGAAGGCGGCACGTCGTCGGTGGGCAGCCAGAACGTCGGTGCCACGGCGGCGGCGGGCGGTTACGGCGGTGTCGGCTCCGGTATCGGGACCGGTACCAGCCCGAGCGCCAGCTCGACCGTGGGCGGTGGCCAGGGGAACCTGGGAGCCCAGTCGGCCTCGGCCGGCAAGCTCGAGGTTTCCGCAAACGCCGAACTCGGGGACGTGCTGACCGACAGTGCCGGTCTCAGCCTCTACCGCTTCGACGAGGACACCGCCGAGCCGCCGAAGTCGAACTGCAACGGCGACTGCGCGACCGCCTGGCCGCCGGTACCCGCGAACGACGCCTCGGCCGGCGCCGGTATCGACAAGGCGCTGCTCGGTGAGGTGACCCGGGCCGACGGCAGCAAGCAGCTGACCATCGGCGGCTGGCCGGCCTACCGCTATGCGAAGGACACCAAGGCCGGCGATCTGACCGGCCAGGGCGTGGGCGGCAAGTGGTACGCGCTGGCGCCCACGGGCAAGAAGGCGTCGGTCGCCAGCCTGCCCGGACTGTCCACGCGCAATGACCCCAACCTGGGCGAGATCGTCGTCGACAAGAACGGCATGACGGTCTACCGCTTCGCCAAGGACAAGGCCTGGCCCGAGCCGGTCTCCAACTGCAACGGTGCCTGCCTGGAGAAGTGGCCGGTCGTGGCGCCGGTGTCGGCGAACGACACCAAGGACGTCCAGAAGAAGGGCCTGATGAGCTTCACCCGCTCCGACGGCGTCAAGCAGCAGACGGTCAACTGCTCGCCCATCTACACCTTCGCGGGCGACAAGGAGGCCGGAGACACCAACGGCCAGGGCGTCGGCGGCACCTGGTACGCCGTCCGTCCCAACGGAGAGATGGTCGGCGTCTCCGACAAGTGACGGCGGTCTCGCCCGAACCACCGGTCCGCCCCTTCCGCGCCGCACGGAGGGGGCGGACCGGTTTTGCCGTCATTCCCCCCAACTCCCCGCGAGTCGGCGCCCGCTCCGGAACTCTCCGGAGTGCGGCGCCTACTTTTCGTAGGGAATCCACAGCGTTCCGCAGCGGCACGTGCCGCAGGCAGTGACCGGGAACGGACGGTCAATTTCCGTTTCCACTCGCTCCATTGGCGGTCGATCAGTAGCCTCAGCTCGAACACCGGATCGTCTACGCCTTGGAGAGATACATGGAGCGTCCCGCCTGGGCTCCCCGGAGCATCGACATCTCGGTGCCGAGTGTCTCGCGTATCTACGACTTCTACCTGGGCGGTTCGCACAACTTCGAGGCCGACCGCGAGGCGGCCCGCAGGGTCATGGAGTTCGCACCGGGGCTGCCGAAGACCATGCAGGCGAACCGGGCCTTCCTGCGGCGAGCGGTGCGGTTCGCCGCCGACGAGGGCATCACCCAGTTCCTGGACATCGGCTCCGGCATCCCGACCTTCGGGAACGTCCACGAGGTCGCCCAGAGTGCCCGCCCCGGCGCCCGTGTCGTCTACGTCGACCACGACCCGGTGGCCGTCGCGCACAGCCAGGCGGTCCTGGAGGGCAACGCGGACGCGGGAGTCGTCGCCGCCGACCTCCGCAAGCCCCAGGAGATCCTCGCCAGCCCCGAGGTTCAGCGCCTGATCGACCTGAACCGGCCGGTGGCACTGCTTCTCGTTGCCATACTGCACTTCGTGGAAGACGCGGACGACCCCTACGGAGCGGTGGCGGAGCTGCGCGACGCACTCGCGCCCGGCAGCCTGCTGGTGCTCACGCACGCGTCGTTCGAGGGAATCCCGCTTCCGCCGGAGCGGACCGAGGGTGCGGTGGACGTGTACAAGGACATTCGCAACCCGCTGATCATGCGCTCGCGCGAGGAGATCGCGCGGTTCTTCGAGGGGTACGACATGGTGGAACCGGGACTGGTGTCGCCGCCGCGGTGGCGGCCCGAGTCGGCGACCTGGAACCCCGACGACGAGGATCCGTGGGCCTTCTCCGGGTTCGCCGGCGTGGGGCGTACCGCGTGATCGCCGAGCCGGACGGGCCGGAGGACAGACTGCGCCGGTTCGCGACGATCTGGAGCCGGGCCGTGTTCCCGGTGACGTCGACGTCCGCGACCCGGCCGGAGTTCGAGGAACAACTGCTGCCGCTGGCCCGCCGGTTGAGCGAGGCGCTCGCGGCCAGGGTCGTCGACACGGACGAGGGCCGGGCGGTCGGCGCCGCCCTCGTCGACGCGCACTGCACGGACCCGGAGGCGCTGACCCGCTCCCTGGACTGCGTCGACGCCTATCTGGTGCTCTACTGCGGCGGCGACGGCGACCGCGAGGACCTGCGGTCCCGTTCCGCACGGCTCCAGCACGCCATGGCCGCCGGGTTCGCCCACGCGCTGCGGGAGCGGACGCTGGCCGAGCAGGAGGCCATCGCGCAGGCCGCCCTCGAGGCGCAGGGCGTGGTGGCGCAGGCGCTGCACGCGACCGAGGCCCGGTTCCGCGCGGTGTTCGAGGGCGCGGCCATAGGGATCGGCATCGCCGACCTGGACGGCAACGTCCTCCAGGTCAACGGCGCCCTGCTGCGCATGTTCGGCGTCTCAGACCAGACGATGCGCGGCCGCAGGGTCCAGGAGTGGATCCACCCCGAGGACGCCCCCCAGACCTGGACGCTCTACGACGAACTCGTCCGCGGTGACCGCGAGCACTACCACCTCGAAAAGGCCTTCTACCGCCCGGACGGAACGGTCCTGTGGACCAACCTGACGGTCTCCCTGCTGCGCGACGCCGACGGCGTTCCGCAGTACCAGCTCGCCCTCATGGAGGACACCACCGAGCGCCGGCTGCTCAACCTCCGGCTGCGCTACGAGGCCACGCACGACGCGCTCACCGGACTGCCCAACCGCACGCTGTTCTTCGAGCGCCTGGAGAAGGCGCTGAACGCGGGCGAGGGCCAGCGGTTCGGCCTGTGCTACCTCGACCTCGACGGCTTCAAGACCATCAACGACAGCCTCGGCCACGCGGCCGGCGACCGGCTGCTCGTCGAGGTCGCCGACCGGCTCCAGTCGTGTGCGACCGCGCCGGGCGAGATGGTGGCCCGGCTCGGCGGTGACGAGTTCGTGGCGCTGACCACCGGCCCCGACACCGAGAGCGAGGTCGACGACCTCGCGGCGCGCATCATGAACGTGCTGCTCGCCCCGGTCCGTATCGACGGCCGCGAGCTGACCGTGCGCGGCAGCATCGGCATCGTCGAGGGACCCACGGGCGAGCGAGGTCCGGCGGAGGTCCTGCGCAGCGCCGACATCACCATGTACCGGGCCAAGTCGGCGGGCGGCAACCGCTTCGAGCTGGCCGACCCGGAGGCCGACGCCCGTGCCATCACCCGGCACGGGCTGACCACGGCGCTGCCCGCGGCCCTGGACCGCGGTGAGTTCTTCATCGAGTACCAGCCACTGGTCCACCTCGGCGACGGCAGTGTGCGGGGCGCCGAGGCACTGGTCCGCTGGCTGCATCCGCAGCACGGAGTGCTCGGCCCGGACCGGTTCATCCCGCTCGCCGAGCACACCGGGCTGATCGTGCCGCTCGGCCGCTGGGTCCTGGAGCAGTCGGTACGTCAGGCCCGTGAATGGCGAGAACGGTACGGGGAGAACGGTCCCCTGAGGATCAACGTCAACCTCTCGCCGTGCCAGCTCACCCACCCCGGCCTGGTCCAGGACACCGTCGACATCCTGGAGCGCGCCGGCGTCGAGCCGGACGCCCTCTGCCTCGAAGTCACGGAGTCGGCCCTCATCGGCGCCGACGACGACCTCCTCAAGCCGCTGCGCCGGCTCGCCGAGATGGGCGTCGACATCGCCCTGGACGACTTCGGCACCGGCTACTCGAACCTGGCGAACCTTCGCCGCCTCCCGGTCAGCGTCCTCAAGCTGGACCGCTCCTTCACCCAGAGCATGCAGCAGTTCCCCGCCGATCCCGTCGACCTCAAGATCGTCGAGGGTATCGTTTCGCTCGCTCACGGCCTGAACCTCGCGGTGACGGTCGAGGGGGTCGAAACCGGGGCCCAGGCCGAGCAGTTGCGGATACTGGGCTGCGACACGGCCCAGGGCTGGTACTACGCCCGCCCGGGCCCGCCGGAGCGGCTGCACGAGCTGGCGCTGGTGGACGCGACGGGCTGACGCACCTTCCGCCGTCCAGGTCCCGCCGCCGACTCAGGGCAGCGGGACCGACCGCAGCGAACCGGGGATGCGGGTCACGACGACGTGGCACGTGATCTCCGCCCGGCGCGACGACTGCGGGGGTGTTCGCCGGCCCTCGTCTGCGGGTACGCCGGCAACATGCGGGGCGCTTCCGGTTCCCCGCGGACCGCGCTCAGCGCTCCAGGAGCATCCGCTGCAACTCCCGTGCCGCCCGCGGCGGAGCCACATCGCTGCGGTGGGCCAGCGCGATCGTCCGGTGCAGGCCGGGACGGGCGAGCGGGGTGACCCGCAGCCCCCGGCCCGAGCGGGTGGCGACCATGCGCGGTACGACGGCCACGCCCAGGCCCGCCCGAACGAAACCCAGCACCGCGTCCATCTCCCCGCCCTCCACCGCGAAGTCCGGCTCGAAGCCCTCGGCGCGGCACGCTGCCACGGTCAGTTCGCGCAGGTCGTAGCCGTGCCGGAACATCACCAGGGGCTCGCTCTCCAGGTCGGCGACGCGCACGGTACGGCGGCCCGGGCCACCCGGGGCAGGCGCCTCCGGCGAGGACACGACGACCAGGTCCTCGCGCAGCAGCTCCACCGTCGTCAGCGCCGGTGACGGCGACGGCAGCGGGAGGACCACCAGGGCCAGGTCGAGGGCGCCACGCGCGAGCAGCCGTACGAGATCGTGGGAGCCGCCCTCCTCGATCATCAGCCGGATGCCGGGATAGCGGTCGTGGAAGGCGCGCAGCACGTCCGGCAGCAGGCCGGTGCACAGGCTCGGGGTCGCGCCGAGCCGGACCCGGCCGCTGCGCAGCTGCGCCAGCTCCTGCACCTCGTGCCGGGCCGTGTCCGCGTCGGCCAGGATCCGGCGGGCCAGCGGCAGCAGGGCCTCGCCCGCGTCGGTGAGGGTGATGTTGCCGCGCGCCCGCAGGAACAGATCGGCCCCGAGCTCCCGCTCCAGCGCCTTGATCTGCTGGGACAGGGACGGCTGCGCCACATGGACGAGATCGGCGGCGCGGGTGAAGTGCCGGGTCTCGGCGACCGCCACGAAGTACTGGAGCTGCTGGAACTGCATCCCCGTACGATAGTCGCTCTCTATGGAATCAAGCCGGACCATGTCTTGGACCGATCGGCTCGTTCGGCTCTAGCGTCTTGACCCATGGCTCTGGCAACGCGGACGGACCGACGGCCGTCCATGGCACGCACCGTGTGGGACAGCTCCGTCGGCAAGAAGACCGTGATGGCCGTCAGCGGCCTGATCATGCTGCTGTACCTGGTCGTCCACATGATCGGCAACCTGAAGATCTTCTTCGGGGCGGGCGAGTTCAACCACTACGCGCACTGGCTGCGCACGGTCGGGGAACCGTTCATGCACTATGAGTGGACGCTCTGGATCATCCGCGTCGTGCTGGTGGTCGCCGTCGTCGCGCACGCCACCTCGGCGTACCAGCTCAGCCGCCGCGACATCCGGGCACGGCCCACCAAGTACGTCCACAAGAAGCCGCAGGCGAGCTACGCGACGCGCACCATGCGCTGGGGCGGGATCATCCTCGGCCTGTTCATCGTGTGGCACATCCTCGACCTGACGACCGGCACCGTGCACTCCGGCGGCTTCCAGGAGGGCCACCCGTACCAGAACGTCGTGGACACCTTCTCCACCTGGTACGGCAACGTCATCTACATCGTCGCGATGCTCGCCCTCGGCCTGCACGTCCGGCACGGCTTCTGGAGTGCCGCGCAGACCCTCGGCGTCGGCAGCCGCACCCGCGACCGTGCCCTCAAGGCCGTCGCCAATGTCCTCGCACTGGTGCTCACGGCCGGCTTCATCGCCGTGCCCGTGGGTGTCATGACCGGAGTGGTGAGCTGAACATGACGTACACCGACTACCTGACCGGCGAACCGGCCGCCGACACCAAGGCTCCGGCAGGACCGGTGGCCGAGCGCTGGGACAAGCGCCGTTTCGAGGCCAAGCTGGTCAACCCCGCCAACCGCCGCAAGCACACGGTGATCGTCGTCGGCACCGGCCTCGCGGGCGGCTCCGCGGGCGCGACCCTCGCCGAACAGGGCTATCACGTCGTCCAGTTCTGCTACCAGGACTCCCCGCGCCGCGCCCACTCCATCGCCGCTCAGGGTGGCATCAACGCGGCCAAGAACTACCGCAACGACGGCGACTCGATCCACCGCCTCTTCTACGACACCGTCAAGGGCGGCGACTTCAGGGCGCGCGAGTCCAACGTCCACCGCCTGGCACAGATCTCGGTGGAGATCATCGACCAGTGCGTGGCGCAGGGCGTGCCCTTCGCGCGGGAGTACGGCGGTCTGCTCGACACCCGCTCCTTCGGCGGAGTGCAGGTCTCCCGGACCTTCTACGCCCGGGGCCAGACGGGTCAGCAGCTCCTGCTGGGCGCCTATCAGGCGCTGTCGAGGCAGATCGCGGCCGGGAACATCGAGATGCACCCGCGCACCGAGATGCTCGACCTGATCGTCGTCGACGGACGGGCCCGCGGGATCGTGGCCCGCGACCTCGTCACCGGGCGCATCGACACGTACTTGGCGGACGCGGTCGTGCTGGCCTCCGGCGGCTACGGCAACGTCTTCTACCTGTCGACGAACGCCATGAACTCCAACGCCACGGCCATCTGGCGGGCCCACCGCCGCGGCGCACACTTCGCCAACCCCTGCTTCACCCAGATCCATCCGACCTGCATCCCGCGCACCGGCGACCACCAGTCCAAGCTCACGCTGATGAGCGAGTCACTGCGCAACGACGGCCGGATCTGGGTGCCGAAGGCCAAGGGCGACACGCGTCCGCCGAACCGGATCCCCGAGGACGAGCGCGACTACTACCTGGAGCGCATCTACCCGTCCTTCGGCAACCTGGTCCCGCGCGACATCGCCTCCCGCGCCGCGAAGAACGTCTGCGACGAGGGCAGGGGAGTGGGGCCGGGCGGACAGGGCGTGTACCTCGACTTCGCCGACGCCATCCAGCGCATGGGCCGGGGGGCCGTGGAGGCGAAGTACGGCAACCTCTTCGACATGTACCAGCGGATCACCGACGAGGATCCCTACGAGGTGCCGATGCGGATCTACCCCGCCGTGCACTACACGATGGGTGGCCTGTGGGTGGACTACGACCTCCAGACCACGATCCCCGGGCTGTTCGCGATCGGCGAGGCCAACTTCTCCGACCACGGGGCCAACCGCCTCGGCGCCTCCGCGCTGATGCAGGGCCTGGCCGACGGCTACTTCGTGCTGCCGGCGACCATCAACGACTACCTCGCCCGCAACCCGCACCAGGACGCGGTGACCGGCGAACACCCCGCCGTGCAGGAGGTGTTGGCGGAGACCGAGGACCGGCTCAACCTGCTCCTCGCCGTGGACGGCGACCGCACGCCGGACTCCTTCCACCGCGAGGTCGGCGAACTCATGTGGGAGTTCTGCGGGATGGCGCGCACCGACTCCGGACTGCGCAAGGCGCTGGAGCGCATCCCGCAGATCCGCGAGGAGTTCTGGCGGCGGATCAAGGTCCCCGGCACCGGCGAGGAGTTCAACCAGTCGCTGGAGAAGGCGAATCGCGTCGTCGACTATCTGGAGCTCGCCGAGCTGATGTGCCTCGACGCACTGCACCGCGCCGAGTCCTGCGGCGGTCACTTCCGCGAGGAGTCCCAGACGCCGGACGGCGAAGCCGCCCGCCGGGACGACGAGTTCGCCTACGCGGCGGCCTGGGAGTTCACCGGCACCGGCGATGCTCCCGTCCTGCACAAGGAAGACCTGGTCTTCGAGTACGTCCACCCCACTCAGCGGAGCTACGCATGAAGCTCACCCTGCGCGTCTGGCGACAGAAGAACGCCGACGCCGACGGCGCGATGTCCACATACGAGGTGGACGGCATCTCGTCCGACATGTCCTTCCTGGAGATGCTGGACACCCTCAACGAGGAGCTCATCCTGCGCGGTGAGGATCCGGTGGCCTTCGACCACGACTGCCGCGAGGGCATCTGCGGCGCGTGCTCGCTCGTCATCAACGGCGACGCCCACGGGCCCGAGCGGACGACCACCTGTCAGCTGCACATGCGGTCCTTCTCGGACGGCGACACGATCGACGTCGAGCCGTGGCGGGCGTCCGCGTTCCCGGTGATCAAGGACCTGGTCGTGGACCGGTCGGCCTTCGACCGGATCATCCAGGCCGGGGGATACATCACGGCGCCCACGGGTGCGGCACCCGAGGCCCATGCGACGCCGGTACCCAAGCCCGATGCCGACCTCGCCTTCGAGCACGCCGAGTGCATCGGCTGCGGGGCGTGTGTCGCCGCATGTCCCAACGGGGCGGCGATGTTGTTCACCTCGGCCAAGGTGAACCACCTGAACGTGCTGCCGCAGGGGGCCCCGGAGCGGGAGACCAGGGTGCTCGACATGGTCGAGCAGATGGACGAGGAGGGCTTCGGCGGGTGCACGTTGACGGGTGAGTGCGCGACGGCCTGTCCCAAGGGGATTCCGCTGGTCTCCATCACCAGCATGAACAAGGAATGGCTGCGGGCGACCCGGAAGGTCGCCAGGCGCTGAGAGACGTTCGCCGACAAGGTGCGGACGGGCGGGGTCGGACGTGGTGCTCAAGTCCGGCCCCGCCAAGGTCATGTGGACGTGGACAGGGCCTCGTCGATCAGCGCGCGGAGCCTCTCGTCGTCCAGGACCGCGCGGTAGTCGCCGTACGGGGAGAGACGGTCGTCCTGGGCGCGGAGGGACTCCAGGGCGGTGCGTGCGGGGCCAATGGGCGTGCCGCCGAGGCGGATCAGGGCGCTGAGCGCTTCACGGAACGAGCCGTAGTGCTCGCCGCCCGCTGCCATCGCCAGGAACTCCTCCTCCAGGACCGGGCGGGCGGGCCCGGGATCGCCGGTGATCGACCAGAGGGTGATCGCCGCCTGGAGCCTGACCCCAGGCAGCTCGCTCTTCAGGGCGTTGCGCACCCGGTCGGCGTACGGCGCGGCCACGGTGCCGAAGTCGGCGAGGAAGCCGACCGCGGCCACACTCCGGGAGTGGTCCGTGACAGGGAGGGACTCGCCGACGGCCCGCAGGTTCCCGGCGGGATCGTCGCCGATGCGCCAGAGGATCCAGTGCAGCCAGGCGTTGTTCTCCTCCGGATCCTCGGACAGGTGCCCGCGCACGGCCGGGGCGGCTGGGACGGCGGCCGGACCCAGCGTCGCCAGCGTCCGCACGGCGTCGTGCCACCGGAAGCGGTCCGGCAGATACCCCGTGATCTCCGGCAGGGCGGGAAGGGCGGCAGGCCCCCAGGCCCGGAGGACCTCCAGGAGGTCGGCCATCAGGTAGCTGTCCGCGTCGGGGTCGGTCAGCCCGCGGCGCAGTTCCTCGCGTATCGACGGCAGGAGGTCATCGACGTGCGCCGTCATCGGACCCAGCACGTCGACGAGCTCGGGGCGGCGCGGATCTCCGGAGGTGTAGGCGCGCCCGTCCTCCTCGCGGAACCGCGCGCACAGCCGCTCCACCAGCCCCGGCAGCGCCCGTGGGTCGTCCATCCGGGTCAGCGCCCACAGCGCGTGCTCACCGACGGTGCCCTCCAGGAAGCCGCCGTCGCCCGGGTCGTCGAGCAGGCCGGCCAGTCGGTCGGCGTGGGCGACGGCCCGGGGGCCCAGCGCGGCGAGGAGATGCACCGCCCTGAGACGCACCGTGGAGTCCGGGTGGTCCATCAGACCCGCCGCGACCCGGAGCAGCGCGGCCTCGACGGACCGGTGGCGGGTCAGCAGCCGCCAGGACCGGTCCAGCACCGCCCGCAGCAGATCGGCGTCCTCGGCGGGGTCCGCCGCCGCGGCCAGCCGGGTCAGGAACCGCGTCGTCGCGGCGGGCTCGTTCTCGTACAGGGCGGCCGTCCAGTAGGCGACGTCCTCACGGCTGAAGGGCTCGTCGACGTCCAGGACGTACCAGACGGCCTCCCAGCGCGACCGCAGAGCGGGATCGGCGAGGGCCTCGACCAGCGCGTCCAGCTCTCCTACGGCGAGCTCGGGCTCCGTTCTCGCGAGGGTGTGGACGGCCGCGACCCGCAGGACGGGGTCGGTGTGCCGCAGCAGTCCGGTGAGGATTGCCCGGACTTCGGCGTCGGCCGTGTGGTCGCCCAAGGAGAACAGCACCGTCAGCCGGACCGCCGGGTCCTGCTCGGCCCGCCAACGCTCCCGCAACGCACCGGCGCCCTCCACGAGGGCGAGCGCCTCTCGTCGTACGGCGGGATCGGCGTCGGTGAGCAGGGCTTGGACCGTGTCGTGCGCGCGCCGCCACGCCTCGGGCCAGCCCGGGTCCACCGGGCCCTGTCGTCGGGCCAGGGCGGCCAGCAGCTCGACCAGGGTTTTGCGCGCGCCCGTCCCCGGCTCGGTGGCGAGCGCGACGACGAACGGCAGGGCGGCGGTGGCGAGCGCGGAGATACCGGTCGGTGTGCCCGCAAGGGCGGAGAGGAGTGGACAGCAGTCGCTCTCGGTCGAGTCCGGACCCCGCTCAAGCAGTCGGCTCAGAGCGCGCCGCACGTCCTTTGCCGACTCGCCCAGCTCCTCCCACGCAACTGCCTCCAGCGCCTCCACCACTCGTACGTCCCCCTGCTTCTGTGATCGGCTCCTGGAGAGAGACGGTAGCCCCGGCCCGGGGGTTGCCTTGCTCCGGTCACCGGCGGGACACCGGCCGGTCGACGGACTCGGAGACCCCGGACACCTTGCCCGAGGCGTTCAACCTCCGCACATCCGCGCTCTCGGAACCCGTCACGTACACGCCAACCGGCGTCGGGAGAACAGGGACAGCGGCACCGCTCGCCGCCTCCGCCTGTGACCTGGAGAGTGCCATGAACGGCGTTTCCACCCTGGACCGTCCCCCGCAGAGCGTCGCCCCCACCCGCTACACCGTCAGCCTGGCCCGCGACGAGGACGACGTACGGGCCGCGCAGCGGCTGCGGCACGACGTGTTCGCCGGGGAGATGGGCGCCCTCCTGTCCACCCCGGAACCCGGCCTCGACGTGGACGGCTTCGACGCCTACTGCGACCACCTGCTCGTCCGCGACACCGTGACCGGCCAGGTCGTCGGCACCTACCGGCTGCTGCCCCCGGAGCGGGCCGCGGTGGCCGGACGCCTGTACTCGGAGAGCGAGTTCGACCTCGCGCCGCTCGACGCGATCCGCCCGAGCCTCGTCGAGGTCGGCCGCTCCTGCGTGCACCCCGACCACCGCGACGGGGCCGTCATCGGTCTCATCTGGGCCGGGATCGCCCGCTACATGGTGGACCGCGGCCATGAGTGGCTGGCCGGCTGCTGCTCGATCCCGCTCGCCGACGGCGGCGCGCTCGCGGCCGGCACCTGGGACCGGGTGCGCACCAAGTACCTGGCTCCCGAGGAGTTCCGGGTACGGCCCCTGCTGCCCTGGGAGCCGGCCGAGGGGGCGCCCGCCGTCCACACCGAGCTGCCCCCGCTGCTGCGCGGTTACCTCCGCCTCGGCGCCTGGGTGTGCGGTCAGCCCGCCCACGACCCGGACTTCGGGGTCGCCGACATGTACGTGCTGCTGTCGATGCGCCGGGTCAACGCCCGCTATCTGCGGCACTTCCTCTCGCTCGTCCCGGCCTGATGAGCGTCTGGCTGCCCAGCGCGCCCTGCACCCCGGGGGCGTGTGTGGAGCGGACGGGGGCCGCCACGGCCGTACCCCGTGCCGTGCTCCGGCTCCTCGCGGTCAGTTCGGTGCTGCTCGCCGGGATCGCGTTGCTGCCGGTCGGCCGGTTGCTCCCGGCCGGCGCGGTCAGGTGGTGGTGCCGGGCGGTGGTGCGGGCCTCGGGGGTCCGGGTCCGCATGTCCGGCGCCGCCACGCCCCCGGGCGGGGTGCTCCTGGTCGCCAACCACATCTCCTGGCTGGACATCCCGCTGCTCGCCGCGGTACGCCCCGCGCGGATGCTCGCCAAGTCCGAGATCCGTCAGTGGCCCGCGGCGGGATGGCTGACGGCCCGCAGCGGGGCGCTGTTCATCGAGAGGGACCGGCTGCGTGCCCTCCCGGACACGGTCGCCCGCATCGCCGAGGCGCTGCGCGGCGGCTCCGCGGTCGCCGTCTTCCCCGAGGGCAGCACCTGGTGCGGCCGCGCCCAGGGCCACTTCCGCCACGCGGTGTTCCAGGCGGCCCTGGACGCCGGGGTGCCCGTCCAACCGGTGAGGCTGCGGTACCGCCTCGTCGACGGCGGGTCCAGTACGGCCGCCGCCTTCATCGGCGACGACTCTCTGCTCGCGTCGGTGTGGCGGGTGGTGTCGGTACGGGGGCTGATGGCCGAGGTGGAGGTAGTCGACCCCGTCACCCCGGGCAGCCACCCCGATCGCCGCTCCCTGGCCCGGGCGGCACAGTCGCGCTCGTGCCACGGGCGGACCGGGGAACACACGGCCGACTGACACCCCGACGGCGAGCAGCCCGGGCGCCGCCCGTACCCAACGCCCGGACCAGCGGGCGGGGCCGATGGAGCCAGGGGCTTGAATTCGGTGTCTGGGTCAGGCTGGCGGGTCTTGGGCTGAGGGCGGCGGATCGAGTGCCCGCGCTCAGTGCCCGGGGCGGAGTGTCGGTCATCGTGTGGGGGCTGATGAGGGCGGGTGTCTGTATCCGGTGCGGGGGTCGGGGTGGCGGGTCTTGGGCTGAGGTCGGGCGGATTCGGGTGCCCGTGCCCAGTGCGGGGGTCGGGGTGGCGGGTCTTGGGCCGGGGTTGGGTGGATTCGGGTGGCCGTGCCCAGTGCGGGGGCCGGAGTGACGGCCATCGTGTCGGGGAGATGGAGTCAGGTGCCTGTTTCCGGTGCGGGGGCCGGGGTGGCGGGTCTTGAGTTGGGGTCGGCGGATTCGGACCCAGGTGCCGAGTGGCCCGGCCGGAGCCACGTCCCCCCGCCAGGGCTCACGGAGTCAGGTGCCCGAGGTCAGTGCCCTTGCCAGGTAGGGGGCCGTGGCGCTCTCCTCCACCTCGGCCACTTGCCCCGGGGTTCCTGCCGCCACGATCCGTCCGCCGGCGTCCCCGCCGCCCGGGCCCAGGTCGATGACCCAGTCCGCGCCCGCCACGACCGACATGTCGTGCTCGACGACGATCACCGTGTGGCCGGCGTCAACGAGGCCGTGGAGTTGGCGCATGAGGACCTCCACGTCGGCCGGGTGGAGGCCGGTCGTGGGTTCGTCGAGGAGGTACAGGGTGTGGGCGCGGCGGACGCGCTGGAGTTCGCTCGCGAGCTTGATGCGCTGGGCCTCGCCGCCGGAGAGTTCGGTGGCCGGCTGGCCGAGGCGGAGGTAGCCGAGACCGACGTCGAGGAGGGTGGCGAGACTGCGGGCCACGGCCGGGGTGTCCGCGAAGAAGTCCGCCGCCGACTCCACCGTGAGGTCGAGCACCTGGGCGATGTTCCGTCCCCGGTACGTCACCTCGAGCGTGGCGGGGTTGTAGCGGGCCCCGCCGCAGTCCGGGCAGGGCGCATAGGTGCTCGGCAGGAAGAGCAGCTCCACGCTGACGAACCCCTCGCCCTGGCAGGTCTCGCAGCGCCCTCCCGCCACGTTGAAGGAGAACCGGCCCACACCGTAGCCGCGTTCACGTGCCTCGTCGGTGCCGGCGAAGACCTTGCGCGCGACGTCGAACAGACCCGTGTAGGTCGCCAGGTTGGAGCGCGGGGTCCGGCCGATCGGCTTCTGGTCGACCGAGACCAGACGGCCCACCCCCTCCCGCTCCTCCGTGATCTCTCCGACCAGCGTGGACTTGCCCGAGCCCGACACCCCGGTCACCGCGGTGAACACGCCGAGCGGGAACTCTGCCGTCACCCCGCGCAGGTTGTGCCGGTCGACCGGCCCGACCGTCAACCGGCCTCGCCATGACCGCACTTCACGCTTCACCACGGGGGAGTGGTCGAACAGGAACCGAGCCGTCGCCGATTCCGCGACCTCGGCCAGCTGCTCCACCGGCCCGCTGTGCAGCACCCGCCCGCCGTGCTCACCCGCCCGCGGACCGACGTCCACCAGCCAGTCCGCCCCGCGCATGACGTCCAGCTGGTGCTCCACCACGAACACCGAGTTGCCGGCCGCCTTCAGCCGCGCCAGCACGGTGAGCAGTGCCTCGGTGTCCGCGGGGTGCAGTCCGGCGGAGGGTTCGTCGAGGACGTACACGACTCCGAACAGCCCGGACCGCAACTGGGTGGCGAGCCGCAGCCGTTGGAGTTCACCGGCGGACAGGGTGGGCGTCGCGCGGTCCAGGCTGAGATAGCCGAGACCGAGCTCGAGGATGGGCGCGATACGGGCCTTGAGGTCGTCGGTGAGGACCCGCGCGGTCTCGCCGCGGGCGACCAGCGAGGCGGCCAGCTCGGTCAGCGGCAGCGCCGCGATGTCGGCGATCGTGCGGCCCGCGAAGGTGACCGCCAGCGCCTCCGGACGCAGCCTGCTGCCGCCGCAGACCGGGCACGGGGCGGAGACCAGGAACCCCTCGGCCTTCGCCCTGAGGGTCTGGCTCTTGGAGTCCGCGAACGTCTTGAGGACATAGCGGCGGGCGCTCATGTACGTGCCCTGGTACGGGCGTTGAATGCGGTCGGCGTTGCGCACCGGGTGCACGGTGACGACCGGCTGCTCGTCGGTGAACAGGATCCACTCCCGCTGTTCGGCGGGCAGTTCACGCCAGGGCCGGTCCACGTCGTAACCGAGCGCGTCGAGGATGTCCCGCAGGTTCTTGCCCTGCCAGGCACCGGGCCACGCCGCGATGGCGCCCTCCCGGATCGACAGCGACGGGTCGGGGACCAGCGACTGTTCGGTCGTACGGTGGACGCGGCCCAGGCCATGGCACTCCGGGCAGGCGCCGACCGCCGTATTGGGGGAGAAGGAGTCCGAGTCGAGCCGTTCGGCGCCCGGCGGGTAGTCACCGGCCCGGGAGAACAGCATGCGCAGCGAGTTCGAGAGGTTGGTGACGGTCCCCACGGACGAGCGGGACGTCGGCGCCGAACGACGCTGCTCGAGCGAGACCGCGGGCGGCAGTCCGGTGATCTCCCCGACCTTCGGCGCGCCCACCTGATGGATCAGCCGGCGCGCGTACGGAGCCACCGACTCGAAGTACCGCCGCTGAGCCTCCGCGTAGATCGTCCCGAACGCCAGTGACGACTTCCCCGAACCGGACACCCCCGTGAACACGGCCAGCACATCCCGCGGAATGTCGACATCCACCCCTTGGAGATTGTGCTCACGGGCACCGCGGACGCGGACGTACGGGTCGTGGGAGCCGTTGGGGTCGTGCATGAGAACGACTCTAACCGGAGGTGATCGTCGCCAGCCGCCGGTAGGAGTCCAGCAGGGCCTCGCGGTCGTATGTGCTGGTCGTGACCAGGACCTCCTGCGCCGCCGTCTCCTTCAGTACCGTCTCCAGCTCGTGGGCGACCTGCTCCTCGGTGCCGGCGATGTGCCCGGCGAGACCGGCCTCGTAGAAGCCGCGTTCCCTCTCCGTCATCGTGAGACCCTCGACGCGCTCCACGGGCGGGAGCGGCGGGAAGGTGCCGTGGGTGCGGGAGTACGCCATCGCCCAGGCCTCCGGGATCAGCAGGCGCCGTGCCTCCTCCGGGGTGGCGGCCACCGCGACCGTCCCGGAGATGACGACATACGGCTCGCGGGCCCAGGGAGAGGGCCGGAAATGCGCGCGGTAGTGGTCGATGCCGCGCTGCATCCGCTCGCGGCTCCTGAGGTCGCCGATGACCATCGGCAGGCCCGCGCGGGCCGCGATCGCGGCTCCCTCGCCCATGGCCAGCACGAAAGGCGGCACGGTCAGGCCTTCGGCCGGCCGGGCGTGCACGCCCGTCGGGGAGGTGCCGCGGAACCAGCCCAGCAGTTCCTCCAGCTGTACGGCGAAGTCGTCGGCGTCGTCCTTGCCGCGCCCCAGCGCCTTGCGCACGCCGTCGGTGAACCCGACCGAGCGACCCAGGCCCATGTCGATCCGGCCGGGAAAGAGGGACTCCAGCACCCCGAACTGTTCGGCGACGACCAGGGGTTGGTGGTTGGGCAGCATGACACCGCCGGTGCCGACCCGGATCCTGTCCGTGGCGGAGGCGACGGCGGCTGCCAGCACGGTCGGGGCGGAGCCCGCGACCCCCGGCACGCCGTGGTGCTCCGAGACCCAGAACCGGTGGTAGCCGAGCCCCTCCAGCTCCCGCGCCAGCCGGACGGTGTCCCGCAGCGCCTGCGCGTTCGAGCCGCCCTCGCGGGTGCGGGAGCGGTCCAGGACGGAGAAGCGGGTGGCGGCGATCACGGAACTCACACAGGGTTCAACGCGAGACCGGGTGCGGTATTCCCGCCGGAAAACCGGATGACCGCGATCGCCGCAGGTCAGCACAATGGACCGCGTGACCGTCCAGAACATTCTGCTCTCCGGCGTCGTCGGCTCGACCGCGTACGGACTCGCCCGCGAGGGCTCCGACGTGGACCGGCTCGGCATGTTCGCCGCGCCCACCGAGACCCTGCTCGGCCTGCACACGCCGAAGGAGTCCCACGTCACCACGGCACCGGACCGCACCCTGCACGAGGCGGCGAAGTGGTGCCGACTCGCCCTCGGCGGCAATCCGACCGTGATGGAGCTGGTCTGGCTACCGGACGAGCTGTACGAGGTGCGCACCCCGCTGGGCGACGAACTCATCGGCATCCGCGGGTCGTTCCTGAGCGCCCAGCGGGTCCGGGACGCCTATCTCGGCTACGCCACCCAGCAGTTCAGGAAACTGGAGAGCCGCGCCGGCGACCACCGCACAGCCAAGCACGCCCGGCATCTGAAGCGGCTCTGCCACCAGGGTCTGGAGCTGTACACCACCGGACGGCTCGCGGTGCGGGTCGTGGACCCCGAGGAGTACCACCGCTTCGGGGACGCCGTCGCCGCCGATCCCGCGTCGGCCCGGTCACTGCTCGCCCACTACGAGACCGCGTTCGCCGAGACCCGCAGTGTGCTGCCGGACCGGCCCGACGAGCGACCGGCCGAGGCGTGGCTGCGCCGCGTCCGCGCGGAGTTCTACGACACGGCGGCGTGAGCGGGGGCTTCAGCTGAACCGGGCTGGACCCGACCCTCAGCCCTCGGGACGCAGCAGGCCGCGCTCGTACGCCTTGACCAGGTTCTGCGGGACGAGATGGGCGACGCCCTCGATCGTGACCGGCACCAGCTGGGTGGTGGTGGCCTTCCACTGCGAACGGCGGTGGCGGGTGTTGCTGCGGGACATCTTCCGCTTGGGGACAGCCATGGCGGGAACCTCCTCGGTGGGTGAGCACCGAGGACGCTACATGAAAATGGATCCCATTAACAATTAACGGCGGCGTCGGGACCGTACCCGAGCCTCCCGCGGCGGCTCGATGAACTGCAGCTCCAGCGTCAGCGGCGGCTCGGCGACCCCCGGCCCGCCCGCGGCCGCCCACTGCACGACCTCCTCGGTGCCCTCGTCGTCCATGACGAACCCGATCCAGGCGGCCCGGCCACCCGCCCGGCGCCCGGCGGCGGAGGGCCGCACGACGATGACGTTCGCCTGGTCGCAGGGGCCCAGGCAGTCGGTCGTACGGACCTGGAAGCCGTGCTCGGCCGCCCCCGCCCGCAGCAGCTCCAACTGCCAGGCGTGGTCGGTGCCGGGGTGCTTGCGGGTGTCGCCGCAGCAGCAGCCCCGGCAGACGACGACGGTGCAGGAGGCGGAGCCGATCAGGGAGGTGCGGGGCGTCGAGGGCATGGGAGAAGCATGATCCATACGGCTCGCGCCCCGTGTCACCGGGTCGGCAGGATCAGAACCTCGCGCCCACGGCGGCCCCGCTCCGCGGCACCAGGAACGACGGCGCCGACGGCAGTGAACCGTCGGCCCCGCGTGCGCCCGTGAGCGGCGCAGGGTCCGTGCTCAGTACCGAGGACGCGTTCCACGTGCCGCCCAGATCCCAGGAGTTGCCGCTGGAGACGGTGGCAGAGCCGAGGGCGGCCGCCTTGGCGTCGGCGACGGACAGGTTCCCGGTCAGCTTGGCCTTGCCGCCCGAGACGTCGGCGTCGAAGCCGGTTCCGCCGTTGGCCCACGTGGAGTTGCGGGTCAGAGCCAGGGCGCCGGTGTTGCCGTTGTCCGTCACGCCGTGCGCCGCGTTCTTGAAGGCGATCGAGTTGCGCAGGGTGTGCGCCACCGCCGGTGCCGGGCTGCCGCCGCCGAGCTTGAAGCCATTGCCGTCGCCCGCGAAGTCGGGGAAGTTCCAGCGGTTGAAGCCGTTGCCGTACGCGATCGTGTTCTCGACGGTGACCGGCGAGGTGAACTTCCAGTCGTCGAAGCCGTCGTCGACGTTGTTCCACAGCCGGGCGCCCCGCACGACGTTGCCGCTGCCCGAACCCTCCTTGATGGCCAGCCCGTCCGCGCTCTCGCCGTTCTTGCGCGGGTCGCGGTTGCCGTAACTGTCCAGGTTCAGGATCTGGTTGTTGCTGGAGGCGCCCTGGAGCTGGAAGCCGGACTCGTAGTTGTCGTGGGTCTTCAGACGGGCGAAGACATTGCTGTTGCACCCGTCGCAGTAGACGCCGTAGGGGCCGTTCACGATCTCCAGGTCCGAGATCCGCCAGTAGGAGGCCTCCTGGTGGATCGCCCCGCGCTCGGCCCGCGGGATGCTGCCGCCGACCGGGGTGTGGCTCGCGGCCAGCTGCTCGCCGTCGATCACGACCCGCTCGCCCTGATAGGCGCCGAGAGAGATGGGCTGGGACGCGGTGCCGGAGGTGGCGATGGTGATGTTGTCGGTGAGCGCGTAGGTCCCGGCCCGTACGGCGATGGTGTCGCCGGCCTTCGCCAGGTCCACTGCCCGTTGGACGGTGCGCAAGGGCTGCGCGAGGGTGCCCGGGGCGCTGTCGCTCCCGTTCGTCGCCACGACGAGCGTCGTCGGCGCCGCGGATGCCTCGGTCGCCGGTAATGCCGTCATCAGTACGGCGCTCACCGCTGCCGCCGTCCAGATCGCCTTGTTCACGTGCATGGGGTCTCCCGCCTCGGCCTGACTGCTGTATCGCCAGGCAGTGGTCGCCCGGGGCGGGAAGGTTGCCGGGTCTAGGGTGGGTGAGGTGACCGCCAGCAGCAAGCGCCCGCTCGCCGTGTTCGACCTGGACAACACCCTGGCCGACACGGCCCACCGGCAGCGGTTCCTGGAGCGCAGGCCGCGCGACTGGGACGCCTTCTTCGCGGCCGCGCCCAAGGACCCGCCGATTCCCGAGGGCATCGCGCTGGTGCTGGAGCGCGCCGAGGAGTGCGAGATCCTCTACCTCACCGGGCGGCCCGAGCGCTGCCGGCGCGACACGCTCGCCTGGCTCGGCGCACAGGGGCTTCCCGAGGGGCGCGTGTACATGCGGCGCAACGACGACCGGCGGCCGGCCCGGCGCACCAAGCTGGAGATCCTGAAGCAGCTCGCCCGCACCCGCGAGGTCCGGGTCCTGGTGGACGACGACGAGTTGGTCTGCGAGGACGCCGAACGAGCCGGATTCACCGTCGTACGGGCACGCTGGACCGCCCCTTCCGCGGCGCTGGAGGTGGTGCAGGAGCAGGAGGGGCGGACCTGAGAGCCGTCAGTCGGTCTCGTCCAGGCGGAAGCCGACCTTCAGCCCCACCTGCCAGTGCTGGACCTGCCCGTCCTCGATCTGGCCCCGCACTTGGGTCACCTCGAACCAGTCGAGGTTGCGCAGGGTCTGCGAGGCACGGGTGATGCCGTTGCGGACCGCCTGGTCGACGCCGTCCGGCGAGGTGCCGACGATCTCGGTCACCCGGTAGGTGTGGTTCGTCATGGTTCCACGGTGCCTCAGGCGGCGGCGGAGCGCGAGCCGTCCGACCCTATCGTTGGCCCATGGACGGTATGCCCAATCCCCTGCGCCGGCTCACCTTGGAGCAGCTCCGGCGCCGTACGAGCATGAAGTGGCGGACCTACCCGGAGGACGTACTGCCCCTGTGGGTCGCCGAGATGGACGTCCCCCTGGCCGAGCCGGTCGCACAGGCGATCCGGGACGCGGTGGCACTGGGAGACACCGGGTATCCGGCCGGCACCGCGTACGCCGAGGCGCTGGCCGACTTCGCGAGCAAGCGGTGGGACTGGGACGGGCTCGCCGTGGAGCGTACGGCGATCGTCCCGGACGTGATGCTGGGCATCGTAGAGATGCTCAAGCTGGTCTCCGGACCGGGCGATCCGGTGGTCGTCAACTCGCCCGTGTATCCGCCCTTCTACCAGTTCGTCGGAAACATGGGCAGGCAGGTCGTCGAGGCTGAGCTCGGTGCGGACGGCCGGATCGACTTCGAGGTCCTGGAGGACGTCTTCGGGCGGGTGCGGAAGGGCACGGCCCGGCCCGCCTATCTGCTGTGCAGCCCGCACAACCCCACCGGCGCCGTCCACTCCGCCGCCGAGCTGGCGGACGTGGCGGCGCTGGCGCGGACGTACGGAGTGCGGGTCGTGGCCGACGAGATCCACGCCCCGCTCATGGCGGCGGGTGCGACGTTCGTCCCCTACCTGAGTGTGCCCGGCGCGGGGACCGGGCTGTCGCTGATGTCGGCCTCCAAGGCCTGGAACCTGGCCGGGCTCAAAGCCGCCGTGGCTGTCGCCGGGCCCGACGCGGCCGACGACCTCGCGCGCCTTCCCGAAGAGGTCGGTCACGGCCCCAGCCATGTCGGCGTCATCGCCCACACCGCCGCGCTGCGGGACGGCGGTGCCTGGCTCGACGCCCTGCTCACCGGCCTCGACGACAACCGTCGGCTGCTGGCCCAGCTCCTCGCCGAGGCGCTGCCCGCCGTGCGCTACGAACCGGCCCAGGCCACCTACCTCGCCTGGCTGGACTGCCGCGCGCTGGATCTGCGCGGCGATCCGGCGGACGTCTTCCTGGAGCGTGGCCGGGTCGCCCTGAACTCCGGCGTTCCGTTCGGCACCGGGGGCGCCGGCTTCGTACGGCTGAACCTGGCGACGTCTCCCGAGCTGATCACCGAGGCGGTCCGGCGGATGGCCGCGGCCCTCGACTGACCGCGGGGACCGGCCCGGAACCGGCCCCCGCGAGTCCGCGCTACCGCACCACGCTCAGCGACAGCGCGAACCGTCCCTCGCTGTCCGTCCACCAGTGCGCCAACTCCAGCCCGACGGCGGCCAGTTCGGCACGGACGCCCTCCTTGCGGAACTTCGCCGAGATCTCGGTGTGCAGCTCCTCGTCCGCCGCGAAGTCGACAGCCAGGTCGAGCGCGGGGACCTTCACGGTCTGTTCCGTACGAGAGCGCAGCCGCATCTCGATCCACTCGTTCTCGGCGTCCCAGAGGGCCACGTGGTCGAAGGCGCCGGGATCGAAGTCGGCGCCCAGCTCGCGGTTGACGACGGTCAGGACGTTCTTGTTGAACGCGGCCGTCACCCCGGCCGCGTCGTCGTACGCCCTGACCAGCACGTTCTCGTCCTTGACCAGGTCGGTGCCGAGCAGCAGCGCGTCACCGGGCGAGAGCAGGGCATGGACGGAGGCGAGGAACGCGGCGCGCTCGACCGGCAGCAGGTTGCCGATCGTGCCGCCGAGGAAGGCCACCAGACGCGGGCCCGGCGTCCCCGGCAGGCTCAGACCGCCCGTGAAGTCGGCGATCAGCGCGTGCACGCTCAGCTCCGGCCGCTGGGCGATGAGCGCGTGCCCGGCCTGGGTGAGGGCACTCTCGCTGACGTCGACCGGCACATACGTGTGCAGCCCGGTCAGCGCGTCGAGCAGGTACCGGGTCTTCTCCGAGGAACCGGAGCCCAGCTCGACCAGGGTGCGGGCGCCGGTCGCCGCGGCGATCTCGCCGGAGCGCGCGACGAGGATCTCCCGTTCGGCGCGGGTCGGGTAGTACTCGGGCAACTCGGTGATCTGCTCGAAGAGTTCGCTGCCGTGGGCGTCGTAGAACCACTTCGGCGGCAGTGTCTTCGGCGTGTGCGTCAGGCCCTTGAGGACATCGGCGCGCAGGGCGGCCTCGGTGGCGTCCTCGGGCAGGGTGCGGGTCAGAAGGAACGGACTCACGTGCTGGGCTCCTCGAGTGGTTCCGCGGACGGTTCCTTGAGCGGTGTGAGCAGGACGTCGGTGCGGCTCGCCGCGAGCAGGGTGCGGTCGGGGACCTCCTGCCAGTGCGGATCGTCGTCGTACGGCTCGGAGGCCACGACGGTGCCGGTGCCGGGGCGCTGGAGGTACCAGAGGGTGTCGCCCCAGGCGGTCGCGGCTATGGACTCCCCGTTGGTCAGCAGGAGGTTGAGCCGGGAGCCCGGGGCCGCCTCGGCGACCTCCAGGACCGTGTCGGCCAGCGCCTGGCCCTCCTCGTCACCGCCGTGCAGCCGGTTCAGGACCAGCGCCCACACGAACGCCGAGTCGTTGCGGGCCTCCATCGACAGAAGGTCCGCCGGGGGCAGCGCGGTGGTCAGGGGCGCCAGGGCATGTGGCCACCCCTTGACCGCGCCGTTGTGGCTGAACAGCCAGGGCCCCGAGGCGTACGGTGCCGCGGCGGCCTCGGCGTCGGCTCCCGCCAGGGTCGCGTCCCGTACGGCGGCCAGGATCGCCGTGCTGTTCACGACCCGTGCCAGGTCCGCGAAGGACAGGTCCGCCCAGATGGGTCCGGCCCGTCGGTACCGTGCCGGGACCGGGTCGCCCTCGGCGTACCAACCGACCCCGAAACCATCGGCGTTGACGGTGCCGTACCGCTGCCGCCTGGGCGCCCAGGACTGGCGGTAGAGGCTGTGCGGGGGCGCCACGAGGAGGCTGCCGAGCGGCTCCGCGGGTCCCAGATACGCCAGATGACGGCACATCAGACGGCTCCCGAACGGGCCGTGCGGAAGCCGGAGAAGATCTGCCGCCTGATCGGATAGTCCCAGTTGCGGAACGTGCCCCGGCAGGCCACCGCGTCCACGGCGAACGAACCACCGCGCAGCACCTTGTGGTCGGGGCCGAAGAACACCTCCGAGTACTCCTTGTACGGGAACGCCTGGAACCCGGGGTAGGGCTCGAAGTCGCTCGCCGTCCACTCCCACACGTCACCGATCAACTGCCTCACGCCGAGCGGTGACTCGCCCTTCGGGTAGCTGCCGGCGGGGGCGGGTCGCAGGTGCCGTTGGCCCAGGTTGGCGTGCTCGGGCGCGGGGTCGGCGTCGCCCCACGGGTAGCGCGTCGAGCGGCCGCCGGCCGGGTCGTGGCGGGCCGCCTTCTCCCACTCGGCCTCGGTGGGCAGCCGCCGTCCGGCCCAGCGGGCGTAGGCGTCGGCCTCGTACCAGGACACGTGAACCACCGGCTCGTCGGGCGGCACGACCTCGGTGACGCCGAAGCGCCTGCGCAGCCACTGCTTGCCGTCGCGGCTCCAGAACAGCGGTGCGTGGATGGAGTGTTGGCGGATGTGTGCCCACCCGGCCGGGGCCCACCAGCGCTCGGTGTCGTAGCCGCCGTCCTCGATGAAGGCCTGGTACTCGGCGTTCGTCACCGGAGTGGTGTCGATGTAGAAGGGATCCACCTCACGCCGGTGCGCCGGGCGTTCGTTGTCCAGCGCCCACGGCTCGTCGGAGGTACCCATCGTGAACGGGCCTCCGGGCACGAGGACTTCGGCCGGGCCGGTGAACAGCGGGGCCGGTTCCGGGTCGGGGGCGGTCAGGGCCTGGGGGCCCCTGCGGAGCTGATGGGTGATCAGCATCGTCTCGTCATGCTGCTGTTCGTGCTGCGCGATCATCCCGAAGGCGAATCCGGCCTCGGTGAGCCGGGTCCCGTGGAGCGCGGCGCCCTCCAGGACGTCCAGCACCCGGCCGCGTACCTCCGCCGCGTAGCGCCGGGACTCCACGGGCGACAGCAGGGGCAGCGTGGGGCGTTCGGAGCGCGGGTGCTCGAAGGCGTCGTAGATGCCGTCGATCTCGGGCCGTATCGCCTCCTGCCCGCCGACGGTCCGCAGCAGCCACTGCTCCTCCTGGTTGCCGATGTGGGCGAGATCCCACACGAGCGGCGACATGAGCGGCGAGTGCTGGGCGGTCAGGTCGGGGTCCTCCACACAGCTGGTGAGGAGGGTCGTGCGGTCCCGGGCGGTGACCAGGGTGGTCACGGCCCGCTCGCGGACGGACTCGGGGTCGACGAGGGAGTCGACGGACGGGTTGGTCATGTGCGGATTTCCTTCCCGAGCGAACCGTGCGTCCGGTCCAGCAGATCGTCGGCGGGGCACCGGCCCCGGATGACATAGCGGTGCAGATACGTTTCGACGGCGTCCGTGACCTCGGGTGTGGCGCCCAGCCGTGGCAGCGCCTCCAGGGCCGCCGCGAAGCACGCGATCGCCGCTTCGTGCAGTTCGGGGTCGGCCAGGCCGTGGCGGGCCGCGTCGATCCACAGCGGATTGTGCGGCGCGGGCAGCGCGAGGGTGCGCTCGGCCAGCGGCTTCACCACCCGGTAGGCGGTCTCGGCGGCCTCGGGGTCGTCGAAGAGCGCCGTCGTCACCGCGAGCGGCACGATCCAGCCGTCCTCGCCCGGCTGGGCGTCGATCATGCGCAGCTCGAGATGGCCGCGCGGCCTGACCGGCGGGAACAGGGTCGAGACGTGGTAGTCGAGATCCTCCCGGGTCGGCTGCCGGGGCGCGCCCGACCTGGCCCACTCCCGGAAGGTGAGACCCTCCGGGACGTCCCAGGGGCCGCTGTCCCGTCGTATGCACATCACCGGCGCGTCCAGGACGTGCCGGGCCCAGGCAGTGCGGGGGTCGGTGTCCAGGGAGGGGCCGCCCGCCCGGCCCTTGCCGATCTCCGTCCACAGCAGCTGGCGGGTCGAGAGCCAGCCGGTGGGCTCGGAACCGGCGAGCGGGGAGTTGGCGAAGGCGGCCACCAGGACCGGGCCCAGCTGGTGCGCGAACGACCAGCGTCGTCCGAGGCCGAGGGGACCGGGCTCCTCGTGTCCGGCGTCCACGCACACCTGCACGGAGGCCGAGGTGCACATCATCGCGCGGCCCGCCGGGCCGGTGCGGTCGAGGCAGGTCTCCAGGGCGTCGTAGCGCGGTTCGTGCAGATACCTGCGGGGCGGGTGCCACGGGTCGTGGCCGATGCCGACCAGGCCGAGGCCGTGCTCGGCGAGGGCCGCCCGGACGGCGGCGAGGTCGGCGGAGACGGTACCGATGCACTCCATCAGGGAGTCGGCGGGCTGAGAACTCAGCTCCAGCTGACCGCCCGGTTCGACGGTGAGCGCCGACTTCAGGGGCACGGTCCGCAGTGCGGCGTAGGCCGCCGCGAGTCGTTCGGGTGTGACGGGGAGCCGAGGGCTGCTCAGCTCGTGCACGAGCCATTCCACTTCCACCCCGATGCGGCGGGGCGGGCCGGTCTTGAAGCAGATGCCTCGGACCAGGGCCTCGAGCTCTGCTTCGGGCAGTGATGTACGGGGCTTCGTACAGTCGCCCGGCGTACAGTCGCTGGGTGTGTCGGACATGTCGGGATCCTCCTGAGATTCCACCATGCCACCAGTCCGGGGATCAGGTGGGTCGGACCGGCAACGCTCGTCCCACCCAAGACCCTCATCTCGTTCCGCACAAGGGGGCACATCCTTGCATTAGGGGCTGTGGATCTCCGTTTTCCCGGGGTTTTCGAGGCGTTTTCCTGCTGTGCCGGGCGCCGGAAACTCTGTTGCACCGCATCCACGCCATCGCCGACGATTCCTCCATGGGTACGACGGGGGAGACCGCGCGGCGCGCGGTCATGGCGCTCACGGGGGTGGCGCCATGAGCGCGCGTCTGCGCGGGATCGCGCACGAGACGGAACAGATCGTCGCGGCGGGGCACTATCGAGCCCCGGACGGGCACGAAGTCTCCCTGGCCGCCGCGATCGAGGCGGCACGGGCGGGGACGCGGATGCACGGACCGGAACCCGTGGAGGTGCCGCCCTTCCCCGCTGTGGACACGTTCCTCGAGGTCACGGGCGAGAGCAGCCTGGAGGCGGCCCATCGGCTCGGCGGCCGCACCGCCGTCCTGAACTTCGCCTCGGCGCGCAATCCGGGCGGCGGTTATCTGAACGGCGCCCAGGCACAGGAAGAGGCCCTGTGCCGGGCGTCCGCGCTGTACACCTGCCAACTGGAGGCCCGCGAGTTCTACGACCATCACCGGGCCCACCGCGACCCGTTCTACACCGACCGGGTCATCCACTCACCGGCCGTGCCGGTGTTCCGGGACGATCGCGGGCGTCTGCTGGAGGCGGCACACCTCGTGGGTTTCCTGACGGCGGCCGCCCCGAACGCCGGGGTGGTCCGGCGGACGGCACCCGAGCGGGCCGCCGAGCTGCCACGAGCCCTCGCGGCGCGGGCCGGGCAGGTGCTGTCGGTCGCCGTCGCGGAGGGCTACCGGCGGCTGGTGCTGGGCGCCTGGGGATGCGGGGTCTTCCAGAACGACCCCGCACAGGTGGCGGGGGCGTTCCGGGCGCTGCTCGAGCCCGGCGGACGGTTCGCCGGGGCCTTCGAGCATGTGGTGTTCGGGGTGCTGGACCGGACGCGCGACGCGCAGGTGCGCGCAGCCTTCGTAGGGGCGTTTCCGGAGCGTCAGCTCCAGCCGTAGCGCTCGTGCAGCCGCTGCCTGACCAGGTTGAACCGCCCCCGGTCCAGCGCGCACGCCTCGCGGCGCATCCCCTCCTCGTGGAGACGCAGGATGCGGTCGACATCCACCCAGGAGTCCCGCCCGGTCCGGTCCCAGGGCCCGCTGCCGATCGGCACCCACTCCCGGTCCCCGTCGTGCCGCTTGCTCGACAGCTGTACGGCGAGCAAGGTGCCGGCCGCCTCCCGGGCGACCACGAGCACGGGACGGTCCTTGCCGCGTCCGTCGTTCTCCTCGAAGGGCACCCAGGTCCACACGATCTCGCCGGGGTCGGGGTCGCCGTCGTGCGCGGGGGAGTACTCGGTGCGCACCCTGCCGACCTCGCGGGGATCGGCCTCGGTGGTGGCGGTGGCGCCGAAGCGGCCGGGGACGTTCTCATCGGTAAACGCAGTCACGTGGGGAACCTTAAGGCGTCCCGCGAACCGGGCCAGGGGTACGGTCGGTCGGATGAACGCGACGTCGGCCGCGACGGCGGGCGCGGTCACCTTCGTGTGGCTGGGGATGGTGCTGGCGATCTCCTTCCTGGACCCGGTGACCCACCGGGCCGGATCGTCGGGTGGACCGTGGCCGCGGTGGTGCTGCTGGTCGGCCTGGGTGTCACGCTGCTCGCGCTGTGAACGCGGGTCGTCCGGGACCCTCGTACCCGAGAGCCCCGGACGGATGTCGGGTGCCGCTGCCCGTTACTCCTGGACCGGCACCTTCTGGGAGGGCGGCGACGCCACCCCGTTGAGCGAAGTGCCGTTGACGGGCTGACCGTTCTGGTTCATCGACGCCAGCAGCTGACGGGCCAGACCCAGCCCGGTGCCGCCCATGGTGAGCGCCTTGGCGAACATGTCCGCCATGCCGTCGGCGCCGTTGAGGATCACCATGTTGTCGGCGTTGCCGAACGCGGACGCGCCGGCCCTGACGATCTCCGGCCAGTTCTCGGCGAGTTGCTGGGCGACGACCGCCTCCTGGTTCTCGGCGAGGGCGGCGGCACGGGCCTTGATGGCCTCCGCCTCCGCGAGGCCCTTCGCCTTGGCCGCCTCGGCCTCCGCTAGACCCTTGGCCTGAGCCGACGCGGCCTCGGCCTCACCGGTGGCCCGGGTCGACGCCGCCATGGCCGTACCGCGGGCCTTGGTCGCCTCGGCCTCGGCCAGCGCGGCCGTCTTGACCCGGGTGGCCTCGGCTGCCGCGGCGAGCTCGGTCTCCTTCGCCTTGGCCTCGGCCCCGGAGATCCGCGCGTCACGCTCGGCCTCGGCGAGGGTGCGCTTCTCGTAGGCCTTGGCGTCCGCCGGCTTGCGGACGTCCGCCTGGAGCTGCTGCTCGCGCCGGTTCGCCTCGAGTTCGGCGATCCGGGTCTCCTGGACGACGACCTCCTGCCGGGCGGCCGCGTCGGCGAGCGGACCGGCCTGGCGCGCTTTCGCGCCCGCCTTGTCCCGCTCGGCCTGGTAGCCGGCCTGGAGGATCTCGCTGTCCCGGGTGGCCTCCGCCATCCGGGCGAACGACTTCTGCTCGGCCTCGGTGGCGAGCCGGTTCGCCTCGGCCTGCGCGATGCGCGCGTCCCGCTGGACGGCCGCCGCGTGCGGCATCGCCAGGTTCTGGATGTACCCGGTCGGGTCCTCGATCTCGTGGATCTGCAGGGAGTCGACGATGAGCCCCAGCTTCTCCATCTCCGTGCCGCAGGCGGCCCGGGTCTGCCCGGTGAGCTTCTCCCGGTCGCGGATCATGTCCTCGACGGTCAACCCGCCGACGATGGACCGCAGATGACCGGCGAACACGTTGTGCACCCGCTCGGACATCAGCTTCTGCTGGTCGAGGAAGCGACGCCCCGCGTTGGCGATCGACACGAAGTCGTCGCCGACCTTGAAGATGACCACGCCCCGCACCTTGAGCGGAATGCCCTGGTGGGTCACGCAGTCCACATGCAGTTCGGTCTCGTTCAGGTCGAGCGAGAGCTTGCGCACCGCCTGTACACCGGGCAGCACCAGCGTGCCGCGTCCGGTGACGATGCGGAATCCCATACCCGCTTCGAGCCCCTCCGTCTTGTGGTTGGAGCCCGAGATGATCAGTGCCTCGTTGGGTTCCGCGACACGCCACATCAGCTTGAACAGACCGATCAGAACGGCGATGGCAGCAACGGCCACCCCCGCAACGACGCCGACAATCATCGGCATACGCCCCCTTTGCATGGTGCCCTTTCGGCACCGAACGAAGGGAGTGTGCGCCTGTTCGAGGCCCGGGTGAAGACGCTGACGCATCCTTGTCGAAACCTTGATACACACGCCTCTCACCTGCGCGTGAGCAGGCTCAACTGTCGTACGCCGCCTGTACGTAGACCGTCCTCGGCGGCAGGTACTCCACCACCATCACCACCGTCCCCCGCTCGATCCGGTCCGTGCCGGTGGCGGGGTAGGCGAGGAAGTGCTCGGCGCCGCCCCGCACCCGGACGATCACCTCGCCGACGAGCCCCGGTCCGATCGCCCCCGTGACCCGCCCCATGAGCCCGACCATCGACGCATCGTCCATGGTCACAGGGTACGGGCCAGGGGTCCTCAAGCGACCGGTGAATCCGCGCTGACGCGAGGCTCCGGCCAGACCTCGGGCCAGCGCAGCTCCGCCTCCAACTGCGCGGCGAGCGACAGCAGGAGCGGCTCGCTGTTCGCAGGGCCGAGCAACTGCGCCCCGACGGGCAGCCCGCCGCCGACGAACCCGGCGGGCACATTGACCCCGGGCCACCCCAGCACGTTCCAGGGCCAGGCGTAGGGACAGGCCGCGATCATCGCGCGGTCCGTGGCCAGCCCGCCCAGCTCCAGCATCGCCCCGATGCGTGGCGGGGGAGCGGCCGTCGTGGGGGCCAGGACGACGTCGTACGACGTGAAGAACCCGCCGATACGGCGGTGCAGGACCGCCTCCGCGCGCCGCGCCACCCGCAGCGGGACCCCGCCGAGCAGTCCGCCGAGCCGGGCCGCGTCCCGGGTGCGGCGATCGAGGAGCGCGGGGAAGGGCGCCTCGCGGACCCGTTCGGCGATACCGGCCGTGGCGCGCGGGATGAAGGTGAGCCCGATCTGCCCGTACGGCGGATCCGCCTCCTCGACCGTGTGCCCCAAGTCGCTGAGTTTCTCGGCGAGTTCGACGACCCGCGCCCGTACCTCCGGCCGGAGCCGGGCGGGCAGCGCGGTGAACGGCGGCTTCAGGGCGAGCGCGATGCGCAGCCGGCCGGGGTCGCGGCCGATCGCCGCCGAGGCATCGACGGCGGGCGGGCGATGGGGGTCCAGGGCGTGGTTGCCGGCGGCCGCGTCGAGGAGGAGGGCCGCGTCGGCGACCGTGCGGGCGAGCGTGCCGTTGACGGTGATGCCCTGGAAGGACTCGCCGCGCGGCCAGGTCGAGATACGGCCGCGCTGGGGTTTGATGCCGACGAGGTGGGTCCAGGAGGCGGGGATCCGTACCGACCCGGCCCCGTCCGAGCCGAGCGCGGCGGGCACCAGACCTGCGGCGACGGCCGCGGCGGACCCGCCGGACGAGCCGCCCGGCGTGTGCTCCGGGCTCCACGGATTGCGGGTCGCGCCGAAGGCGGGCCCCTCGGTGAACGGCCACTGCCCGAACTCGCAGGTGTTGGTCTTGCCGACGATCACAGCCCCGGCCGCGCGCAGTCGCCGTACCGCCTCCCCGTCCCGGGCGACCGCCGGGAACTCCCCCCGGCAGCCGAACGCCGTGGGTTCACCGGCCACATCCATGTCGTCCTTGACGGCGACGGGCACCCCGAGCAGCGGCTTCCGTACCCCGGCGGCCAGTTGGGCGTCCGCGGCCTCGGCCTCGGCGAGAGCGGCCTTCGTCCGGACGATCCGGAAGGCGTTGAGGGAGGCCTGGGACGTCTCGATCCGCGCAAGGGCCTGTTCGACGAGGGCCCGGGAGGTGATCGTGCCGTCGGCCAGTGCGCGGGCGGTCTCCACCAGGCCTGCGGAACGGTCGTGCGTCATACGGGGCACCTCCGGACTCCGGGACGACGTTGCCTACTGAACAGTAACGTCGGAAAGCGCTTCGCCGGAACGTGCCAGGCCGGAGTGACGGCCATGCGGGTGCCACAGCTTTCGCACAGGGCTCACCGGGTCCTGCGCGAAGCATTGACGCGTTCAGGCCACAGCCCTACCTTCTGATCGACTTCCCGAACTGCGTTCGGTATGTCGGACGTGCAGGTCGAACGTCAGAGTCGCGTCTTGTTCTTGTCCGAGGGAGAGCCGCCCGTGAGCACACGACCCCCCACACCGTCCCGCCGCACACTGCTGCGCGCCATGGCGGCCCTGCCCGCCTCGGCCGTCCTGCTGGGCGAACTGCCCGGCCTCGCCGGCACGGCACTGGCCGCCGCCCCGCCCGGCGGCTCGGCCACCCGCTACACGATCGTGCCGTTCCTCAACAGCAATGACGGGACCGTGAACGTCTACCAGTCCGACGATGCCACGGACTTCCGGCTGCTCAAGTCCTCCGCCTACACACCGCCCGGCAACAGAATCCGCGACGCGAGCGTCTTCAAGCACGCCGACGGCTACTACTACCTGACGTACACGACCCACACCTGGCAGGACGTCAGCACCACCATCGGTTTCGCGCGGAGCTCCGACCGGGCCAACTGGACTTTCCTGTACGACTACACGGTCCCGATCACCAACCTGTCCCGTGCGTGGGCGCCGGAGTGGTTCGTCGACAGCGACGGCAGCGTGAACGTCATCGTGTCCTGCTCGGTCACCAGCGACGAGTGGATCTTCACGCCGTACCGGCTGAAGGCGACGAACTCGGCGCTGACGGCATGGAGTTCGCCGGTAGCCCTGTCCGGGATCGGCGCGAACCACATCGACACGTACATCGTGAGGACCGGCTCGACGTACCACGCCTTCACGAAGAACGAGACGACGAAGTACATCGAGTACGCGACGGCCTCCTCGCTCACCGGCCCCTACACGATCTCCCGGACCGGCGACTGGGCGGGCTGGGGCAGCTATCGCGAGGGTCCGTCGGTGATCCAGCTCGACAACGGCGGCTGGCGGATCTTCTTCGACGGTTACGGCGACGGCACCTACTACTACGCCGACAGTTACGACACGTTCGCGACGTGGTCCGCCCCGACCGCGCTGCCGGTGGTCTCCGGCACCGCCCGGCACTTCACGGTCATCAAGGAGACGGTGTCCGGCGGGCCTTCCCTCGCGAAGAACGTCACCCGGTCCTTCCAGTCGGCCAACTACTCGACGCGCTACTGGCAGGCGCAGTCCTCGCTGCTCAACCTCCCGGTGGTGACCGGCTCCAGCACGGCTGCCGAGAAGTCGGCGTCCACCTTCACGGTCGTCGCGGGCCTCGCCGACTCGAACGGCTACTCCTTCCGCGACGCCTCCGGCAGCTACCTGCGCCACTGGGACTTCCGCGCCCGCTTCGACGCCAACGACGGCACGTCGACCTTCGCCAAGGACGCGACGTTCATCGCCCGCACGGGCTCGTCCTCGGGCGCGATCCGCTGGGAGTCGTACAACTATCCCGGGTACTACCTGCGCCACTACAACTACCAACTCCGGGTGGAACGGACGGCCGGGACGGATCTGTTCCGGCAGGACAGTTCCTTTGTGCCGGTGGGTGCCTGGGGCTGAGCCGGACTCAGGACCGTCGCGGGTCTTGTCACCAGGGCGGGCGGCGTGCCAGTGTCCGGGCAATGGTTACGTAACCATTACCGGTTTGAACGGGTTTGAGGGTCTGTGTCCGGCCCCTCATTCATCACTGCCTCGGCTCAGGTGACGAACCCGCACGCCGCAATCCGCACATCCGTCACTGGAGACGACATGACGAAGACCCCGACGAGACCGAGAAGACTGGCCAGTGTGCTCATGGCCGGCTTCGGCGCGACACTCATGTTCCTGACCGCCCCCGCCTTCGCCCAGCCGGCCGCCGAGACGTCAGCCGCCTCGCCCGCGCCGGTGAAGCCCGCGAAGGGCGGCACCAGTGACTTCCGCGGGGTGAACTGGGCGGACCCGCGGGACAACTACGCCAGTGACGCCGTGGTGCCCAGCGGCCTGTCGGTGACCGACGACTACCGCACGGTGTACCGCACCACGGGTCGCATGGTGCGCGGCTTCAAGAAGAACCTGGGCGCCAACACGCTGCGACTGCCGATCAACCCGGCGAGCGTGGGCACCACCTGGTGGAAGTCGTACCGGGCGACGATCGACGCGGCCACGGCCGACGGCGACAAGGTCATCGTCAGCTACTGGGAGGCCGACAGCAGCAAGGACGGCCTGGTCGACGACACGGCCGCCTGGAAGACGATGTGGAACACCGTGGTGCGGGAGTACAAGCACAACCCGCGGGTCTACTTCGAGCCCATGAACGAGCCGCACGGCTACACCCTGGACCAGTGGGTGTCCGTCACCAGCGGCTGGCTCGCCCAGCACAAGGACGTCCCGCGCGGCCGTGTCGTGATCAGCGGTACCGGCTACAACGACAACGTCACCGGTGTCGGCGCGGCACCCGAACTGCGGGGCACGCTGCTGTCGCTGCACTTCTACGGCTTCTGGGCCAGCTACACCCAGCAGGCGGACTGGACCGCCGACCTCGAAGCCCGGATCGGCAAGTACGCCGGCCGGACGATCATCGACGAGGCCGGCTCCCCGATGACCATCGGGCTGAACTACGGCGCCTGGAACGGCAACGTCTACACCTCGTATCTCGCGGCCGTGGCCAACACCGCCCGCAGCAAGGGGATGGGACTGGTGTACTGGCCGGGGCTGAGGTTCGGCGACGCCTACTCGATCGAGTCGCTGGACTCCGAGGGCAACCTGGTGGACAACAGCGCCACCGGAGTCGCCCTGCTGCGCTGGGGCTACGGCTTCGGCAAGACCCCGCCGGTCAACGACCTGCCGCCCGCGCCTCCCGGCGAGGTCCTGCGCGGAGTGGGCTCGGGCCGCTGCGTCGACGTGCCCGGCTTCAGCACGGCCAACGGCACCCAACTCGACCTCTGGGACTGCAACGGCGGCGGCAACCAGACCTGGAACTTGAACGCGGACAAGCAACTCACCGTCTACGGCAACAAGTGCATGACCGTGGGAGGCACCGGAGCCACGGCGGGAGACCCGGTGGTCATCGAGGACTGCACCGGCGCGGCGGCACAACAGTGGAACGTGAACGCGGACCTCTCCGTGACCAGCGTCGCGAACCCCGCGCTCTGCCTGGACGCGGCCGGGGCGGGCACCGGCAACGGCACGGCGGTCGACGTCTGGTACTGCAACGGAAGCAGCAACCAGCAGTGGACCAGAAGCTGATGCCGGTACCTGGTTCCCGCAACCACTGATCCGACCCGTACGGGTCAGCGCCGCCGCGCTTCACCTTCCGGTGAGAGCGGCGGCGCTTTCGTACGGCGGAGCAGTGCTGCTCGGGTGTCGCGGCGGGCCTCGACCGGCCGTGGACGGGGCCGCTCGGTCGCCACGCAGGCCGGGTGAGGACAGAACCGCGGCCCCCGTGCGCGTCCCCGCGGCCCCGGCGGGGGAGAATGAGGGCCGTACCCAACGGTCGAGCCTTGCGGAGGAGCCGGGAAATGCAGAACGCGCGAGCGGGGCAGGTCGCAGGGCCCGAGGACCTCATCGATGTGGCCCGTCTGGTCACGGCGTACTACACGCTGCGCCCCGACCCGGCCGAACCGGGACAGCGGGTGGCCTTCGGCACCTCGGGACACCGCGGTTCGTCCCTGGCGGCGGCGTTCAACGAGGACCACATCGCGGCCACCAGCCAGGCCATCTGTGAGTACCGTGCCGCCCAGGGCACCGACGGGCCCCTCTTCCTCGGCGCCGACACCCACGCCCTGTCCGAGCCCGCCCGGGCCACGGCACTGGAGGTGTTCGCGGCCAACGACGTGACCGTCCTCATCGACCAGGCCGACGGCTACACGCCCACCCCGGCCGTCTCGCACGCCATCCTCACCCACAACCGGCACCGGACCTCGGCGCTCGCCGACGGAGTCGTCGTCACCCCCTCGCACAATCCGCCCGCCGACGGCGGCTTCAAGTACAACCCGCCGAACGGCGGCCCCGCCGGATCCGAGGCGACCTCCTGGATCCAGGACCGCGCCAACGAGATCATCACCGGCGGCCTGAAGGACGTACGGCGCATCCCCTACGCCCGTGCCCTGGCCGCACCCGGCACCGGCCGCCACGACTTCCTCGGGACCTATGTCGCCGACCTGCCGAACGTGCTGGACCTGGAGGCGATCCGGTCCGCCGGCGTGCGCATCGGCGCCGATCCGCTGGGCGGCGCCTCGGTCGCCTACTGGGGCCGGATCGCCGAAGAGCACCGGCTCGACCTGACGGTGGTCAATCCGCTCACCGATCCCACCTGGCGCTTCATGACGCTCGACTGGGACGGCAAGATCCGCATGGACTGCTCGTCGCCGCACGCCATGGCCTCGCTCATCGAGCAGCGCGACCGGTTCGACATCGCCACCGGCAACGACGCCGACTCCGACCGGCACGGCATCGTCACGCCGGACGCGGGCCTGATGAACCCCAACCACTATCTGGCCGTGGCGATCTCGTACCTGTTCTCGCACCGGGACCAGTGGCCCGCGGGGGCCGGGATCGGCAAGACCCTGGTGTCGTCGAGCATGATCGACCGGGTCGCGGCGGACCTCGGCCGGACGCTGGTCGAAGTACCCGTCGGCTTCAAGTGGTTCGTGGACGGCCTGTCCGACGGCACGATCGGCTTCGGCGGCGAGGAGTCGGCCGGCGCGTCCTTCCTGCGCCGCGACGGCTCGGTGTGGACCACCGACAAGGACGGCATCATCCTGGCCCTCCTCGCCTCCGAGATCACGGCGGTCACCGGCAAGAGCCCCTCACAGCACTACGCCGAGCTCACCCAGCGCTTCGGTGCCCCCGCCTATGCGCGGGTCGACGCCCCGGCCTCCCGCGAGGAGAAGGCCCTGCTCGCCAAGCTGTCCCCGCGCCAGGTCACCGCCGACACCCTCGCCGGAGAGCCGGTCACGCAGGTCCTCACCGAGGCCCCCGGCAACGGCGCTGCCCTCGGCGGTATCAAGGTATGCACCGCCAACGCCTGGTTCGCGGCCCGCCCCTCGGGCACCGAGGACGTCTACAAGATCTACGGGGAGTCGTTCCTCGGCCCGGACCATCTGCGCCGGGTCCAGGAGGAGGCCAGGTCCGTGGTGCTGGCGGCGCTGAGCGCCTGAGCCGACATGGACGATCGCGACGTGGCGTCGAACGGGGAGGCCGACGAGATCCGCCGTTTCTGGGGCGGGCTCGGTCTGCCGGGCCTGATCGACGTCCACACCCACTTCATGCCCGAGCGGGTCCTGCACAAGGTCTGGGACTACTTCGACACCAACGGGCCGCTGATCGGCGGGCTGGGATGGCCGATCACCTACCGGAAGGAGGAGGCGGAGAGAACGGCGCTGCTGCGGGAGTTCGGGGTCAGGGCCTTCACCGCGATGCTCTACCCTCACAAGCCCGGCATGGCCAGGTGGCTGAACGGATGGGCGGCCGACTTCGCCCACCGCACCCCCGACTGTCTGCACACCGCCACCCTCCACCCCGAGCCGGACGTCGAGACCTACGTCCGCGAGGCCGTCGAAGCAGGGGCGCGGGTGTTCAAGGCGCACGTCCAGGTGGGCGCGTACGACCCCGCCGACGAACGCCTCCAGCGGACCTGGGGGCTGCTGGCGGAGGCAGGCGTCCCCGTGGTGATCCACTGCGGCTCCGGGCCCGCACCCGGCAAGCACACCGGCCCCGAGCCGATCGCGCGGGTGCTGGCACGGCACCCGAAGCTGCGGCTGATCGTCGCGCACATGGGCATGCCCGAGTACGAGGAGTTCCTCGACCTCGCCGAACGGTACGACCAGGTGCGGCTGGACACGACGATGGCGTTCACCGACTTCACCGAGGGGTTCATGCCGTTCCCGCGCCGGGCCCTGCCCCGGCTCGCCGCACTCGGCGACCGCATCCTGCTCGGCTCCGACTTCCCGAGCATCCCCTACCCCTACCTGCACCAGCTCCACGCCCTGGAACGGCTGGACCTCGGACCGGAGTGGCTGCGGGCCGTGTGCCACGACAACGCGAGAAGTCTGTTCGACGTATAAGGCCGCCACACATGTATGGGTTGAGGGAAGGGCCGCCTCGACCTCCCCAGGTGTGACGGCCCTTCCCCCGGGCAAGCATCGTTTCTGCTACCCGGAAGATCCGGACTCATTCCCGGCTTGCCGTGCCTCGCACTCGCCGGCCCGCGTGAAGATGCTGCCGGGAGGGGTTGACGGGCACGCGTCAGGCGGTCACCTTGAAACAGCGCCAGGGGTGTGGGAGCGCTCCCGTGCCGTACGGGTCGTACGGGCCACACGCGTTGTACGGGCCGTACGGAAGGGTCCCGGGGCCCGGCACCGCATCCCGCGTCCCGCCCCGACCGTCCCCACCTCCGAAGGATGGCCACATGCAGCCCCCTCCGCCCCGTCACTTATCCCGCAGAACACTGGTGACCGCCACCGCTGCCGGCCTGGTCGCCGCCGTCGCCGCTCCCTCGCGGGCGTCCAGCGCCGCCCCGACCCGGTTCCACACCGTGGGCCGGGTCAAAGCGGCCGCCGACGGGTTCGTGCGGTACAGCTGGCCCGGCATCTACTTCGAGGGCCGGTTCCGCGGTACCGGTGTCGGCGTCGTCCTCGACGACTCCGTCAACGACTACGACGTCCAGATAGACGGCAGGACCACGGCCACCCTCGTGACCCCGGGCCGAACCACCGCCTGGGTCAAGGGACTCACCGACACCGAGCACCGCGTGCGGCTCGTCAAGCGGACGGAAAGCGCTTGGGCCGAGGGGCGGTTCGGCGGTTTCGTCGCCGCTCCGGGCGGCGCGATCCTCGCCAGGCCGCCCGCCCGGCGCAGGCAGATCGAGTTCATCGGCGACTCCTACACCGCGGGCTACGGCAACGTCTCCGGCACGCGTGACTGTTCGACCAACGGGGGAGTCGACCGGAACACCGACTCCGACCTCTCCTTCGGCGCCCTCACCGCCCGACGGCTCGGCGCCGACTACCAGATCAACGCGTTCTCCGGCCGTGGCATGGTCCGCAACTACAACGGCAGCAGCCCGGGCACCGACTTCCGCGCCTACTACGACCGTGCCCTGCTGAGCGTGGAGGGCGACGTCTGGCAGAAGCCGGCCGGCTGGCGGCCGCAGGCCGTCGTCATCGGACTGGGCCTCAACGACTTCTCGACGCCCCTCAATGCGGGCGAGCATTGGGGCACTGAGGCCGAACTGGTTGGCGCCTACGAGTCCGCCTACCACGGCTTCCTCGACAAACTGCGGGCCCGCTACGGCCCCAGGACGTTCCTCGTCGTCAGCGCCACCAACCTGGGCTCCAGCCCGTTCGCCGAGACCGTCGAGCGCATTGTCCGCACCCGCAACGCGCAGGGCGACGGACGGGTGAGCTACTGGTATTACGACGACCCCGCCCTGGACCACCTGGGCTGCGACTGGCATCCCTCCGCCGAGGACCACCGGATCATCTCCGGCCTGCTCGACGACCACCTCGCCACGCTTCCGCTGCGCTGGTAGCCGACGGGCCGTCAGTACACCCTCATGCCGCCCCGGTGTTCAGTTGATGCAGAGCAGGTTGAGCACGCACAGCCCCGACGGATCGGTCGCAGAGGACGAGGACGTCGTCGTCTGCGAAGTCTGCGAGCTGTTGCTGCCCGCGCCCGTGTTCGTGGTCGTCGTGCTGTCCGTGGCCGTGGACGAAGGGGTCTGCTCCGTCGTCGTATCGGTGGTGCCGGACGTGCCCGTCGTGCCGCCGGTGTCGGCGCCCGTCGCGACCGATGTCGAGAGTGTGGTCCGAGACTGCGACTGCGAGGCGGTCGTCGCCGTGGGCGTGGGGGAGGTGGCGGAGTCCGGGTGGACCGACGACCGGGTCGTGGTGGACGCCGCGTCGCCCGTGCGCCGGTGCGAGGTGACCGACTTGGAGGGTGTGTTCGTGGATGCCTGCTGTGCCTTGGCGGGTGTCGACGCCGGGAGTGCGTCGTCCGAGGTCGGCAACTCCGCCACGCCCATGGACCGGTTGTCCGGTGACGTGGCCGCCTGGGTGCGGACGTTGGACTGCTGGTTCATCGCGGAGACGGTCAGGCCACCACCGACGAGGGCGACGGCGGTCGCGACCACCGCCTTGCGCTGGTTCTTCCGCCAGCGGGCCCGCTGACGTCGGCGCGCTGCCCGGCCCTCCGCCGCCACCGGCGCGTCCGTCACGTCGTCGGACGGCACCTCGGCCGGGTCGGCCCCCGCCGCAGGCTCCTCGTGGAGGCCCGCGTCGTGCCACGTGGGTGCTTCGTCCCACGCCGCTGCCGCCACGCCCGTCGTCGCGTAGATGTGGGCGGGGGGAGCGATGTCCGGGGCGTAGGCGCCGCATCCGGGACACGCCAGGGCGCCGTTGAGATGCCGACGGCACGAGGAGCAGTAGTCCATCTGGTCTTCCTGAGTCGACTGCACCATCGGCCCAGTGGCCGTGGCCGGTCTCGTTCGCACGGAGGATCGAGCCGGAGGCAAAAGTAGCGAGCCTTTCGAAAGGCGGTGTGCAGCCTGTGTGATGCTCCTGCGCAGATGTCCGAGGGGTGAGGTGGACAGGAGGGACGTAAGTCTCTTTCGCGCCCCTTGGTCCTTGGTCGAGCGGCATCGGTCCGGTCGACGAGTGGTCGGCGGCTGGGGAGCGAACTGTCGTCAGGTTCGCTCCCCCCGGTCGGGGTCAGGCTCCGCCGCTCAGGCCGAGTCCGGGTGATCCGGCCGGCAGCAGTGTGCCGAGGGCCTCCGGGGTCGCGATGCCGGGCAGGATCTGCTCCCACCAGTTGGTCAGGCGGTCGTGAAGATCGCGGTGGGCGCTCGTGACGTGAGAGAGCATCTGGATGCCGGTGAACGAGCCCACCACGCTGGCCGCCACGTCTTCGGGCGCCAGCTCCTTGCGGAGTTCTCCGGCGCCCTGGGCACGCGCCAGCTCCCGGCTGAAGGCCCGTAGCCACCAGTCGTACATGTCGGAGTCGTTCGTCTGGAACGTTCCCCGCTCCACGGTGAGCCGGATGCTCGCGCGGAACAGGACGTCCGTGCGCAGCCGACGGGCCAGCTCGTGGGTGAGGTCGATGGCCTGCTGCATCGGTGACGCCGAGGGGCTGCGCACCTCGACCGGAACCTCGGTCTGGGCGGTCATGACGCCCTTGGCGATCTCCTCCTTGGATGCGAAGTGGAAGTACATCGCTCCTTTCGTGACGCCGCTGCGCTCCTGGATCTCGTTGATACTCGCCGCGGCGTAGCCTCGTTCGTCGAAGACCTCGGCCGCCCCGACCAGGAGCCTCTTCCTCGTCTCGATCGCTCTTTCCTGCCGTGCCATCGGGTCAGTCCTTGTTTCATGGGCGTGTCAGCCCTGTGAGCGTTCTGATCAGTTAATTCAAAAACAAACCGTACGTTGGGTATTCTATGCCTCCGTAACCCGTACGTCGATCACCCGCTGGAGCCCGTGCCATGCCGGTCCACCTGTCCCTCCCCGCCGAACTCGCCGACGACCTCTCTGCGCCCGCCGCCGAGTCCTTACATCCCCTGACCTTCGAGCGGACGGCGCCGCGTGATCTCGTCCACCGGCGGGCCATCGGCGAGGTGCTGCTGACCGACGACTGGATACGTCTCGGCGCGCACCGCTTCAAGGTGGGAGCCCAGTGGCCGCGCGGACACGGCTTCTACGGCCCGGTCGGAGGCCGCTGGCACGATCCGCTGCTGGCCGCCGAGAGCATCCGGCAGACCTCCTCTCTGGTCAGCCATGTCTTCTACGACCTGCCACGCGACCACCCGACCCTGATGACCGAACTGAGCCTCGCCCTGTCTCCGGAGGCCCTGCGGCTCGACGACCGGCCGGTCGATGTCGAACTGACCGTCGACTGCGGTGAGGTGACCCGGCACGGCAGCCGGCTCGCGGCGATGACGATGGAGATCGGACTGGTCCGTGACGAGGTGCCCCTGGGGCGTGGCCGCATGACCTTCAACTGCATGCGCCGCTCCGTCTACCGGCGGCTGCGGGGCTCGCACGCCGAGGTTCCCGCCCGTCTGCCCGAGCAGCCCGAACCGCTGCCTCCCCATGAGGTCGGCCGGGCCGTCGAGGCCGACGTGGTGCTCGGCCTGCCCCTGGACGATCCCGGTGCGGCCGATCCGCGCCAGGGAGCCTGGCCGCTGCGGGTCAACTGGGCGCACCCGACCCTCTTCGACCACCCCACCGACCATGTGCCGGGGATGCTCCTGCTGGAGGCCGCGCGGCAGGCGGCGCAACGCCTGGCGGGTCCCGGCCCGGTGTTGGTCACCGTGATGACCAATCAGTTCCACCGCTATGTGGAGTTCGACGCACCCTGCCTCGTCCGGGCGCGGCTGTCCGCCTCCGGTGACGGCGGGCACGAGGTGCGGGTGGCCGCCGAACAACACGGTGCGGTCGTCTACGAGTGCACCCTCACCCTCCAACGCGCACCGGTGTCCACGGGCGGCCCGCGATGAACCGTCCGCTCGTCCTCGTCACCGGCGGATCCGGTTTCGTCGGCGGGATGGTCGTCCCGCTGCTCCGGTCCGCCGGAGTGCGGGTGCGCGTCCTGGCTCACCGGCGTCCCGTGACGCCGATCCCGGGTGTCGAGGTCGTGGACGGCGACCTCACGGATCCCGCGGCCCTGCGCGGCCTGTGCCGCGATGTGGACGCCGTGCTTCACCTGGCCTCCTGGATCGGCAAGGACGAGGACCGGTGCTTCGCGGTGAACGTCGACGGCACGCGCCGCCTGGTGGCCGAGGCCGGCCGGGCCGGCGTGAGCAAGTTCGTGCAGCTGAGCACCGCGGCCGTGTACGGCAACGGGCCCTTCCGTGAGGCGGCCGAGGGCGCGGTGGAGCCGCGCCCGGTCTCGCCGACCAGTCGCAGCCGCCTGGCCGGTGAACGGTTCGTGCTCGCGGCGGGCGGTGCGGTCCTGCGCCCGTACCTCATCTACGGCACGGGAGACCGGTGGGTGATGCCGGCGCTGCTGCGCATGGTGCACGCCCTGCGCTCGGGACTGCCCGAGCGGGGCTCGGCGCTGCTGTCGCTCACCGAGGTCGGCTCTCTCGCCACTTCCCTCACCCGGATGGCCGTCACCACGCCGCCCCGGCGAGCGACCGGTGTCTTCCACGCCTGTCCGCCCCGACCGGTCAGCCTGCGCGAACTGGTCGTCGCCACGCACCGCCACCTCGGGTTCCCGCTCGTTGGCGGGGATCAGCCCTTCGAGCAGGCTCGGGAGGAACTCGTGGCGGCCGGATGTGACCCCCACGTGCTGGACCTGCTCGGTGTGGACCACTGGTTCGACGCGACCCGGCTGCGCACCGTGGGCGATCATGCCCCGGACGTCGGCCTGACAGCGGGGCTGTCGGCCCACGCCGCCTGGTATCGGGACCAGTTGCTCTGACGCTCCGAGCCGCGATGTCCCGGCACTCCGCTGCCGGGACCCGCGGCTCACCTCCTCCTGCCACGGTCGCCGGGTTGAGTGACCGAGGACACACGGGGAGTTCCTTGCCCGAGAAACAAACCGAACGTTAGGGTTTTTCCAGAAACAAACCAAACGTTCGGATTAGTAATCGTGGACCCGACCTTCCGAAGGAGAGCTCCGTGCCCGCACCGGTCGTGATCGTGAGCGACGTACTGCCCGGCGACAGCATCGCCGCCCTGAGGAGCGTCTGCGACGTCCGGCACGTCGACGGCCGTGACCGCCCGGCGCTGTTCGCCGCGCTGCCGGACGCGGACGCCCTGATCGTGCGCAGCGGCACCCGGGTCGACGCGGAAGTCCTGGACCGGGCGCCCGGCCTGCGCGTCGTCGCACGCGCCGGCGTCGGCCTCGACAACGTCGACACCGACACCGCCAGGGCGCGCGGCATCACCGTGCTCAACGCCCCGGACTCCAACACCGTGAGCGTCGCCGAACTCACCGTCGCACTGATCGTCTCCTCGGTGCGCCACCTCACCGCCGGGATGCGCTCCCTCGCGAACGGCGAGTGGCGTCGCGCCGAACTCACCGGCGTCGAACTCGCCGGCCGCACCCTGGGCATCGTCGGCTACGGCCGCGTCGGCCGGCAGGTCGCGCGCCGGCTGGCCGCCTTCGACATGCACATCCTCGTGCACGACCCCTACGCGGACACCCTCGGCGACGACGTGCACCCGACGGGCCTCGACGAACTGCTCACCGCGAGCGACGTCGTCACCCTGCACCTGCCCAAGACCCCCCGGACCGCGGGACTCATCGGCGCCCGGGAGCTGTCCCTGATGAAACCCACCGCACATCTGGTCAACGCCGCCCGCGGCGGCATCGTCGACGAGACGGCCCTGCACCGGGCACTGCGCGACGGCCGGCTCGCCGGTGCCGCACTGGACGTCTTCGCCACCGAACCACCCGGCACCTCACCCCTGTTGGCCCTGCCGAACGTGGTGGCCGTGCCGCACCTCGGCGCGAGTACCCACGACGCACAGCTGCGGGCCGGACAGGAGGTCGTCCGCAAGGTCCTCGCGGAACTGACCCCGGTCGCCGTCCCCGCACCCACCGCCGTCTGAGCGGTGCCACCCGCACGCCGGAGACCCACCATGCCTGCCCCAATCTCAGCAGCGATCACCCCCGCCCTGATGACCAGAGCCCGCGACGACCTCGCCGAACTGGTCGCCCTGCGCACCGTCGTCGGAGCCGCGCCGCCGGACCACTTCCCCCGAGCGGCCCGCACCATCGCCGACCTGCTCGCCGAAGCCGGCCTTCCCGAGACCAGGCTGCTGCCCGCCGACGACGGCACCGAGACCGTCTACGCACGCCGCCCCGGCCCGCCCGGCGCACCCTCCGTGGTCCTCTACGCCCACTACGACATCGTCTCGGCCCAGGACGAGACGGCCTGGCGCACTCCGCCGTTCGCACTGACCGAACGCGACGGACGCTGGTACGGCCGCGGCAGCGCGGACTGCAAGGGAAACGTCGTCACGCACCTCACGGCGCTGCGCGCCCTCCAGGACGCCCTGCCCCACGAGCCCTACCCGGACCTCGACATCACGGTCCTGGTCGACGGGAGCGAGGAACCCGGCGAAGGAAGCCTGGAGAAGGTGCTGCGCGCACACCCCGGGCTTCTCGCACCGGACGCCGTCGTCATCGCCGACGCGGGTAACGCCGCCCCGGGCATTCCGACGCTGACCACCTCCCTGCGCGGCATGGCCGTCGTGGAGATCACGCTCTCCACCCTGTCCAGGACCCTGCACTCGGGCCAGTTCGGCGGACCCTTACCCGATGCGATGACCGCCCTCATCCGTCTCCTGGCCACGCTGCACGACCACCGCGGCACACCCTGCCTGCCCGTCGTGGACACCGACCAGGCCGGGTGCGACACCCGCCAGGACCAGGCGGAGTACAGCGAAGCCGACTTCCGCGCGGACGCCGGAGTCCTGGACGGCGTCGAACTCATAGGTACCGGCTCCGTCGCCGACCGGCTGTGGCGGCTGCCCGCCGTCACCGTCCTGGCCGTCCAGTCGCCGTCGCTCGACGACGCCGTACCCGCTCTCCGGCCCTCGGCGAAGGCACTGGTCAGCGTGCGCACCCCGCCCGGCTCGGACGTCCTGCACACCCATGAGGCGCTCGCCGCCCATCTGCGGGCCCACACCCCCTGGGGTGCGCACCTGGACATACGCCGGGTCACCAGCGGCCCGTCCTTCCGCGCGGACACCGGCCGGACCGCGCACACAGTGCTCCGCGACGCCCTGCGGGACGCCTTCGGCGCACCGCCCCGCGAGGTGGGAGCCGGCGGTTCCATCGCCGTCTGCTCCGTCTTCAGGAGGCTTTACCCCGACGCGGAGATCCTCCTGTGCGGCGTCGCGGACCCGCCGTCGAACATCCACGGCACCGACGAGAGCGTGAACCCGGGTGAGATCGCCTCACTGGCCCAGGCCGAAGTCCTTTTCCTGCGCCGCCTGGCCGCGCTCCGGAAGAACACGCCCGAGGCCGGCGACGACCCCGTCCCTTCGCCGACCGGCGAGCAGGAGGACCGATGATCTACCAGCGCGCCTGTGACATCGTCACCGACGACGTCTTCCTCGAACTGGACGGCGTCCTGACCGACAGCCGGCTCTTCCTGAAGCTGGAGGGGATGAATCCGGCCGGGTCGGTGAAGCTCAAGTCAGCCCTCGGCATGGTGGAGGACGCCGAGAAGAGGGGCGTGCTCTGGCCCGGTGGACGGATGGTGGAATCCTCGTCCGGCAGCCTCGGTATCGCCCTGGCCGTCATCGCCGCCGCTCGCGGATACCACTTCACCTGCGTGACCGATCCGAACATCTCCCCCCAGAGCCTTTCCCTCATCCGGGCGTTGGGAGCCGAGGTCGTCCAGGTCACGCGGCGGGACCGCAACGGTGGCTATCTGGGCTCCCGTATCGCCCGCATCCGTGAGATGACGGGGGCCGACGCCGGGCTGGTGTGGCTCAACCAGTACGCCAACCCCGCCAACGCACAGGCACACGCCCGCCGGACCGCCACCTCGATCCTCAAGAACATCGGACACGTCGACGTCCTCCTGGTCGGCGCCGGCACCACCGGCACGCTCATGGGCTGCACACGGCACTTCCGGGCGTTCTCGCCCTGGACGAGGATCGTCGCGGTCGACACCACCGGGTCGGTCACCTTCGGCGGCCCGCCCGGCCCACGCCACATCCCCGGTCTCGGCACCAGCCGCCGTCCCGAACTGTGCCGGCCCGACCAGGTCGACGAGGTCGTCCTCGTCGACGAGCCCGACGCCGTGCGCATGTGCCGCCGTCTGGCCCGCGAACACGGGCTGCCGCTCGGCGGCTCCACCGGATCCGTGCTCGCGGCCCTGGAGTCGATCACCGACCGGATCCCCGCGGGCTCGCGGGTCGTGGCCCTCTCGCCCGACATGGGCGACCGCTACGCCAAGACGATCTACGACGACCTGTGGGTGGCCGACACCTTCGGCGCGGACGTCCTCGACGACTCCGGCAGTTACCCCGTCGCCGTGTGACCGGCCGTCGCCACTCCAGCTCTGACACGCAACGAGAAAAGGGAAACACCCATGTTCGACTTCCACGTGGTGGGCGGCACCGCCCTGCGCGCCCTCATCGACGTCTCCCGCCCCGAGATCGTCGAGACGGTCCGCTCCGCCTACCTCACCCACGACGCCGGGGACTCGGTCAACCCGAACAGCTACTTCCTGCGCTTCCCGCAGAAGCCGGACGCCCGCATCATCGCGCTGCCCGCCCATCTCGGCGGCGACTACGGCCTGTCCGGCATCAAGTGGATCGCGAGCTACCCCCGCAACATCGAGCGGAACATCCCGCGCGCCTCCGCCACGCTGCTCCTCAACGACTACGAGACCGGCTACCCCTTCGCCTGCCTGGAGGCGTCCCAGATCAGCTCCGCCCGCACCGCCGCGTCCGCGGTCCTGGGCGCCGAGGAACTGACCGGCGGACGCACCGCGCAGCGGATATGCCTGGTGGGCGCCGGCGTCATCGCACGCAACATCGCGGAGTTCTTCGCCGCGCAGTCCTGGTCCGTGGACCGCTTCGTCGTCCACGACCGGGAAGCCTCCTACGCCGCCGCCCTCACCCGGCGCATCACGGGCCTCGGGTACCGGGCCGAGCAGGAGGACTCCTTCGAACGGGCCGTGGCCGACGCCGACCTCGTCGTCTTCGCCACCACCACGTCGGAGCCCTGGGTCACCCGGGCCGACACCTTCGCCCCCGGCCAGACCGTCCTCAACATCTCACTGCGCGACCTCGGCTGGGAGATCGTCGCCGGCGCGCAGAACATCCTCGACGACGTCGACCACTGCCTGACCGCCGACACCTCACCGCACCTGGCCGAACAGCGGCTCGGCCACCGCGACTTCGTCGACGGCACCCTCGCGCAGGTGCTGCGCGGCAAGGTCGCACCGGCCGCCGACCGGCCGCGGATCTTCTCGCCCTTCGGGCTCGGTGTCCTCGACCTCGCGGTGGGACAGCGCCTCCACCGGCAGGCCGTCGAGAAGGGGCTCGCCGTCGGTGTGCCCGACTTCTTCGGCGAGACACAGCGCTGGAACTGACACTCGCGCCCGCCCCGCCGTACGACGAAAGGCACTCCCTGATGCCGCACACCGCCACCGCCCTCGCCACCCGCACTCCCGCACGGGAGGCCGAACTGGCCGCTCTCGCGGCCGGTCACGCCCAACGATTCCCCTGGTACCGCGATCTCCTCCTGGGCCGCGGCGCCCTCGGCTCCGGCGACCTCGCCGACCTCCCCCTCATCGGCACCGACCTGCTGGCGGCCCGCTACTACACCGCCGGGCACCCGCAGCTGCCGGACGCCTCCGTGTACCACACGTCCGGAACCTCCGGCGGACAGCGCAAGCGCATCCTCTACTCGCCCGCCGACGACGACGCGTACGTGGCCCAACGACGGGAGTTGTTCCGGGAGTTCACCCGGACCGTGCCGCGCGGCGCCGTCGCGGTCGCCGACCTCGGCACCGGCCACGCCGCGGCCTCGGCACGCCGCGTCTTCCTCGAACTCGGCTTCCAGGCCCACGACATCGACTTCACACGGCCCGTCGACGAACACGTGGCGAAGCTCAACGAGTGGCGCCCGGACGTGTTCTTCACCATGCCGATGATCCTCGACCGGCTCCTCCAGGCCCGCCCCGGCCTGGACATCCGGCCGCGGAAGATCATGGTCGTCGGCGATGTGGCGCCACCCGCCTGGCGCGCCCATGTGGCGGACCGGTTCGGCCTCGAACCCGCGGACGTCCTCGACGTGTTCGGCTCCATCGAGATCGGCGCCATCGCCCACTCGTGCGCGCAGACCGGCCTCTACCACTTCCACGACCACATCGTTCCCGAGGTGCTGCCCCCCGAGGAGCTGACCGGCCGCACCGAGAACGACCGGGTCCCCTCCCACCAGGAAGGCAGCGGAGCTCTCCTGCTCACCTCCCTCACCCGCGGATACTTCCCGGCGATCCGCTACGTCACCGGCGACGCCGTCACCGGGTTGCGCCGCATCCACCACGACGGCCGCGAGGTGTTCGCGTTCGAACGCATCGACGGACGCCTCGCCGGTGACCTGAAGCACGGCGAGCGCATCAGCAACCACGACCTGGCCCAGATCATGGCCGAGGTCTTCCCGGGCAGCCCGTTCGAGGCGGCCGACGACGACGGCCTGGTCATCCGGGTGGTGGCCGACACCGTCGACCACGACCGGCTCGCCGCGATCCGCTCGGCCGTCGACCGGCGGGCCCCCGACGTCGCCCAGATGATCGCCTCGGGTCTCGTCGGACCCGTGCGGGTGATCGGTGTCAGTCCCGACGGACTGCGCTCCGGCCATGCCAAGCGCCGTCTCGACCTCAAGGAGGGCTGACCCGTGTGCGGAATCGCCGGATCGGTGTCCCTGGGACACGCTCCCGTCCACGCCCCCTACACGTCGGCCGCCTGTGCGGCCATGGCACACCGGGGACCCGACGAAACGGGTTCCTTCGTCACCGCCGAGGCAGCCCTGGCGATGTGCCGGCTGAAGGTCATCGGCCTGCACGACGGCTCCCAGCCCGTCTTCAGCGACGACGGCACCGTCGTGTGCGTTCTCAACGGTGAGATCTACAACCACCAGGAACTGCGCGACCTGCTCGCCGCCCGCGGCCGTCCGGTGCGCGGCGGCAGCGACGCCCAGGTACTGCCGCACCTGTACCAGGAGTTCGGCGAGCACTTCGTCGAGCGGTTGCACGGCATGTTCGCCCTCGCCGTTCACGACACCCGCCGCGACCGGCTCGTCCTGGCCACCGACCGGGTCGGCAAGAAACCGCTGTTCTACGCGCGGCCCGCCGGCGGCGGGGTGGCGTTCGCCTCCGAACTGCCCGCGCTGATGCTGCACCCGGGGATCGGCCGGGAGACCGACCCCGTCGCGATCGACCAGTACCTCAGCTACCGGGTCGTGCCCGCACCGCACACCATCTACCGGCAGGTGCGCAAACTAGAGCCCGCCACCGTCCTCGTCCTGGAGGCGGGCCGCCCCGAACGCCGCCGCACCTACTGGCAGTTCGACTTCACCGCCGAGCTGACGGACGTGCCGCAGGCCGAGATCGACGACCGGATCGACGCGTTGCTCCAGCAGGCCGTGCAGGACAGGCTGGAGTCGGAGGTGCCACTGGGAGCGATGCTCAGCGGCGGGCTCGACTCCAGCCTGGTGGTCGCCCTGGCCACCAGGCAGCTGGGCCGGCCGATCCACACGTTCTCCGTCGGGTTCGAGCACGCCGCGTTCGACGAGTCGGAGTACGCCCGCGCCGTGGCCGAGCACTGCGGCACCCGGCACCACGTGTACCGGATCGGCGCCGAGGACGCGCGGGAGGCCGTCGACACCATCCTGACCCACATGGGCGAGCCCTACGCCTTCCCGTCGGCGATCGCCGCGTCATGCATGTACAAGCTGGCCCGGCAGCACGTCACCGTGGTGCTGACCGGCGACGGATCCGACGAGATCTTCTGCGGATACGGCCGCTACCAGCGCCTGCGCGATCTCCCGGGTGATTCCGGACTCGCCGACCGCTACGAGCATGTCCTTGCGGACGGCGTGCCCCACCCGCTCAAGAACAGGCTGTACGCGCCCGACTTCGCGGCCCGGATCCCGGGCCATCCGCACAACTACCTGCGGGCCCGCTTCGATCGCACCGACCCCTCGGTTCCGGACCTGGACCGCGCCATGCAGGTCGACAGCCGTTTCTGGCTCTCCGACGCACAGCTGGTGAAGATCGACCGGATGTCGATGGCGCACTCCGTCGAGCCCCGGAGCCCCCTGCTCGACCACCGGCTCATCGACTACGTCACACGGGTCCCCGCGGCCCGGAAACTGGTCGGCGCGAACGAAAAGGCCCCGCTCAAGCGCGTGGCCGCCCGCTACCTGCCCGCATCCGTCCTGGAGCGCCGCAAGCAGGAGCTGGCGGTGCCCCTGGAGAGCTGGCTCGGCGCGGAGCTGCGCTCCTCCATCAGCGACACACTGCTGTCCGAAGCCTCCCTGGAGCGCGGCTACTTCCGCCCGGACGCGCTGCGCTCGGCGGTCCGCGAGTTCCGTCCCGAGCACACCTACGCGCTGTGGACGCTCTACATGCTCGAACGCTGGCACCACCTCCAGGAGAACGGCACGGCCCGCGAGGCAGCCGCCGTGGCGCACGTCTGAGCCCGCGATGTCCTGCCGCGGACCTCCGCCGAACCGACGCCCACCCGAATCCCGACACCCGCGAAGGAACCTCCATGTCATCCACCACCTCGCTCGTCGACTCCCCGCCCATGCCCGCAGAGGGCGTACGGCTCAAGCCCTCCTTCGACGCCGGCCGGCTGCTGCGGGAACTGACCTCCCTGCGCGAGCACACCTGGGACCAGCAGCGCGTCTACACCGAGGACGGCGTCGGCGCCGCCACCGAGGTCGACTGGCGCTGCCTGGCCCTGCGCAGCCCCGGCGGCGACGCCGACCGCACGGACCCGGGCGGCCCCGGCCCGCGGGACTTCGAGGAGACCGTGTGGCTCGACCGCATCCCGTACGTCCGTGACGTGCTGGACTCCATACCGGCCCCGCTGCACGCGGTGCGGTTCATGGCGCTCGGCCCCGACACCGTCGGCATGGACCACACCGACCCCAAGTACGGGCCGCGCTGGGGCGTAGGGCGGCTGCACGTGCCGGTCGCGACCAACCCGGGCGCCGTGCTCGTCCTCGACGGGGTGGAGCACCGCTGGCAGCCGGGGGAGTTCTGGTTCGGCGACTTCAGCCGCACCCACCGGGTCCAGAACACCGGCACCGAGCACCGTGTCCACCTCGTCGTCGACGTCCTGGTCACCCCCGGTCTTGCGGCCCTGTTCCCGGAGACCTGGCAGGAGTACTTCCGCCACGGCGAGGTGCTCTTCAACCGCCAGGAGTGCCCGCAGACCGCGGACGAACGACGGCGGCTGGCCACCCGCTTCCCCGTCCCGGCGACGTTCCACCTGTGGGAGGACGACACGCCGCTGTCCGCCGACGCGCCCCAGGAGACGGCGACCCTCGCCGAGGAGGGTGACCGGATGACGCTCCGGCTGCCCGGCGACCGTGTCTTCGCGCTGGTGCACCTCGGCGACAACGAGTACCGGCTGAGCGGCTGGAGCGAGGAGCGCACGCTCCAGGTCTTCCCCGACGGCCCGGAACCCAGGGTCGTGCTGCGCACCCGTGAGGGCAGCCAGGTCCACGAGCTGACCGTGACCGCCGAGCGCCTCGCCGCCTGAGACATCACCGTGCGGGGCGCGGCACGGCCGCGCCCCGCACCCGACCGAGGGAAGCCATGACCGACTTCCGCGACAGCGGCGCCCCGTCCGCAGCGGACGCCGCGCACCCGCCCGCCGTCATCGTCATCACCGATCTGGTCGTGCTCGCCAAGCACCTGCGCCTGCTGGACGCGGCCGGACAACGCGGACTGACACCGCTGTTCGTCTTCGGACCCGAGACACCCGCCGACGAGCTCGCCCGCCGCCGCGCCGACCCGGAGCACCCGCTCTTCCGCCTCGCCGACGAGGAGTTCCGGCACCTCGCGGACACCTCGCTCGACACCCTGCTGCGCGCCGTCACGCCCTGGCTGCACGACCGCACGGTACGCGCGGTGCTCAACGTAGGGGAGGTGTTCGTGGAGGCCGCCGGAGCCCTCGCCCAGACCCTGGGGCTGCCCGGGCCCGGCACCCACGCCGCCCGGGTCTGCCGCAACAAGCTGCTGCAGCGGCTGACCGCTCCCGCCCTGGCACCGCGCTTCACCCTCGTGGACCCGGACCGCCGCACCACGGTGACGCACTTCCCGGCCTTCCCCGCCGTCCTCAAACCCGCCTCCAGGATGTCCAGTTCGGGCGTGCGCGCGGTCGCCGGGCCGGACGCCGTCCTCCCGCTGCTGCCCGACTACGGCCCCGGTGAACTGCTCCTGCTGGAGGAACGCGTGACCGGGCGCGAGTTCTCCGTGGAGACCTTGGTGCGCGACGGCCGCCTGCTCTGGTCCGGCATCACGGCCAAGGACACCAACGAGTCCGGCACGTCGTTCTTCACCGAGACCGGCCACACCTCTCCCGCGCCGCATCTGACCCCGGCCCAGGAGAAGCTGCTGCTCGACGCCAACGCGGACTTCCTGCGCGCCGTCCGGTTCGGGACCGGCATGAGCCACGCCGAGTTCCGGCTGACCGCCGAGGACCGGGTGGTACTGATGGAGGCCGCCGCGCGTCCGCCCGGGGACGCCATCACCCGCCTGTGGCGGCTGGCCACCGGCATGGACCTGGACGCCGCGCTGCTGGACCTCGCGCTCGGCACCGAGCCCGCCACCGCACCGGCCGCCCGCCGTGCCCGGCAGGTCTATCTCGACCACCCATGGGGACGCCTGACGGACGTGACCTCCGAGGGCGCACCGGTCCACTGGGTCGGCGAACAGGGCCGGTGGCCCGACCTGCCGCCCGTCGCGGCGGACGCCCCGGCCCGCGGCCACGCCGTCCTCGTGAGCCGGCACCGCGGCGACCTGCTCGGCGACCAGTCCGACTCCCAGGGCCGCTCGGTCTCCGTCGTCCTGGACGGCCCCCTCGACACCGACCTCGACCTCGCGGCACCCGAGACCGTCCGGGGGGTGACGATCCACACCGAGCGGACCACGGACGCCGAGGGGATCGCGAGCGGCGGACCCGGTGAGGGCGCCGGGAGGGCCGAGGCCGTCGAGGAGGTCGTACGGTGACCGGCCGTCCCGGCACCGCGCCCGCGCCGCACGACACCGTGGCGCCGGCGCGCGACGCGGCCAACGCGCGGGCGGTGGCCCGTCTCACCGAGGCCCGCCCGGTCCTGGAGACCATTGCTCCCGCCGCCGAGGTGGTGCCCGGCATGACCGCCCGGACGATCCTGGTCTCCGGACCGCCGATGCCCTGGCAGGGGTACGAGGGCGGTCAACGGCGGGCCGTCATCGGGGCCGCGCTCTACGAGGGGCTGGCCCGGGACGAGGCGGAGGCCGAGGCCCTGCTCGCCGACGGCACCCTCGCGGTGCGCCCCTCGCACGACCACGCCACCGTGGGCTCGCTCACCGGCGTGTGCACCGCGTCGATGCCGGTGGTCGTCGTGAGGGACGAGGCATCCGGGCGGCGCGCGTTCTGCCGTATGAACGAGGGCGCCGACCGGAACTCGCTCACCTTCGGTGTCTGGGACCACGGAGTCGGCGCCCGACTGCGGCACGTCTGCGACGTCGTGTCACCCGCACTCGCCGAGGTCCTGGGCCACTTGGGCGGGATTCCCCTCGCCCCGATCATCCGCCGGGCCCTGGCCATGGGCGACGACCTGCACAGCCGGCACCGGGCCGCCGGGACGCTGCTGCGGGCCGCGCTGCTGGACGCCGTGCTGGATCTGTCCCGCGACCGGGTCGCGGAGCGCCACCGGCAGTTGGCCGCTTACCTGCGCACGGCCGACTACCTCTTTCTGCACCTGGTGATGGCGGCCGCCAAGGCGGCGGCCGACAGTGCTTCCGGCATCCCCGGCAGCACCCTCGTCACCGCGATGAACCTCAACGAGAAGGAGTTCGGGCTCCGCGTCTCAGGCCTCGGCGACCGCTGGTTCACCGCTCCGCTCCCGCCGGTGTCCACGCTGCGCGGCCGACTCGACGACGGCTTGACCACCGACGACCTGGCGTATGTCGGTGGCGAGAGCCTGATCACGGAGACGGTCGGTCTCGGCGGCATGGCCGCCGCGGCCGCCATGCCCCTCCAGGACCACTCCGCCGGGAGCCCCCGGGAGATGATCCGCCTGACCGAGCGCATGTACGGGATCACGCTCGCGGAGCACCCCGAGTACCGCGTTCCCGCCCTCGCCCACCGCGGCGTGCCGTGCGGCATCGACGTGCGGCGAGTCGCCGAGACCGGCATCGTCCCGGCCATCCACCTCGGCGCGACGCTGCGCGACGGCGGTCACGCCGGCGCCGTCCTGTTCCTTCCCCCGCTCGAACCGTTCCGGCGGGCCGCGGACCTGTTGTCCGCGTCCTCGCCCGCCACCGCACCCGCCTGACCCGGAGATCCCCGTGACACCCTCGTCCCCTTCCCGCCACGACACGGCCGCCGTGCCCGACACCACCCCGGAGGGCGCCGAACGGCAGGCCGCGCCCCCCGCCCTCCTCGGCCCGCTGCGCAGCTGGCTCGCCGTCGTCGCCGTCGGCATGGGCGTCTTCGCCTTCACCACCACGGAGATGGTCCCCATCGGACTGCTCCCCGCCATGAGCGGCGACCTCGGCGTCTCCGAGGGCACCGTCGGTCTCTCGGTCACTCTGTACGGCGCCATCGCGGGCCTGTTCGCCCCCGTGCTCACGGTGGCGACCCGCCGCTTCGACCGCCGGCTGCTCCTGCTGGTCGTGCTCACCGTCTTCGTCGTGGGCAACGCCTTCACCGCTCTGTCGTCCTCGTACGCGATCCTCATGACCTCACGGCTGCTGACGGGCTTCGCCCACGGCGTGATGTGGTCGATCGCGGCGAGCATCGCCATCCGCCTGGTGCCGCCGGAGAAGTCCGTCCGGGCCACCGCGGTCGTCTTCAGCGGCATCTCCATCGCCTCGGTGGCCGGCGTGCCGTTCGGCACCTTCGTCGGCGGACTGTCCGGCTGGCGTACGGCGTTCTGGGCCATCGCCGCGATCGGTGTGCTGATCCTCGCCGCGGTGGCCGTCCTGCTGCCCCCGCTCGCGCCGCGTTCCGTCGTGCGGCTGGCCGAAGTGCCCAGGCTGCTGCGGGACGGCAACCTCAGGATCGCCACGCTCGTCACAGCGGCCATGGTGATCGGCCACTTCGCCGCGTACACCTATGTCGCGCCCTTCCTGGAGCAGGACGCCGGCATCCCGTCCCACTGGGTCAGCGCACTGCTGCTCCTGTACGGCGTGGCCGGCGTCGTCGGCAACTTCGCCGGCGGTGCGGCGGCCGCCCGAGCGCTGCGCGCCACCACGCTCACCTGCATCCTGCTGCTCGCCGCGGCCGTCGTGCTGCTGGTGGTCAACGGCCGGTGGCATCCCGGCACGGTGATCCTGCTGCTGGTGTGGGGCATCGCGTACACGGCGCTGCCGGTCTGCCTCCAGACCCTCGTCTTCGCCAGCGCCCCCAAGGCCCCCGAGGCCGCGACCTCGCTGTACATCTGTGCCTTCAACGTCTCCATCGCGCTGGGCGCCATGGTCGGAGGCTGGTTCGTGGATTCGTCCGGGCCGTCCGCGGTGATGTTCCTCGGTGCCGGATTCAGCGTCCTGGCCGCCCTGTTGATGACCCGGTACCGCGTCGCACGGCCCGAGTGACCGGCTGTTCCCTTACGTGGAGGCTTCCGTGACACCACCCCCGACCGGACCGCCGGTCGACCTGCGATCCGACACCGTCACCCGTCCCGACGCACGGATGCGGGAGGCGATGGCCCGTGCCGAGGTCGGCGACGACGTCCTCGACGGCGACCCCACCATGCGCGCGCTGGAGGAGGAGGTCGCGGGCCTCCTCGGTACCGAGGGCGCCCTGTGGGTGCCCAGCGGGTCGATGGGCAACCTGATCGCGCTGTGCGTGCACCTCGACCGCGGCGACCGCTTCCTCGCCCCGGACCGCGCGCACATCCTGGACCACGAGGTCGGCACCGCCGCGTGGCTGGCCGGCGGCATGCCGCGCGCCCTGCCCTGGACTGCCGGCCCCGGCGCCATCAGTCCCGCGGACATCACCCGGGTGGTCGGTCGCGGCGGACCGTACTTCGCGCTGCGGGACCGGCTGTTGTGCCTGGAGAACACGCACAACGCGGCGGGCGGCACCGTCACCACCCCGCCGGAACACCGCCGGCTGACCGACGCCGCGCACGCCGCCGGGCTGCTGGTGCACCTGGACGGCGCCCGCCTCTGGAACGCCGCGGTCGCCCTCGGCGTGACCCCGGCGGAGCTGGCCGAGGGTGCCGACACCGTCCAGGTCTGCCTGAGCAAGGGGCTGGGCGCGCCGGTGGGTTCGGTAGTTGCGGGCGACAGGGCGTTCGTGGAAGAGGCGCGCAGAGTCCGCAAGATGCTCGGGGGCGGAGTCCGGCAGGGCGGCGTACTGGCGGCAGCCGGCCTCGTGGCGCTGGAGCGCGTCGACCGCCTCGCCGAGGACCACGACCATGCCCGGCTGCTCGCGGCCGGACTGGCCGACCGCGGCTGGCGGACCGGTGTCCCACGGACCAACATCCTCGTCCTGCCGGTCGACGACCCGCAGCGCACCGTCTCCGTCCTCGCCGAACGCGGTGTTCTCACGGTCCCCACGGACACCGGCGTGCGGATGATCACCCACTGCGATGTGTCGCGCGCCGACATCCTGCGGGCGGTGGAGTCCTTCCCACCGCCCGGCTGAGCGCGTGCGAGCAAAGCGCCCGAGCGCCACCCCCCGACACTGCCGCCCCACTCCACCGGGAGTAACCATGCCGTTGTCGCGTACGTCGCACGGTCGCGCCCACGAGGCGGGCCGGGCGCCCTCACCCGGGGCGCCCGCCCCACCGCGGGCCCCGGCCCGGTCCGGGGCCCTGCCGCTGGCGGGGGCCGTCGCCGGTGGTGCCGCGCTGGCCCTGGAGTCCGTGGTCAACGGCAGGCTCGGTGAGCACACCGGGGCCGTGGCCGCGGCCGCCTGGTCGAACACACTCAGCCTGGGTGTCGCTTCGGTGGCCGCGTTCTTCCTGGCAGGACTGCGGCCTGCGTTCGCCGCACTGCTGCTTGCGCTGCGTTCGCGTGGACTGCGGCCATGGCACTGCCTGGGCGGCCTCGCGGGCGGCGGCATGGTCCTGACGCAGGCGCTGACCGCCGCCGCGCTCGGGCCCGCTGCCTTCACTCTGGCGCTGGTCGCCGGCCAGACCCTGAGCGGCGTGGTCATGGACCATCTGGGCCTGGGCCCCGGTACGCCCCGCCGTGCCACCCGGCGTCGGCTGTCGGGCGGGCTGCTCGCCGTGTGCGCTGTGGCGATTCCGGTGCTGGCCGCCCCGGACGCGGGCCGTACGCTCGCGCTCGCCGTCCTGCCGTTCCTCGCCGGCTGCGCTCTGTCCTGGCAGATGGCGGTGAACGGGCGGGTGGACGAGGCCGCCGGACACCATCCGTACCCCGCGGTACTGCTGAGCTTCGCCACCGGCACCGCGCTCATGGTCACCGCCGTGGTCGTGCTGACGGTGTCCTCCGAACTGCCCCGGCCTCGGTCCGGACCGCTGTGGCACTACGCGGGCGGCCTGCTCGGCTGTGTAGTGGTGCTGGCCGCGGTACTGACCGTGCGCCGCATCGGGGTCCTGGCCGCAGGCCTGGGCATGATCAGTGGTCAGGTGCTCGGTTCGCTCGCCCTGGGGCCGCTGCTCGGGGAGCCGCCGGCACACCAGGGGGCGGTCGCGGCCGCGGCGGTGCTGCTGATAGGCGCGGCCGTGCTGGCGGCGCCCTCGCGCGCGCGAGCCCCGCGGCTCGGTGGGAGAGGGGACTGACCTTCCGTGCCACGACAACAACGCGCCGTCCGCTCGCGCGAGGCCATCGTGAGGGCGGCGGCTCATATCGTCGACCGTTACGGTCTCAAGGGCGCGACTCTCTCCAGGGTGAGCGGTGAGGCCGGACTGTCCAAAGGCGCGGTCTACTTCCACTTCGCCGACAAGGACGCGCTGGCCACCGCCTTGGAGGAGGAGGCGGAGCGTGCTCTGGACGGACTGGCCACCGCCCGCGGACGCCCGACCGGCCCGGCCATGGCATCCGTGGTCGAGACGACCCGTGAACTGGTCGGACTGCTGAGCCGGGACGTCGTCGTACGAGCCGGCTTCCAGGTCAGCTGCGACCGCGCCGAAGGTGGCGTCCCGACGCTGCGCCGCCGGCTGGTGACCCTCCTGCTGCGACAGCTGGAGGACGCCCGGCGCGACGGAAGCCTCGCACCGGGCGTCGCGATCGAGGACCTCGTCGCCACGGTCCTCACGGTCACCATCGGTGTCCAGATTCTCTCCCGCGAACCGGGCGCCGCCCAGAACGTGCCCCGGGCCCTGGAGTACTTCTGGCAGGGCGCACCCGCTCGCGGAACGGACGAGCGGGTGCGCGTGGAGCACGAAGGCGGACCGGGAGACACCTGCTGACGCGGTGTCAGTACGCGGTCGTGGCCGCGTCAGCCGTGCCGGACGGTCCAGAGGGTGGCGTGGTAGACGCCGTCGGGAGTGGAGGGGTCGGCCGAGGCCGTCGCGCTGTTGCCCACGGCGGCCCCGTGCCGGTCGACGTCGGACGCCGTGGAGTGGACGCCGCCGACGGCGGGCAGGAGCGTGAACTCGCCGGTGTCGACCCGGTAGACGTAGCCGAAGGGGCCGGGGTTGGTGTCGCCGGCGGCGAACTTTCCGGCCACGCCGTTGATGTAGGTCCGGCCGGGTCCGGGGCCGAAGGTCGAGAGCGTCTTGGTGCGCAGGTCGTAGGCGTACGCGCCCGGACGCGTGGTGGCGAGGACGGTGTGCCCGGTGACGACCGGGCGGTAGGACATCTCGGGGCCCAGGTCGCTCCAGACCCCGCTGCGGATGTCGTACGCGAAGCCGCGCTCCGGCGGTTGCTCGGAGGAACCGTCCGGCTTCGGCTGGAAGGTGCCGACGACCGTGTTGCCGGTGATCGAGGTGACCTTGCTGGAGACGCCGTTGTCGTAGGCGCTCAGGTCGGTCCAGGCCCGGGTGCGCAGGTCGTACACGTAGGCGTGGCCTCCCTCGAACGGCGTGTCGGGGTAGTCCCAGGTGCCCGCGACGTACCGGTTCTGGGAGCTCCCGGCCGCGGTGCTGGTCCCGTCCGGGCCGACCGGGGACTCGAGTTCGGTCATGACGCCGGTGCGCGCGTCGTACGCGTAGGCGTGGGTGTTCTGGTTGCCGGGTGTCCTGGCGCTGCCCACCACCGTGCTGCCGCTGATCCCGGCGACGTGGCTGTCGGTGCCGCCGAAGGTACCGATCGTCTGCGTACTCCGGGTGCGCAGGTCGTGCACGAACCCGCGGGAGTTGCCGTTGGCCAGCGTGGAGTCGCCGATCACATAGCGGCCCTCGACGTCGAGCGCGGAACTCGACGTCCCCCCGAGGGTGCCGAGGTCGGTCATGACGCGCGTGGAGCGGTCGTACGCGAAGGCGTGCCACTCGAAGTCGCCGGCGATCGCGGAGCTGCCGACCACCGTGTCCCGGTCGAGTGCGAACCCCGAGCTGTAGGCGCCGCCGAGGGTGCCCAGGTCGACGGCGGTGTACTGCGGTGAGGACGGCTTCGAGGTGTGGGCGAGCGCCGGACCCGAGCCGAGTCCGAGCAGTGCGAAGGCGAGCGCCGCGACCGCGGCGCGGGCACCTAATCGTCTGTGTCTCATGGAGTCCCCCCTGTGGACTGGTGTGCGATCTGGTCGTTGCTACCGTCCTGCCTCTCCAGCCAACCGCCGCCCCACGGAAGGTACGGAAAAACTCATCCGGGTGACGAACCCCCTGTGGACGCCCGGCGCGCCGGTGCGCGCGCCGCCAGCGCCTCCAGCAGCAGGTCCACCGCCTCCTCGAACGAGCTGTCCGCCATGCCCGGCAACTCGCGCCGTACCGCGGTGAGCGCCGGGTACGCCACCGGGTCCAGGTCCTGGTAGACGTCCCCCCACGCCCGCTGGTCGGCCTCACGCTGCTGCCGGGGGAGTGCCTGGAACGCCGCGTCGGTGGCCGCGTGGCTGAGCACGGTGTCGATGAAGGCCAGGTACAGGCGCGCGGCGGCGGCGCGCTCGAAGCCCGCGGAGAGCAGGAGGCCGATCCCCGTGTCCACCGCCTGGATCTCGCTCCTGCGCCGGGTCACCCGGTGCGCGGCCATGGCGGCCGCCCGCGGGTGGGCGAGGTATCCGGCACGGACCCGCAGGGCCATCTCGCGCAGCGAGGCCACCCAGTCCTCCCCGGGGACGAACCCCGCCATCGCGTCACCGATGATCCGGTCCGCGATGGCGAGCACCAGGTCGTCGGTGTCGTGGAAATAGCGGTAGAGGGCGGTCGGGTCGCAGCCCAGCGCCGCGCCGAGCCGACGCACGCTCAGCGCCTCGGGACCGTGCTCGCCGATCAGCCGCAGGGCCGTCTGCACGATGAGGTCCTCGGACAGCAGGACTCCGGAGCGGGTGGGCCGCCGGCGTCGGCGCTCCTGCGGGACACGGCTGGACATGGGCACGTTCCTCTCGTCCGGGCGCGCTCAGTGAACGACCCCCACCCGCCTTACGTCAACAGGGTTGACCCAATGTGGACGTCGGCTGTTCCATCACCTCACCGCGCGGCTCTTCCCCGTCTCCCGTCCCCGAGGAGCCCTCATGTCATCAGCACCGCCCCTGCCCTCCGCGCCGGGCCCGGCCCTGCGCCGTTCCCTCGGCGTCGTCGACGGCGTGGCCATCGCCGCGTCCAGCACCGCGGCCACCACCAGCATCGCCATCGGCATGGGCACGATCGCGACCATCGTGGGCCTCCAGGCCCCGGCGCTGCTGCTGCTGGCCTTCCTGCCGGTCCTCGGCATCGCCACCGCCTACGCCCGCCTGAACCGCTCGGAGCCGAACTGCGGCAACGGCTACGTCTGGGTCGGCAGGGCCCTCGGCCCCTGGCCCGGCTTCCTGACCGGCTGGGTCACCCTGGTCGGCTCGGTCATCTTCTGCGCCTACACCAGCGCGATCATGGGCTCGGTCGTCCTGGCCTTCGCCAACAAGGCCGGACTGCACAGTCTCGCCGGCATCGCCCTCGACCCCACCTCCACCGGTGTCACCACGGCCGTCGGGCTGGTGATCCTCCTCGGCCTCACCGCCCTGGCCGTCACCGGGGTGCGGTCCGCCACCCGCTTCCAGTTCGCCCTGCTGATCTTCGAGTACGCCGTGCTGCTGGCCTTCTGCGGCTGGGCCCTGGTCACCGGGGACCACGCCGTGTCGCTGTCCTGGTTCAACCCCTTCGAGATCTCCAGCGGCACCACCTTCGCCCAGGGCATGGTGCTCGCGGTCTTCTTCTTCTGGGGCTGGGACGCGGCCTTCAGCGTCAACGAGGAGACGAAGAGCCCGGGCGACGCGGCCCGCGGCGGCCTCATCGCCCTCTTCGCCATGCTCGGTCTGTTCCTCTTCGCCTCGGTCGCCTTCCAGCGGGAGATGAGCCTGGCAGAACTCGTCAGAAACGGCCCCCAGGCCCTCCCGTACCTCGGCGAGAAACTGGCCGCCGAACCCTGGGCCACCCTGCCCCTGGTCGCGCTGATGTTCTCCGCCGTCGCCTCCGTGCAGGCCACTCTGATCCCCACGGCACGCGGCCTGTTCGCCATGAGCCGTGACCGCACGATGGGGCCGGTGTGGACCCGGATCCACCCGCGCTACGGCACCCCCGCCGCCGGCACCGTCGTCGTGATGTCCATCGCCGGAGTGATCGCCGTGCTCGCCGTCGCGATCCCCAAGCTGAGCGACATGCTGCTGGCCGCCGTCAACGCGATCGGCCTGATCGTCGCCCTCTACTACGGCCTCACCGCGGTGGCCTGCGCCGTGCGCTTCCGCTCCGCGCGGCACGAAGGAGCACGGGAGGCGCTGCTCGCCATCGGCGTGCCCGCCGTGTCCGGCCTGATCCTGCTCGGCCTCGGCGGCTACCTCGGATACTCGTACCTGACCATGAGCGACCACTTCGAACTCAGCCCGGACAACGGCTGGTTCATGTTCTCGCTGCCCGCCGCGATCATCCTCGCCGGCCTCGGGATGGCCGCCGTGGCCAAGTACGTGAGGCGCTCGCCGTACTTCACCACGGGGCGCGGCACCGACGCCGAGTCCCTGACCCTGCCGATGGACCGTACGGCAGTCTGACCTTCTCTGGAGCCCACTCCCATGTCACACACCGCGGACCTCGTCCTCACCGGCGGTCCCGTGCACACCGTCGATCCCGCCCGCAGCCGCGCCACCGCCGTGGCCGTGCGCGACGGGCGGATCGCCGCCGTCGGCCACGACGAGGTGCGCGAGCTGATCGGCCCGCGCACCGAAGTCGTCGACCTCGCCGGGAAGTTGCTGCTCCCCGGCTTCCAGGACGCCCACGTCCACCCGCAGGGCGCCGGCCTCGAACTCGGCCTGTGCCACCTCGCCGACACCGTCGACCCGGCCGAGTACCTGCGCAGGATCAAGGCGTACGCCGATCAGCACCCGGAAGCCGAGTGGATCACCGGCGGCGGCTGGTCCCTGGAGGCGTTCCCCGGCGGCGCTCCCACAGCTGAGGCCCTCGACGCGATCGTCCCGGACCGACCCGTCTTCCTGCCCAACCGCGACCACCACGGCGCGTGGGTCAACAGCCGGGCGCTGGAGCGCGCGGGCATCGACTCCCGTACCCCGGACCCGGTCGACGGCCGGATCGAACGCGACGCCGACGGCAACCCCACCGGCATGCTCCAGGAGGGCGCGGTCCACCTCGTGGGAAGGCTGGTTCCGGATCCCACGCCGCAGGAGCAACTCGCGGCCCTGCTGCGGGCCCAGGCCGTGCTGCACTCGTACGGCGTCACCGCCTGGCAGGACGCCATCGTCGGCGCGTACGCCAACATGACCGACCCGGCGCCCTCCTATCACGCGGCCCTCGACCAGGGACTGCTCACCGCCCGCGTGGTCGGCGCCCTGTGGTGGGACCGTGCGCGGGGTGCCGAGCAGATCCCCGAACTCGTCGCCCGACGCGAGGAGTTGAACCGCGGCCGGTTCCGTGCCACCACGGTGAAGGTCATGCAGGACGGCATCGCGGAGAACCACACCGCCGCGATGCTCGACCCGTATCTGACCGGTTGCGGCTGCTCCTCGGACAACAGCGGCATCAGCTTCGTCGAGCCGGGCGAGCTGAGGAAGTACGTCACCGAACTCGACGCGTCCGGCTTCCAGGTCCACTTCCACGCGCTCGGCGACCGCGCGGTGCGCGAGGCCCTCGACGCCGTGGAGTCCGCCCGCGCGGCCAACGGGTGGCGCGACACGCGGCACCACCTCGCACATCTGCAGGTCGTGCACCCGCACGACATCCCCCGGTTCCGCACCCTGGGCGCGAGCGCCAACCTCCAGATGCTGTGGGCCGCTCACGAACCGCAGATGGACGAACTGACCCTGCCCTTCCTCGGCGCGGAACGCGGCACACGGCAGTATCCGTTCGGTGATCTGCTGCGCGCGGGCGCGACCCTGGCCGCCGGCAGCGACTGGCCGGTCAGCAGCCCCGACCCCTTCCAGGCCATCCATGTCGCCGTCAACCGGATCGCCCCCGACGCCCCTGAGGGCACGCCGGAGTTCCTTCCGGAGCAGCGCCTCGACCTGGGCACCGCCCTCGCCGCGTACACGGCGGGGAGCGCCCATGTGAACCACCTCGACGACATCACCGGCAGCATCACCGTGGGCAAGTCGGCCGATCTCGTCGTCCTCGACCGCGATCCGTTCGCAGGGCCGCCCGAGGAGATCGCCGCCACCCGGGTCCTGGAGACCTTTGTCGACGGGCAGCGAGTTCACGCGGCGCGGGACGCCTGAGCTGACGTGTGCGGGCTCGGCCGACCCTCAGGTGATTTCGATGTCCGGGGACGGGGAAGGCGGAATGGGGCACGCAAACCTCCGCAGCACCCCCCGCCCCTGAAGCCCCTCGACCTGAGGAACGTCATGACAACGCACAGCCCCGCCCGTGCCCACGGAGCGGCCCTGCTCGCCGACCCGCTGCTCAACAAGGGCACCGCCTTCAGTCCCGAGGAGCGTGCCGAACTCGGCCTGGACGGGTTGCTGCCACCGGCGACGGAGACGCTCGACGAGCAGGCGGACCGGGCGTACGAGGCGTTCCTCGGGTACGACAAGCCGCTCAACCGGCACATCTACCTGCGCCAGCTCCAGGACACCAACGAGGTGCTGTTCTACGGCCTGCTCACCCGGCACCTGGAGGAGATGCTGCCGGTCGTCTACACGCCGACGGTCGGCGAGGCGTGCCGGCGCTTCAGTGAGATCTACCGCAGGCCGCGCGGTCTGTTCCTGACGTACGAGGACCGCCACCGCTTCAGGGAGATCCTGCGCAACCGGCCCGGCGGCGAGGTCGACGTCATCGTCGTCACCGACGGTCAGCGCATCCTGGGCCTGGGCGACCAGGGCGTCGGCGGCATGGGCATCCCGATCGGCAAGCTCAGCCTGTACACCGCCATCGGCGGCATCCACCCGGCGCGCACTCTCCCGGTCCTCCTGGACGCCGGCACCGACAACGAGCAGCTGCTGGCCGGCGAGCACTACCTGGGCCGCAGGCGGCACCGCGTCACCGGGGACGCCTACGACGAGATGATCGAGGCGTTCGTGTCCGCGGTGGAGGCCGAACTCCCCGGCACCCTGTTGCAGTGGGAGGACTTCGCGACCGCGCACGCCCGTCCCATCCTGGGCCGCTACCAGGACCGGCTGCTGACCTTCAACGACGACATCCAGGGCACCGCTGCCGTGGCGCTGGGCGCGCTGTCCACCGCCACGAAGATCGCCGGAACGTCCCTGACCGACCACCGCATCGTGGTCCTGGGCGCCGGTTCGGCGGCGATCGGGGTCGCCGACATGATCCGTACCGCGATCGTGGAGGAAGGCCTCTCCGAACAGCAGGCCGCCGACCGCTTCTGGTTCGTCGACATCGACGGCCTGCTGGTGCGCTCCCGCACCGACCTCACACCCGAGCAGCGCGTCTACGCGCGCGACGACGCGGAGGTACGACAGTGGGGTGCGCTCGATCTTGGGCGTGTGGTCGCCGAGGTGAAGCCGACGGTGCTGATCGGGCTCTCCACGGCGCACGGTGCGTTCACCGAGGAGATCGTGCGGACGATGGCCGACGGCTGTGACCGGCCGGTGATCCTGCCGCTGTCCAACCCGACCTCGAACGCCGAGGCCGAGCCCGCCGACCTCGCCCGCTGGACCGACGGCAGGGCCCTGATCGCGGCCGGCTCGCCCTTCCCGCCGCTGACGCTGGACGGGCGTGAGGTGCCGGTGGCGCAGGCCAACAACGTCTACGTCTTCCCCGCCGTCGGCCTGGCGGTCACCGCCTGCCGGGCCACCCGCGTGACCGACCGCATGATGGTGGCGGCGGCGCGGGCCGTGGGGGAGTGCGCGGTGCAGGCGGGCGCCGACGGGGCGACCCCGCTGCTGCCTCCACTGGCGAGCATGCGGGACGCCGCCCGCGAGATCGCCCTGGCCGTCGCGCTGGCCGCAGTCGAGGACGGCGTCGCCCCCGAGGCCACGGAGGCCGAGCTGCGCGACGCGATCGCGACGACGCAGTGGACACCGAGGTACGCGTCCTGACATGCAGTTGCCGGACCTGGCAGCTCCGAGTGCCTGTGAAAGGATCTGCGGTGGGCGCGAGGCCTGCTGGGGTTGAAGGCGGAGGACGAGTGACATGGACCGGCCGCCAGGCATGATGGACGTGGCCCGGGAGGCCGGCGTCTCGCACATCACCGTCTCCCGTGTCATCAACGGCCATCCTTCGGTCCGTCCGGAGACCCGCACGCGGGTCGAGGCCGCGATCCAGAAGCTGGGCTATCGCCGCAACAGTGTCGCCAGGGCCCTCAAGAGCCGGCGTTCCTCGACGATCGGCGTGGTGATCGTCGGGTCGGAACTGTTCGAGCTGCCGCGTATCCTCCTGGGCGTCGAGACGGCCGCCAAGCAGGCCGGTTACTGGGTGAGCCTGGCCAGCAGACAGGGTGAGAGCACCTCCGCCGACCTCATGGAGACACTGCGACGCCTCACCGACCAGTCGGTGGAGGCGATCGCGGTCGTAGCGGACCGGCCCGTCGTGGTGGAGGCGTTGTCCGGCCTGTCCTTCGGGGTGCCGGTGACGGTGGTGATGTCCGGCAGCGCACCCAACCCCGGTCTGGGCTTCGTCGAGGTCGACCAGGAACTGGGCGCCCGGCTCGCGGTGCGCCACCTCCTCGGCCTCGGGCACCGGGACATCGCCCACCTGACGGGAGCGCTGCGCACCTTCGACGCCCGGGCACGCGTCGACGGCTGGCAGGCCGAACTCACCGCGGCGGAAGCCCAAGGAGCCCTGCTGGAAGGCGACTTCAGCGCGGAGAGCGGATTCCGCCTGGCCCGCGAACTCTGCGACGCCGGCACCGGCCTGCCCACCGCGGTCTTCGCCGGGAACGACCAGATGGCGATGGGAGCGCTGGCCGCCTTCGCCGAGCGGGGCGTGAAGGTGCCGCAGGACGTCTCCCTCGTCGGCTTCGACGACATGAAGGGCGCCGGATACCTGGTCCCCGCTCTGACCACGGTCCGGCAGGACTTCGCCCACCTCGGCAGGACCGCCATCGAGCAGCTGGTGCGGATGCTGGGCGGGGAGCCTGCGGAACGGCAGAAGATCACGCCGGAACTCGTCGTACGGCGAAGCACCGCCGCGCCGCGCGCCGGTTCCTGAAGCCCGCCACGGTTTCGACAGCCCTCACCGGAGGGCCTCACCAGGGGAGTACGGACAGCACATGCGTTATCGGGAACTGGGCCGCACCGGCCTGACCGTGTCCGAGATCGGCTACGGCGCCTGGGGACTGGGCCAGGGCGCCTGGGTCGGCGCCGACGACGACTCCGGCGTCCGCGCCCTGCGCCGCGCCCTCGATCTGGGCGTCACCTTCATCGACACCGCCCGGGCCTACGACCGCAGCGAGCGCGTCGTCGGCCGGGCGCTCAAGGAGCTCCCCGGCGGCGGGGAGGGCGTCCACGTGGCGACGAAGGTCGCTCCGAAGGTGCCCGTCTCCTTGTCGCCGAGCGGACTCGACCCCATGGTGGCGTTCCCGGGCGCGCACCTCCGGGAGAGCCTGGAGACCAGCCTGCGCGAACTCGGCCGCGATCACGTCGACCTCCTTCAGCTGCACACCTGGGAGGACGAGTGGACCGGCCGCGGCGACTGGCTGGAGACGGTGGACGCCCTCAAGCGGGAGGGCAAGATCAGGTTCTTCGGGATCTCCGTCAAGGACCACCAGCCCGAGAACGTGCTCACGGTGCTGCGTACCGGAGTGCTCGACACCGTCCAGGTCATCTACAACGTCTTCGAACAGGCCCCGTCCGACGCCCTGTTGCCGGCCTGCGAGGAGTACGGCGTCGGCGTGATCGTCCGTGTCGCCCTCGACGAAGGCGCCCTCACCGGAGCGATCCGCACGGGTGCCACCTTCCCCGAGGGCGACTGGCGCAACTGGTACTTCAGGGACGACCGGCCCGCCCAGGTCGAGCAGCACGTCGACGCGATCCTCGCCGACCTGGGCAGCGCCGCGGAGGAACTCCCGTCCGCCGCCCTGCGGTTCGCCCTCGCAGGGCAGGCTGTCTCCACGGTCATCGTCGGAATGCGTTCCCTGCGGAACGTGGAACGCAACGCGGCGATCGCCGACGCGCCACCGCTGACCGAACGGGAACTCGCCGTGCTGACCGAGCACCGCTGGGCGAAGAACTTCTACGGCTGATCCCCGCGAGCGGCGTCAACGGGCCGGGGCGTACTCGAACCAGTGCACGTGCGCCTCGCCCGCGTCGGCGCCGCCGATGCCGTACAGGCCGAGGTGGACCCCGACGAACCCGCCGGCGCGTTCGGTGCTGAAGAAGGGCCGCTCGATGCTGCCCAGAGTCGTCCACGTGCCGTCCTCGACGTGGAAGGTGTAGCCGGACTCGTCGCTGTCGACCACGAGGACGACCTCGTCGGATGTCACGGCGACTGCCCCGAGCCGGGTGGGGGAGCCCGCCTCGTGGGCGGTGAGCACAACGTGCGGGACGCCGGAGGCGTCGGCGGTCAGCGCGAGGGTGGCGTGGTGCGCGTGCTGGAAGACGACCAGCCCCGCTTCCTGAGTCGGAGCGGTGGCGGTGAAGCGGACCCGGGCCCTGGCGCGCATACGGAGATGCTGCTGACGGCGTGCGACGAACGCGGGAGTGCCCGTACCGGTGAGGGGCTCGGGGGAGAGGCGGATGGTCAGGCCTCCTTCCCCCGGGCCGGTCGAAACCAGATGACCGACCGGTCCGCGCAGGCTGCTCCATTCCGGGCCGAGCGCTGTGCCGCCGAAGTCGTCCCGCGCCGGCCGGACCGGCGCCACGGCCCCCGCGCCGGTCCCCGCCGGCAACCGCTCCGACAGCCTCACCCGACCCGTGTCCGGAGCGAACACCGGGCCGTCGGCGGTCCATTCGACCGGGACGAGGAACACCTCGCGGCCGAGGGTGTGCGTGCCGTCGAGCGGTCGTACGCCCAGAGCGACGGCCCAGGTCTCCCCGGCGGGCGTGTCGACGAGGTCGACGTGACCGACGTTGTGGATCGGCTCCGCCGCCCCGCGGTGGCGGTGGGTGAGCAGCGGGCTCCTCGGGTCGGTGGAGTAGGGGCCGGTGACGGCGTCGGCGCGGGCCGCGGTCACGGCGTGATGACGCTCGGTTCCGCCCTCCGCGCCGATCAGGTGGTAGACCCCGTCGCGCTTGTACAGATGCGGTGCCTCCACCCAGGCGCCGCGCATGGCGCCGTACCACAGCGCATGGGTCGGCCCGGTCAACGCCAGGCTTTCCAGGTCGAGTTCGCGCATCCACAGCTCGCCGGGGCCCGTCACCTCCGGCTCGGCGGCGTCGCGGCAGGCGGTGAACCAGCAGCGGCCGTCGTCGTCGAAGAACAGTGACGGGTCGATGCCCTCCGCCTCCAGGACGACGGGGTCGGACCAGGGACCGGCGGGGTCGGACGCCGTGAAGAGGTAGGTGGTGCTGCCCTGGCGGCCCCTCGCCAGGGCCACGACCACGTAGAAGGTGCCTCCGTGATGGCGGATCGTCGCGGCCCAGAGGCCGTCCGACACGTCGAGCCCGGTCAGCGGCACCTGGGACGGGCGGTCCACCACGTGTCCGAGCGGCTGCCAGCCCACCAGGTCGCGGCTGTGGAGGACCGGGATCCCGGGGTAGTACGCGAACGACGACGTGACCAGGTAGAAGTCCTCGCCGACCCGGCAGATCGAGGGGTCGGGGTGACTACCGGCGAGAACGGGGTTGGAGAAGGTCGGCACGGGGGCGCACTCCGAGTCGGACGGGAAGGGAACGAGCGGGGGCGGGACAGGGGCCCTGGCTGCTTGTTAACGTTAACATCGCCATCGGTCAAGACAACGGAGAGACGTGCATGCCCACTGTCGCGAACACCCAGCAGCTGACGTTCCCCGCCGACTTCCTCCTCGGCTCCGCGACCGCCGCCTACCAGATCGAGGGTGCCGCCGACGAGGACGGGCGCGGCCCCTCCATCTGGGACACCTACTCCCACACGCCGGGCAAGACATGGAACGGCGACACCGGTGACGTGGCCGCCGATCACTACCACCGTCTCGACGAGGACCTCGACCTCATGGCGTCCCTGGGCCTGAAGGCCTACCGGTTCTCCATAGCCTGGCCGCGCATCCAGCCCACGGGCCGTGGGCCGGCCAATCCCAAGGGGCTGGACTTCTACAGCCGCCTGGTCGACGGTCTGCTCCAGCGGGACATCGCGCCGGTCGCGACGCTCTACCACTGGGACCTGCCCCAGGCCCTCGAGGACGAGGGCGGCTGGACGAACCGCGAGACCGCTTACGCCTTCGCCGACTACGCCCGTGTGGTCGGCGAAGCGCTCGGCGACCGCGTCGCGATCTGGACCACGCTGAACGAACCGTGGTGCTCCGCCTACCTCGGCTACGGCGCCGGAGCCCACGCTCCCGGCCGCAGCGACGGCGCCTCGGCGCTGACCGCGGTCCACCACCTCAACCTCGCCCACGGACTGGCCGTTCAGCAACTCAGGGCGGTCACCACCAACGACCCGCAGTACTCGGTCACGCTCAACTTCCATGTCCTGAGGGGCGAGGGCGAGGGTGCCGACGAGGCCGTACGGCGCATCGACGCGCTGGCCAACCGCGCCTTCACCGAACCCCTGTTGCGCGGCCACTACCCCCAGGACCTCATCGAGGACACCGCCGCCGTCACCGACTGGGCGTTCGTGAAGGACGGTGACCTCGCACAGATCCGGCAGCCCCTGGACCTGCTCGGCGTCAACTACTACGCCACCACCACCGTCCGCCTCTGGGAGGGTGTGACACCGCGTCAGAACAACGACGGGCACAAGGACATGGGCGGGTCCCCCTGGCCCGGCTCGACCCATGTCGAGTTCGTCGCACAGGAGGGCCCGCACACCGCCATGGGCTGGAACATCGACCCCGACGGACTCGAGGAACTCCTCCTGGACCTGCACACCCGGTTCCCGGACCAGCCTCTGGTCATCACCGAGAACGGAGCGGCCTTCGAGGACCACGTCTCCACCGGCCCCGACGGCGGCCAAGCCGTCCACGACCCGGAGCGCATCGACTACCTCCACCGCCACTTCGTCGCCGCCCATCGCGCCCTCACCGCCGGTGTCGATCTGCGCGGGTACTTCGTGTGGTCCCTGATGGACAACTTCGAGTGGGGATACGGCTACTCGAAGCGCTTCGGCATCGTCCACGTCGACTACGAGACCCAGCGGCGCACGCTCAAGGACAGCGCGCTGTGGTACCGGGAACTGGCGACGACGGGAAGCATTCCGCTGCCGGGGACCAGGGTGGGCTGACCCGACACGGGCCCCGGACCATTGGGTGAAGTGTCAACTACGTTTACACTTTCTCCATGGGAGAGACGGTGCGATGGCTGACGCCGGAGGAGCAGCGCGCGTGGCGTGGCTTCGTCCGGTTGCATGAGCGGCTCGGCGGGCGCCTCGGGCGCCTGCTGCAGTCGGAGTCCAATGTGTCGCCGGCCGACTTCGCGGTGCTGGTCCATCTGACGGACACCCCGGAGGGGCGACAGCGGTACCAGGATCTGGCCCGGGCGCTGGAGTGGGAGAAGAGCCGGATGTCCCACCACATCGCGCGGATGGCGGGGCGGGGGATGGTGGTCCGGGAGGACTGCCTCGAGGACGCGCGGGGCGCCTTCGTGGTGATCACGGACGTCGGCCGGGCGGCGGTCGAGGCGGCGGCCCCGCGTCATGTCGAGGCGGTACGTGAACTGTTCATGGACCATGTCACCCCGGCCGAACTGCGGGTCCTGGCCGAGATCTCCGAGCGCGTCATCGGCAAGCTGGACGAGGACCCGTCCTGACCCGGTCCCGTCTGCCTTGGTGAGGATGCAATGTCCGGCATGATCACCCAGGTGCGTCCGCCACAGCCGATCCGGATCGGTGCTCTCGTTCCGCTGACCAGGCCCGGCTGGGTCGAGGCGGGCCGACACCTGCTCGCCGGGCTCGAACTGGCCGTCGGCGAGGTCAATGACGCCGACGGGATCGGCGGAAGACCGCTCGAGCTGGTGGTCCGGGACACCGCGGAGTCGAGGGCACCCGCGGGCAGATCCGGTTCTCCCGCACGCCCGGCATCAGCGTCTGGCAATGGGCTCGGACACCGGTCCAGGTCGTTGACCGGGATCCGGCGGAACCCGGCCGCTTCCGGATCCGACACGCCGGCTGAGAGAGCCGGGGCTTCGGTTGGTCAGGCGGCCTGCCACAGCTCGATGCGATTGCCCTCCGGGTCGGTGACCCAGCCGAATCGACCGACACCCTCCATGTCCTGCGTCTCCTCGGCCACGTCCGCTCCGCCGGCGCGCAACTGCGCGAGCATCGCGTCCAGGTCGCGGACCCGGAAGTTGAGCATGGTCTGCTGGGAGCGGGACCCGAAGTAGTCGGTCCCGGACTCGAACGCCGCGAACACCGTGGGCCCGGCTTCCTGACGCCACAAACCGTTCTCGTCGGCGTCCAGGCCCAGGCAGTCGCGGTACCACGCACTCAGGGCAGCCGGGTCGGCGGCCCTGAGGAAGTATCCGCCGATTCCAAGCACACGTTCCATGCCGGCCATCTTGCCAGGAGGGCGGGCGGGCAGCGGGGCCGACATGGTCGGCGTCGGGCGGGACGTCTGCGGCAGGTCGATGCGCCGGGTCCGTCCCGTGCGGTCCCGCAGCTCAGCGGTCGTGCACCGGTGCCCGCTCGTCCAGGAGTCCTTCGCCCCGCAGGTCGTCCCACAGCTGTGCCGGGATCTCCGCGCCGAACGCCGACGTGTTGCTGCGTACCTCCTCCGCGGTGCGCATGCCGACGACGATGCCCGCGACCGCCGGGTGGCGCAGCGGGAACGCCATCGCCAGCTCCGGGAGGGTCACCCCGTGTGCCTCGCAGACGTCGGCGATGCGGTGCGCACGTTGCAGCAAGTGCGGCCCGGCGGGGGCGTAGTCGAAGGTGCTGCCCTCGGTGGGGCGGGCCGTGGCGAGCAGACCGGAGTTGAAGACCGACGCCGCCAGGACCGACACCCCGCGGTCCGTGCAGGCGGGCAGGAGTTCGTCCAGGGCGCTGTGGTCCAGGAGCGTGTAGCGGCCGGACAGCATCACGACGTCGACGTCCGACTCCCTGACCAGCCGGGTCAGTTTGCCGGGGTGGTACATCCCCGCGCCGATCGCCCCCACCACGCCCTGGGCGCGGAGTTCGGCGAGGGCCGGGTATCCGTCACGCAACGCGTCCTCGAAACGCTCCTCCGCGTCGTGCAGGAACAGCACGTCGATACGGTCCACGCCCATCCGCTCCAGCGAGTCCTCCACGCTGCGCAGCACACCGTCCCGCGTGAAGTCCCACACCCTGCGGTGGGTGGCGGGCACCGCGAAGCTCTCGTCCATACGGCCCGCCGGGTCCTGCGGGACCAGCAGTCGGCCGACCTTCGTCGACAGGGTGAACTCGTCGCGAGGCCTGCCCCGGAGCAGGGCGCCGGTGCGGCGCTCGGAGTGGCCGATGCCGTAGTGCGGGGAGGTGTCGAAATAGCGGATACCGCTGTCCCAGGCCGCCTCCAGGGCGCCGGCGGCCGTCCCGTCGTCCAGCGGTGCGAAGAGCCCGCCGAGCGGACCGCCACCGAAGCCCAGTTCCGTGACGTGCACATCGGTTTTCCCGAGCCGGTTCCGCCTCATCCACTGTTCCCCTCATCGGGCCGACATCGCGCGATCATCCTGCCGCGGCGAGCGCCCCACGGCCAAGGAGATTTACCGGTGCGAGGCTTCCTCCACCGGTTCGTCGGCCTACCTGTCGTTCCAGGCCTCGTAGCCGCGGGCGGTGCCCTCGGGGAAACCGTTGTTCGTGAAGGCGGCCAGGGCCATGGTGTCGATGTCGGACTCCACTCCCGTCCCCCGATAGGTGATCGTGTCCGGGAGCATCGCCAGCGCCGTCGTGCCCTGTCCCTGCTCGTGCGGGCGCAGCTGGACGCGGATGCCGTGCCGGTCCGCCAGCCGGCCGACCACGTACAGGCCCATGCGCTGGGAGATCGCGACGTCCACGGTGGGCGGGTCGGCCAGGTGGTGGTTGATGTCGGCCAGTTCCCCTGGCGGCAGCCCGATGCCCCGGTCGTGGATCTCGACCATGATCCGGCCGTCGGGCAGTCGTGCCGCGGTGACCAGGACATTGGAGTGCGGCGACGAGAACGTCGTCGCGTTCTCCAGCAGTTCCGCCAGCAGGTGCACCAGGTCGGTCACCGCGCGGCCGTGGATCTGGGTCTCCGGGACACCCGACAACTCGACCCGCTCGTACTGCTCCACCTCCGAGGCGGCGGCGCGGATCACGTCGACCAGGGGCAGCGGCTGGTCCCACTGCTGGGCGGGGGTCTCGCCGCCGAGCACGAGGAGGTTCTCGCCGTTGCGGCGCACCCGCGTGGCCAGATGGTCCAGCTTGAAGAGGTTCTCCAACTGCTCGGGGTCGGCCTCCTTGCCCTCGAGACCGGTGATCAGGGCGAGTTGACGCTCGATCAGTGACTGGTTGCGGCGCGCCAGGTTGCTGAAGATCGTGTTGATGTTGGCGCGCAGCAGTGCCTGTTCGGCGGCGAGCCTGACGGCCTCGCGGTGCACATGGTCGAAGGCGCGGGCGACCTCGCCGATCTCGTCCGTGGTGGTGATCGGGATCGGCGCCACCTGGGCGTCGACGCGGCCCGGGATGGCCCGGGTGAGCTGGGTGAGCAGCGCGGGGAGACGCTGCTCGGCGATCTCGAGGGCCGAGGCGCTCAGCCGGCGCATGCTGGTGCTCATCGTCCGGGCCACCCAGGCGGCGAGCAGGAAGGCGGCGAGGACGGCGGCGAGGACCAGCGCGGCGTTGATGACGGCGTCGTTGCGGGCGTCGTCGGCGATGCTGTGGGCGTCCGCCAGAGCGCTGTCGGTGAGGTACACCTCGACGCTGCGGTACGCGTCGAAGCTGAGGGTGGAGGCGGCGAAGAACGTCTCGGGCGTGATGCCCTGCGCGGCGAGCTGCGCGGCCGACTTGCCCGAGGCGATCTCGGCGGCCATCTTGTCCAGGCTCGGCGGGGCCACGAAGGTCTTTCCCGCCGCCTCGGCCTGCGTCTGGGTCTTCTCGGCCTGCTCCTTGCCACGCTTCTCCGCGTCGGACAGGGCGTTGCGCAGCCGCGTCATGTCCTCGTCGGTGCCGGCGCCGGCGTACTCCTGGAGCGCGACCTGTTCGAGATAGACGTACGAGCTGAACGAGCCGAGCTGGACCTGGAGTTCGCCCTCGGCGAGCTTGCCGCGGTCCTCGACGAGGAGGTGGGTGCCGATCGCCCGGATCAGGGATTCGGCGGCCTGGGTGAGGGAGGCGGCGTAGAGGGTGCGGCCGAAGCTGGCCTGGTTGCTGCTGCCGAAGCCGAGCTCGTTGGAGATCTCCATCAGCGGGTGCTGGACGGCGTGGTAGCTCTCCTCGGTCTGCACGCCGGTCAGCCGAGAGGTGAAGGCGTTCGCGCGCACCGACGCGAGCTGTTTCTCGCCGGTGCGGACCAGCTGGACCCGGCGCTCCAGCCCGGCGGTCTGCGGCATCCGCTCCACCGCCTCGTCGAACGCCTCCGCGTCCGCGTCCGTGACGGCCCGGGCCTTGGCGACCAGGCTCGACGTCCGGTCGCCCTTGACCAGGGGAATGACCGACACATCGCGTTCGTCGATGGCGTCGCTGGCGTACTTGTTCGCCGCCTGGACCAGTTCGGCCACGCGGACCGCGTCGTCGGCGTCCTGCCAGGTGTCCACGGAACGCTTGACGCGGATGCCGCCGAGGACGAGGGCCACGATCACCGGGATGAGGAGGATGGCCTGGAGTTTTCTGGCCACGCGCCAGTTGCGGGTTCCCCATCGCCTGCGGGGGGCGGACGGTGTGTTCGACAAGATGGCCTCACGGTTCTGGTTCGCCTCACGTCCTGCACTCCTAAGAACGCGGCGCACAGGGGTATTTGTTCAGATCGGCGCGCCGGGCGATTCGGGGAGGGGTGCGCACGATGAGCGGTGGTGGCCAATTCCTAGCACCACGTCTTCACTTTCGACCGGCCTTTCGCCGAAGTGGGTGTCGCCCGGCTGTCACAGATCCCGTCGCTGTCCTGTCCTGCTGAAGGAAACCCCGAACAGGAAAGGGAGACAGCGATGAAGATCGTCGTCATCGGAGGTACCGGCCGGATCGGGTCGCAGGTGGTGAACCTGCTCCAGGACCGCGGCCACGAGGCCGTGGCGGCCGCGCCCGGCACGGGCGTCGACACCCTCACCGGCGAGGGCCTCGCGGAGGTCCTGAAGGGCGCGGACGTGGTCGTGGACGTGGCGAACTCCCCGTCGTTCGAGAAGGAGGCCGCCATCGACTTCTTCACGCGCGCCATGCGGAACCTCACCGCGGCGGAACAGCAGGCGGGGGTCCGCCACCACGTGGCGCTCTCCATCATCGGCGTCGACGAGGTGCCCGAGCTCGGCTACTACCTGGCCAAGGTCGCCCAGGAGGAGGCCGTGCGCGCGAGCGGCGTGCCCTTCAGCATTGTGCGGGTCGGTCAGTTCTTCGAGTTCATCGCGCCGGTGATGGACCTGACCACCCAGGGCCAGGAGGTGCACCTGCCCTCCACCCAGCTGCGCCCGATCGCCGCCGCGGACGTCGCCGCCGTCGTCGCCGAGACGGCCCAGGGCGAGCCCGTGAACGGGCTGCGCCTCAAGGCGGGCCCCGAGATCCACCGCCTCGACCGGCTGGCCGAGATCACCCTGGCGGTGAAGCCGGACGGCCGCACCGTCCTCACCGACGAGAACGCCGGCATGTTCGCGGGCATCCCGGACGGCGTCCTGACCGGCGACGGCACCGTGGAGACGGCGCCCACCCGCTATGAGGACTGGCTCAAGCAGAACTGATCCGGGTGCCTGCCCCGTGACACCGGCACGCGCACGGTTCGCCGGACACAGGCCGGGGCAAGGCTAGGGCTCCTGGCGTACGAGCCGGCCCGACGACCGCTCGTACGCCCGGAGCTTCTCCGGTGCCAGCACCCAGTAGAGCCCGTCGATGCCGTCCGCGCCCACCGTGACGCTCACCAGGCCGACGGTCTCCCCGTCCTTGCGGATGAGCAGACTGGGCAGACCGTTGGCCTCGGCCATCGCGAAGTCCGCCCCCGGGATGAACTTGTTCACGAAGGCACTGATCTTGGCCACCCGCCCCGCGCCCACCACCTCCAACCGCGCCACGCCCCGCAGACCGTTGCCGTCCGCGTAGGCGACCACGTCGGCCGACAGAACGCTCTCCAGAGCCGCCACGTCACCGTGTCGCGCCGCCGCGACGAACGCGTCGAGCAGCCGGCGGTGCTCCGCCGTGTCGACGGGGCCACGGCGCTCGGCGGACAGCCGCTTGCGGGCCCGGCTCACGATCTGTCGCACATTGGCCTGGCTCAGCTGGACGATGCCCGCGATCTCGTCGTACGGGTAGTCGAAGGCCTCCCGCAGCACGTAGGCGGCCCGCTCCACGGGATTCAGCCTCTGCAGAACCAGCAGCACAGCCAGCTCCAGCGCCTCACCGCGCTCGGCGCCGACCTGCGGGTCCACACTGGTGTCCACGGGCTCCGGCAGCCACGGGCCGATGTAGGCCTCCCGGCGCACCCGCGCCGACTGGGCCACGTTGATGGCCAGCCGCGTGGTGATCTTTGCCAGGAACGCCCCGGGATTCAGCACCTCGCTCCGGTCGGTGTCCTGCCACCGCGGCCACACGTCCTGCACCACGTCCTCGGCCTCGGACACACTGCCCAGGATCCGGTAGGCGATCCCGAACAGCCGAGGACGCAGTCGCTGGAACGCGTCCGCCTCCTCGTCGAGAGAGCCGTCGGTCAGTGGCGGAAGCTTGTCCATGGAGCCGATGCTACGGCGGTCCCGCCAGGCCCCAGCGCAGCGCGACGGAAGCCGCCCGAAGAGCCTGCGGACGGGGGGACCTGTCTCAGAGACGCGGGGAGCGGCGGACCGTCAGGACGGCGACGTCGTCGTGCGGGCCACCGCTGCCGGCGAACGCGCGGGCGTCGTCGTGCAGGGCCTGCGGCAGCTCGGTGGGGGACAGGCCGACGTACTTCGTCAGGCGCTCGTCCACCGGGTAGAACGTGCCGTCCGCGGAGCGGGTCTCCGTCAGGCCGTCGGTGCTCAGCAGCAGCGTCGCGCCGTCGGGGAACTCGAACCAGCCCACGGTCGTGGGCTCGTGGGCGAGCTCGGCCAGGCCGAGCGGGACGCCGGGCTCCAGTTCGGGAGTGCTGATGGTCCCCTCGTACAGCACATGCGGCAGGACATGTCCGCAGTTGACGGCCTGCACCTCGGTCTCCGCGTCGACGCCGACGACGAGGGCGGTGACGAAGCGTTCGTCGTCACCGGTGTGCATGGCGTAGGAGTTGTGCCGCACGACGGCGGCGTCCAGGGTGTCCACGAGCCCGGTGAGGGTGGGCTCGCGGTGGGCCGCCTCCCGGAAGGCGCCGATGACGGCGAACGCGGAGCCCACGGCGGCGAGCCCCTTGCCCTGCACGTCCCCGATCAGCACCCGGGTCCCGAAGGGCGAGTCGACGACGTCGTAGATGTCGCCGCCGACGAGCCGTTCCTCCTGGAGCGGCTCGTACACGCCGTTGACCAGGACGTCGTCGGTGAGAAGGGGGAGAGGGTGCAGGATATGCCGCTGCATGGCCGCGGCGGTCGAGCGCAGACGCAGCATCGCGTGCTCGCGACTGATCCGCCGGTGGCAGGCGTAGACGGAGGTGGCCGCCAGGGCCAGGGTGAACAGGATCAGCAGGAGCCGGTCGAGCCAGTGGCCCCCGTCGCGGTCCCGCAGCAGCACACTGAGGGTGACGACGACCGCCGTCCACGCGGCGACGAACGTCGTCTGCCGGACCGTGCCCAGCGCCGAGGCGGCGCCCGGCAGGAACACCAGGAGCCCCAGGAGCCACACCTCGGACCCGGACAGCGTGCCGAGGACCTCGACCAGGCCCGTCACGGTCACCACCCCGGCGACCAGTTCGGCGTTGCCCGGAGGTTCGATGGCGTCGAAGGTGTCGCCAGGTCTCTTGCGGCGGCTACCTGTCATGCGTGCTCCCGGGCAGGTGGTGATCTCCCCCTACGTTATGCAGGCCCGCCCCGGCCCGGTGACGCGCCCCGCCGATCCGGCCGGGGGCTGACGGGTGGCACCTCCTCGTGCCACGACCCGTTCGACCAGGCTACCCGCCCAGCTCCTTGCTGATCCGGTCCAGCATGAACGCCGAGGACTCGCGCGCCCGCTCCTCCCAGGCGAAGACACAGGCCGTCGCCACGCCGTCGAAGCCCAGCTCGCGCAGGGTGCCGAAAAAGGCGTCCCAGTCGACCTCGCCCTGGCCGATGTCCAGGTGCTGGTGGACACGGGCCGTGGTGCCGGGCGGGTTGAGGATGTAGCGCAGGCCGCTCGACCCCTTGTGGTTGAAGGAGTCCGCGATATGCACGTGCTGGAGCTTGTCACCCGCGTAGCGCATCATCTTCGCGATGTCCGCCCCGGTCTCCGCAGCGCCCGAGAGGTGGAAACTGTGCGGCGCGCAGTACAGGTAGTTCACCCAGGGCTTGTTGATGGCCCGGACGAGGTCGACCGCGGGCGTGTTCTCCTCGCAGAAGTCGTCGGGGTGGGCCTCCAGGTTCAGAGCGATGCCTTCGCGCTCGAACAGCGGGAGCAGTTCCTCCAGCGAGTTCCAGAACGCGGCCTCGCTCTCGGCGGCGCGCTCGGGGCGACCGTTGAACTCGCTGTTCATCAGCGGGCATTCGAGGTCCGCGGTGATCTCGATCATCCGCTTCCAGTAGCGGACGGCGGCCTGCCGCTCGGTCTCGTCGGGCGATGACCACTTGTACAGCGGCAGCACGGAGGACAGTTTCACGCTGTGCGTGCGCAGGGCGTTCTTCAGCTCCGCGATGCGCTCGTCGTCCGCCCGCGGGTGCAGGAAGAACGGCATGAAGTCGTCACGTGGCGACAACTCGATGTATTCGTAGCCGAGTTCGGCCACCGTGCGCACCATGTCGTCGATCGGCAGAGCGCGGAACATGTACGGGTCGAGGGCGATCTTCACGCGGCACCTCCGTAGAAGGCGGGACGGGGCTTGAGGTCCGTGGCGACGACGCGGCCCGACTCCAGGGCCTCGACGGTCGCGGCGGTGATGACGGTGGCGGCGTACCCGTCCCAGGCGGACGGGCCGGTGGGCTCGGCACCGGCGGCGAGGCCGGCGATCCACTCACGGAACTCGGTGTCGAAGGCGTCCCGGAAGCGGCTCACCCAGTCCGTGAGCACCTCGGTGCTGTGCCGACCGGAGGTCCGCACGCCCACCGTGGCCGGGTCGGGCAGCCGTACGAGACCCTCCTCGCCGACCGCCTCGCACTGGATGTCGTAGCCGTACTGGCAGTTGACGAAGACCTCCAGATCGATGCGGACGCCCTTCGCCGTCTCGAAGAGCATGATCTGCGGGTCCTTGAGGTGGGTGAACCGTTTGCTCGTGGCGCGTGGGATGAGCACCTGGGTGGAGACGATCTCGTCGTCGAGGAGCCAGCGCAGCACGTCCACCTCGTGCACGGCCGTGTCCAGGGCCGCCATGGCGGAGGTGTACGACTCCGGGACGGTCGGGTTGCGGTGGGCGCAGTGCACGATCAGCGGCTCACCGATCCGGCCCGATGCGATGACCTGCCGCATCTTCCGGTAGCCGGCGTCGTAACGGCGCATGAAGCCGACCTGGACCAGGCGGCGGCCGTGGGCCGTCTCCGCCTCGACGATCCTCAGACAGTCCTCGGCGGTGGTGGCCAGCGGCTTCTCGCAGAACACCGGCTTTCCCGCGGCTATCGCGGTCAGCACGTGCTCGGCGTGGGTGGGGCCCCAGGACGTCACGAGGACGGCGTCGACGTCGTCCGCCGCGATGAGCTCGGCACCGTTCGCGTACACCCGGGCACCGACCGGTGCGGCCGCCTCCTCGGCACGGGCCGCGTCGATGTCGGTGACCGCGACGACCCGGGCACCGGTCACGGTGTGGGTGAGACGCCGGATGTGTTCGTGGCCGATCCAGCCGGCGCCGATCACCCCTACACGTACAGTCATGGTCATTTCCTAACGAGTGGTAACTAGGAGAAGCGCGCCCGGAGTTCGGCTTCGAGGGTCTCGAGGGTGCGGCCCTTGGTCTCAGGGACGCAGCGCTTCACGAAGACGATCGAGAAGACGCCCGCCACCACGAAGAGGAAGAAGGTGTTGGAGATTCCGATGCCGGAGACCAGAGACGGGAAGACAAGACCGATCACGAAGTTGGTCAGCCACAGCACCACCGCGGCCACGCCCATGCCGAAGCCGCGCATCCGCATCGGGAAGATCTCCGACAGCATCAGCCAGGTCACCGGCGAGATCGCGCCCTGCTGGAAGGCCAGGAACGTGACGGTCATCGCGAGCACGGCGTAGGCGCGAGCGTCACCCGAGGGCAACACCAGCGAGAAGACACCGATGAGCAACAGGGCCGCCGTGGTACCCGTCTGACCGGTCATCAGCATCGGGCGGCGGGGCACCCGGCCCAGCAGCCAGATCCCGACGAAGGTCGCCAGCACCGAGATCACACCGTTGGCGATGTTCGCGGTCAGCGCGCTGTCGGCGGCGAAACCGGCGTCGGTGAGGATCTGGGTGCCGTAGTACATGATCGTGTTGACGCCGGTGATCTGCTGCACGATCGCGATGCCGAAGCCGACGAACATCAGCTTGCGGATCCACGGCGTGGACTTCATGTCCTGCCAGCCGCCGAGCCGTTGCTCCTCCTCCTTGACCGCGAGCGCGGACACCTCGGCGAGTTCGGCTTCGGCGCGCTGTCGCGAACGCACCTGCTTCAGGACCTCCAGCGCCTCGTTGAAACGCGTCTGTGAGGCCAGCCAGCGCGGGCTCTCCGGCATCACCAGCATGCCGAACCACAGCACCACGGCCGGGACCGTGGCGATCACCAGCATCCATCGCCACACCCCGCCGGACTCGCCGCCCGCCCGAGCGATGATCGCGTTGGAGGTGAAGGCGAGCAACTGCCCGCTGACGATCATGAGTTCGTTACGGGTGACCAGCGCGCCACGCCGCTCGGCGGGGGAGACCTCGGCGAGGTAGACCGGCACGGTCACCGAAGCACCGCCGACCGCGAGACCGAGGACGAACCGCGCGACCACCATCACCGCGGTGGTCGGCGCGAGGGTGCAGGCCAGCGCTCCGACGAAGAACAGCACCGCGAGGGCGAGAATCGTACGGCGCCGTCCGCGTGCGTCCGACAGCCGTCCGCCGATCACCGCGCCCAGCGCGGCACCCAGCAGCAGCGAGCTGGTGACCATGCCCTCGGTGACCGCGGTCAGACCTAGGTCGTCCGTCATGTACGGCAGGGCGCCGTTGATGACGCCGGTGTCGTAGCCGAAGAGCAGTCCGCCGAAGGTGGCGATGATCGTGATGACCCGCAGTCGCCGGGAGACGGCGGGCGGGGCCTCGTCCGTGAGGGCGGGGGACTGAGTCGCATCGTCCCTGACGTCCATGGCCACCTCCTATCGGTCGTCGTTCGGGCGTCGGGTCCCGGTGAGGCCGCAGCCGGCCAGGTGTTCCCGTGTGGTCACCGCGACGGGCAGCGGCACCTCGGGAGCGCACGGGTACAGGTCCTGCTCGACGATCACGAACAACTCGGCGTCCAATTGGGCGAGTTCGGCCACGACGTCGGCCGGGTTCGGCACTCCCGCGGGCGGCGACACGCACACCCCCCGTTTGACGGCCTCGCCGAAGGAGAGGCCCTCGGCGGCGACCTGCGCGAGTATCTCCGGGTCCATCTGCTTGATGTGGACGTAGCCCATCCGCTCGCCGAACCGGCGGATGAGATCGAGGTTGTCCCCGCCGCCGTAGGCCACATGCCCGGTGTCCAGGCAGAGGTTGGTGTACCGGCCGTCCGACTCGTTCAGCAGCCGCTCGATCTCCGGCTGGGTCTGGATGTGGCTGTCGGCGTGCGGGTGGATCACCAGCCGGAGGTCGTACTCGTCGAGCAGCAGCCTGCCCAGCCGGTCGGCTGCCTTGCCGAAACCCGCCCACTGGCCGGCGGTCAACTCGGGGGACTCGGTGAACGCGCCGGTCCTCTCGTCCCGGTACATGGGTGGGATGAGTACCAGGTGGTGGGCGCCCGCGGCCTGGGTGAGCGTGGCGACCTGGCGGACGTGAGCGAGCATCTCGTCCCATGCCTCGGGCCGGTGCAGCGCGCCGAAGGCCGTACCGCCGGAGACCTGGAGGCCACGGGCGTCCAGCTCCTCCTCGAGGCGCTGCGGGTCGGTGGGGAGATAGCCGTACGGGCCGAGCTCCAGCCACCGGTAACCGGCCTGCGCGAGTTCGTCGAGGAAGCGGGTGTGCGACACCTGGTGCTCGTCCTCGGGGAACCAGACGCCCCAGGAGTCGGGCGCGGAGCCCAGACACAGGTTGCCGACGGTGGTGCGGAGCGGGGATGGCGCCGTTGCCATGAAGTGTCCTTCGGGGAGGGGGACAGGGGTCAGTTGGAGGTGCGGCAGTCGAAGCCGGCGGCAATCTGCTGGGCCTGCTGCGGCCGGCGGGTGGTGACGACCTTGGGGCGGGTGACCTTGATGCGGCGCTGCAATCGCGGCGCGGCTTCGCCGGAGGCGGTGAACAGGGCGGTGCCGTTGCCGTAGGGGTTGGCGTTGATGACAGCGAAGGGCGACCCGGGCCTGCTCGGCGCCGGTGGCGGGATGGGAAACCGGAGCGGTGTCCGTGCCGGGGAGCCGTTGATCCAGTGGGGAATGGTGTTCACGGGGAGCGGTTTCCTTACAGGTAGTGGCGCGGGGTCTGATTGTGGGCGGCGTGGGCGGCCCGGGTGGTGCCTAGGGCGGCGACCTCGCTGACGGGGACGTCCCACCACGAAGGTCGTGTGCCGCAGCCTCGGCGCCCCCGCCTTCGCCCGGTACGCCGGCGCGGTCGGCGTGGCCGAACGGCTCGGCTCCTCGCTCAGACCGGTCCCGGTGATCCAGAAGATTGACGCTTCCCGCACCGCCGCCAGATCCAGCTCGCCCGGCGCGATGGCCGCCGCCACCGCCACCTCGGTCGGCCTGCCGCCCAGGTACTTGCCGAACGACGTGACCTCCGCCAACCCGACACCCGCCTGGAGCAGATAGACATTCACCCCCACGCGGCCCATGGTCAGCACATCGAACGGCATCGCCGAATTCCCTCCGCTGTCGCGCTCTACTAGCGCGCTCTAGTGCGAGTACGATGGCCCCTGTCCAAATGTCATGTCAATAGCTTGTTGCCGGAGGTTTTCGAGGCTGCCCTAGGGTGGGTTCCGTCGAAAGGTGGGTTCACGCGTGGATGCAGCACCGGGCAGGCAGCGGCCGACGATGGCCGATGTGGCCGGCAAGGCAGGTGTGTCCCGGGCGCTGGTCTCGATCGTGTTCCGCAATCAGCCCGGCGCGAGCCAGGAGACCCGTGAGCGCGTGCTGAGGGTCGCCGACGAGATCGGCTACCGCCCCGACAGCGCGGCCCGGTTGCTGGCCCGTGGCCGCAGCCGCACGCTCGGCGTGATGTTCACCGTGCACCAGACCTTCCAGACCGACCTGATCGAGGGCATCTACCCCGAGGCCGAGCGGCTCGGATACGACGTCCTGCTCTCGGCGGCGGTCCAGGGGCGCAGCGAGGCCAAGGCGGTCGAGGCCCTCCTCGGGCACCGCTGCGAGGCGCTGATCCTGCTCGGCCCCGACGCGGACGCCGGCTATCTCGACGAGCTCGGTCAGCGGGCCGTGACCGTGTCGGTCAGCCGTCGCGTCCCGCGGGCCCGCGTGGACTTCGTGCACAGCGCCGAGAGCAAGGGTGTCCGGCAGGCCATGGACCACCTGGTCGAACTCGGCCACCGCAGGATCGTGCACATCGACGGCGGCCGGGGCCCCGGGTCCGCCGAACGGCGGCGCTCCTACCGGGCCGCGATGCGACGGCACGGCCTCGAGTCGGAGATCCGGGTCATCCCCGGTGAGCACACCGAGCAGTCCGGTATCGAGACCGGCAGGCTGCTCCTGGCCGAGCGGGACCGTGGGCTGCCGCTGCCGACCGCGGTACTCGCGGGCAACGACCGGTGCGCGATGGGCCTGTTGATGCCGTTGGCCCGGGCCGGTGTGGAGGTTCCGCGGGACATGTCCGTCGTCGGCTATGACGACAGCCACCTCTCCCATCTCATGCCGATCGGTCTCACCACCGTGCGCCAGGACGCGGTGCTGATGGCCGAGCACGCGGTGCGGTTCGCCGTGGAGCGACTGGAGAATCCGCAACTGGAGCCGCGCGAGGCCGTGCTGGACCCGAAGCTCGTCGTGCGCGGCACCAGCGGTCCGCCGCGGGAAGCGCCCTGAACGACGTGTCCGCCGCCCCGGTTGCCCGGATGCCGAGCCCGCTCCTCAGCCCTCGTACTCCCGCAGTTTGCGGTACAGCGTGGCCCGCCCGATGCCGAGTACCGCCGCCGCGCGGGACTTGTTGCCGCCGTGGCGGTGCAGGGTCTCCAGGATGGTGGCGCGTTCGGCGTGTTCCATCGGGCTGAGCGGACGGACGGCGGGCCCTTCCCGCACGGTGTCCGGCAGCTCGGCCCGACGCACCGGCCCGGAGACCCGTCGGTGTTCCGCCAACGCCTGGACGACATGGGCGAGTTCGGTGACGTTCCCGGGCCACGGATGCTGTTCGAGCGCGCGAAGGGCGTCCAGGGTCCAGGTCAGCGGAGGATTTCCCGGCGCCGGGCGCGGCGTGAGGGCCGACAGCAACTCCCTGATGTCCTCGGTGCGTTCACGCAGCGGCGGGAGGACGACCGTGCGGGCGGCCAGTTTGTCGAGGAGCCGTTGCAGGCAGGGGCCGGGTGGAGTGCCGGGGGTGTGGGTGACCAGCAGCCGGGTGTCCGGGTGCGTGTCGAGCAGGGAGTTGAGCGTGGCCACGGCGGGCTGCGTCAGCCGCTCGGCGTGCCGGAGGATGAGGGGGCTCGCCGCGGCCCATTCCGTCAAGTCCCCTTCGAGCGCGCCGCCTTCGGCCGCGTCGACGGTCTCGATGTCGGCCGGCCCCAGCAACTCCCGGGCCAGCGCGGTCTTCCCCGTTCCCCGTTCACCGGTCAGCAGCAGGGGCTCGGGGGAGCGGATCAGTTGGGCGGCGCGCTCCACGGCGTACCGCCACGGAAGGGAGGAGCCGGTCAGACGGGGGAGCGGGCGCGGTCTCGGCCTCGGCGTGCCCTCGTCCTGCGGCTCCAGGACGGCCACGATCCCCACGACCACGCCCGCCTGCCGCACCAGGTCGATCCGGGCGCTGCACCCGGCTCCCTCGGGCAGCTCCGCGGCGGCCGGCGCGTCCGTGTGCCGTGCCGTCGTCGCCGTACGCTCAAGACTCCGGAGCACCTCGGGCGTCATCAGCCGCTCCGCCGCCGCGCTGATCAGACGGTTGCGGCCGTCCAATGCGACCACCGCGCGGTCCTCTCCCCGCGCGGCTCGCAAGTAGGCGTCCAGCAGGACCTGTTCGGCGCGTCCGGCCCGGGCGAGAAGTTCGGCCTCCACGGCGGCGGCAGCGGCCTCGGCGAGGGCCGCCTGCGGGTGCGGCGGGCATCCGCCGCACAGGTGGGAGGCGACGGTGAGGGTGCCGAGTGCCTGTCCGCTCTTCGGTGCGAGCACCGGGACGCTGACCGCCGACACGTCCTGCCACACGTCGAGGAAGTGCTCGGGCCCGTGCACCTCGGCACGGCGCCGACCGCGCAGGGCGAGGGCCGCGCTGTTGTGGCCGACCTCCTGCTCCGACAGTCCCGGGTGCGGGGTGAGCCCGGGGGCGCTCCCGGACGTCCACAGCACGCGCAGTCGCGCGTCGGTGAGGAGGAGGACCGAGCGGCCGGTGCCCAGGGCGGGGGCGATCCGTTCGAGCACCGGACGGGCGGCGCCGAGGAGCGGCGACTCGACCGGCCGGGGCGGATCGGCGGCGGGCTCCTTCAGGTCGTGCGGTACGCCGAAGAACCGGGCCCGCCGCCACGCCGCGAGGACCTCCTCCGGCACACCGTCGGGCAGCGGGCGCCCGGACAGGAAGCGCTCACGCGCCACTCGCAGCGGTGGGAGGGCGTGGACTGCGGGGGAGGGCTCTGTGGTGGTCACGACGTACCCACCGTAGCGGGTTCGGTTGAACGGGCAACGACTGCCCCGTGCGGAGGGACAGCAGATGCCTATGTCTCGTATTGAGACACCCGCACACCGCCGTACCGCACCATGATCAAGACTGTCCGTCGTCCGTATGCCCACGCCAGGAGCGCCCCGTGTCCCCCGTCGTCGAGACCGACGTCCTGATCGTAGGCAGCGGCCCGGCCGGAGCCTCGGCCGCGCTCGCCCTGAGCACCTACGGCGTCCCGAACATCGTCGTCACCCGCTACGCGAGCCTCGCCGACACCCCCCGCGCGCACATCACCAACCAGCGCACGATGGAGGTGCTGCGCGACCTCGGCGTCGAACAGGACGTCATCGCGCAGGCGACCGGGCAGCATCTGATGGGCAACACCACCTTCTGCACGAGCCTGGCCGGCGAGGAGCTGGGCCGAGTGCGCTCGTGGGGCAACGACCCGCTCGTCCAGGCCGCCCACGAACTCGCCAGTCCCACCCGCATGTGCGACATGCCGCAGCACCTCATGGAGCCGGTCCTCGTCGACGCGGCCGTCGCCCGCGGCACCAGCCTGCGTTTCCAGACCGAGTACCTCTCCCACACCCAGGACGCCGACGGCGTGACGGTCACGGTGCGGGACCGGCTGCGCGGAGACACGTACGAGATCCGTGCCAAGTACCTGATCGGCGCGGACGGCGGCCGCTCCAAGGTCGCCGAGGACGCCGGGCTGCCGATGGGCGGCCAGATGGGCGTGGCCGGCAGCATCAACATCGTCTTCGAGGCGGACCTGGCGAAGTACACCGCCCACCGGCCCTCCACCCTCTACTGGGTCCTCGCCCCGGGCGCCACCGTCGGCGGCATCGGCGCGGGCCTGGTGCGCTGTGTGCGGCCGTGGGACGAGTGGATGATCGTGTGGGGGTACGACGTCACGGCGGGCGCCCCCGACCTGACCACCGAGTACGCCGAGTCGGTCGTGCGCCAGCTGGTCGGCGACGACGAGATCCCCGTGACGATCAAGTCGTCCTCGGCCTGGACCGTCAACGAGATGTACGCCGAGACCTACTCCAACGGCCGCGTCTTCTGCGCCGGTGACGCCACCCACCGGCACCCGCCGTCCAACGGTCTCGGCTCCAACACCTCCATCCAGGACTCCTACAACCTCGCCTGGAAGCTCAAGCTCGTCCTCGACGGCACCGCCGCCCCGAAGCTCCTCGACAGCTACACCGCCGAGCGCGCCCCCGTCGGCAAGCAGGTCGTCACCCGCGCCAACCAGTCGATCGGCGAGACCGCCCCGATCTTCGAGGCCCTCGACGGACTCTCCCCGCAGACCCCCGAACAGCTGTGGGCCAACATCGCGGCCCGCAAGGACACCACGGAGGCCGCCGAGAAGCAGCGGGCCCGGCTCCGCGAGGCCATCGCCTTCAAGGTGTACGAGTTCAACGCGCACGGCGTCGACCTCAACCAGCGCTACGCCTCGGACGCCATCGTCCCCGACGGCACCCCCGCGGAGACCTTCGCGCGCGATCCCGAGCTCCACCACCAGCCCACCTCCCGCCCCGGCGCCCGTATCCCGCACGCCTGGATCACCTCCGGCACCCGCACCCTCTCCACCCTCGACACCGTCGGAAAGGGCCGTTTCACCCTGCTGACCGGCATCGGCGGCGAGGGCTGGGTCCGGGCCGCCGCGGCACAGGGCACCGAGATCGCCACCGTGGTCGTCGGTCCCGGGCAGGAGTACGAGGACCCGTACGGCGACTGGGCGCGCCTGAGCGAGATCTCCGACGCGGGCGCGCTGCTCGTACGGCCCGACGGGTTCGTCGCCTTCCGGCACGCGACCGCCACGCCGGATGCGGGAACACTCCTGACGGACGCGCTGCGGCAGATCCTCGGACACGCCTGAGGCCCGGACACACCGGGCGCGCAATCATGGATAAAGCGACACGTCGACGAGGAGGAGCCGGGATGACCACCGACGCGATCGGGACCAGCGTCACCGAGGAGGCCGTCGCCAGTCTCCACGCGACCGCCGATCCCCGCCTGCGCGAACTGCTCTCCGGTCTGATCGGCCACCTGCACGACTTCGTGCGCGAGAGCCGGCTCACCCAGGAGGAGTGGGAGAAGGCGATCGCCTTCCTGACGGCGACCGGGCAGAAGTGCACCGACACCCGGCAGGAGTTCATCCTGCTCTCGGACGTCCTCGGCGTCTCCATGCTCGTGGAGACCCTCAACGGCGACCGCGTACAGGGCGCCACCGAGTCCACCGTGCTCGGCCCCTTCCATATGACCGAGTCGCCCGTGCGGGAACTCGGGGACGACATCGACCTGGTGGGCGGTGCCGAGCCGTGCGTGGTCAGCGGCCGGGTGCTGTCGGCGGACGGCACCCCGCTGCCCGGCGCCGTCCTCGACGTCTGGCAGGCCGACGACCAGGGCTTCTACGACGTCCAGCAGCCCGACGTACAGCCCGCGGGCAATGGACGCGGACTGTTCACCGCCGACGCCGAGGGCCGCTTCTGGTTCCGCACCTGCGTCCCTGCGCCGTATCCGATCCCCACCGACGGCCCGGTCGGCGACCTGCTGGGGGCGACCGGTCGGCACCCGTACCGGCCCGCCCACATCCACTTCATCGCCGGAGCCGAAGGCCACACCCCCGTCACCACCCACATCTTCGTCGCGGGCAGCGACTACCTCGACTCCGACGCCGTCTTCGCCGTGAAACAGAGCCTCGTGCAGGACTTCGCGACGACCGACGACCCCTCCCTGGCCGCGGAGTTCGGCATCCCGAACCCCTTCCGGCACGCCCGCTTCGACCTCGTACTGGAGCCGAACGCATGACGTTCTCGGCCGACTTCACCTACGAGAGCCGTCCCGTGCGGGTCGTCCTCCGGTCAGGCGCCGCCGTGACCGCGACTCCCGGCGAGGCCGAACACCTGGGCCTGCGACGCCTGTTGGTGGTGTGCGGCAGCCGGGGCGAGGCCGTGGCGCGGGCGGTCGCGGACGCGCTCGGCGACGCCTGCGCGGGGCTGCACGCCGAGGCCCGTATGCATGTACCCGTCGAGGACGCCGACCGGGCCGTGGCGGTGGCCCGCGCGACCGGGGCCGACGGGGTCGTCGCGGTCGGCGGCGGCTCGTCCATCGGCCTCGGCAAGGCGATCGCCCTGCGCACCGGACTGCCGCTGATCGCCGTGCCGTCGACCTACTCGGGCTCCGAGATGACCCCCGTGTGGGGCCTGACCGAGGGCGGCGTCAAGCGCACCGGCCGCGACCCGAAGGTCCAGCCCCGCAGTGTCGTCTACGACCCCGAGCTGACCGTCTCCCTGCCGGTGCCGCTCACCGTCACCAGCGGCATCAACGCCCTCGCCCACGCCGTCGAGGCGCTCTACGCCCCGGACACCTCGCCGCTGATCGCGCTGATGGCCCAGGACGGCGTACGGGCGATGGGGGAGGCGCTGCCGCTGCTCGCCGCGCGGCCCGACGACCTGGACGCGCGCGGCCGAGCCCTGTACGGCGCGTGGCTGTGCGGGGCGTGTCTGGGGGCGACCACCATGGGGCTGCACCACAAGCTGTGCCACGTCCTGGGCGGCACGTTCGGCCTGCCGCACGCCGACACGCACACCGTCGTCCTGCCGTACGCGCTCGCGTACAACGCCCCCGCCGTGCCCGGTGCGTTGACCGTACTGGGCCGGGCACTCGATGCCGACGACCCGGCACGAGCCCTGTGGGATCTGGCCGGGCGCCTGGGCGCGCCGCGCTCGCTCGCCGAACTCGGTCTCAAGGAGACCGACTTGGCGGAGGCGGCCGTACAGGTGGCGGGGCAGCCGTACGCCAACCCCCGTCCTGTGACGGCGGAGGGTGTGCGGGAGGTACTCCAGGCGGCCTATGAGGGACGTCGACCATGAGTCCCGCAGCACGACAGCAAGTCCCCGAAGAAAGGTGAACATCATGGCCCTCGCACTGCTCCGGCGCCGGCGGTCCAAGGCTGCCCTTGCCGAGGCGGCGGGCCTCTCCGTCCCCCTCCCGGAAGGCGCGGGCGCGGTGGCCCGTGAGATCGTCGACCCCATGGGCTCGCCCATGGCGGGCGCGGACGTCACCGTCACCGCCCTGGACACGCACCGGGTCGCGGTCCGCGGGACGACCGACCCCTACGGCTACTTCCTCGCCGTTCTGCCGCCCGGCCGCTACAGCCTGATGGCCGCGGCCGAGGGGCTCCAGCCGCACCGCGAGACGGTCGAGGTGGGGCCGTACGGGATGACGCCCACCGAGCGGGTCTGGCTCCAGCCCGCCCAGGCGCTGCAACTGCCCACGCCCGGCGTCTGGCTGTTCGATCCGCCGCACACCGCGATCCGCTTCATCGCCAAGCATGTCGGCATGGCCCACGTCCACGGCCGCTTCGAGCGTTTCGAGGGCGGTATCCAGGTCGCGCAGGACATGTCGCAGACCCGTGTTCAGGTCCGTATCGACGCGTCGAGCATCACCACCGGCAACACCACGCGCGACAACCATCTGCGGTCCGCCGACTTCCTCGACGTCGAACGCTTCCCCCACATCGACTTCGTCAGCACCCGCTTCGCCTATCGCGGCGGGAGCAAGTGGACCCTCCAGGGCAGCCTGACCATGCACGGAGTGAGCCGCTCGGTCGCCCTGGACACCACATACCTCGGCACGGTGAACGGCGGCTACGGCGAGGAACTCCGCTGTGCTGCCCTGGCGACGGCGGAACTCCACCGGGAGGACTACACGCTGAACTGGCGGTCGATGCTGGCCCGGGGCATCGCGGTCGTCGGCCCCACGGTCCAGCTGGAGCTGGACGTCCAGGCGATGTACCGCACCCACGACACGCCCACCCCGCCGGAGTAGGCGCGAGCGGTAAACCGGGCATTGTCAGACCCGGTCGGTACCGTCGGTCCATGAGAGCCAACGGAACATTCAGCGTGAAGGCGTTCGTCCCGACCGAGCTGAAGCCCGAACCGGCCGTGACCACCGGGCTTCCGGTCGGTGTCGCGACGATGGAGAAGCACTTCGAGGGCGAGATCGCCGGCCGCTCGGCGACCTTGTTCACCGCCGCGTACGACCAGGAGTCCGGCGTCGGCACCTACGTGGCCATGGAGTCCTTCGAGGGTTCGCTGCATGGCAGGTCGGGCGCCTTCAACTTCGTGCACTCGGCGACGACCTCCGGCAGCGACCGCACCGCGGAGTTCTTCACAATCGTCCCCTCCAGTGGCACCGGGGACCTGGCGGGGATCTCCGGCACCGGTGGCCTCGGGGTCGACGCCGACGGTACCCACCGGATCCGGCTCGACTACGAGCTCGGCTGACGTCCCCGGCCCAACTCGCAGTCACCGGGGGGCACATCGCACGTCCTCGGGGTCGACAGCTTCACAGAAAGCTCACATAACCCAACTCAAACTTTAGGTTTCAAGCGTTACGCTCACCGGCATCCGAGTGCTCGGGGGAGCGGCTCGTCCGTCATGGCACTCCTCCCCCCACGGTTTCAGGAGACTCGGCGTGATTGACGGCGACGTAGTGGTGATCGGCGGCGGCTATGCGGGCGTCCGGCTGGCGAAACGGCTGGACGCGACGGCACGGGTCACGCTCGTGGACCGCAAGGAGGTCTTCTTCCACCGGATCTCCTCCCTCCGGGCGGGTGTGCGCAAGGAGTGGAGCGCGACCCCCTTCATCTCGTACGACCGGCTGCTGCGCCACGGCCAGTTGGTCGTGGGCAAGGTGGTTCGCATCGACACCGCCGAGCGACGAGTGGTGCTGGCCAACGGCACGCGGCTGCCCTACGACGTGGTGGTGATCGCGACCGGCGCCGACTACCCGGAGCCGGCCCGCTTCGCCGGGACCACCACCGAGGAGGCGATGAAGTCCCTCGCCGAGCACCAGCAGAAGATCGCCTTCGCCGAGCACGTCCTCGTCGTCGGCGGCGGGCCCTCCGGCGTCGAACTCAGCGCCGAGATCCGGCTGGCCCGGCCGGACGCCCGGGTCACGCTCGCGCACTCCGGTTCCGCGCTGCTCGGCAGCACGGGCAGCCAGCGGGCCGGACGCAAGGCGCGCGAGTGGCTGGAGGCCCACGACGTGGAGGTACGGCTCGACTCCTTCATGGCCCCGGGCAACGACTTCGCCACCTACCGCGACGCCCGTGGTGACGTCATCACCGCGGACCTCTCCTTCTGGGCGACCGGCACCACCCCCAACACGCTCTGGCTGCGCCTGGGCGGACACGGCGACCTGCTGACCCCTTCCGGGCATGTGAAGGTCGATCGCTCGCTGCGGGCCGAGGGGCACCTGGACGTCTTCGCGGTCGGTGACGTCAACGACGCCACCGAGCTCAAGATCACCCCGGCGGCGCTCGCCCAGGCCGACCTCGCCGCCTGGAACATCCGCGCTCACCTGAACAGTTCGGGCAAGCACCGCAAGGAGCCGCGCTTCTACCGGCCCATCCACCGCACCCCGCTGATCGTGCCCTTCGGCCCTGCCGACGGGGTGACCATGCTGCCCGTGCCGGGTGGCGAGACGGCGGTGCTCGGCAGCCGTACCAGCGCCGTGGCCAAGGCGAAGACGCTCATGACGCCCTACATGAGGCGCCAACTCGGCTACACGGCGGCCTGATCGGCGAGGGCGACCCCGGCGGTGGCGTGCCGGGGTCCCCGGTGCGTGGCGAGGTGAAGCCACGCGCCGGCCGCCGGTGAGCATGAACTCAGGTCGAGGCGTGGAAGGTGCCGGGGTCTCTCACGCGTGCAGGACGTGCTGGGTGGGCCGCACCAGTCCCGACTCGTAGGCGAAGACCACCGCCTGGACCCGACCCCGCGCACCGATCTTGGTGAGGATGTTGCTGACGTGGGACTTCACGGTGGTCGGGGCGATGGAGAGCCGGTCGGCGATCTCGGCGTTGGAGTCACCGGAGGCGACAGCGGTGAGGACGTCCCGCTCGCGTCCGGTGAGGGTGCCCAATCGGTTGCCGGGTGCGGTGCTCTCGATGGCGCGCTGGTCGCGGACGGCGTCGATGAGCGCACGGGTCAGTCCGGGGGAGACGACCACGTCACCGGCGGCCACGACCCGCACGGCCGCGACCAGTTCGTCGGCGGTGGCGTCCTCGGGGAGGTGTCCGGCGGCTCCGGCGCGCAGGGCGCCGTAGGGGTAGGTGTCGTCGGCCGTGGTGAGGAGCAGGACGTGCGGGGCGTGCCCGTCCGGGGTGTGGGCGATACGGCGGACGGTCTCGGCGGTGTCCGTGTCGGTGGCGCGGCCCTCCAGCAGGACGACGTCCGGCCGGAGCAGGGCGCTCAGCCGGATCGCCTCCGGCCCGTGCGCGGCCTCGCCGACGACGCTGAGGTCGGGCTGGGACTCGAGGAGCATTCGAAGGCCGACACGCTGAAGTGACTGGCCGGTGGCGATGAGGACGCTGGTCATGGCGTGCGTGCTCCATTCTCGTCCAGCCGACTACATGCTGAACGAAACGGTTTCGTTCTCGTGGACTTCAGAGTAGCTCGGGAGCTATCGATACGGGCGCGTATCGATTGTGGGGTGGGTCACATTCCGGTTGTGTTTGGGTCCTTGGGTCAGGGGGGCAACCCCGGCCGGACCGGCGGCGACACAACAGTGAATCCCGGCCCCCACGAAGGGAGTTCACTCCATGCGCACCCGCATCGCGCGTCTCGTCACCGTCCTCGCCGCCCTGCTCGCGGTACTCGCCGCCCCCGCCGTCACGGCGACCCCGGCACAGGCGGCGGACACCTGGAACCCGCCCGCAGGCCTCGTGCAACCGCTGGGCGAGGTGTGGAACCACGTCGAGTCGACCTACCCCGACCTCTACGGCTTCCGCAACTACGGCTGGGACCAGGTCGTCGCCAACAAGGGAAGCGTCAACTACTGCGTCCGCTGGGAGTCCGACGCCCCCGTCAGCGCCGCCCTGCGGGACCAGGTCCACGCCGCGCTGAAGAAGCAGTTCGGCAAGTGGATGGCGGCCATGCTCGACAACGGCACCGGCACCAACGCCTGGCCGTACACCACCGTTCCCGTCAACATCGTCGGCTGGGCCGTGAAGAACCGCTCGACCCTCCAGTGGACGGACAACTCGGTCGACATCTACGCCGGAAACCTGGACTCCGACGGTGCCCCGCAGTGCGCTCCCGACTGCGGCCGCTTCTTCCACCAGGACGGCAACTACTCGAAGTGCCCCGGCGGTGTGGCCCGCCACTACGACCAGTCGCTCTGGCTCACCAAGGGCTTCCAGGGCGGCGCCGGCGGGGACTGGGGCCAGCGCGTCGGCCAGGAGTACTTCACCGGCGCCCTCGCCCAGGAGAACATCCACATCTATCTCCACGAAGTCGGCCACACCTTCGGTCTCGACGACTTCTACGACTGGACCCCGACCGGTCAGTGCTGCTTCCTGATGAAGGCGGGCAGCGCGACCCAGATCACCGACTTCGACAAGTGGATGCTGCGTGACTTCTGGCGCCACCTGAAGAGCCGGTACGGCTACTGAGGAGAGGGGATTGACGCGGCCCGGTGTGGCTGCCACAGTTTTGACTACGTAGTCATCGGGTCATGGCGCACGTGTGCGAGCTTCGATGACTACGTAGTCAAGAGTTCTACGGCGAGGAGCGCACATGGCGGCCACCGGACCCGGACGTCCGCGGCGGGGCCCCGGCATGACCGAGGTCGCGCGGGCCGCCGGTGTCTCGCAGAAGACCGTGTCGCGGGTCGTCAACGGCGAACCGCACGTCAGCCCGGAGGTACGCGACCGCGTCCTCCGGGCCGTACAGGAGCTGGGGTACCGCCCGAACAACGCGGCGCGCGCCCTGCTTCTCGGCCGTTACCGGCGGATCGGCGTCGTCTCGCTCGGCAGCGCGCTCTACGGCCCCGCCACCCTGCTTCTCGCCCTGGAACGGGCCATGCACCGGGCGGGCTACTCCTTCGCCCTGGCCGGAACCCTGGAGGGACAGCCGGTCCAGGTCGCCGTGGAGGCACTGCTGGAACAGGGGGTGGACGGGATCGTCCTGTCCGAGCCGATCGACGACGGCGCCCCGCTCCGGCTCAGCGCGGACGTGCCGGTGGTCAGCCTCGGCGAAGGCGTCGAGGTCGGCCAGGGCAGGAGTGCCGTCGTCGGCGCCGACGGGCTCGTGGCCGCCCGGATCGCCACCGAACACCTGCTGTCGCTCGGCCACCGCACGGTCTGGCACATCCCGGGACCGCACGACTGGTGGGCCGCGCGTGACCGCGTGCGCGGCTGGCGGGAGGCCCTCGCCGCCGCCGGTGCCCCCGAGCCCCCGCTGCCGGTCGAGGGCGACTGGAGCCCGGCCTCCGGGTACGCGGCCGGACGCCAGTTGGCGGGGCTCTCCGACGTCACCGCCGTGTTCGCCGCCAACGACGACATGGCGATCGGGGCGCTGCGGGCGTTCGCCGAGGCGGGCCTGTCCGTCCCCGGCGACGTCAGCGTCGTCGGCTTCGACGACATCCCCGCGGCCGCGTATCTCTCCCCGCCCCTGACCACCGTCCGCCAGGACTTCACCGCGGTCGCCGACCGGGCCGTCGACGTGCTCATCGCCATGATCGAAGGCGGCCCGGCACCGGCCGAACGCACGGACATCCCCGTCGAGTTGACCGTACGGGCCTCCAGCTGCCCGGTACGCGAACCCGCACCACCCCTGCGCTGAACCGTCGGCGCGACGGCCCGCGGCACACCATGCCGCAGGCCCGCTCCGCCCTGCCCGCGAGTGCCGCCCGGGACGGCCGCACCCGCGCTCCCCGTAGCCGCACCACGTGAGGAGTCACGTGTGTTCCCCGCATCCCCGACCCGCCGCACCCTGCTGCGTGGCGCCCTCGGTCTCGGCGCCGCCACCGCCCTCACCGCCTGCGGAGGTGGCAGCACCACCGCCCGCACCTCCGGAGACGTGACCCTCTCCCTGTGGACCCACGACCCCGGATACGAGGACTTCTTCCGCAAGGGCATACCGGAGGCCGACCGGCTCACCGACTTCCGCTACCACCTCGACGTCACCCGCGCCGGACCCGCCGACCTCGTCACCAAGCTGCTCGCCCAGGCCGTCGCCGGACGCGGCACCCCCGACGCGATCGGCTTCGAGATCGGCAGCTTCCCGCGCATGCTGCGCGGTGACATCGCCCCGCGGCTGCTGCACGACCTGACCCCCGACATCACCGCCGTCCCCGGCCTGAAGGACGACCTGCTCCCCGCCCGCCTCGCCCCCTACAGCAAGGACGGCAGGCTCCACGCCCTCGACTCGGACACCCCGATGGTCGTCTACTACTACCGCGACGACCTGTTCTCGCAGTGGAACCTCCCCACGGACACCGCCACTTGGGAGGAGTACGCCGAACTCGGCGCCCGCGTGCACAAGGACCACGGCGCCTCCCTCTGCGTCGTCTCCACGGTCGGCAGCGACACGGGACAGGTCGTCCAGTCCTTCCAGATGCTGCTCTACCAGCGCGGCGGCGCCTTCTTCGACGCCGACGGAAACCTGGTCCTCGACTCCCCGGAGGCCGAGGAGACCCTGCGCTTCCTGTGCGAGGGGCTGCGCACCGGCTTCGTCATCGACATCTCCGACTACTACGGGGCGGCCATGCAGACCGCCCTGAAGACGAACAAGGTCGTCGGGCTGCCGATGGCCATCTGGTACAAGAACTACGGCCTGATCCCCAACGTGCCCGAACAGAAGGGCAGATGGCGGGTACGGGGCCTGCCCCGGTTCACCAAGGGCGGCGGGGTGACCGCCGCACTGGGCGGCACCGGCTTCGGTGTCGTCAAGGACAAGGCCAACACCGAGGCGGCCGTCGACTTCCTCCTCAACACCTGGCTCACCCACGAGGGGCAGGTCCGCCGCTTCACCGAGACCGGCTATCTGCCCACCCGCCGTTCCGTGTACGAGGATCCGCAGCTCAACGCCACGAAGGACGACTTCTGCGGCGGCCAGCAACTCTTCCGGCTCTACCGGTCGTTGCTGCCCGACGTCCCGGCCTTCTACCAGAGCCCCGACCAGTCGATCCTCTTCGACGTCCTCGCCGGCAACCTCCTGCGCGCCTACCGCGGCGACGTCACCCCACGCCAGGCGCTCAAGCAGACCGCAGCCGACTACCGCGACCAGGCCGGACGTTAGGAGGCCCCGCTGTGACCACCGTTGTCGCGGGCCGCGCCCGCACCGCCGACGAACGCACCGGTGAGCCCGGTACCGCGCAGCGCCCACGCCGCACCTGGGCGCCGTACCTCTTCATCTCGCCCTTCTATCTCCTCTACGTCCTGTTCATGCTGATCCCGATCGCGGTCTCGCTGTGGCTGAGCCTGACCGAGTGGGTCGGCCTCGGCACCCCGCACTGGGTGGGCCTGCGCAACTACCGCAACCTGCTCACCGACATCAGCTTCCACCGCGCCCTCGGCAACACGGCCGTCTTCGTCCTCGTCGCCGTCTGTGTCGTCGTGCCGCTCGCCCTGCTGATCGCGCAGGCCCTCAACACCCGCGGTCTGCGCGCCCGGGACCTGTGGCGCACCGCCTACTTCGTGCCGATCGTCGTCTCGCCGATCCTTGTCGCACTCATCTTCGGCCTGCTCTTCGACCGGCAGTTCGGCCTGATCAACTCGATCCTGCGCGCCCTGTTCGGCACCGGCGGCGTCGACTGGCTCGGCGACCCGAGCCTGGCCAAGGTGAGCATCGCCCTGGTCATGCTGTGGCGCTGGACCGGCTACCTCACGGTGTTCTTCCTGGCCGGACTCCAGAACGTGCCGAGGGAGTTGTACGAGGCGGCCGCCCTGGACGGCGCCGGACGCGTCCGCACCTTCACCACCGTCACCCTCCCGGCGCTGAAGCCGGTCACGGCCTTCGTCGTCGTCACCTCGTTCATCGGCGCCGCCCAGATCTTCGAGGAGCCCTACCTGCTCACCGGCGGCGGACCGGCCGAATCCACGCTCTCCGTGACGATGTTCATCTACCGGGCTGCCTTCCAGCGCCAGCAGTTCGGCTACGCGGCCGCCGCCGCCGTCGTGCTGTTCGTCCTGGTCTTCGGCCTCAGCCAGCTCTTCAACCGGCTCCTCGGCATCGGGAGGGCGTCCGCATGATGCGCACCCGCGTACCCCTGTACGGCACTCTCGTCCTGCTGCTCCTGGCCTTCCTGGCCCCGCTGCTGTGGGCGCTGAGCGGTTCGTTCAAGCCGCGCGGCGACATCTTCGCCTACCCGCCCCGGCTGCTGCCCGACCCGTTCACGCTCGACAACTACCAACGCCTGCTGTCCGGGCAGCCGTTCTGGCGCTGGTTCCTGATGAGCACGGTCGTCGCCCTCGTCGCCACCACCGTGTCCGTGTTCGTCTGCGCCCTGGCCGGATACGGCTTCGCCAAGTTCCGCTTCGCCGGCAGGCGCCTGCTGTTCGGCGTGATGTTCAGCTCGCTCTCGGTCCCCTTCGCCGTGATCCTGGTGCCGTTGTTCGTGATCCTCGTCAAGAGCGGCCTCGGCAGCCCCTGGTTCGCGCTGATCGTGCCGTGGGTGGCGCCCGCGTTCGGGATCTTCATGATGCAGCAGTACATCGTGCAGTCCGTCCCGGACTCCGTCCTCGAGGCCGCCAGGATCGACGGGGCCAGCGAGTTCGGCATCTTCCGCACCATCGTGCTGCCCCTGCTGCGGCCCTCGCTGGGCGCGCTCGCCGTCTGGCAGTTCCTGCAGAGCTACAACAGCTTCCTGTGGCCGCTGGTGCTGGTCTCCGACAGTTCCCAGTACACCCTGCCGCTCGGCCTGCAGACCCTGTTCGTGTCCGAGCAACGGCAGTACGACCTCGTGCTCGCCGGAGCCGTCATCGCCGTGGTGCCCGCGGTCGCTCTGTTCGTGGTGCTGCGCAAGCAGCTCCTCGAAGGCCTGTCCACGGGTGCAGTCAAAGGCTGACCCGTCAACAACCGTATTGGAGAAGGATGTTCGAGCTTCCACCCCGCGTTCTGTTCGGCGCCGCCTACTACCACGAGTACCAGCCGTACGAGCGGTTGAAGGACGACCTCGACCTGATGGCCGAGGCGCGCTTCACGGTGATCCGGGTCGGCGAGTCCGTGTGGTCCACCTGGGAACCGGAGAACGGCCGCTTCGACCTCGACTGGCTCCAGCCCGTCCTGGACGGCGCTCACGAGCGGGGTATCTCGGTGATCCTCGGGACACCGACCTACGCCGTACCGCCGTGGCTGGCCCGCCAGTACCCGGAGATCGCGGGGGAGTCACGCACCGGTGAGCGCATCGGCTGGGGTGCCCGGCAGGAGGTCGACTTCACCCACCCGGCGTTCCGCTTCCACGCCGAACGGGTCATCCGGAAGATCGTCGCCCGGTACGCCGACCACCCCGCCGTGATCGGCTACCAGGTCGACAACGAACCCGGCCCCCATCTTCTGCACAACCACGGCGTGTTCCAGCGCTTTGTCGACGAACTCCGCGCGCGGTACGGCGATGTGGAGACCCTCAACCGCGAATGGGGCCTGGTCTACTGGTCGCACCGGCTCTCCACCTGGGCCGACCTGTGGACCCCCGACGGCAACGCACAGCCCCAGTACGACCTGGCGTGGCGGCGCTTCCAGGCCCGGCTCGTCACCGAGTTCATCGCGTGGCAGGCCGACATCGTCCGCGAGTACGCCCGCCCCGGCCAGTTCGTCACCACCTGCATCTCCTACGACCGCCAGGGCGTGGAGGACGACAGGCTCACCGAACGGCTCGACGTCACCGCGGGCAACCCGTACTACACGATGCAGGACGCCCTCGAACTGCCCGACCCGGGCGTCGACGGACAGGACTGGACGACCAACGGCACCTGGGCGCTGTACCGCAGCGCCGACCGCATGTACTCCTCCCGCCAGGAACAGTTCCTGGTCACGGAGACCAACGCCCAGGCCATCAGCTACCCATGGAACAACCGACCAGCCTACGACGGCCAATGGCGCCAGGCCGCCTGGGCGTTGATCTCCCGCGGTGCCTCGATGATCGAGTACTGGCACTGGCACACCCTGCACTTCGGCACCGAGACCTACTGGGGCGGCATCCTCCCGCACAACGGCCGCCCCGGCCGCGTCTACCGCGAACTCGCCACGCTGGGAACGGAGTTGGAGAAGGCGGGCGACCTAACGGCAGCCCTCACCCCGGACGCCGACGTCGCCTTCCTGTACGACGGTCCCAGCAAGTGGGCGCTCCAGGCGCAACCGCCACTCGCTCTGGCGGACGGGGGTGCGAACGGGCGGTCGTACGAGACGGTCTTCGACGCCTTCTACCGGGGCGCCTTCGACGCGGGGCTCCAGACCCGCATCCTCCACCCCGGGCAGCTCTCGACGGCCGTCCTGCCCGAGGTCCTCGTCGCCCCCGCCTTCTACGCCGCCGACGACGAGACCCTCGACCGCCTCAGGGCCTACGCCGAGGCGGGCGGGCACCTGATCGTCGGCCCCCGCACCGGGTACGGCGACACCGAGGCGAGGGCCCGCACCGAAGCGCAGCCCGGAAGGCTGGCGGAGGCGGCCGGGGTGACGTACGACGAGTTCAGCAACCTGGGCACCCCGCTGCCGGTCACCGGCACGGAAAGTCTCCCCCTGCCGCCCGAAGCGTGCGCCCTGCACTGGGCCGACGGTCTCCAGCCGCAGGGAGCCGAGGAGTTGGCGACCTACGACCACCCCCACTTCGGGCGCTGGCCGACGGCCACGACACACCGTCATGGCGCCGGCCGCATCACCTACGTGGGTACCGTTCCCGATCCCGCCTTCGCCCGGGCCGTGTTCGAGTGGGCGGCCCCGGCCGCCTGGCGCCCGGCCCATCCGAGCGTCACCGCGACCTCGGCCACCGCCCGCGACGGCCGCCGGGTCCGCTTCCTGCACAACTGGTCGTGGGAGGCGGTGTCGGTCGCCGTGCCGACGTCCCTACGGAACGCTCTTACGGACGAGGTGTACCCGGCGGCCGTGCCCCTGGGACCCTGGGACGTGAAGATCCTCACGGAGGACGAGACAAAGGGGTAGCTCCGCTAGCTCCTGTCGACCAGGCTCTGCGTGCCCAGCACCGAGATCAGCCGCAGCTTCTCGGCGGCCTCGGTGCCCGGCTCGGCCGAGTACACGAGGATGTGCAGGTCGTTCTCCTCCACCCGGAGGAGGTCGCAGTCGAGCGTGAGCGTGCCGACCTGGGGATGCTCGATCGTCTTGCGCGAGCCGGCGAGACGGCCCACCACCCCCGCGTCCCACAGTTCGGCGAACCGCTCGCTCCTGGTGCGCAACTCCGCCACGAGGGCCTGGAGTTGGCGGTCGGCGGGATAACGGGCGGCGGTCGTGCGCAGTTCGGCGACCATGCCCGCCTCGAAGTCGCGCCGTTCCTCCGGCGTGTGCCGCACTCTGGTCGGCATGCCCGTGAAGTTGCGCCACACACCGTTGCGTTCGAAGCCACGCAGGACCGACGGATCGCCCATCAGAGCCGCGTACATCGGGTTTGCCAGCAGCAGCGTCATGGCCGCGTCGGAGACCGCGACGGCGGTGTCGACCAGCCGGTCCAGCAGCCGCTGCACGCTGGGCGTGATGAACCCGGGCACGACATCCGGTCCCGGCGGCACCAGTTCCGCGAGGCCGAAGAGGTACGTCCGCTCGTCCCCCGAGAGCCGCAGGGCCCGGGCCAACGCCTCGACGACCTGCACGGACGGGTTGACCGCCCGGCCCTGTTCGAGACGCGTCACGTAGTCGACCGAGATGCCGGCCAGCAGGGCCAGCTCCTCGCGCCGCAGCCCGGCAGCCCGCCGATGGCCGCCGGAGGGCAGCCCGGCCGCGTCCGGGGGCACCCGGTCGCGCCAGCGCCGCAGCGCCTGTCCCAGTTCTGTCACCGCCATGCTCCTCAGTGAACACCGTCGGCCGCCGACGTGCCTGGTACCGCCAGTCCCAGGAAGAAGGGTCTTCTGGCTGACCGCGCTTCGGCGCAGCAAGCTGGACGGCATGACGACAACACTCATCACCGGAGCGAACAAGGGCCTCGGCTTCGAGACCGCCCGCCGGCTCATCGCCGCAGGACACACCGTCTACGTCGGCGCCCGTGACGCCGAGCGCGGCCGCCGCGCCGCCGACGAGCTGGGCGCACGGTTCGTCCAGCTCGACGTCACCGACGACGCCTCCGTCGAGGCCGCGGCCAAGACCCTGGACGCCGCGGGCGGCCTCGACGTCCTGATCAACAACGCCGGTATCGAGACCCGCACCGAGGACAACAGCGTGCCGGTCGCGGCGACCGTGACCGCCGACCAGATGCGCACCACCTTCGAGACGAACGTCTTCGGAGTCGTCCGCGTCCTGCACGCCTTCCTTCCGCTGCTCCAGCGCTCGGCCGCGCCCGTCGTGGTCAACGTCAGCAGCGGCCTGGGCTCCCTGACCCATCTCTCCGACCCGGACCACCCCGCGCACTTCTACCCGGGCATCGCCTACCCGACGTCCAAGACCGCGGTCAACATGCTCACCGTGCAGTTCGCGAAGGCGTTCCCGGCCATGCGGATCAACTCCGTGGAGCCCGGATTCACCAAGACCGACCTGAACGGCAACACGGGCACGCAGACCGTGGCCGAGGGCGCCGAGATCATCGTCCGCATGGCGCAGGTCGGCCCGGACGGCCCGACCGGCGGCTTCTTCGACGCCAAGGGGCCGCTCTCCTGGTGACCCCACGGGTGATCCGGACTCCCCTCCCACAGGGTCAGCCCTTGCGGGTGTTGATCTCCTCGGTGAGGGCGGGGACGACGTCGAAGAGGTCGCCGACGACGCCGTAGTCGACGAGGTCGAAGATCGGAGCCTCGGCGTCCTTGTTGACCGCCACGATCGTCTTGGAGGTCTGCATGCCGGCGCGGTGCTGGATCGCGCCGGAGATGCCGTTGGCGATGTACAGCTGCGGCGAGACACTCTTGCCGGTCTGGCCGACCTGGTTGGTGTGCGGGTACCAGCCCGCGT
>NZ_JAVREZ010000031.1:0-100085 GCF_031845645.1 Streptomyces doebereineriae
ACTCACCCTCTCGGGCTTTCCTCCGGGCTTCCCTTCGGTCTTGCGTTTCCGACTCTATCAGACCGTTTCCGGTTCCGATTTCCTCGGTGCTTTCCAGGTTCCCGCTCTCGCGTTTCCCTTTCCGGCGTTCCCAACATTATCAGAACTTTCAGACCGGACTGACCGGCCATCTGTTTCCGAATTTCATCGGGAAGGGGCTTCTCTGAAATCAAGATTTCCAGAAGCAGACAGACACTCACTGCTACCGAGCGGGATGAACCCAGCTCCAGGCAACTGTTCGAATCTACCTCCCCACATGCTCCGTGTCAACGGCTCCTGTGGGGCGAAGGAGACAGTAGCAGCTCAGCAGGGTCCCCTGCACATCAGGCGGCGCTAGGGACAGTGGCGCTGCGTTCGGCAGCCTCGACGTCGCCCGTGTCACCCGCACGCGCCGCTCGCCCGCCCAGGACAAAGACGTAGGCGAGGAAGGTCAGCTCGGCGACGATCCCGATGGTTATGCGGGCCCAGGTGGGCAGACCCGAGGGGGTGACGAAGCCTTCTATGGCGCCGGAAACGAACAGGACCAGCGCGAGGCCTATCGCCATGCCCACGGCTGCTCGGCCCTCCTCCGCCAGTGCCGTGCGTCGGGAGCGAGGGCCGGGATCGATCAGGGTCCAGCCGAGACGCAGGCCTGTGCCGGCCGCGACGAAGACCGCCGTGAGTTCGAGGAGGCCGTGCGGGAGCACGAGGCCGAGGAAGGTGTCGAGACGGCCGACCGACGACATCAGGCCCATGCCGATTCCGAGGTTGAGCATGTTCTGGAACAGGATCCAGAGGACCGGGAGCCCCAGGAAGATCCCCAGGACCAGGCACATGGCGGCCGCCTGGGCGTTGTTCGTCCAGACCTGGGCGGCGAAGGATGCCGCGGGATGGCTCGAGTAGTACGTCTCGTACTGGCCGCCCGGGCGGGTGAGCTCGCGCAGTTCACTGGGGGCCGCGATGGATGACTGGACCTCGGGGTGGGTGCCGATCCACCAGCCCAGGAGGGCTGCCACGACGGTGGACAGCAGCGCGGTGGGCACCCACCAGTGCCGCGATCGATAGACGGCGGCGGGGAAGCCGTAGGCGAGGAAGCGTGTGACATCGCGCCAGGAGGCGCGGCGGGTTCCTGTGACGGCACTACGCGCGCGTGCCACGAGTTGGCTGAGCCGGCCGGTGAGCTGCGGGTCGGGGGCGCTGGACTGGATCAGCGAGAGGTGAGTGGCGGTGCGCTGGTAGAGGGCGACGAGTTCGTCCGCTTCGGCGCCGTTGAGGCGGCGCTGGCGCCGGAGCAGGGCGTCGAGGCGGTCCCATTCGGCTCGGTGGGCGGTGACGAAGACGTCGAGGTCCATCGGTTTGCCTGCTCCTCGGCTGATCGTCGGCGGTCCGTCATGAGTGTCAGCTTGTCGTACTGCGACGCGATGCGCCCTCAGCTTGGCAGACTGGCCGTTGACCGGTCGGGTCAGGGGAAGGACAGCAGGCGTGAGTGAGCTCGTGACGGGCGAGGCGGTGGCGCTTGAGCTGCGCCCTGCGAGGCTGCCCAGCAGGGCGATGGCCATTGTGATCGATCTGATCGTGGCCATGGTCGTGTACATCGCCGTGACCGTCGCTCTGGTGGCCGCTTCCGCTTCTTTGGACGACGCGGCCCAGGTGGCGCTCTCGATCGCCGCGTTCCTGCTCGTACTGGTGGGCGGTCCGATCGCGGTCGAGACGCTCAGCCATGGGCGATCGCTGGGGAAGCTCGCTGTGGGGCTTCGCGTGGTCCGGGACGACGGAGGGCCCATCCGCTTCCGGCACGCGCTGGTGCGGGGCGCGATCGGTGTGATCGAGATTCTCATGACGTTCGGGGTCGTGGCCTGTATCGCCTCGCTCGTGTCGGCGCGGGGGCGTCGGCTCGGAGACGTGTTCGCGGGGACGCTGGTCGTGCGGGAGCGGATTCCGGTGGGGCCCAGCGGATTCCTGCCGCCGCCTCCGCCCTGGCTCGCCGGCCGGTTCTCCGGGCTCGACCTGTCGGCGGTTCCCGATGGCCTGTGGCTTGCCATCCGTCAGTACCTGACGCGGATGCACCAACTCGACCCGCAGGTCGGCTGGGCCATGGCGGAGCGGCTGGCGTCCGATCTCGCGGCACATACGGGAACTCCTGCGCCGCAGGACGTGCCGCCGGGCGCGTATCTGGCGGCGGTGGTGCAGGAACGGCAAGCCCGCGAGGCCCGGCGGGCCTACGGCAGCGGCACGACGGAAGCTGGGCCCTCTCCTGCGTCGAGGCCCGGCCCTGGGGTCGGGGTGCAGGGCGGTTACCCGTATCCGGGGGCGCAGCCCGCTGCTCCGTTGTCTCCACAGCCGCCTGCCTCCTACGGCGTCGAGGCGGCTCCGGAGGGGCCCGCGCCCGCCGTGCCGCCGGAGGGCAGGTCCGCGTCCGGGTTCGTTCCGCCGGCGTGATCCCGCGGGTCACCGGGCGCCGCTGATGTCAGGTGCGGGAGGGGACACCTGCTGAAGTCTGAGGTCGCTTCAGTCCAGCGGTGGTGCAGGGAACGTCGACGGCGGTGATTCGAGGTCCTCCAGCTCGATCCCGGGGGCCGCGAGGACCACGTCGCCGGCGATGTGCACGGTGTGCTGTTCGCCCGTGTCCAGGGCTGTGACCTGGTATTCGTCCACGGTCAGCGGGCCGTTGTCAGTGGCGTGTGTTTCTCTTTTCAGCAAGGTCCAGGACTGGTCCACGGTGCGCGGGGCGAGGACGGGGTCCGTGAAGGCCACGAGGCGTACGCGGGTTGCTGATGCGGAGGGAGTGAGGCGCAGGAGACGGGTGGTGGCGACGAGGAAAGCGGGAGATGCGCCGGTGAAGGCGTGTGCGGCGACATTGCCTTCTGTGGCGTGGGCCCCGGTGGGGTCTGTGCGGACCCAGGTGACGCCGTCGAGCGCGGCACCGCGCACCTGCCAGCTCGCGGCGTGCAGTTCGAGGCGGATGGGGCGGCCGAGTTCGTCGAGGGTGAGGTCGACCGAGCCGCTGTGATCGCCCGCGGGGGTGGTCAGTTGGGAGAAGTAGCGCCAACCGGACGGGCCGGGGGCGCACTGGAAGTGTTCTTCTGCGAGGGGGGTGTGATCGTGCGGATCGTGGAGCGAATAACGGCCGCGGGGCATGGGGGTCCTGGGTTCTGACGGGCTGTCCGGCCTGACGGTCACACGGCGAGGGTCACAAGGCCAAAGGGGCAGGCCCCCGACACGGGGGTGCGGGGGCCTGCCTCGGAGGGTCTGCTGCTGTGCCGTACGGCTCAGTAGCGGTAGTGGTCCGACTTGTACGGGCCGTCGACCTCGACGCCGATGTACGCCGCCTGCTCCGGGCGCAGCTGGGTCAGCTTCACGCCGAGCGCGTCCAGGTGGAGGCGGGCGACCTTCTCGTCGAGGTGCTTGGGCAGCACGTAGACGTCGGTCGGGTACTCGTCGGGCTTGGTGAACAGCTCGATCTGGGCCAGGGTCTGGTCCGCGAAGGAGTTGGACATCACGAACGACGGGTGGCCGGTGGCGTTGCCCAGGTTCAGCAGACGGCCCTCGGACAGCACGATGAGTACCTTGCCGTCGGGGAACTTCCAGGTGTGGACCTGCGGCTTGACCTCGTCCTTGACGATGCCGGGGATCTTGGCGAGACCGGCCATGTCGATCTCGTTGTCGAAGTGACCGATGTTGCCGACGATCGCCTGGTGCTTCATCTTGGCCATGTCCGAGGCCATGATGATGTCCTTGTTGCCCGTCGTGGTGACGAAGATGTCGGCCTTGTCGACGACCTCGTCGAGGGTCGTGACCTGGTAGCCGTCCATCGCAGCCTGCAGAGCGCAGATCGGGTCGATCTCGGTGACGATGACCCGGGCGCCCTGGCCGCGCAGGGACTCCGCGCAGCCCTTGCCCACGTCGCCGTAGCCCAGGACGACCGCGGTCTTGCCGCCGATGAGGACGTCGGTGGCGCGGTTGATGCCGTCGATCAGGGAGTGGCGGCAGCCGTACTTGTTGTCGAACTTCGACTTGGTGACGGCGTCGTTCACGTTGATCGCCGGGAACAGGAGGATCCCGTCGCGCTGCATCTCGTACAGGCGGTGAACGCCGGTCGTGGTCTCCTCGGTCACGCCGCGGATCTCAGAGGCCAGCTGGGTCCACTTCTGCGAGCCGTCCGTGATGGTGCGGTGCAGGAGTTCGAGGACGCAGCGGTGCTCGTCGGACTCGGCGGTGTCGACGGAGGGAACCTTGCCGGCCTTCTCGTACTCGACGCCCTTGTGGACGAGGAGGGTGGCGTCACCGCCGTCGTCCAGGATCATGTTCGGGCCGCCGGTGGGGGTGTTCGGCCAGGTCAGGGCCTGCTCCGTGCACCACCAGTACTCCTCCAGGGTCTCGCCCTTCCAGGCGAAGACCGGGACACCCTGGGGGTTGTCCACGGTGCCGTTCGGGCCGACGGCGATGGCGGCGGCCGCGTGGTCCTGGGTGGAGAAGATGTTGCAGGACGCCCAGCGGACCTCGGCGCCCAGGGCGACGAGGGTCTCGATGAGGACGGCGGTCTGCACGGTCATGTGCAGGGAGCCGGTGACGCGGGCGCCGGCGAGCGGCTGCGTCTCGGCGTACTCCTTGCGGATCGACATCAGGCCGGGCATCTCGTGCTCGGCGAGGGTGATCTCCTTGCGGCCGAACTCGGCCAGGGAGAGGTCGGCGACCTTGAAGTCCTGTCGGTTGTCGACAGTCGTCATGTGGTGCTGCTCCTCGGGTTTGGGGCGCGGAAGTACTGCTGGTCTGCGCGGCGGCGGACACAGGGGTGCCCGAAGAGGACACAGGCATGCCCGGTGCGCGCAGCGCAGTCCGTCGGAGGCCCTCTCTCCCTCGGCCAGTCCGCGTGCGAACCGCCCGACCGCCATCAGCAGCGACGTCTGGCTCCGTCCCAAGCTACACCGGTCGGCCGGGGCAACCCCAGTCCGCCTCCGCATACATCAGGCCGATCACGGGCGGCCGGCCCGGACGCCGGCGACGTGCCGCCAGTCGTCCTGACAGGGTGCCGTGACTGCGGCGACGACATGGCTCAGTACTGCGGAACGGGCGACAACAGACCAGGTCATCCGGGGACTTTTGCTTCTTGGGTGGTCTGGGCAGGTGAGGGGAGATGCGAAGAGATCGGAAGATCTGATCGATCCTGCGGGGCGTCCGGGACGGCGTTTCCGCGGTGCAAAGGCGTGAGGAGATCGACGTGACCAGTCCGGCCGGACCTCCCCCCACGGGCGGCGGCAGCGAGCAGAAGCGGTTGAAGCTGCTCGCGGTGACCGCGTGCCCGACCGGCATCGCCCACACATATATGGCCGCTGAGAAGCTCGCGCAGGCCGCCGCGAGCCGTGGCATCGACATGAAGGTGGAGACCCAGGGCTCTATCGGGGCTGAAAACGTCCTCGATGACAACGATGTCAGCAGTGCGGACGGCGTCATCATCGCCGCGGACAAGGACGTGGACCTGAGCCGTTTCGTGGGCAAGCGCGTTCTGACCGTGGGGGTGGCGGAAGGGATCCACCACCCCGAGCAGTTGATCGAACAGGTGCGGTCCGCGCCGGTGCACACGGCGGGCGCCACCCCGGCCGCATCGGCATCGGGCGGCGGCAAGGAGCGGAGCGTCGCGTACAAGGCGCTGATGAACGGGGTCAGTTACATGATCCCGTTCGTGGTGGTCGGCGGGCTGCTGATCGCGATCTCCCTCTCGCTCGGCGGTCACACCGACCCGTCCGGCGGCCTGGTCATCCCGAAGGACTCCTTCTGGATGGACGTCAACAACATCGGTGTCATCGGCTTCACGCTGATGGTGCCGATTCTGTCCGGATATATCGCCTACGCCATCGGGGACCGGCCCGCCCTCGTGCCCGGCATGATCGGTGGCTGGATCGCGAACACGGGTGACCTGTACGACTCGAAGGCGGGCGCCGGGTTCATCGGGGCGATCGTGACCGGGTTCCTCGCCGGGTATCTGGTGCTGTGGATCAAGAAGGTCAAGGTCCCGAAGTTCGTGCAGCCGATCATGCCGATCATCGTGATCCCCATCGTGGCGACCACGACGCTGGGGCTGTTCTTCATCTACGTCATCGGGAAGCCGATCTCCTGGGTGTTCGAGCACCTCACCGACTGGCTCAGCGGGATGACGGGCACGAGCGCGATCCTGCTGGGCGCGATTCTGGGGCTCATGATCGCGTTCGACATGGGCGGGCCGGTCAACAAGACGGCCTTCCTGTTCGGCACCGGGCTGATCGCGACCGGCAACCAGACGGTCATGGGCATGTGTGCGGCCGCGATCCCGGTCATGCCGCTCGGGCAGGGACTGGCGACGTTGATACGGAAGCGGCTCTACACCGAGCAGGAGCGGGAGACCGGTCTGGCCGCGCTGTTCATGGGCTGTTTCGGCATCTCCGAGGGTGCGATCCCGTTCGCGGCGGCGCGGCCCGCACAGGTGATTCCGGCCAACATGCTCGGCGGCGCGGTGGCCGGCGCGATCGCCGGTGTCGCCGGGGTCGAGGACGCGGTGCCGCACGGCGGGCCGATCGTGGCGGTGTTGGGCGCGGTGAGCGGGGTGCCGATGTTCTTCGTGGCCGTGTTGATCGGCACCGCGGTCACCGCGCTGACGACGGTCACGTTGGTCGACGTCAGCGAGCGGAGGCGCAAGGGTGCGGCGCCGGTGCCCGGACTGGGCGTGGTCGGGCCGCTCGAGCCCGCGCTGGTCGGGGTGGGCGCCGGTGCGGCGGCCGGTGGAGCCGCCGGTGCCGTGGTGGCTCAGCGGGTGGTGGCCTCGTCGAGCGCGCCCGCCGCGGAGGCGGTATCGACCGGGACGCCGAACGTCGGGGGCACCGGCGCCGACAAAACGGCCAACGCCGACGCTGGCACCAAAGCCGCCGCCGAAGCCGACGGTGAAGTCCTCTCCGGCTATCTCACCGAGCGGACCGTGAAGGTCGCCCTCGACGCCCGTGACAAAGAGGCCGCAATCCGGGAGATGGCCGAGCTGCTCGCCCGGACCGGCAAGGTGGCGGACTTGGACGAACTGGTCGCCACCGCCTTGCGGCGGGAGGAGCAGGGAACCACCGGGCTCGGGGAGGAGATCGCGATTCCGCACGCCAAGACGGATGCGGTGACCGGGCCTGTCGTCGGGTTCGCGCGGTCCGCAGAGGGTGTCGAGTGGGGTTCGCTGGACGGTACGAAGGCCAGGCTGATCTTCATGATCTCCGTGCCGGAGGCGGCCGCGGGCGATGAACACCTACGGATCCTGGCGCTGCTGTCGCGCAAGCTGATGGACCCCGGGTTCCGGGAGCGGCTCATGGCGGCGCCGGACGAGGGGGCGGTGCTGGAGGTGCTGAGCGAGGTCCGGTAGCTGCCGGAGCACCGAGAACCGACGGGCCCGCCGAGAAAGTCGGCGGGCCCCGTCTTGTACAGCACAAAATCCGTACCGCGGCAGAACCTCAGTGGCCGGGCGTCGGCTGCTGGGCCGGTCCCCCGGGGGTCGCCTCCCGGTCTGCGCCCTTGGCGGCCTCGGTCTCGCTGTAGATGTCCGGCTCCAGGTAGATGACGCGGGCGATCGGGACGGCCTCGCGGATGCGGGACTCGGCGGCGTTGATCGCGGAGGCGACCTCGGCGGCCGTGTCGTCGTGCTGGACGGCGATCTTGGCGGCGATGAGCAGTTCCTCGGGGCCGAGGTGGAGCGTGCGCATGTGGATGATGCCGGTGACGGTGTGGCCGTCGACGATGGCGGCCTCGATCTTCTGGACCGCCTCGATGCCGGCGGCCTCGCCGAGCAGCAGGGACTTGGTCTCCACCGCCAGGACGAGGGCGATCAGGATGAGCAGGATGCCGATGCAGAGGGTGCCGATGCCGTCCCAGACGCCGTCGCCGGTGAGCAGGGCCATGCCGACGCCGCCGAGGGCGAGGACCAGGCCGACCAGCGCGCCGAAGTCCTCCAGGAGGACGACCGGGAGCTCGGGCGCCTTGGCGCGACGCACGAACTCCTTCCAGGAGAGGTTGCCGCGCAGCGGGTTGGACTCCTTGATGGCCGTCCGGAAGGAGAAGCTCTCGGCGATGATCGCGAAGACGAGAACGCCCACCGGCCAGTACCAGTGCTCGATCTCGTGCGGGTGCTTGATCTTCTCGTAGCCCTCGTAGACGGCGAACATGCCGCCGACCGAGAAGAGGACGATGGAGACCAGGAAGGCGTAGATGTAGCGCTCGCGGCCGTACCCGAAGGGGTGTTGCGGGGTGGCCTCGCGCTGGGCCTTCTTGCCGCCGAGCAGCAGCAGGAACTGGTTTCCGGAGTCGGCGAGGGAGTGCACGCCCTCGGCGAGCATCGACGAGGAGCCGCTGAACGCGAACGCCACGAACTTCGATGCCGCGATCGCGAGGTTGGCGCCGAGTGCCGCCACGATCGCCTTGGTTCCGCCTGACGCGCTCATCTGCTCGCGTTGTCCCTTCGCCTCAAGTGCCTCTGTGCCCGTCCAGGCCTTTGCCCGTCCTTTGCCGGGGGCCATTCTTGCAGCCTCGCCCGGCACGGACGTCTCAGCCGTCCACAGGCCCGGTCATACGATCACATGTCACGGTCACACGATCACCGTTGCCCGGAAGACCGTGCCCGCGCCGGACACCTCGGCCTTCTCGCCCGCCGGCACGAACACCGACTGGCCGGGGCTCAGTTCGTGTTCCCCGGCTCGCACGGAACCTGCCGTGCAGAGCAGGATCTGCGGGGTCGGGCGGGTCAGGTCGTGGGTGGCGCCGCCTTCGGGAAGGACGTAGCGGGAGAGCCGGAACTCGTCGATGGGGGTCTCGTAGACCTCCTCGCCGTCGGGGGACGCCTCGGGGCGCAGGACGCCGGGGTCGGCGGCCTCGAAGCGGACGATGCGCAGGAGTTCGGGGACGTCGACGTGCTTGGGGGTCAGGCCGCAGCGCAGGACGTTGTCTGAGTTGGCCATGATCTCGACGCCGAGACCGCTCAGGTAGGCGTGCGGGATACCTGCGCCGAGGAACAGGGCCTCGCCGGGCTGGAGTCGGACGTGGTTGAGGAGCATCGCGGCGATGACACCCGGGTCGCCCGGGTAGTGATGGGCGATGTCGGCGTACGGGGCGTGGTCGCCGCCCAGGCGGGTGCAGGCGGCCGCGGCCTCGGTGACCGTGTGGGCCATCTCCGCGCGGTCGGCGGTCAGGACGGCCGTCAGGACCTCGCGCAGGGCCGCCTCCTCGGGGCGGGCGTGCAGGAGGTCGACGTACGGCTTGAGGGAGTCGACGCCGAGCGCGTCGAGCAGTTCGGCCGCGCGCGCGGGTTCGCGGAAGCCGCACAGGCCGTCGAACTCGGTGAGCGCGCAGATCAGTTCGGGCTTGTGGTTGGCGTCCTTGTAGTTGCGGTGGCCCGCGTCCACGGGGATGCCGCGGCGCTCCTCGTCGTCGTAACCCTCTTTCGCCTGGGCGAGGTCGGGGTGTACCTGGAGGGAGAGCGGGGCGCCCGCGGCGAGGATCTTGAGCAGGAAGGGCAGCCGGGGGCCGAACTTGGCGACGGCCTCGGCGCCGAGCTCCTTCGCCGGGTCTGTGGCGATGACCTCGACGAGCGTGCCCCGGCCGGTGCGTGAGGGGGCTCCCGGGTGGGCGCCCATCCACATCTCCGCCTGCGGTTCACCGGTCGGCCGGACGCCGAGGAGTTCGGGGATGGCGGTGGTGGAACCCCAGGCGTAGGGGCGGATGGTGTTGTCGAGGCGGTCCATCAGGCTCTTTCTGTGCGTACGGCGATCAGGGCGTCCTGGGCGACGTCAGGCCCCCGAGGCGAGCGCCAGGTAAACGGCGGCGAAATCCGTGACGGCGATCAGTTCCGCGAGGGTCTCGATCTCGCCGCCGGACTCCGGTTCCAGCTCGCTGATCGGCGTGTCGTGGCTGAGGGCCAGGTCACGGGCGGCCGGAGCGGCGCTGAGACCGCCGATCGGACGGTCGCGAAGGAGCACCACGCGCGCGTGCAGCGCGGGAGCTTCCTCGACGCGGTCGCGGAAGAAGTCGTCCGGGTCGGCGCTGGCGGCCAGCGGCCCGGCGAGCAGCGTGCTGTGCGCGGCGAGGGCCTCGGGCAGTTCGGAGACCACGGCGGGGCGGCCGGAGAGCTCGGCGAGGGCAGCGGCGAAACGGCGGCCCGCGGGCCCCGCGGAGGTGCCCTCGGTCCAGATCACCGGGAGCGCGTCGGCGAGTTCGGCGGCGAGGGTCTTGGCCGGGTTGCTGTAAGTCGCGATGGCGGGCCCGCAGCGCTCGGCGATGTGGTCAAGGCGGTCGGCGACCTTCTCGAGCGTGTCGGGCGGGGCGGTGAGCAGACCGGTGCGGTCGAGGATCGCGAGGAGCGGCGTGAGCAGGGCCCACAGGACGCCGGGGGCGGATGCGGTGAGGGGTGTGGCCTGCTCGTACGGGGCCGTGGCCATGGGCACGAACAGGCCGTGGGCGCCCTCGACCGCCTCGCTGAGCGGGGTACGGCCGGGCGCCACGGCGACGACCGTGCAGCCGCGTCGGTAGGCCTGGTCGGCGAGCAGGGACAGGCCCGGTTCGGCGCCGTCGGGAGTGGCGATCAGAAGCAGGTCGACCGAGCCCGCCCAGCCGGGAAGTTCCCAGCGCAGGGCACCCGCGGCGGGGGCAACTCCGGTGGGGGCGAGGCGGGTGACGGGGCTGCCGGCGCCGGCGAGTGTGCCGAGGAGGTCGGCCGCGCAGGTGGCGGCGGCACCTGGCCCTGCGATGAGGACGGCACGGGGGCGGCCATCGGGCTTGAGGTCGTTCACCCCCGCCTCGGCGGCATGGCGCGCTGCCGTGCGGACGCGGGCGCCTGCCTCTGCGGCGCCGCGGAGCAGGCCTCGGCGGTCGGCCTCCGAGAGTGCCTCGGGGGTGTCTAGCAGCGATTCGTCGAGCATGGGGCGGCAGCCTCCGATCGCCGGGTCTCCGGGGACGCCGGGTTGTCGCTTCGCCGGGTCGTCGGTCGCGCGGGTCCGGGACACCGGTGGTCGCTGTGTCGTTGTCGCTCTTGCGGCAACTGGGGCGCTGTCTCGCCTACGGCGGCAGCGGGGCGCTCACGCGGGGCGGCGGGCCTCGTCGACGAGGAGGACGGGGATGCCGTCGCGGACCGGGTACGCCAGGCCGCAGTCCTGGCCGGTGCAGATCAGCTCGGTGTCCTGCTCCTTGAGGGGGGCGTGACAGGCCGGGCAGGCGAGGATCTCCAGGAGGCCGGCTTCGAGCGGCATGGGGGTTCCCTTCGGGGGCGGTACGGCTGCATGTGCGGATGTGCCTGGTCAGGGTACCGCCGGGGAGAGGAGGGCGCCGGGGTTGGGGCGAGGTCGGCGGGTGGGGGTTGCCGTCGCGGTTTTCGCCCCCTGCACCCCCGGCAGCCAACGTCCCGTCAGGCTCTGATGATCGCCAGTACTTCGTCGCGTATCTTCGCCGTCGTCGCCTCGTCCCTCGCCTCCGCGTTGAGGCGCAGGAGGGGTTCCGTGTTGGAGGGGCGGACGTTGAACCACCAGTCGGGGGCGGTGACCGTGAGGCCGTCGAGTTCGTCGAGTTGTACGCCCTCCTGGCCCTCGTAGGCCGCCTTGATCGCGGCAAGCCGGTCCGTCTGGTCGGCGACGGTGGAGTTGATCTCGCCGGAGCCGACGTAACGGTCGTACTGGGCCACCAGGGACGAGAGCGGGCCGTCCTGTCCGCCCAGTGCGGCAAGGACGTGGAGGGCTGCCAGCATGCCCGTGTCCGCGTTCCAGAAGTCCTTGAAGTAGTAGTGCGCCGAGTGTTCGCCGCCGAAGATCGCGCCGGTCCTCGCCATCTCGGCCTTGATGAAGGAGTGGCCCACGCGCGTGCGTACCGGTGTGCCGCCGTTCTCCCTGACGACCTCCGGGACCGACCAGGACGTGATCAGGTTGTGGATGACCGTGCCCTTGCCGCCGTGCCTGGCGAGCTCGCGGGAGGCCACCAGGGCGGTGATGGCGGACGGGGAGACCGGGTTTCCTCGCTCGTCGACGACGAAGCAGCGGTCTGCGTCACCGTCGAAGGCGATGCCGAGGTCGGCCCCCTCCTCGCGGACCCGCTTCTGGAGGTCGACGATGTTCGCCGGGTCGAGGGGGTTGGCCTCGTGGTTCGGGAACGTGCCGTCCAGTTCGAAGTACATCGGGACGACGTCCAGGGGCAGGCCCGCGAACACCGTCGGGACAGTGTGCCCGCCCATGCCGTTGCCCGCGTCCACGACGACCTTCAGGGGGCGGATGGAGGTCAGGTCGACGAGGGAGCGCAGGTGGGCCGCGTAGTCGTCCAGCGTGTCCCGCTGCGTGATCGTGCCGGTCCCGGCGGCGGCTTCCGGGGCGCCCGCCTCGCTCCACCGCTCGACCAGTTCGCGGATCTCGGCGAGGCCGGTGTCCTGGCCGACCGGGGCCGCGCCCGCCCGGGACATCTTGATGCCGTTGTACTGGGCGGGGTTGTGGGAGGCCGTGAACATCGCGCCCGGCAGGTTCAGCGCGCCGGAGGCGTAGTACAGCTGGTCGGTCGAGCACAGGCCGATCTCGGTGACGTCCACGCCGCGGGCGGCCGCTCCGCGGGCGAAGGCCCGCGACAACCCCGGGGACGTGGGGCGCATGTCGTGGCCGGTCACGATCGCGCTCGCCCCGGTCACCTGGACAAAGGCGGCACCGAAAAGCTCGGCCAGCGTCTCGTCCCACTGGTCGGGAACGACTCCGCGCACGTCGTACGCCTTCACGAGCTGTGACAGATCAGCCACGGCCAACCCTTCTGAAAGTCCTGTCGGTCACCACAAACTACCCGTGGCCACTGACAGTGGGATGTGCGGGAGCTGAGTGGACTCCGAGCCCTTACCTGAGGTCAGACGGCGTCGGGGTGGTCAGGGCAGCATCCAGCCCAGCACCGGTGAGCTCTGTCCGACCACGATCAGGCACATCACCAGCAGCAGTCCGAGGCTCCAGGGCAGCACCTTGCGCAGCAGGTCCCCCTCGCGGCCCGCGAGCCCGACGGCCGCGCAGGCGATGGTGAGGTTCTGTGGCGAGATCATCTTGCCGAGCACCCCGCCCGAGCTGTTGGCGGCGGCCAGCAGCTCCGGGGAGAGCCCGGACTCCCGCGCGGCGGTCACCTGCAATGCCCCGAACAGCGCGTTGGCCGAGGTGTCAGAACCGGAGACGGCCACTCCGAACCAGCCGAGTACCGGCGACAGGAAGGCCAGTCCGGCACCCGCGGCCGCCACGAAGTGGCCGATGGTTGCGGCCTGTCCGGAGAGGTTCATGACATACGCGAGCGCCAGCACGGACGTCACGGTCAGGATCGCGAACCTCAACTCATGGACGGTCGCCGCCCATTCACGGACCGCCACGCGCGCGTGCACGCCGAGCACGAGGGCCGTCAGGATCCCAGCGAGCAGCACGAGAGTGCCGCCGGTGGAGACGATCGGCCAGGTGAAGAGGTTGCCGCCGACCGGATCCCCGTCGGGATTCAGGACGTTGAGGAAGGGCCAGTCGTACGTCCGGGTCGCCTTCGCCAGCCAGTCCTTGACGGCCGGGATCTGCGCGACGGAGAAGATCACGACGATCAGCGCGTACGGGGCGTAGGCGCGCAGGACTTCACCGCGCGTGTCCGTCTCGTCGAGGTCCTCGCTGCGCGCGCCGGTCAGCACGGACGCACGTACGGACTCGTCGGCCGGTACGCGCGCGTGCGGTACGGCGACCAGGGCGCCCGCTCCGGCCAAGGCGGCCCCGATGTCGGCGAGTTGCGCGGAGACGTAGTTGGAGGCCGCGAACTGGGCGACGGCGAAGGCGATTCCGCAGACCAGGGCGGGCACCCAGGTCTCGCGCAGCCCCCGTCTGCCGTCGACCAGGAAGACCAGCACCAGGGGCACCACGAGGGCCAGCAAAGGCGTCTGACGACCCACCACGGACGCCACGCCGTCCAACGGCAGCCCGGTGACCTGCGCGAGTGTCACGACCGGTGTGCCCATCGCGCCGAAGGCCACCGGGGCGGTGTTGGCGACCAGCGCGACAACCGCGGCGCGCACCGGGTCGAAGCCGAGGGCGACGAGCATGACCGAGCAGATCGCGACCGGTGCGCCGAACCCGGCGAGTGCCTCCAGGAGCGCGCCGAAGCAGAAGGCGACGACAAGGGCCTGGATGCGCGGGTCGTCGGACAGCCTTCCGAAGGAGCGGCGCAGGATGTCGAAGTGCCGGGTGCGGACGGTCATCCGGTACACCCACAGGGCGTTGACGACGATCCACAGGATGGGGAAGAGGCCGAAGGCGGCTCCCTGTGCGGCGCTGGAGACGGTCTGGCCCAGCGGCATGCCGTAGGCGAGCCAGGCGACCAGAGCGGCCGCCAGGAGGCCTGTGAGGCCTGCCAGGTGCGCCTTCATGCGGACGCCGCCGAGCAGGACCAGGACGATCACCAGGGGAAGGGCCGCGACGAGGGCGGACAGCCCGAGCGAGTCGGCGACGGGTTCGAGTTCCTGGACGTACACGGGCGCCTCCCCGATTCCGTCATGCGGAAAGCGATTTCTCACTTCGACTTACGGAATGGTCGTGTCCGCGCCAAGTCACGTCAATGGGTGTGCGTCACCGAGCGGAAAGCGCGCCGAACGCACCCAGAAGACGGGTCAGTTGTCGGGAGAGCGCAGGACCCGCAGATGGCCGCGGCGCGCGACCTCCATCGGGTCGGCCGCGCGCGCTCCGCCGCCGGCTTGGCCGGCACGCTCCTGCGGACGGGCCGCTTCGCGCACGGCGTTGGCAAGCGCTTCCAGGTCGTCCCCGCTGGGCCGGGCCGGGGCCGAGGCGTCGAGGAGCCTGACGACCTCCCAGCCGCGCGGGGCGGTGAGGCGCTCGGAGTGCTCGGCGCACAGGTCGTAGCAGTGGGGTTCGGCGTAGGTGGCGAGCGGGCCGAGGACCGCGGTCGAGTCGGCGTAGACGTACGTCAGCGTCGCGACGGCGGGGCGGCCGCAAGCGGTGCGCGAACAGCGACGTACAGGGCTCACGACGTTGGACGGTACCGCACTCTTGAACGGGCCGCGACGACTCTCCCCCAGGTCACCCCACCGTGTCGTGTTGTGAAACGCCCCACACGGCACTCCCGTCCCACCGCGGTGACCTGCACGGACAACCGCTTTCGAGGGGCCGAACACACCTGAAACCGATCACCAGTTGGTACAAACCATGTCAATTGCCTTGAGATCGACGGTCTCGGAGAGATACGGATTCGAGCCCAACCTTGGCTGGAATGGTCAACTGCCGACATGCCGTACGAGGTGGCCGTACGTCGTTTCGGGCCGCGTCCGGGGTACCGCGTGGGCGGCGGGCGCGCGAGTGCGGTGAGGATTACCCTTCACCAGTGATGGACAACCCTGTACCGCCCCGCGCCACCGGCCCCGGGCCCCGCCGCCGTGATCGCCACGGCCGGGGCATGCGCGGCCCGATCGCCCCGCCGCAGGTGCCCCTCGCCGCTAGTCGAGCCGAGGCGTTCGCGGACCTGGTGCAGGACTCCGTGGAGCGCCTGGAGCGGCGCTGGCCGCAGCTCGCCGAGATCGATTTCCTGGTCCTGGAGGTGCCTCGGCTGGACGGACAGTCCTGGAACGACGAGGCGGTGCCGCTCGGCGGGACGATTCCGGCGCGTGAGGGACGCCCCGCGCGCGTGGTCGTCTACCGGCGGCCGGTGGAGATCCGCACCAAGGGGCGCGACGAGCGGGCGGCGCTGGTGCACGAGATCGTCGTGGAGCAGGTGGCCGAGCTGCTGGGGCTCACTCCGGAGACGGTGGATCCGCGGTACGGCGAGGACTGAACCGCCCGCGGATCGCCCCGGGCTACTTCTGCAGCACCGACAGGTCCTGGTCCGCCTCCGGCACCGCCACCATGCCCCGGTCGTCCGGGAGGGCCTGGATGGTGAAGCCCGGCACTCCGTCCGCGGTGGCCGCCAAGGTGCGGGCGCCGTAGACCGGGCCTCCCGAGACATGCTCGACCGTGAGGGCGTACGTGCCCTTGAGGCCGGTCGGGGTGGGGGCTTCCACATTCTCGGTGGTGCCCGCCTTGAGGGTGAACGTCTTCGTCACCGCCTCACCGCCCTCGCTGCCCGCCGAGGCCGTGACCTTGACGGTGGCCGCCCGGCTGGGGGCGGTCAGCGAGAGCGTGGTGCCCTTGGCCCTGTTGTCGGCGACCGTCGCGCGTGTGCCGACCGGACGCGTGGCCGGGATGAAGGCCGTCTCCTGGTCGTCGCCCTTGCCGCGGACGACCCTCAGGGCGGCGACCACCGGCACGGATGCGTCGGTGGGGGTCAGGACCAGCGAACCGGCCTCCCCGCGTGTGACGTCGCCGAGGTCGGCGGAGGTGGTCATGCCCGCCTTCACGTGCAGTGTCTCGTTCCCGGCGGGGGTGATCAGGCCGGAGGGGGACGCGAGCTGCACCTTCAGGTCGGCGTCGGAGTCGCTGGGCGTGAAGGCGACCAGGCGCACGGCGGTGGCGTCCTTCGGGATACCGGGCAGCACCAGGCTGCCGGACGGGTCCGTCGACGCGGCCAGCCAGTCACCGCCGAGCTTGTCGTCCAGCGCCTGCACGGCCGCGCCCACGCGCCCGCTGCGGACGTTCACATGGACGGTGAGGTTCTCCTGCTTCTCCTCGGTGAGCGTGGACAGCAGGATCGGGTCGCTGGAGTGCGGCGCGACCGTGATGCCCTCCCCCAGCGTGGAGTCCAGGGCACCGTCCTTGCCGTAGAGCTCGATGTCGACGACGGCGGCGGAGTCGTCGGGGTTGGTCAGATGGACGTAGTCGGTGCGGTCGGAGGCCGTGCTCGCGCCCGGGAACCAGAACTCGGTGTCGGGGGCGGAACAGTTGACGCCCTGCAGCCCGCGTCCGGAGCCCGCGGCGACCTCCGTGGTCTCCTGGACGGTCCAGCCGGGCGCGAACTTGCCCTCGGCGGTGCCGACGAGTGCCGGCGCGTCGCCGCCGGAGGTGTCGCCGGTGGCGGGCTTGCCGGGCTCCTCGGGTTCGAGGACCGGCTTGCCGGCCTTCTTGCCGGCCTTCTTGCCCGCGCTCTTGCCGTCCGACTTCGCGGTGGCCGCCTGCAGTTCGGCCTTGCCGCCGCCGTCCGCGTCCTTCGTGACAGGCGTGAAGGACGTGTACGACGTCTCCGCGATGTCGGAGGTGCTGGGCGCCGGGCACAGCAGACTGGTGCGCTCCACGGGCAGCTCTGCGGCCGTCCCGGCGGTGCCGGCGGCCTGCGGTGAGCTGAGCGTGGCGAACCCGGTGACGGCGGCGAGCGCGGCGGTGCCGGCGATGAGGGACACGGTGGTGCGGTTCACTGCTGACTCCCGTCGGGGCGCTCACTGCCGGTGTCGTCCGGGTGCTGCTGCGCCGGGTCGTACGCGGGGTCGTAGCCCTGGTCGTACTGCTGCTCGTACTGGCCGCCGTACGTCTGGTCGTACGACGCCTGCTGGTTCTGGCCGCCGTAGGCGTACGGGTCGTACTGGCCGCCCTGGTAGGGGTCCGCCTGGTACGGCTGCTGGTCGTAGCCGCCCGCCGGGTACTGCTGGGCCGTGTCCTGGTACTGCTCGCCGCCGTAGGTGCCGTACTCGGCGTTCGCGTAGGTCGGGGCGTCCCAGTCGCCGTAGGACTGCTGGTGCGGGACCGCGGCGGGGGCCTCCTGCGGAAGAGGGGGGAGGTCCTCGGGGCGCGCGGCCTCCTCGGCCTGGGCGCGCAGACGGCGGGCGCGGCGGCCCTCGCCCGCCACTGCCTGGGCGGGGACCGACGGCTCCTCGGGAAGGTCGTCGTCGACGTCGCGGCGGCGGCCGGGCAGGGCCATGACCACGAGGACGACGGCGAGGAAGCCCTGGATCCACAGCCACAGGGTGTGGGTGAAGGGATCGTCGAAGGTGACGTCCAGCCTGCCGCCGGAGGCGGGCAGTTCGAAGCCCTGGGCCCAGCCGTCGACGGTGGTGCGGGTCAGCGGCCTGCCGTCCAGGGTGGCGGTCCAGCCCTCGTCGGCGGTGTCGGCGAGGCGCAGGATCCTGCCGTCGGCGCCGGACGGGACCGTGGTGTGGATGTCCACGGGGCCCGCGGCCACCGGCTGCGCGGTACCGGCACCGGACTTGGCGACAATGGTGGCGCGCGCGACCTCCTGGTCGACCCGCCACAGTCCGCTGCCGTCCTGCTGGCTGAGCCGGGTCAGGCCGGGCGTGGCGTCCAGCACGCGCGTGACCTCGCGGGGCGCGCCCTTGTGGACGAGGACGTAGCGCACGGCGAAGCCGCCGAGCTGGTTCGCCTGGTCGGCACCGGAGCCGGCGACGAGGTTGGCGACGACCTTGTCCAGCTTGTCGTTCTCGCCGTCGGCCGCGGCGAGTTCGGCGTCGCCGAGGCGGGCGCCGGAGCCGCGCACCAGCATGTAGCCGACGTGCGCCGCGGAGTCGCTGTCGAGGACGAGGGTGCGGGCCTGGTCGCGGGTGCCGCTCTCCTCGGCGACGAACGCGGGCACCTGTACGGGGTCGCGGCGCTCCAGCGGTCCGTCGGCGCCGCCGATCATCCAGCCCGCGGCGACGAGCAGCGGGCCCGCGGCGGAGGCGAAGGCGATCAGGGCGGCGACCGGCTGGCGCCAGCCGAAGCTCTGCTCGGCCACGCGTGCGCGTGCCCCGTCGGCGCCGAGCATGGCGGCGGCCAGCAGGGCGAGGCCGTAGACGAGGGTGGCGGGACCCGCCCAGGTCGAGTCGTTGGACAGGACCGCGAAGACGAGGCCCACCAGGGCCACAGCCCAGGCCGTCCAGATGCCGAACTGCCGCTCGGTGCGCAGCAGGGCGGCCAGGGCAGCCAGCACCACACCGATGAGCATCAGCCCGTCGACCGTGCCGGGGCCACCCGGACTCGCGCCGAGCAGGTCGAGGGCGGAGGCGGCCGAGGAGCCGTACTCGAGACCCGCCTGCTCGAAGAAGCCGAACGGGAGCAGCGTCAGCGACCAGGGGGCGAGGACCAGCAGGGGGGTTCCGAACTGGGCCAGGAAGCGCAGGCCGTAGGCGGTGATGTCGGTGCGGCGCACGACCAGCAGGCCGATGCCGAGGAGCAGCGCGATCGGCCAGATGATCGGCGTGAACGCGGTGGTGATCGTGAGCAGGAGCGCGAACGCCCAGGTGGCGCGCCAACTGCCACGCGTGCCAGCGGTGTTCGTCAGGCCGCCGGCCACGACGCCCGCGCGCGCGATGAGCGGCAGCAGGACGGCGAGAACGGCGGTGCCGACGCGGCCGCCGGCGAGGGCGCCGGTGGCGGCGGGCAGGAAGGCGTAGACGACGGCCCCCCATGCGCGCAGGAGGCGGGACTCGACGAGCGGGCGGGAGGCGAAGTAGGCCGTGAAGCCGGCCAGCGGCACCGAGCAGACCAGCAGGACCGTCAGTGCGAGGCCGGTCGAGCCGAACAGTACGGAGGACAGCGCGGCGATGATCGCCAGATACGGCGGCGCCGACGGGGTGCCGCCGGCGCCCACCGCGTGCCACGCGTCCGCGTAACGAGACCACAGCTCGCTCGCGTCGGCCGGGGCGGGCAGCAAGGCGCCGCCCGCGAGCGCGCCGCCTCCCAGAAGGTTGCGGCAGGCGACCAGGGCGACGAGGAGCAGCGCCAGGAAGAGCACCGGTCCCGGCTTGCGGGCGACGCGCTTGAGGCGGGCGAACTGTTCGATCTCCAGGAAGTCCGCGTCGTCGCCGCCGGGCCCGGACTCGATGCCGCCGCCATGGCGTCCGGCCGCGGAGGCCTCGGCGTCGGAGCCGCCGAAGAAGTTGCCCGCGATTTGTTCCACGGTGGCCCGGACGGTCGCGCCGGGCGGCGGGAACAGCTGCCTGAGCTCGTCCTTGTCGACGACCGGCGTGCCTCGCTTGCTCCGCCCGGCGATGATCCGCTCGGGCCGCAGCAGGGTGCCCAGGAGGCCGCGGATCTCGTCGAGGGCCTGTCCGGGGACCTTGCCGACGAGGTAGGCGACCGTCCGCAGCAGGGTGCCCAGGACCAGGCGCACGAGCACCCAGGGCAGCGCGGCCGTACGCGTGTTGACGAGCAGGGTGTAGACGGCTCCGGCCTTGTCGACCTTGTGCGGGGACGCGGTGGTGCGGCCCGCGCAGTCGACGGTACGGCGCTCCCGGGAGGCCGCCTCGGCGTGGCGTACGACGGCTTCGGGGGCGATGAGGACGCGGTGGCCGGCGGCCTGGGCGCGCCAGCACAGGTCGACGTCGTCACGCATGAGGGGCAGGCGCCGGTCGAAGCCACCCAGCTGCTCGAAGAGGTCGCGGCGGATCAGCATGCCCGCGGTGGACACGGACAGCACGGACCGGACGTGGTCGTGCTGGCCCTGGTCCTGTTCGCGGCGGTCCAGGCCCGTCCAGCGGCGGCCGGAGTGGGCGATGGAGACGCCGACCTCCAGAAGCTGCCGTTTGTCGTACCAGCCGCGGAGCTTGGGGCCCACGACGGCGACGTCGTCCCTGCCGAGCTCCAGTTCGTTCTCCACGACGCGCAGCAGCTGGGCCAGGGCGTCGGGCTCGGGGGCGCAGTCGTCGTGCAGCAGCCAGAGCCACTGGACCGGTTCGCCGTGCGGCAGCTCCGGCAGGTCGTAGGCGTCGTCGCGCCACGTGCGCGTGACCGGGTCCCAGCCGCTGGGCCGCTTCAGATACGGCAGCTCGTCCGGCGTCAGGACGGGAGCGGTGCGGGCGGCCTCCTCGACGGCCTGGCCGAAGCCGGTGCGCCGGGCGAGGTGCAGCACCCGGTCGGCCCCGAGGACATCGGTCACCAGCTGCGCGGAGTCGTCCGCGCTGCCGGTGTCGGCGGCCATGGCGAACTGCACGGGACGCTCCTGGCCGAGCAGCCCGGCGAGCGCGTCGGGCAGCCAGCGGGCGCCGTCGTGGGAGACGAGCACCGCGGTCACCACATGACGCGGGAACTCAGGAGTGGCAGCGTGGTCTTGGGCTGCCGTGTGGCTGTGCACGGACATCGAGGTACGGGCCCCGGTTCGGTGGACTGCGGTGGGCGCCTGTGCCCTGAGGGGGCGGCGAGGCGTCTCGGACGAGCGCCCACACTATCGGCTGGGCAAGACGGCGGCCCGCCGCCTGTGGATAACCCACGCGCGACGGGCCGTTCGGTTGCGTACGAAAAGTGCTGCGAAGCGTGCCTCGTGTCAGACGGCGGCCTTCTTCAGCCTGCGGCGTTCGCGTTCCGACAGGCCGCCCCAGATACCGAAGCGCTCGTCGTTGGCGAGGGCGTATTCGAGGCACTCGGAGCGGACCTCGCAGGACAGGCAGACCTTCTTGGCCTCGCGGGTGGAGCCGCCCTTCTCGGGAAAGAAGGACTCGGGGTCGGTCTGGGCGCACAGCGCGCGCTCCTGCCAGCCGAGTTCCTCGTCCGCGTCGTCGACCAGCAGTTGCTGCACCAGCTCGGTCATGTGCGCCCCTCGTCTGTCTTCGCGTCCCCGTGTGACGGCCGTTACCGATTTCGGCTGAACGACACGAGTGAAATTACAAGTGTGCTGCTCCGGGCGAGTCAAGCCGAGATCTGCTATTGAGCCCCTTATTCACTCTGCGGAACCAAGGCCTTGCAGAAAGTGTTCAAATCGGCATAAACCTTGACAAGCAGACGAGACCCGAGAGGGGTGCCGAGCCGCGCCGGCCCTTTCGGACCTGTACGGGGAAGGACGCCCATCAGTTCGAACTCGTTCCGTGTGCGCCCGTGCAGGTCGTGCGAAGTCGCGGCCCGTGCGCCCGGTTGTGCGCCATGTGTCCCGGTAGACGCGTGAACAAACCTTTCATCAGGGAGTTGGACCGGATGAGGTGAAACATGTCCCACTTCCGGGGTGTCGAGTTGACAGTGAACGTGTGACCCGGTGTCCTTGTGGGCATGCTCGCGAACTTGGCACTCACCTCGACCCGCACGGCGGGGTCCCACGGTGCTGCCCGCGCTCGCTGTAGCTGTTGTTGCTGTTCCAGCTGTTGAGCCCAACGCGCTCCGGCTGCTCCTGAGTCCACCGTGACTCGGCTGCTTGTTCCCCGCCCGCACCAGGGCATTCCTGTCTTCCCGTGACCCGGGCGGACGGTACGCGACACCCAGCCAGCCCCCACACTCTTCGCCGAGGACCCATCGCACCCCATGAACAGCGACAACGACCTCCAGATCGCCGGCGACCTCCTCGAGGTCCCGCACCTCCTCCAGGCCCCCCGCGAGCACCCGGCCACCGTCGCCGACTTCGTCGGCCTGGCACGCTCCATCGCCGCCGACCGTTCGCAGTGGGCGCACCTCGTCCAGTACGACGCGACGAGCCGCTGGTACCACCGGCTGCGTACCGGACCCGGCTACGAGGTGTGGCTGCTGTCCTGGGTCCCCGGTCAGGGCAGCGGGCTGCACGACCACGGCCGCTCCTCCGGGGTCCTCACCGTCCTGGAGGGCACGCTGACCGAGCGCACCGAGCGGGGCACGCGCGCGCTGGGGGCGGGGGCACAGCGGGTGTTCGCGCCGGGGTACGTGCACGAAGTCGTCAACGACGCGCTGGAGCCGGCGGTGACTCTGCACGTCTACTACCCGGGGCTGACCGAGATGCCGATGTACACCGCCTGCACCGCCCGCGAGACCCACGACGAGGTGGACGTCGTAACCGCGTGACGCGTTGTCGTACCCGCCTGTAAGACTTGCTCCCATGCGCATTGTGGTTCTGGCAGGCGGCATCGGCGGTGCCCGGTTCCTGCGCGGTCTGAAGCAGGCCGCGCCGGACGCGGACATCACGGTCATCGGTAACACCGGGGACGACATCCACCTCTTCGGGCTGAAGGTCTGCCCGGACCTCGACACGGTGATGTACACGCTCGGCGGCGGTATCAACGAGGAGCAGGGCTGGGGGCGGGCCGACGAGACCTTCCACCTCAAGGAGGAGCTCGCGGCGTACGGCGTCGGACCCGAGTGGTTCGGGCTCGGGGACCGGGACTTCGCCACGCACATCGTGCGGACGCAGATGATCGGCGCGGGGTATCCGCTGAGCGCGGTGACCGAGGCGCTGTGCGACCGGTGGAAGCCGGGGGTGCGGCTGATCCCGATGACCGACGACCGGGTCGAGACGCATGTGGCCGTGGAGGTCGACGGCGAGCGCAAGGCCGTTCACTTCCAGGAGTACTGGGTGCGGCTGCGGGCGTCCGTTCCGGCCCACGCGGTCGTGCCGGTGGGCGCGGAGCAGGCCAAGGCGGCGCCGGGGGTGCTGGAGGCGATCGCGGAGGCGGACGTCGTGCTGTTCCCGCCGTCCAACCCGGTGGTGTCCGTCGGCACGATCCTCGCCGTGCCCGGCATCCGCGAGGCGATCGCCGAGGCCGGGGTACCGGTGGTGGGTCTGTCCCCCATCGTCGGGGACGCGCCCGTGCGCGGCATGGCCGACAAGGTGCTGGCGGCGGTCGGCGTCGAGTCCACGGCCGCGGCGGTCGCCGAGCACTACGGCTCGGGGCTGCTGGACGGCTGGCTCGTCGACACCGTGGACGCCGGAGCGGTCGAGCGGATCGAGTCGGCCGGCATCCGCTGCCGGGCCGTACCCCTGATGATGACCGACCTGGACGCGACCACACGGATGGCCCAGGAGGCGCTGGAGCTGGCGGAGGAGGTGCGCGGAGCTTGAGCGGCGAGGTGGCGGGTGAGGCACGGGGCCCTGCGGAAGCACCGGGAGCGGTGGCCGGGAGCCGGGGCGGCGCGCATGCTGCCGACGGCGGGCCGGTGAACGACGGCGCTGCCGCGAGCGGCGGGCCCGGGGGTGCGGGGGGCGCGGTGACTGGGTCCGGTCGTGGGTCGGCGGGCAGCTCGGCGGATGGGTCGGGTCATGGGATGGCGGGCAGCACGGCGAACCCGCCCAGCCACGAGACGGCAGACGGCACCACCACCCCGCCCGGCCACGAGACGGCAGACGGCCCGGCGAACCCGCCCGGCCACGAGTCCGTGAAGGGCATGGCGGGGGGCGGTTTCCGGGTGTGGGCCGTCTCCGGGATGCCCGAGGTCGCGCGGGGGGACGACCTCGCCAAGTTGATCGCCGCCGCCGAGCCGGGGCTCGTCGACGGGGACGTGCTGCTCGTCACCTCGAAGATCGTGTCCAAGGCGGAGGGGCGCGTCGTCGAGGCGAGCGACCGGGAGGCCGCGATCGATGCCGAGACCGTACGGGTCGTGGCGCGGCGCGGGGCGCTCAGGATCGTCGAGAACCGGCAGGGGCTCGTGATGGCCGCCGCCGGGGTCGACGCCTCCAACACCCCTTCGGGGACCGTGCTGTTGCTGCCCGAGGACCCCGACGCGTCGGCGCGGGCGATCCGGGACGGGCTGCGGGACGCCCTCGGGGTCGACGTCGGGATCGTCGTCACCGACACCTTCGGGCGGCCCTGGCGCGCCGGGCTGACCGATGTCGCGATCGGGGCCGCCGGGGTGCGGGTGCTGGACGATCTGCGGGGCGGCACGGACGCGTACGGCAATCCGCTCAGCGCGACCGTCGTGGCGACGGCCGACGAACTGGCCGCCGCCGGTGATCTCGTCAAGGGCAAGGCCGCCGGTCTCCCCGTCGCCGTCGTGCGCGGGCTGGCGCACGTCGTGGCCGAGGAGCACGGGGAGGGGGCGCGGGCCATGGTGCGTCACGCGCGCGACGACATGTTCCGGCTGGGGACCTCGGAGGCCGTCCGGGAAGCGGTCACCCAGCGCCGTACCGTACGGGCCTTCACGGACGAGCCCGTCGACCCCGGAGCCGTACGACGGGCCGTCGCCGCGGCCGTCACCGCGCCGGCGCCGCATCACACGACGCCGTGGCGGTTCGTGCTGCTGGAGTCCGAGGCCTCGCGGACCGGGCTGCTGGACGCCATGCGGGACGCCTGGATCGCCGATCTGCGGCGGGACGGCAAGTCCGAGGAGTCCATAGCCAAACGGGTGCGGCGCGGGGACGTGCTGCGGAACGCGCCGTATCTCGTCGTGCCGTGTCTGGTGATGGACGGGTCGCACACGTACGGCGATGTACGGCGGGACGCGGCCGAGCGGGAGATGTTCGTCGTCGCGGCGGGGGCCGGGGTGCAGAACTTCCTCGTCGCGCTGGCCGGGGAGCGGCTGGGGTCGGCGTGGGTGTCGTCCACCATGTTCTGCCGCGATGTGGTGCGGGAGGTGCTGGGGCTGCCGGAGGACTGGGATCCGATGGGGGCCGTCGCGGTGGGGCATCCGGCGGAGGAGCCCCGGCCCCGGCCGGACCGGGATGCGGGGAGCTTCATCGAGGTGCGGTGATGTGCGCCGGTTTCGTCGGGGTGCGGTGGTGGGCCTCGGCTTGCGCCTAGTCTCGTAGGGCTTCTCCCGGTTCCTCTCGTATCCCAGGCCCCGGTTCCTCTCGTACCTCAGGACTTCATTCGTGGCAGGACGTTTCGCTCCCCGGCCCACGCGTACGACCGTGCGCGGTGGGGAGGTCGTCGTGCCCGCCGCGCGGCGGGAGGCGCCGCGGGTGGAGGCGCCGCGGGTGGAGGCGCCGCTGGTGCGGAAGTGGGCGCCGGGGTGGCCCGTCGATCTCGGGCTGGTGCTCGGGGCGCTCAGGCGGGGGCCCGGGGACCCCACGTTCCGGGCTCTTCCGGACGGGTCCGTGTGGCGGGCCAGTCGTACGCCTGTCGGTCCCGGGACCCTGCGGGTCTGCGTGTACGGCGGTGAGGTGCGCGGCGAGGCGTGGGGGCCCGGGGGTGAGTGGCTGCTCTCGCGGTTGCCGGAGCTGCTCGGGGCCGCGGACGATCCTTCTGTCTTCGTGCCCCGGCATCGGGTGGTGGCTCATTCCTGGCATCGGCGGCCGGGGCTGCGGCTGACGCGGACCGGGCTGGTGCTGGAGTCGTTGATTCCTTCCGTGCTGGAGCAGAAGGTCACCACCGATGAGGCGTATCGGGCGTGGCGGTTGCTGGTGCGGAAGTTCGGGGAGCCGGCGCCGGGGCCCGCGGCGGGTGGGCGGCTGTGGGTGATGCCGTCTCCCCGCACGTGGGCGTTGATTCCGTCGTGGGAGTGGCATCGGGCCGGGGTGGACAACAAGCGGGCCTCGACGATCCTGCGGGCCGTACGGGTGGCGGCGCGGCTGGAGGAGGCGGTGGGGATGTCTCCGGCGGCCGCGCAGGCTCGGCTGGAGGTGGTGCCGGGGGTGGGGCCGTGGACGTCCGCGGAGGTGGTGCAGCGAAGTCATGGGGCGGCGGATGCGGTGACCGTGGGGGATCTGCATCTGCCGGGGATCGTGGGGTTCGCGCTGGCGGGGGATCGGGATGCGGATGATGCGGCGATGTTGGCGCTGCTGGAGCCGTATGCGGGGCAGCGGCATCGGGCGGCTCGGTTGATCCTGTTGAGTGGGCGGGTTCCGGGGCGGCGGGCGCCGCGGATGACTCGGGGGGACATCGGGCGGTTGTGACGGTGCGGCGGGTGGGGGGTGGCGTCGCGGTTTTCGCCCCCGCCGCCCCTGCCCGTCCCCTCTCCAGGGGCTGCCGCCCCTTCGACCCCGCACAGGGGGCTCCGCCCCCTGTGTCCTCAAACGCCGGACGGGCTGACTCGGCCGGAACCTCTCCTCACTGGTCCGACGAGAAGCGGACCGCTCCCGCGGGGATCTTCGCGTCGCACCAGACTCGCGCGCCGTGGCGCAGTTCGTTGTCGGCGCCGATGATCGCGCCGTCGCCGATGACCGTGCCGGTGAGGACCGAGCGTTCGCCCACGCGGGCCCTGGTGCCGATCAGGGAGTCGGTGATGACGGCACCTGGTTCGACCACCGCGCCCGGAAGGATCGTCGAGCCGGAGACCCTGGCACCTTCCGCGATGTACGCGCCCTCGCCGACCACCGTGCCGTCGGTCAGTTTCGCGTCCGGGGCGACCCTGGCCGTGGGGAGTATCAGGCGGTCGCCGCAGCGGCCCGGGACCGCGGGGGACGGGGCCCGGCCGAGGACCAGGTCGGCCGAGCCGCGGACGAAGGCGGCTGGGGTGCCGAGGTCCAGCCAGTACGTCGAGTCGACCATGCCCTGGAGGTGGGCTCCGGCCGACAGGAGTTCGGGGAAGGTCTCGCGTTCCACGGAGACCGGGCGGCCCCGCGGGATCGTGTCGATGACCGAGCGGCGGAAGACGTACGCTCCCGCGTTGATCTGGTCGGTGACGATCTCCTCCGGGGTCTGGGGCTTCTCCAGGAACGCCAGGACCCGGCCCGTCTCGTCCGTGGGGACCAGTCCGTAGGCCCGCGGGTCCGTCACCTTCGTGAGATGCAGGGAGACGTCCGCGCCCGTCGTCTCGTGCGTGCGCACCAGCGCCCTGATGTCCAGGCCCGTCAGGATGTCGCCGTTGAAGACCAGGACCGGCTCGTCGGGGGCGGAGTGCAGACGGTCGGCCACGTTGCGGATCGCGCCGCCGGTGCCGAGGGGCTCCACCTCGGTGACGTACTCGAGGTGAAGCCCCAGGGAGGAGCCGTCGCCGAAGTGCGGTTCGAAGACCTCCGCGAGGTAGCTCGTCGCGAGGACGATGTGGTCGACGCCCGCCGCTCTCGCTCTGGCCAGCTGGTGGGTGAGGAAGGGGACGCCCGCCGCGCGGACCATGGGCTTCGGGGTGTGGACCGTGAGGGGTCGCAGTCTCGTGCCCTTGCCGCCGACCAGGAGGATCGCTTCTGTCACCTGTCGTCTCCGCTTCCTGCCGGGACCGGCCCGAACTGTCTTTCGACCGGCCAGTGTATGCAGACCGTTGTGCGGCACCTTCGGCGGCCGTGCGGCATCCGCGCCTGCCCCCCGACGGCGGTGAAACGGGTGGTACGAACTCCCCTCGGTCCTCAGCGACCGTCACCGACCTTGGAGACGGGCGGCTGTCGTACGGGTGGATCCGAGTTTGCGGTAGAGCTTCCGTCCGGGGCACTCCGTGGCGAAGCCGTCCCGGTGGCCGGAGATCACGTTCAGTCGTACCTTCTTACCCTTCGGATAGCGGTTGCCACCGCCCGACTTCAGATACGTCTTCCCCTTCGGGTTTGCGCCGTACAGGCCGAGCTTCCACGCGGCGAGCCGTGCGACGGCAGTCGTCGCGGCGGCGGGCGGCTTCTTGGAGCCGTAGCTGCCGACGACGGCGATCCCCATGCTGTTGGTGTTGAACCCGAGGGTGTGGGCGCCGAGGACCGCCTTCGCGACGCCGCCCGCCCGGCCCTCGTAGATGTTTCCGCACTTGTCGACGAGGAAGTTGTAGCCGATGTCACGCCAGCCCATGCTCTTGACGTGGTAGCGGTAGATACCGCGAATGAGCGAGGGCACCTGCGTACAGCGGTACCCGTTGCCGGACGCCGTGTGGTGCACGAAGGCCGCCTTGACCTTCTTCGTGTAGACGAACCTCCGCTCGCGCAGCCCCTCGTCGGCGCCCCAGCCGCGCCGGGTGACGATGCGCGGGCGCGCTCCGATGTACGGCTTCGCCCGCTGCCGCTCCGTCAACTCCCCCGCGCGCAGGGCGAACAGCTCCTGTTCGGTCTGCTGCCGGTCCAGCGCCGGGATCTCGATGGCGCCGGGAGCGGCCAGTCCGGCGTTGGCGGCGGACGCGTCCATCGCGGCGGGGTCTTCGGGCGGTTCGGCGGTGGGAGCGGACGTGTCCATCGTGGCGGGATCCTCGGCCGGTTCAGGGGTGGGGGCGGAGCGCGCGACGGCGCGGTGGGGGGCGCCTGCCGCCGCGGCTTCCCGCCGGGTGGACGCCGGTGCACTCTCCCCCGGGTCCACCAGTTCCAGACGCAGCCCCGCCGGGAGCGGAGCGGTCGTGGTCACCGTACGGGAGCCGCGGGCCATGCCCTCGGCCCTGTGGTCGGCTTCGGCCCGGACCCTCACCTCCACGCCGTCCGAGTCGCCCACCCACAGCGGTGCCGTGGCGCCGTGGACGCGGCCGGAGATGCGCTCGGCCGTGCCGGGGTCGGCGATGTCGTCGTTGTGGGCCTCCAGGTCCTGCCAGCCGGACCAGGTGCCGGTGCCGGCCGCACGGGTGCGGATCTGGACGCGGCCGTGCAGCTCGGTGTCGGGGTCGTCCCAGATCACGCCTGCGAGGGAGAAATGCCGAACGTCCCGGCGGGGCAGGCCCTGTTCGTCGGCCGGGGCGAGGGTGAAGTCGCGGGAGGCGAGGGGCGCGAGGGGCAGCGACTGGGTGCTGCCCGGGGCTTCCGCGCCCGCCGGTCTCTCGGCCGCCGGGGACACCGGTCTCGCCGCGACCGCGGGCGAGGTGAGGGACAGGGCGAGGGCGGCCGCACAGGTGACGCCGACCGAGGAAGCAAGTAGTCCACGCATGCTCCCGATCCTGGACATAGTCATATAAATCTGTCCATCGGGAAACTGACGGACCGTCGGGTTCTGTTGCGCCGAACCGGTGGCCCCACGCTGGGGTGTCCGGCCGCGTGCCCGCGTACCCTTCTGCGGATGAACGCCACCGATCGCACCCCTGCCGACCTGCTGCGTTCCGCGCTCGCCGCGGATCCCGGACGCCCCCTGGTGACCTTCTACGACGACGCCACGGGCGAACGTGTCGAATTGTCCGTGGCCACCTTCGCCAATTGGGTGGCCAAGACCTCGAACCTCCTCCAGGGCGACCTCGCCGCGGCGCCCGGTGACCGGGTGACGCTGTTGCTGCCCGCGCACTGGCAGACGGCGGTGTGGTTGCTGGCCTGCGCGTCGGTGGGGGTGGTCGCGGATGTCGGCGGAGATCCGGCCGCGGCCGACGTGGTCGTGAGCGGGCCGGACACACTGGAGGCGGCGCGGGCGTGTTCCGGAGAGCGGGTCGCGTTGGCCCTGCGGCCGCTGGGCGGGCGCTTTCCGCAGACGCCGGACGGCTTCGTGGACTATGCCGTGGAGGTGCCGGGACAGGGGGACCGGTTTGTTCCGTTCGCTCCGGTGGACCCGGATGAGCCCGCGTTGATCGTGGCGGGGCGGGAGTTCAGCGCGGCGGAGGTCGTCGAGCGGGCTCGGGCCGAGGGGACGGGGGACCGCGTGTTGTCGGGGTTGCCGTACGACACATGGGACGGGTTGAACGCCGGGTTGTACGGGGCGCTCGCCACCGGGGGGTCCGTGGTGCTGTGCCGTCATCTGGAGCGGTTGGGCGAGGAGGGGCTGGCCAAGCGGATCGAGAGTGAGCGGGTCACGGCCGTTCGTCGCTGACCGGGCGGTCGCACGCCGGGGGCAGTCACCCGAGTGGAGCAGTACCGGCCGCCCTCGGGAACCGGTCCGCGTCATGGTCGTAAGTACAGATCCGTACGCCATGAGGGGTGGGCCGACTCGTGATGGACAGCGCTCGCGCCCTCGGACCCGGCCTTGGGGCGTCGGCCGGCGGTGAAGGGCTCATACGCCGCCGGCGGCGGCGGTGGCTGCGCGGTGCCGGGCTCGCCGTCGCCGTGGCCGTGGCCGCCACCGCCGGTGCCGCATGGGCCCTCTACGCCAAGCTCGACGGGAACATCACCCCGGACGACGCGGCCGCCGCCGAGCTCGCCCGGTACGAGAAGGAGCGGCCCACCTCGCTCGTCAAGGACGCGCAGAACATTCTGCTGATCGGGTCCGACTCACGGTCGGGGGACGAGAACGCGCGGTACGGGCGGGACTCGGGGACCGAGCGGTCGGACACCACGATCCTGTTGCATCTGTCCGCCGGACGGCGCACCGCGACGGCCGTGTCGCTGCCGCGGGACCTGATGGTGGAGGTGCCGGCCTGTCTGGGGTCGGACGGGACCCGCGGTGAGCCCGCGTTCACGATGTTCAACAGCGCCTTCCAGAAGGGCGGTTCGGCCTGCACGATCCGCACCGTCGAGAAACTCACGAACATTCGCGTGGACCATCACATGGTCGTCGACTTCCACGGGTTCAAGGACATGGTGGACGCCGTCGACGGAGTGACGGTCTGTCTCGACGAACCGATCAACGACAAGGCGGCCAAGCTGCGGCTTCCGGCGGGGCGGGTGACGCTGGACGGCGAGGAGGCGCTCGGCTATGTGCGGGCCCGCAAGTCCCTCGGCGACGGCAGCGACACCGAGCGGATGGACCGTCAGCAGCGTTTTCTCGGGGCCCTCGTCCACAAGGTGCAGAGCAATGACGTACTGCTGAATCCGGTGAAGCTCTATCCCGTGCTGGACGCGGCGACTTCCTCGCTCACCACCGACCCCGATCTGGCGAGTCTGCGCGGGCTGTACGAACTCGTGCGCGGCTTGCGTCACATCCCTACGGAGCGTGTGCAATTCCTTACCGTGCCGCGGGAGCCGTACGTCGGCGACGCCAATCGTGATCAACTCGCGGAACCCGAGGCCCGGCGACTTTTCGAACGGTTGCGCAAGGATGCGCCGGTGAAGGTGACGGAGAAAGCCCCGAAGTTTTCAGAACATTCTCATGACGAAGAACCCTATGGAGAATCTGAGAACGAGAGCGCGGCGCCCACCTTCCGCGGCAACACGGCCGCCGAGGACAGCTGCGGGTAAAGCGTTTCCCAAGGCGGTGAACCGGTGTCCGAGCAAATGGGCGGATTGCCCAGTTGTAGGGGCGTGGAATTTGTCACCGTCGTAACCTGTCGGCGAATCGGACGGCTAGTGTGAGCGCTCCGGTGCATCCGGCCGACGGAGGATTCAGCAACCGTGGACGCACAAGGCCGTGGGCAGGCGGGCGACATCGACCCCGCAGACCAGTGGGTACTCAACCCGCACACCGGTGAATACGAACTGCGACTGACCCCTTCCGCAGCGCAGTCGGGTATTCCCGGTCCCCGTAGAGCCGCGCCCTCCCCGAACAGGGCGGGCGCAGCCGCCGGTCGTACGGCCAGTCCCGTGGCGCCGGGCCGTACGGTGCCACCTCCGCGCAGGCGGGGTGCACCGCCTCAGGAGCCGCTGCCGGGGCGCCGTGGGCGCCGGCCGGTCAAGAAGAAGTCGACGGCGAAGAAGGCCGTGCTGTGGACCGGCGGCACGATGGCGTTCGTGCTGGTCGCGGCGGCGGGCGGCGGCTATCTCTACATCCGGCACCTGAACGGCAACATCACCTCCGTCTCCGACGACGGCGCGAGCACCGGTGGCTTCCAGACCGACAAGGCGATCAACATCCTGCTGATCGGCACCGACAAGCGCACCGGCGCGGGCAACGGGAGCTACGGCGACAAGGACAGCGTCGGGCACGCGGACACCACGATCCTGCTGCACGTCTCGAAGGACCGTACGAACGCGACCGCGCTGAGCATCCCGCGCGACCTGATCGTGGACGTCCCCGACTGCGAGACCACGCAGTCGGACGGCACCACCAAGGTCATCCCCGGCACGGACGACGTCCGCTTCAACACGAGCCTGGGCCAGGACGAACGCACCGCCAGCTGCACCGTGCGGACCGTCACCGAGCTCACCGGGATCCAGGCCGACAACTTCATGGTGGCCGACTTCAACGCGGTCAAGACGCTGACCACGGCGGTCGGCGGGGTCGAGGTCTGTCTGGCCAAGGACATCGACGACGAGGACTCGAAGCTCAAGCTGTCGAAGGGCACCCACACCATCTCGGGCGAGCAGGCTCTCGCCTTCGTGCGCACCCGGCACTCGGTCGGCTTCGGCGGTGACCTGAGCCGGATCGGGCTGCAGCAGCAGTTCCTGAGCGCGCTGATGCGCAAGCTGAAGTCGAACGACACGCTCACCAACCCGACGAAGATGATCAAGTTGGCGGAGGCGGGCACGAAGGCGCTGACCGTCGACTCCAACCTCGACAGCATCGGCAAGCTGAAGGACCTCGGTCTGGAGCTGGGCAAGCTGAACGTGAAGAACCTGACGTTCACCACGGTGCCGGTCGTCGACAACCCGACGGAGAAGGTGAAGGCGACGGTCGTTCTCAACGACGCGACGGCTCCCACCGTCTTCGACATGATCAAGAACGACGTGTCCTTCACCGAGGTCAAGAAGAAGGCCAGCGCGTCCAAGAGCGCCGAGGCGGCCAAGGAGGCGGCCCGGCTCAAGGGCACCAAGTCGGCCGCGTCCGAGGTGCGGGTGCGCATCCTCAACGGCGGTGCGGCGGCGGGCAGCGCGCAGGCCGAGCTGGAGTACCTGCAGAACGAAGAGGGCGTACTGAAGTCGGAGAACGCGGGCAACGCGGATGCGGCGCTGAGCAAAACCACGCTGGAGTACGCCCCCGACCAGGCCGACCAGGCACGCAGGCTCGCGGCCATCCTGGGTCTGTCCGGGGCCCAGCTGAAGCCCGGCAAGAGCGTCACCAACTCCCAGGGCCTGCCCACCATGACCCTCACCCTCGGCAAGGACTTCAAGGGCGCCGGGGTGTCCTTCACCACGGCGACGAAGGCACCCGAGGGGGTGCAGCAGTCCACGGCCGACAAGGTCGAGTGCGCCAAGTGAGGTGACCTAAGGGGCCTGTCGTGCGTCTAACCAGACGTACGGCAGGTCTTTTCGTTCGTTCTGCGTGAGGGTGGGGAGACAGGGGATGGGGCACAGCAGTGTGCACGAGGAGGGGGCGCGGCCGGATGTACGGCCCGCAAAGGCGCCCGGTCCGGACAGACCCGGGCGGCACGGGCGGCGGCGGGCCAGGGCCCAGCGCAAGCACCGGGTGCTCAGATGGTCGGCGACCACGCTCGCCGTGCTGATACTTGGCACCGCTGGTGCGGGATACCTCTACTACCAGCATCTGAACGGCAACATCCGCAAGGGAGAGCGCAGCAGCGGTGACTCCAAGGCGCAGAAGGCCGAGGCCAACGCGGCCGGGCAGACGCCGTTGAACATCCTGCTGATCGGCTCGGACAGCCGTAACTCCGACGAGAACGTGAAGCTCGGCGGCAGCAGGGACAACCGCGGCAACCCGCCGCTGGGCGATGTGCAGATGCTCATCCACCTGTCCGCCGACCGCAAGAGCGCCGCGATGGTGACCATCCCGCGCGACACCCGGGTCGACATCCCCAAGTGCACGGACCCGGACACCGGGAAGACGTACCCGCCGATCACCGAGATCATCAACTACTCCCTGGCGCGCGGCGGCGCCGGCTGCACGCTCGCCACCTGGCAGAACCTCACCGGGGTCTACATCGACCACTGGATGACGATCGACTTCTCTGGTGTGGTGAGGATGGCGGACGCCATCGGCGGTGTCTCCGTCTGCGTGAAGCAGAACGTGTGGGACCACCCGACGGCCCAGGTGCCCGGCGGCTCCGGGCTGAAGCTGACGGCGGGGAGGCACAAGGTCCAGGGCAAGGAGGCCCTGCAGTGGCTGCGGACCCGGCACGCCTGGGGCAGCGACCTGATGCGGGCCAGGGCCCAGCACATGTATCTGAACTCGATGATCCGGACGCTGAAGGGGCAGAACGTCTTCACCGACACCCCGCGGCTGATGGGCCTCGCCGAGGCGGCCACGAAGTCCCTCAAGGTGTCCGAGGAGATCGGCTCGGTCAAGGAGCTCTACGACCTGGGCATGCAGCTCAAGTCGGTGCCGCCGGACCGCATCACCTCGGTGACGATGCCGAACGTCCAGGACCCGAAGAACAAGGAACACGTCGTACCCGACGGCGCGAACGCCGACAAGCTCTGGGAGATGCTCCGCGACGACGTGTCCCTCGACAAGAAGGGCAGGGCCTCGAAGGGGAAGAAGACCGTCGCGGCCACCAAAGCCCCGTCCGCGCCGGACGCCGAGATCGGCGTGCTCGTGCAGAACGCGACGGCGACCTCCACCCTCGCCCCGGTGGGCGGACGCGCCGGCACGATCGCCGAGGAGCTCGTGCGGAAAGGTTTCTCGCAGGCGTCCAAGGACGCGACGGCGGGCCTCTCCGAGGACCGCACGGTCGTGCGCTACCCGAGCGCCGACCTGGAGGGGGACGCCCAGCGCATCGCCAAGTCCCTGGGAATCCCCATGAGTTCGGTGAAGAAGTCGACCGATGTCTCCGGGGTCACCCTCGTCGTGGGCGCCGACTGGCGTACCGGGACGGCGTATCCGAAGCAGTCCGAGGCCAAGGCCGGTGACCTGCCGGGCAACTCGGACGCCATCAACGGCTCGGACACCGGTCAGTGCATGGACGTGTACTCGGTCTACCAGTGGTAGGCGAACGGGACGGCCGGGGGCCGAACGGAGGGGTCCGGGCGTACGTACATACTTACAGAATCAGCACAGGAACAACTCACGTCGCTCAAGGCCCAACCGGGCGGATAGTGTGAGCGATCCAGCGATCGCCGCGTGGCCCTGACGGAGGATTCGGACAACCGTGGACGCACAAGGCCGTGGGCGGGCGGACGACGTCGACCCCGCAGACCAGTGGGTGCTCAATCCGAACACCGGTGAATACGAACTGCGACTGAGCCCTTCCGCACCGCAGTCGGGTATTCCCGTTCCGCGTAGAGCCGCGGCCGCGCCCTCGCCGAGCAGGACGGGCGCACCGGGCAGTCGTACGACCGCACCCGTGGCCCCCGGCCGGGACGTACCGCCGCCGCGCAGGCGCCGGGGCGCGCCGCCCGAGGAGCCGCTGCCGGGGCGGCGCGGACGGCGGCCGGTCAAGCAGAAGTCGAAGGCGAAGAAGGCCCTGCTGTGGACCGGCGGCACGATGGCGTTCGTCCTGGTCGCCGGTGCCACGACGGGCTACTTCTACCTCAAGCACCTTGAGGGCAATGTCGGCACGACCGACGTCGGCGACGCGGCCGCGAGCAGCTTCAGCAAGGACGAGGCCTTCAACATCCTCATCATCGGCACCGACAAGCGCACCGGTGAGGGCAACGAGGGCTACGGCGACGCGGGCAGCGTGGGCCACGCAGACACCAACATCCTGCTGCACGTCGCCAAGGACCGGACGAACGCGACCGCGCTCAGCATCCCGCGCGACCTGATCGTCGACATACCGGACTGCAAGACCAAGCAGGAGGACGGCACCGACACGGTCGTCGCGGGGCAGGACGGGGTCCGCTTCAACAGGAGCCTCGGCGAACGCGGCCGGGACGCGGGCTGCACGATGCGCACGGTCGAGGCGGCCACCGGCATCAAGCCCGACCACTTCGTGATGGCCGACTTCAACGCGGTGAAGACCCTGACCACGGCGGTGGACGGGGTCGAGGTCTGTGTGGAGAACGCCGTCAACGACAAGAAGTCGAAGCTCGTCCTGCCCGCGGGCACGTCGAAGGTGGAGGGCGAGCGGGCCCTTGCCTTCGTGCGCACCCGGCACGCCTTCGGCAACGAAGGAGACCTGGACCGGATCAAGGTGCAGCAGCAGTTCCTGGGCTCGCTGATGCGCAAGATGACCTCCGGCGACACCCTCACCAGCCCCGCCAAGCTGCTGAAGCTGGCGGAGGCCGCGACCAACGCGCTGACCGTGGACGAGGCGATCGGCAAGGTCGGCACGCTCAAGGACATCGCCCTGGAGCTGAAGAAGGTGCCGACGAAGAACATCAGCTTCATGACGATCCCGGTCAAGGACAATCCCGCCGAGACGGTCAAGGCCACGGTGGTCATCGAAGAGACGCAAGCCCCCGCCATTTTCGACGCGATCAAGAACGACGTCTCCTTCACCGAGGTCAAGAAGCAGGAGAAAAAGGAGAAGGCGGAGGTCGCGGCCCGGCTCAAGGGCACCAAGTCCGCCGCGTCCGACGTGCGCGTGCGCATCCTCAACGGCGGTGCGGCGGGGGGCAGCGCGCAGCAGCAGCTCGCCCACCTCCAGACCGAGGAGGGCGTGACCAAGTCCGAGAACGCGGGCAACGCCGAGGCGGCGCTTGCGAAGACGACCCTGGAGTACGCCCCCGACCAGGCCGACCAGGCGCGCCGGCTCGCGGAGATCATGGGGCTTTCCGGCGCGGCGATGAAGCCGGGCAAGAGCGTCACCAACGCGCAGGGCCTGCCGGCCATGACCCTCACCCTGGGCAAGGACTTCAAGGGCGCGGGCGTGAAGCTCAACTCCTCCACGGCGGCCGCACCGGGCGTGGACAAGTCCACGGCGGACAAGGCGCAGTGCGCGAGCTGAGGTCCCCCGAGGCAGGCCCCAGGTCTCACACAGGTTCGTAGGGCAACCTCACGGGCCCGTCGTATGTCTAAGACGTGCGGCGGGCCCGACGCATGGCGTGCGGGCCCGGTGGGGTGGGTGGGGAGGACGGAAACGTTGACAACGCAATACAGCGTGCAGGAAGTCGCGCCGGGGACCGACGCGGAATCCGGACGCGGCAGCCGTAGGGCGCCGCGCAAGCACCGGATGCTCAGATGGTCCGCGACGACGCTCGCGGTGCTGATACTCGCGGTGGCCGGGACCGGCTACCTCTACTACCGGCACCTGAACTCCAACATCGAGCAGGACGACCTGAACCTGGGCGACAACAAGGTCGCCGAGCCCACGCCGAACGCGGCGGGCCAGACCCCGCTGAACATCCTGATCATCGGTTCCGACGCGCGGGACAACGAGGAGAACCAGAAGCTGGGCGGCGCCAAGGAGACGTTCGGCTCCACTCCGCTCGCGGACGTGCAGATGCTGCTGCACCTGTCCGCAGACCGCAGCAACCTCTCGGTCGTCAGCATGCCGCGCGACACCCTCGTGAAGATCCCCAAGTGCACGGATCCGGACGACGGCAAGGTGTACGCGGCGAGCAACGGCCGGACGATGACCAACCAGAGCCTCGGCCACGGCGGCCCGGGCTGCACGGTGGCCACCTGGCAGGAGCTCACCGGTATCCACATCGACCACTTCATGATGGTCGACTTCTCGGGCGTGGTGTCCATGGCCGACGCCATCGGCGGGGTCCCGGTCTGCGTGGACGCCAACATCCTCTCGCGGGACAGCGAGGGCCACGGCTCCGGTCTGAAGCTGGAGAAGGGCACGCACCCGGTCAAGGGCGAGCAGGCCCTGCAGTGGCTGCGCACCCGCTACGGCTTCGAGGACGGCAGCGACCTGGCCCGCGCCAAGGCCCAGCACATGTATATGAACTCGATGGTCCGCGAGCTGCGCGCCAACGCCACCCTGAGCAGCCCGAACAAGCTGCGCAAGCTGGCCGAGCAGGCCACGAGCGCGATCACGGTCGACTCCGGTCTCGGCACCGTGAAGAAGCTCTACGACCTCAGCAACGAGCTGCGGAAGGTGGAGCCGGAGCGCATCACCATGACCACGATGCCCAACCGGTACGTGGGCGCCCGGGTGGAGCCCACCGAGGACGCCGAGAAGCTCTTCCGGCTGGTGCGCGAGGACATCGCGCTGGACGGCAAGGACGCGAAGCAGGCGATTGCCGAGAAGGCCGAGGCGGCCTCCGACGACCCGGCCGCCGCGAAGGACGAGATCGGGGTCCTGGTCCAGAACGGCACCCGCACCGACGCCCTGGCCGCGGCGAGCGGCCGCGCGAGCACGGTGGCGGGACTGCTGGTGGAGGAAGGCTACGACAAGGCGGTCTCCGACCGGACGGGGTCCCTGAGCGAGGCGACGACGCTCGTGCGCTACCCGAGCGCCGAACTGGAGGGCGACGCCCAGGCGGTCGCCAAGTCCCTGGGAATCCCCATGAGTTCGGTGAAGAAGTCGACGGATGTCTCCGGGGTCACCCTCGTCGTCGGTGCCGACTGGCGCGAGGGTACGACGTACAAGGCACCCAAGCAGGACGACACGACCCCGAAGACCGCGGAGGCCCTCAACGGCGCGGACGACACGGCCTGTATGCACGTGAACCCGGGCTTCACCTGGTCCTGACAGAAAGGCGCCCCTCGGGACGAGGGGCGCCTTTTCAGGCCTCGCTCAGCACCGCGGGCCGCCGCGAGGCGATGACCCGCCTGGCCAGCGAGCGCGGGCTGGTCAAAAAGCCGTAGCCCCAGCACATGTGCATGGTGGCGAGCGCCACGGGGATCTGGAGCCGCGCCTTCAGCGGGAGCCCCTTGCCCGCCGGCAGCGAGCCGAGGACGATCGCCGCGAGGTAGCCGCCGGGGACGACGAAGCCGAGCGGGGTCAGCGCGGCGCCGACCACGATTCCGGCCGCGATCGCGCACACCGCGGTCGGCGGGGCGAGGTAGCGCAGGTTGATGGAGCCCTCGTGGTAGCGGGCGACGACGTGCCGCCAGCGGCCGTAGTCCTTGTACTGCTTGGCGAGGGCCTTCACGCTCGGCCTCGGGCGGTACGACACCCTGAGCTCCGGCGAGAACCAGATCAGCCCGCCCGCCTCACCGATCCGGAAGTTGAGCTCCCAGTCCTGGGCGCGGATGAACTCCTCGTTGTAGCCGCCCTGTTGCTCCAGCGCCTCGCGCCGGAAGACACCGAGGTAGACGGTCTCGGCCGCCTGTGCCTCGCCACCGGTGTGGAAGGCCGCGTTGCCCACACCGATCTTCGAGGTCATCGCGGCGGCGACCGCGTGCTCCCAGTCGTTCTCGCCCTCGGCGTGCATGATGCCGCCGACGTTCTGCGCGCCGGTCTCCTCCAGGAGCCGTACGGCGGTCGCGATGTAGTTCGGCGAGAGCATGCCGTGCCCGTCGACGCGGACGACGATCGGGTGGCGGGAGGCCTTGATCGCGGCGTTGAGGGCGGCGGGAGTGCGGCCGGTGGGGTTCGGGACGGTGTGGACGCGGGAGTCCTCTGCCACGAGCTGAGCCGCGATCTCGTCCGTGCGGTCCTTGGACGGACCGAGGGCGATCACGACCTCCATCTCGCCGGCGTACTCCTGCGCGAGGATCGCTTGGACGGCTCCGCGCAGATGCCGTTCCTCGTCGAGGACGGGCATGATCACAGATACGGCGGGGAGCTGCACGTCGGGCTTGGCGTTCATAGGGGGCTCACGTTACCGCGAACGGGGGACACCGCCGCGCCCCGCCCGGGGCGGTGCCGGTCGTCGCAGATCGTATGGGCCTACGGTGCTCACGATCCCTCGTTCGGCTGCCCTCGCGGAGGTGTCCCCCCATGCCCAGCACGCCGCCCCGCCCCTCCGCCGCCCGCCCTCGCCGCCCGCAGCGCCGGCCCGCCCGGCCCCCCGTGCGACGCAAGCGGCCCCGTTGGGGCATGCGGGCGGCGACCACGCTGTCCGTCGTCGTGCTCGCCTCCGCCGGGATCGGACACGCGGTCGTCACCAGCCTCGACGCGGACATCGCGCGCGTGGACCCCTTCAAGGACATGAAGAACCGGCCGCGCGCCGGAGACGGCATGAACGTGCTGCTGGTCGGCACCGACGGCCGCGACAAGATCACCGAGGCCGACCGGCAGAAGTACCGGCTGGGCGGCGCCCCCTGCCACTGCACCGACACGATCATGATCGTGCACATCTCGGAGGACCGGGAGCGGGCGAGCGTGGTGAGCCTGCCGCGCGACTCCTACGCGATGACGCCCGAACACGTCGACGTGACCACGGGGGAACGCCACCAGGAGCACCCCGTCAAGATCAACGCGGCTTACGCGGAGGGCGGGCCCCAGCTGACGGTCCGGACCGTCGAGAACATGACCCATGTGAAGATCGACCACTATCTGGAGGTCGACTTCACCAGCTTCATGAAGACGGTGGACGTGCTCGGTGGCGTCGACATCTGCAACGCCGACCCGCTCAAGGACGCGTACACCGGCCTCGACCTCGCGGCCGGCCGGCACCGGCTGATGGGCGGGCAGGCACTGCAGTACGTCCGCTCCCGGCACGCCGACGGCTCCTCCGACCTCGGCCGGATGAAGCGGCAGCAGCGCTTCCTCGCGGCGCTGATCGACCGGGCGACCTCGTCCGGCATCCTCCTGAACCCGATGAGGTTCCGCGACGTGACCCGGGCCGTCCTCGGCTCCGTACGCGCCGACAAGGGCTTCGGCACGGACGAACTGCTCGGTCTGGGCCGGGCGATGCGGAACTTCTCCCCCTCCTCCTCGGAGTTCACGACCGTGCCGATCGGGCAGATGGGATACGTCGTCAAGGGCGTGGGGTCGACCTTGAAGTGGGACCCGGCGAAGTCGTCGCGGCTCTTCAAGTCCCTGCGCGAGGACCGGCCGCTGGCCGCGTACAAGCCGAAGAACAAGGCGCTGCTGGTCCCGGTGGCCCCGCAGCAGATCCGCGTCCAGGTCGAGAACGGCACGGCGGCGGGCGGACTCGGCAAGCGCGTGGACGCGGCGCTGGCGGCGACGGGGTTCCGTACGACGGGGTTCCCGGTGAACTCCGCCGACCGCACGCTGAAGCGCACGGTCGTCGCCTACGACCCCCGCTGGGACCGCTCCGCCCGCTCCCTGGCGGCGGCCCTGCCCGGCAGCGAGCTGCGGGCGGTGAAGGGCCAGGGGGCGGTGCTGAAGGTGATCGCGGGCGCGGACTTCGAGCGGGTGCGCAAGGTGCGGGCCGAGGACGAGCTCCAGGGGGAGTTCGGGGTGGTCACGGGGGACGAGGTGGGGTGCGTGTAGGCGGACCGCTGTTCGTGACCTCTCTCACGGGGGCGGCCTCAGTCCTCGAAGCCCTCCGCGGCCCGCTTCTCCCGCAGCTCCATGATCGCCCGGCGTCGCGCCAGGCGGTGGGTGCGGCGGATCTGGGCCTCCTGGTAGCGGCGCTCGTCCCGTTCCGTCTCCGGGAGCACCGGCGGGACCCTGCGCGGCTTGCCGTCGGCGTCCACGGCCGCGAAGACGAGGTAGGCGGAGCCGACCTGGGTGGCGGGCGTGGATTCGTTCCAGCGCTCGGCCAGGACCCGTACACCGACCTCCATCGAGGTGCGGCCGGTCCAGTTGACCTGGGCCTTCACATGGACGAGGTCACCCACCCTGACCGGCTCCAGGAACGCCATCTCGTCCATGGAGGCGGTGACCGCGGGCCCGCCGCTGTGCCGCCCGGCCACCGCGCCCGCCGCGTCGTCCACCAGCTTCATGATCACGCCGCCGTGCACGGTACCGAGGAGGTTGGTGTCGGCCTGGGTCATGATGTGGCTCAGCGTGGTGCGGGACGCCGAGGTGGGCTTGCCCGGGATCTCCGGAGTGCCCGGTTGCGGGACGGTGGCCTGGTCTGTCATGGCCTCCACCATATGCCGTGATGACAATCGCGGAATTTGTGTCAGCTTGGCAACAGCGCTGCCCTGATTTTCCGACGACCCTTGTATAGGGCACTGCCGGTACCTGCACACTGGGCCCCATGAACGATTGGCCCGAGGGACGGTCCGGCGACAACCGCGACCAGTACGGACGCGGCAGCGCGAGCGCACAGCCCGAGAGCGCCCGCGTGATGCGGCAGGTCCGCCGCGGTCAGGCGGCGCCCGGGCAGGGCCCGTACGGCCGTCAGGGCCCCTCCGCGCCGCCGTACGGCAACGGCGTACCCCAGCAGCCGTCGTACGTCGACGGCCAGGGCCACGGCGGTGGCTATGACAGCGGCTACAACACCGGCCAGGTCTACGGCGCCCCCGGCGGGGGCGGTGGCTACGGCGGCCCCGGCGAGCCGGGCGGCGGCGGCCGTGGTCCGCGGCCCGCGCCGAACTGGCGCAAGCGGATCAAGTGGACCGCGATCGTCGTGATCACCGGGCTGATCGTGACGACCGTCGCCACCTACTTCTGGGCCGACTCCAAGCTCAACCGCGAGGTCGACCTGTCCAAGGTCATCGACCGGCCGGAGCAGGGCGACGGCACCAACTACCTCATCGTCGGCTCCGACAGCCGCGCCGGGCTCTCCTCGGAGCAGAAGAAGCAGCTGCACACCGGCTCCGCCGCGGGCAAGCGCACCGACTCGATGATGATCCTGCACACCGGCAGCAACGGCGACACGCTGATCTCGCTGCCGCGTGACTCGGACGTGGAGATCCCGACCTTCGTGGGCTCCGAGTCCGGCAAGACCTACAAGGGCACCGGCCGGCACGTGAAGCTGAACGCCGCCTACGCCGAGGACGGCCCCGAACTGCTGGTGCGCACGGTCGAGTTCAACACCGGCCTGAAGATCGACCACTACGTCGAGATCGGCTTCGCCGGCTTCGCGAACATCGTGGACGCGGTCGGCGGGGTCGAGATCGACATCCCGAAGGGCGGCATGAAGGACACCAAGTCCGGTGCCGACTTCACGGCGGGCAAGCAGACCCTGAACGGCGACCAGGCCCTCGCCTTCGTCCGCACCCGGTACGCGCTCGCGGGCTCCGACCTGGACCGCACGAAGAACCAGCAGAAGTTCCTGAACGCGCTCGCCAACCAGGTCGCCACCCCGAGCACCATCCTGAACCCGTTCAAGCTCTACCCCACGATGGGCGCGGGCCTGGACTCGCTGATCGTCGACAAGGACATGGGCCTGTACGACCTGGGCAAGATGTTCTGGGCGATGAAGGGCGTCAACGGCGGTGACGGCACGTCCATGAACATGCCGATCTCCGGCTCCACGGGCGGCAACCTGCTGTGGGACAAGGCCAAGGTGAAGACCCTGGTCGACGAGCTGAAGAACGACGAGAAGGTCACGGTCTCGGGCAACTGAGGGCCAGGGTCCTCAAGCCCGCTGTCCCGAGCCGAGCAGCGCGATGTGCGGAAGGGCCAACTGCCCTTCCGCCACCGTGTGTTCGGCGCTCAGACGCTCGTACTCCCGCCGGATCCGTACGACGGTCTCCGGGGCCTGCGAGGTGACGATCAGTCCGATCGTGGCGACCCCGCCCACGGCAGCGCTCCACCACTCCTCGACGCCGGCGCGGTGCTCCCAGGTGAGTTCGGCCGCCTCCGCCTCGATGAATCCGGCCCCGCCGAGCAGTTCGGCGAGGCCGTCCTCCGTACGGGCCCAGTCCTGCGCCGGATCCAGCCGCGGGAGGTAGGCCGGCGGTACGGCCCCGCCCGCCTCGCAGGCCCGGCCCAGCAGGTCCTGTCCCGCGCCGCGCCGTGCGCTCCACGTCGTGAGGGCGATCCGGCCGCCGGGGCGCAGGAGGCGATGGAGTTCGGCGAGGGCGGCGCGGGGGCGGCCGACGTGGTTGAGGACGAAGTTGCCGACGACGGCATCGAACTCGCCGTCACGGTAAGGGAGTTCGGGCAGCACACCGGTGCGCGCGTCGAGTCCGCGGGCACGCGCCGCCGCCACCATTCCGGCGTCGGCGTCCACGGCACTCACCCGGGCACCGCGCTCGCGTGCCGCCACGGACGCCGTACCGGTGCCGGTCCCGACGTCGAGGACCCGCGTCCCCTCGCCGACTCCGGCCGCGTCGAGCAGGGCCCCCACCGGGTGGGCGCACAGCCGCGCGAAACTTCCGGCGTAGGCCTCGGTCCGCCCTTGCCACATGTCCCGCTCGGCGGCGTCGAAGGCTTCGGTGGCGTCCGTCGCCGGGGGCAGCGGCGGCGGCTGGAAGAGCCGGTCCGCGGGCCGTCCCCGCTCGTCCGTGTAGGGCGGCGTCGTGTTCTCGGGCGAGGTCATGTCCGGCAGTCTGCACCCCCGGTGATCAAGGGCACCCCAGCGGGTGCCCTTGATCCAGTCAGCCGGCAGGCGTCACATCGCCATCCCCGACATCGCTCGACAGGTCTGCACGCAGCGACGACACGCCTCCGCGCAGCGCATCATCTGGGCATCGTCCGGCATGGACATACACGCCTCGGCGCACATCTCGCACGCCTTGGCGCACATCGCGCACATCTCCGCCGACAGGGGCGAGCGCCGCATCATCATGTCCGCGCACATGCGGGTCATCTCGGCGCAGTCGATGAGCGCGCGCATGATCTGCATCTGCGCCTGGCCGCCCATCTGCATGCAGGAGCTCATGGTCTCCTCGCAGACACTGTGGCACTCCATGCACGCCGCCACGCAGTCCTGCATCTCCTTGCTCATCGTGGACATGCTCTCGGCCTGGGTCATGGCTCCTCCTGGGGGATGCGGGGACCCGGGGCGGGCCCCGTGCTCTTCCGTCCTACGCCCCTGTCTCGCGCGGCGCCATCGGGCGGACGCGAACAATCCACCCCGAAATGCCCCAGCCGTGGTACGACAAAAGCCCCCGGAACGCCTCCGGGGGCTCGGTCGTCGCCGGTCGGACCGGCTACGGCAGGTTGCGCGCCATGACGATCCGCTGGACCTGATTCGTGCCTTCATATATCTGCGTGATCTTCGCGTCGCGCATCATGCGCTCCACCGGGTAGTCCCGGGTGTAGCCGTACCCGCCCAGCAGCTGGACCGCGTCCGTGGTGACCTCCATCGCCACGTCCGAGGCGAAGCACTTGGCGGCGGCGCCCTGGAAGGTGAGGTCCTTGTCGCCGCGTTCGGACTTCGCCGCCGCCTGGTACGTCAGGGCGCGGGCCGCCTCGATCTTCATGGCCATGTCGGCGAGCATGAACTGGATGCCCTGGAAGTCGGCGATGGCCTTGCCGAACTGCTTGCGCTCCTGGACGTAGCCCTTGGCGTAGTCGAGGGCGCCCTGGGCGACGCCGAGGGCCTGGGCGGCGATGGTGATGCGGGTGTGGTCCAGGGTCTTCATCGCGGTGGCGAAGCCGGTGCCCTCGTCGCCGATCATGCGGTCGGCGGGGATGCGGACGTTGTCGAGGTAGACCTCGCGGGTCGGGGAGCCCTTGATGCCGAGCTTCTTCTCCGGGGCGCCGAAGGAGACGCCCTCGTCGGACTTCTCGACGACGAACGCGGAGATTCCCTTGGAGCGCTTGGTCGGGTCCGTGACCGCCATGACCGTGTAGTACTCGGACTCGCCCGCGTTGGTGATCCAGCGCTTCACGCCGTTGAGGATCCAGTGGTCGCCGTCGCGGACCGCCTTGGTCTTCATGCCGGCCGCGTCGGAGCCGGCGTCCGGCTCGGAGAGGGCGTACGAGAACATCGCGTCGCCCTTGGCGAGCGGACCGAGGTACTTCTTCTTCAGGTCCTCGGAGCCGGAGAGGATCACCGGGAGCGAGCCCAGCTTGTTCACCGCCGGGATGAGGGAGGAGGACACGCAGGCGCGCGCGACCTCCTCGATCACGATCACCGTGGCCAGGGCGTCGGCGCCCGCGCCGCCGTACTCCTCGGGGACGTGCACGGCGTGCAGGTCGTTGGCTACCAGCGCGTCCAGCGCCTCGCGCGGGAAGCGGGCCTCCTCGTCGACCGCGGCGGCGTAGGGCGCGATCTTCGCCTCCGCCAGCGAGCGGATGGCGTCCCGGAGCATGTCGTGCTCCTCGGACGGGCGGTACAGGTCGAAGTCAGCCGATCCGGCCAAGGTCTCTCACGCTCCAAGGACGCTGCAATGCCTGTGCTAATTACCGTTAAGTAACTCAAATTTTAGGGCCCGGCCCACGGGAGTGATACGTGAGCTTGGCGACAGCGGGAAAAATGCCCGCCAGACCCTCCGACTATGCTCGGGCGCGCACTGGCCCGTCCCCCTTTCTGGAGTCTCCATGGCCCTCAAGATCACCGTGATCGGCACCGGCTACCTCGGCGCCACCCACGCCGCGGCCATGGCCGAGCTCGGTTTCGAGGTGCTGGGGCTCGATGTGGTGCCCGAGAAGATCGAGAAGCTGGAGCGGGGCGAGGCCCCGATGTACGAGCCCGGCCTCGACGAACTGCTGCGCAAGCACGTCGTCGGGATCGAGGGTTCCACCGGGCGCCTCCGCTTCACCATGGACTGGGCCGAGGTCGCCGCCTTCGGTGACGTCCACTTCGTCTGCGTGACGACCCCGCAGAAGCACGGCGAGTACGCCTGCGACATGTCGTACGTCGACTCCGCGATCGCCTCCCTCGCCCCGCACCTGACCCGCCCGGCCCTCGTCGTCGGCAAGTCGACGGTGCCCGTCGGTTCCGCCGACCGGCTGGCCCGCTACCTGGCCGACCACTCCCCCGCGGGTGCCGGTGCCGAGCTGGCCTGGAACCCGGAGTTCCTGCGCGAGGGCTTCGCGGTGGACGACACGCTGCACCCCGACCGGATCGTCGTCGGGGTGCGCAGCGAGCGTGCGGAGAAGCTGCTGCGCGAGGTGTACGCGACTCCGCTCGGCGAGGGCACGCCGTTCGTGGTGACCGACTTCCCGACCGCCGAGCTGGTGAAGACGTCCGCGAACTCCTTCCTGGCGACCAAGATCTCGTTCATCAACGCGATGGCGGAGGTGTGCGAGGCCGCGGACGGCGATGTGGCGAAGCTGGCGGAGGCCATCGGCTACGACGACCGGATCGGGAAGAAGTTCTTGCGGGCCGGGATCGGTTTCGGCGGCGGCTGTCTGCCGAAGGACATCCGGGCCTTCATGGCCCGTGCGGGTGAGCTCGGCGCCGACCAGGCGCTGACCTTCCTGCGCGAGATCGACTCGATCAACATGCGCCAGCGCGGCCAGATGGTGGAACTGGCCCGGCAGATACTGGGCGGCGGGCCGTTCCTCGGCAAGCGCGTCGCGGTGCTCGGCGCCACCTTCAAGCCCGACTCGGACGACGTCCGGGACTCGCCCGCGCTGAACGTCGCCGGGCAGATACACCTCCAGGGCGGCCAGGTCACGGTCTACGACCCGAAGGGCATGGACAACGCCCGCCGCCTCTTCCCGACCCTCGGCTACGCCGACACCGCCGTGGACGCGGTCCGGGGCGCCGACGTCGTACTCCACCTCACGGAGTGGCGGGAGTTCCGCGAACTGGATCCGGCGGCCCTCGGCGAGGTGGCGGCTGCAAAGGTCGTCCTGGACGGCCGCAACGCGCTGGACCCGGTGCTGTGGCGGAAGGCCGGGTGGACTTACCGGGCGATGGGGCGGCCGACCGCCTGACCCCGGAGACAGGTCGTACAGGGCCCCGGCGTGTTCCAGCGCCGGGGCCCTGCCGTGCGCCGACCCGGCATATGCCAGCCCTCCCCGGAATCCTCAACACGAGTTCGATTTGCATTCGAGCACGGTGCGGAATCGACCGTTCTCACAGACCACACCCCCGTGGTGGAGAGGTAGGCAACCATCGGTTAACCGGTGCGTAGTGATGCGGAATCCACGCTCCACTCCACTGTTCGTCATCGGCCGCGTTCTCCGGTCGGATTGAGCTGAGCATGTCAGGAGTGAGTCATGCCCTTGTTCCGCAGGGCGACGGGTGTCCCTCCGCGTGACCACCGCGACGAACTGGTCGCCGGGGCGCTCGTCGGCACCGTGGTGATCGTGCTGGGCTATGCGTCGGGCATCGGCGCCCCCGCCTCCGGCGCGGCCGAGGCCGCTCCCCCAGTCACCCCGCCCGCGGCCACGGCACCGGCGACGACCTCCCCGGGGGCCGGTCAAGCCCCGGTGGGCTCCGGGGAGTTGCCGTCGTACGGCGGAGTCGGCGGGGGCCTCGGATACGGCGGCGGGTACGGCACCGGCGGCGGGGGCGTGGTGACCGGGACCGTCCCCATCGGCTCCGGTGGCGGCCAGGGCGGCGGGCACGCCGGCCACGGGACCACGCCGGTCCCGGGCACCGGCTCCCCCACGCCCACGCCCACCACCCCCACGCCCTCCCCCTCGGGCACGGACAGCTGCACGGACGGCGAGGTCAAGCTCGTACAGCCGCTGCTCGTCGGGGTCACCGACTCCGTCCTCGGCCTCCTGGACGGCCCGGCGGCGACCCCCTCCCCGTCGCCGACCTCCTCCCCCTGCGTCGGGCTCGCCCCCGCCGCCGGCCTCCTCGGCGGCATCCTCGCCCCCGCCTCCCCGCAGCCGGAGGCGACCCCGTGAGGACCCTGCGCCGGACCCTGCTCCTCCTCGCCGCCCTGCTCTGCGCCCTGTTCGGCGCGGTCCAACCCGCCTCCGCTCACACCGGGTTGGTGAGCTCCTCCCCCAAGGACGGGGCCGACCTGGCGAAGGCCCCCGACCGGCTCACCCTCACCTTCGACGAGGCCGTCGACCTGGCCGACGTGCGGGTGCTGACGGTGGACGGAGACCGGCTGCCGGTGTCGGGTACGGCGAAGAAGAGTGTCGTGCGGGTCGCTCTCAACAGCCCGGCGGACGGGAGGTTCGCCGTCGTCTGGTCCGTCGTGGACGAGGAGGACGGGCACGCCTCCTCCGGCCGGATCGCCTTCACCGCCGGCACGGCCGCCACGAAGACCGACGGCGACGATGCCCCGGCTGCCGCTCCCGCACCGTCCCCCTCGGTGCGCAAGGGCCTCGTCGCCGTCCGCTGGGCCGGATACCTCGCGCTGGCCCTGTTCGTCGGCGGGCTCGCGTTCGTCGCGCTGCTGTGGCCGGGCGGCACCCACGAACCGCGGGCCCGGGCGCTGCTGGGGCTCGCCTGGACAGGCGGGCTGCTCGCGACCGTGGCGGCCGTCGGGCTCCAGGGCGCCTACACCTCCTTCGGCGGGCTGCGGGACGCGCTGCGCCCGGCGACCTACGCGGACATCCTGGCCACCGAACCCGGCATCGTGCTCGCCGCACGGGGGCTGATGTGGGTGCTCGCGGCCGTGGTGCTCAGCGCGCTGCTCCAGGGCGGCGCGGCCACCTCCCGCTCGCCGGGCTGGCGGGTGGGCGCCCTCGCCGTGACCTTCGGGCTGCTGCGCACGACCGGCATGACGGGCCACAACTCCGAGGGCACCGAGCCCACTTGGGGTGCCGTCGCCGACTTCGTGCACCTGCTCGGGGCCGCGCTGTGGATCGGCGGGCTCGCCATGCTCGCGCTGGCCGTGCTGCCCCGCCGCCAAGCCGGGGAGCTGGCGCGGGTCGTGCCGGGCTACTCGAAGCTCGCGGCCGTGAGCGTCACAGGCATCGTCGGCGCCGGGCTGGTGCTCGCCTGGCAGGTGGTGGGGTCGTACGGCGCCCTGCTGCACACCTCGTACGGGCATCTGCTGCTCGTCAAGACAGCCGTCCTCGGGGGCGTCCTGGTGGCCGCGTACGCGAGCCGCCAGTGGGTACGCACCCGCCTCGATCTCGCCGTGCTGCTGCGCGGCGACGCCGCCACCGTGCGGCCCTTCGGTTACTCGGTCGCGGTCGAGACGGGGCTGGTCCTCGTCGTCCTCGTCGTGACGAGTCTGCTGGTCACGGCCGATCCTGGCCGCTGAACTCCATGGGAAACAACTCCCTGGGAAACAATAGGAGTTGAAGTGAAAAGAAGCGATGAGACCGGCGAGCGGCGGCTCCAGCCGCCGACGGCCAAGGCCGGTAGGTCCGGGGGCCGGTCCCTGCTGTTCGTGGGGCTCGGTGCGGCACTCGCGGCCGTGCTCAGCCTCGGACTGCTGAACGCGGCCTCGGGTTCCACCAGTTCCTCGCAGCAGACCGCGGGCGCGGCTCAGGCGCCCGCTGCCGCCGCTGCCGAGGTCCAGCCCGCCGCGGCCGCCAAGGCGGACTACCAGGTCGACATCATGAGCTACAAGTTCGGCGACGGTAAGCAGCTCGTCGTCGAGGCCGGCCAGACCGTCCAGTGGACCAACCACGACAGCGCACCGCACACGGTGACCACGACCAAGGCCCCGGTGGCCTTCGACTCGGGGACGCTGAAGCAGGGACAGTCGTGGTCGTACACCTTCACCAAGGTGGGGACGTACGAGTACTACTGCGCGGTGCACCCGGACATGGTGTCGTCCGTGAAGGTCGTCGCCGCGTCCGGTGGCGGCGGTGGCGGTACGACGCCCACGCCCACCCCGACCGCGACGCCGACCGGCACGCCCACGGCCACTCCGACGGCCACCCCCACCTCGACGCCGCCCGCCGGCACGCCCACCGCGACTCCGACGGCCACGCCGACCTCCGGTGGCGGTTCCGGCTCCGGCGAGCAGTGCGCCAGCATCAACAACGAGCTGCTGCCGATCCTCCAGCACCTCTACGCGGCGCACCTGTCGGAGTCGCCGGGCCAGCAGGTACAGGACGCGCTGGCGCTCGACTCGTACCTCAAGATGCACACCGTGTGGATCGAGTCCATCCTCAAGCCGGCCGTCAGTGACGGTGGTTCGGTGGCCGACGACACCCTCACCGTGCTGCTCCAGCACATCTACTCGGCACACCTGGAGGAATCGCTCGGACAGCAGGTCACCGACCTGCTCGACGTCGACGGCTACGTGAAGATGCACACCGTCTGGGCCGGGCACATGCTCCAGCCCACCACGGACTTCCTCACCGCCAGCTGCTGACGCGTCCACGACCCATTCTCCACACCCCCGCCACATTTCGGGAACCGCTTTCCAAGGAGTTCGGGATGACAACCGTCACCCTGCCCACCGTTCCTCCGCCCCAGCGCTACACCGTGGCCCCCGGCCGCTCGCTCGCCGAACTCACCGCCTGGTACGGACCGTTGCCGCTGCGGCGACGGCGGGTACCGCTCGCCGAGGCGTCCATGGAGAAGTCCCCGGACGCCGAGCAGCCCGCCTTTCGCTTCTCGTTCGACGACCGTGAACTGCGGGCCGTCCTCACCTCCGAGCGGGTCGACGCCGTGCCCGGCGACCGTCTCCAGCTCACCGGCGACCTCGACCTGAACGGCGTCGCCTTCCCCGTCCTGCTGCGGCTGCGGGTGGTCGAGCGGGCCGAGGACCGGTTGCTCGTCGTGGGCGCGGCCAAGCTGCCGTACCGGCTGCTGCGCCGGGCCACCGGGTTCCGGCTGCCGTGGCGGCTTCCGGCCACGCGCCTCAGGCTGCTCGTCGCGGCGGAGTTCGCATGAGGGGGGTACTGCGGGCCGCGGCGGTGCTCGCGCTGCTCGTCGTGGGGATGCTGCCGTACGGTCACGAGGCGTCGGCGGCGACATTCCAGGTGGCGATGAAGGGGTACGCGTTCTCGCCGGCGTCTTTGAGTGTGCCCGCCGGGTCCACGGTGACGTGGACCAACTACGACACGGCGCCGCACGACGTGAAGACCACCTCCGGCCCGCTCGCGATCCACTCCCCCATGCTGAACAAGGGCGAGAGCTGGAGCTTCACGTTCACCACGGCCGGTGCCTACGGCTACGTCTGCACGGTCCACCCGGACATGACGGCGGGCATCACGGTCCGGGCGGCGGCTCCGGCGCCCACCCCGGCGGCACCGACGCGGCACGAGCACACGCAGCCGTCCACGGGTCAGGAACAGCACTCGACGATGCCGGGCATGACGACGAGCCGCAGCCCCGCGGCGACCCGAGCCGGCTCGTCGCCCTCACCCACGGCGTCCCAGGCGGCCGTACCGCAGACGGCGCCGTCGCCGCAGGCCCCGCAGGCGGCGCAGGCAGCGCCGGCCGCGACCCAGGCTGCCGCGTCCACGGCCCGGCCGCTGGATCCGCTGCTGGTCCTGGCCGGTCTGGTCGCGGGGGTCGCGGTGTTGTGCCTGCTTCTGGTGGGGTCGCGGGCCGCGGCTTCGGCTCCGCGGGGAGGAGAGGAGGGCGTGTAGGTCGGGGTGCGGCACCGTCGTGGCCGCACCCGCACCTTCTAGGACGCCGCCTTCCCCCGGTACCTCCGCATCTTCGCCCGTGCGCCGCACACCTGCATGGAGCACCAGCGCCCCCGGCCCGCCGGGCTGCGGTCGTAGTACGCCCAGTGGCAGTCCGCCGCCTCGCAGGCCTTCAGCCGCATCCAGGTGCCGGCGATCAGGGACTCCGCGACGGCGGCGGCGACACGGGAGAGGAGCGGACGGGGGTCGGCGGGGGCGAGGGCGGCCGAGCCGTCCGACGCGGCCACCGTCAGGACCAGGGGCGCCGCCGCCAGCAATTCCCCCAGCGGTGTCACCGCGCGATGGGCCGGATGCCCCGCATGGGCCAGCAGAGCGACCCGCAGCGACTCCCGCAGCTCGCGCGCCTCCTCGACCCCGCCCTCGGCGATCCCGAAGCGCGTCCGTCCCTCCGCCGTGTCCAGCGAATCGGCACCCGACTCCAGATCCACCGTGTTGACCAGGGCCTGGACCAGGTCCAGCCCCCCGGGCGCGGGCGATCGTTCACTCATGGCTGCACGCTACCTAGCTGTTGAATCCCCTTGCGAGGTTACCTCCAATGCGGGAGCATGCAGTAACGGTTACTGGTTACCCGGCTCTACAGGTAACACCGCTTCAAGGAGGAAGCCATGGCCATCGCCGAACTCGGAGTCGTCGTACTGGACTGTCCGGACCCCCGCGCGCTCGCCGGTTTCTACGCCGGTGTCCTCGGCGGCAGCGTCGAGGGCGAGGGGGACTGGGTGGACCTCAGGACCCCCGGCGGACCGTCGCTGGCCTTCCAGGCCGCCCCCGGTTTCGTACCGCCGAAGTGGCCCGCCCCCGACGCCTCGCAGCAGTTCCATCTGGACCTGACCGTCGAGGACCTGGACGCGGCCGAGAAGGAGGTGCTGGCGCTCGGGGCGAAGCCGTTGGACGCCGAGGACCGCTCCCGCACCTTCCGTGTGTACGCGGACCCGGCGGGGCACCCGTTCTGTCTCTGCGCCTGCTGAACCGCCGGTCGAACCAGGAGGATCCCTCGTGACTGTCGCACGCTTCCGTTCCGTCGTGATCGACTGCCCCGACCCCCGCGCGCTCGCCCGTTTCTACGCCGGGATCGTGGGCGGCACCCCGGAGGACGACGACCCCGAGTGGGTGGTCCTGCGCGTCCCCGGCGGCCCCCGGCTGGCCTTCCAGAGCGCACCGGGGCTCACCCCGCCGGAGTGGCCGCGGGCGGACCGCAACTCCCAGCAGTTCCACCTCGACTTCGACGGCGGGACCACCTGGGAGGAGATCGACGCGGCCGAGGCCCGGGTGCTGGAGCTGGGTGGACGGCCGCTGCACGCGGAGGACAAGGAGGACTTCCGGGTGTACGCGGACCCGGCGGGACACCCCTTCTGCCTCTGCCGGATCGACCCGGTGTAGCGCTGCCGGTCGTCCGTCGAGCTCGGCGATTCCGCCGCTGCCCGCTATCCGTCGACCTCGGCGATCTTCGCGGTGGACGGCTCGCGCCGCTGCTGCGCCGCCCGCGCGGTGAAGTCGGGCGCCGTCGGCCCAACCGCCCAGCCCGGCCATGCCGCCTCCGCCGGAGCGGCCCGGTGTGGCGCCGCCGGCTATCCGTCGAGCTCGGCGATCTTCGCCGTGGACGGCTCGCGCCGTAGCTGCGCCGCCCTCGCGGTGAAGTCGGACTCGCGCAGCACCCGCTGGACGTTGCCCCAGGTCAGCAGCGCGAGGTCGGCCTCCTCCCAGCCGCGGCGCAGCAGCTCGGCGACGAGATGGGGGTAGCAGGCGGCGTCGTCGAGCTCCTGGGGGTGGGCGATGCCGGCGTCGTAGGTGCCGGACAGACCCACGCACTCGGCGCCGGCGACCGCGCGCAGATGGTCGAGGTGGTCGGCGACCTCCCGGACCGTCGGGCCGGTCTGCTCGGCGGTCAGCGGCACCATGCACAGGCCCCGGGCGGCGCCCAGCTCGGCGAGCAGGTCGTCGGGAAGGTTGGCCGGGTGGGGCCGCAGGGCGCGGGCGGCGGAGCGGGTGAAGAGCACGGGCGCCTTGGCCACCGCCAGGGTCCGCCGGACGGTGGCCTCGGAGGCGCCGGAGAGGTCGGCGAGGACTCCGAGCCGGTTCATCTCGCGCAGCACCTCCTCGCCGAAGCGCGTGAGCCCCGCCTCGCTCGCCCAGGACACCTCGGACAGGGTGAGGACGCGCAGGCCGAGGGTGTGCAGGGAGCGCAGGATGCCGAGCGAGTCGCCGAGGGCGGCGGCTCCGGCGGGGCCGAGCAGGACGGCGACGCGGCCGCAGTTGCGGGCGTCGGTGGTCTGTCCGGCGGTGCAGGCCAGACGCAGCCCCTCCGGGTGATTCCGTACGACCGTCTTCACCAGGTCCAGCTGTTCCAGGGTGGCGCCGACGGCACGGTCCCCGTCGAGCCCCTCGGGCAGGTGCAGCGACCACATCAGGGCGCCGACGTGGCCCTCCCTGAGCCTGGGCACATCCGTGTCCACGGCGCTCTCGCCGACCTCCAGGTCGAACCAGGGCAGGTGTCTCAGGGCCCCGGGCAGTCCGCTGTAGCCGTCGGCGACGGGGTGTGCGGCGAGGATCGCGCGGGCACGGTCCAGGGGCTCGCTGTCCGGGTCGGAGACGGGGGTGTACAGCTCCGGCACAGCCTCGAAGAGCCGGGGCAGCTCTCCCACCTCGGCCGTGGGGTGCCGTTCGTCCTGGAGGTCTGCCATGACGGGCTCCGTACGTCGTGATCTTCCTCATCGCCGTACGGCCACCGTCGCACGGAGCGCGGGGGGCTTCCTGGTGGGCGGGGCGTTCGGGGGTTGGGAACTGCTGCTGGTGTATTGAGCAGGAGTGACTTCTGGTGAGTGTGAGTGCGCGCCTGGGGCGCCGTGCGGTGGCTGGGGGCGGTTTATCTCCCGGCACGATGCGGCAAGCATCGCGATCGGGCGACGCGCCCTCGGACACCCGATCAGGCGACGGACGACACCGCCCCCGCCCCACCAGAGTGATGGTGCGGGGCATCGGACCGTCCAGGCCCGACCGGAGATTCGTCGACGCGCGGAAACCCGCCCCCGTATCCCCGGACCACGGACACGCTCCGTGTCACCGGACACGGAGCGAAAGCGGGCGACCAGGACATCCAACACCGTTCGGGATGTCCGCAGTGACCAGATATGGGTCCAAGGCCCACTCCTGCTCACTGATGAGGAACGGTACGGCGGTGTCAGGTGCCGCGTGCCGCCTCGATGACGTCGTCGAGGGTGTCCCGGGACCGCTTCAGATCGGCGATCATCCGGTCGATACGGGCGCGCTCCTCGGTGAGGTCGGCGACCAGGCGCGGGGTGGCGGTCGCGGACGGCCCGCCGTCCTGGTCGCGCATGCACGGCAGCAGCTGCCGGATCCTGTCGCTGTGCAGCCCGGCGGCGTACAGCTCCTGGATCCGCACGACCCGGTCCACGGCCGCCTCCGGGTAGTCACGGTGCCCGCCGGGCGTGCGGTCGGCCGCCAGCAGCCCCTGGGTCTCGTAGTAGCGCAGCGACCGCTCGCTCACGTTCGTCCGCCCCGCCAGTTCACCGATCCGCACGGACAGCCACCCCCAGGACTTGAATCTGACATCAGTGTCAGGTTCTAGCGTACGGTCATGACGAAGACACCGGACTTCCTGGCACCGGCCCGGCTCGGCCGGCTCGAACTTCCCCATCGCCTGGTGATGGCCCCGCTCACCCGCAACCGCGCGGAGGCCGACGGCACCCCGACCGACCTCATGGTCACCTACTACGCCCAGCGCGCCTCCGCCGGCCTGATCATCGGTGAGGCCGCCACACCGAACGCGGTCGGGCAGACGTATCCGAACATCACCGCGCTCCACACCGACCGGCACACGGCCGGCTGGCGGGGGGTGACCGAGGCCGTGCGGGCGCGCGGCGGGCGGATGTTCCTCCAGCTCCAGCACGGCGGCCGGGTCGGCCATCCGGCGACCACGGGCCTGATGCCGGTCGCGCCGTCCGCCGTACCGCTTCCGGAGACGATCTTCACTCCGGGCGGACACCGGGCGGCCGTCGTGCCCCGGGAGATGACCGCGGCCGATATCCGGTCCACCGTCGCCGACTTCGCCGCCGCCGCCCGCCGGGCCGTGGAAGCGGGCTTCGAGGGCGTCGAGGTGCACTCGGCCAACGGGCATCTGCTGCACCAGTTCCTCGCCGGAAACACCAATCGCAGGACAGACGGCTACGGCGGGTCGGTGGAGCGCCGGGTGCGGTTCACGACGGAGGTCACCGAGGCGGTGGCCGACGCGATCGGCGCGGACCGGGTGGGCGTACGGCTCTCTCCCGGGAGCACGGTCAACGGTGTCGAGGAGGACGACACCGAGGTCCTCTACCCGGCTCTGCTGGCCCGGCTGAAGGGCCTGGACCTGGCCTACCTGCACCTCGTGCACGCCGACCCCGGCACACGGTGGTACCGCGGGATCCGCGCCGACTGGCCCGGCGTCCTGATCGGCAACCCGGTGCTGTCCGGGCTCACCACCGGGGCCGTCACCCGGGCGGCCCACGACATGCTGGCCGCCGGGGCCGACCTGGTCGCCCTCGGACGGCCGTTCCTCGCCAACCCGGACCTGGTGGACCGGCTGCGGCGGGGCGCGCCCCTCAATCCGGTCCGGGACCGGTACCTGATGTACGTGGGCGGGGCGGACGGCTACACCGACTACCCCGCCCTGGAGACCGATGGCGGTCAGCCGTCCAGCGACTCGATGGTGGCGTTGGACGGCGCACGGGTCGCCTGAAGGCCCCGGGCCACGTCCTCCGCCGCGCCCAGCACCCGGACCGCGTTCTGCCAGGTCAGCTTGGCGAGGTCGGGCTTCGACCAGCCGCGGGCCAGGAGTTCGGCGATGAGGTTGGGGTAGCCGGAGACGTCGCTGAGGCCGTCGGGGGTGAAGGCCGTGCCGTCGTAGTCGCCGCCGATGCCGATGTGGTCCACGCCGGCCACCTCGCGCATGTGGTCCAGGTGGTCGGCCACCGTCGAGACCGTGGCGACCGGGCGCGGGTTGCGCTCCTCGAAGGCGCGGTGCACCTTCATCGCCTCCGGGGTGGTCGCGAGGTGGTGGAAGCCGTGCTCGCGCATGTTCTCGTCGGCCGCGGCCGTCCAGTCGACGGCGGCCTGGAGGACGAACTTCGGGACGAAGGTCACCATCGCCATGCCACCGTTGGACGGCAGACGTTCCAGGACGTCGTCCGGGATGTTGCGCGGGTGGTCGCACACCGCCCGCGAGGAGGAGTGCGAGAAGATCACCGGTGCCTCGCTCACGTCCAGCGCGTCCCGCATGGTCGTCGCCGCCACGTGCGAGAGGTCCACGAGCATGCCCTCGCGGTTCATCTCCCGGACCACCGCACGGCCGAAGGCCGACAGCCCCCCGACGCCGGGCTCGTCGGTCGCCGAGTCCGCCCAGTCCACGTTGTCGTTGTGGGTGAGGGTCATGTAGCGCACGCCGAGCGCGTACAACGCGCGTAGCGTGGCGAGGGAGTTGGCGATGGAGTGGCCGCCCTCGGCACCCATGAGGGAGGCGATACGGCCCTGAGAGCGCGCCGCCTCCATGTCGGCGGCCGTCAGCGCGGGCGTCAGCGTGTGCGGGTACCGCGCGACCAACTGCCGTACGCAGTCGATCTGTTCCAGCGTCGCCGGCACCGCGTCGGGCAGATCCGAGCGGACGTACACCGACCAGTACTGCGCACCGACCCCGCCCGCCCGCAGCCGCGCCAGGTCGGTGTGCAGGTGGGCCGACTGGTCCGTGGCGATGTCCCGCGCGTCGAGGTCGTAGCGGACCTGTTCGCGCAGCGCCCACGGGAGGTCGTTGTGGCCGTCGACGACCGGGAACTCGCGCAGGAGTTCCCGGGCCGTCGCCAGCGGTCCCACGGCCGTCACTTGCCGAAACCGAAGCCGCTGGAGCCCTCGGCCTTGGCGCGCAGGCGCTTGCCCTTCTCGGTGGCCTGGTCGTTGAGCTCCTGCTGGAACTCCCGCATCCGGCCGAGGAGTTCCTCGTCGTGGGCGGCGAGGATGCGGGCCGCGAGAAGACCGGCGTTGCGGGCACCGGCGACGGAGACGGTCGCGACCGGGACACCGGCCGGCATCTGCACGATGGAGAGCAGCGAGTCCATGCCGTCGAGGTACTTCAGCGGGACCGGGACGCCGATGACGGGGAGGGGGGTGACGGAGGCGAGCATGCCGGGAAGGTGGGCGGCGCCGCCCGCGCCCGCGATGATCACCTTCAGACCCCGCTCGGCCGCCTGCTCGCCGTACGCGATCATCTCGCGCGGCATGCGGTGCGCGGAGACGACGTCGACCTCGTACGCGATCTCGAACTCGTCGAGGGCCTGGGCGGCGGCCTCCATGACGGGCCAGTCGCTGTCCGAACCCATGACGATGCCAACAACGGGGCTCATTCGGTGATCGTGCCTCTCAGGTAGCCGGCAGCGTGACGTGCGCGTTCGAGAACGTCGTCCAGGTCGTCGCCGTAGGTGTTGACGTGGCCGACCTTGCGGCCGGGCTTCACGTCCTTGCCGTACATGTGGATCTTCAGCTTGGGGTCGCGGGCCATGCAGTGCAGGTACGCGGAGTACATGTCGGGGAAGTCGCCGCCGAGGACGTTGACCATCACGGTCCACTTGGCGCGGGGACGCGGGTCGCCGAGCGGGAGGTCGAGGACGGCCCGGACGTGGTTGGCGAACTGGGAGGTGATCGCGCCGTCCATCGACCAGTGGCCCGAGTTGTGCGGGCGCATCGCCAGTTCGTTGACGAGGACGCGGCCGTCGCGGGTCTGGAAGAGCTCGACGGCGAGGTGGCCGACGACGTCCAGTTCCTTGGCGATGAACAGGGCCATCTGCTCGGCCTTGAGGGCGAGGGTCTCGTCGAGGCCGGGCGCGGGGGCGATCACGGTGTCGCAGACGCCGTTCACCTGCTGGGACTCGACGACCGGGTAGGCGACGGCCTGGCCGTGCGGCGACCGTACGACGTTGGCGGCGAGCTCGCGGACGTAGTCGACCTTCTCCTCGGCGAGCACGGGGACACCGGCCCGGAACGGGTCCGCGGCCTCCTCGACGGAGTCGACGACCCACACGCCCTTGCCGTCGTAGCCGCCGCGGACGGTTTTGAGGACGACGGGGAAGCCGTCGCCCTCCGCCGCGAAGGCCGCCACGTCCTGGGGATCGCTGACGATGCGGTGCCGTGGGCACGGGACGCCGATCGCGTCGAGCCGCGCGCGCATCACGCCCTTGTCCTGGGCGTGCACGAGCGCCTCGGGGCCGGGGCGCACGGGGATGCCGTCCGCCTCCAGGGCCCTGAGGTGCTCGGTGGGTACGTGTTCGTGATCGAAGGTGATCACGTCGCACCCGCGCGCGAAGTCGCGCAGCGTGTCGAGGTCGCGATAGTCGCCGATGACGACGTCGCTCACCACCTGCGCCGCGGAATCCTGAGGGGTGTCACTGAGGAGCTTGAACCTGATGCCGAGCGGGATGCCTGCCTCGTGTGTCATACGAGCGAGCTGGCCTCCGCCGACCATGCCGACTACGGGGAACGTCACGACCCCAGGGTATCGGTCACGCCACGGCGGCTGGATTCAGCGCCTCTTATCGGTCCTCTTACCAGCTTGTTTCCCTGTCTGTGAGTTCGTCCACAGGCAATGGGCCAGAGGGGTGGTTAGCATGGCTGAGTTGACGAAACCAATCGACTGGGGGCCTGTACGACCATGGAACATGGTTCCTCAGGGCTGCGAAGGATCGTTCGCGAGGTCGCCAAATTCGGTGCGGTCGGCGGAGCGGGCCTCCTCGTCAACCTCGTCGTGTTCAACCTCGTACGGCATCTCACCGAGCTTCCGGTGGTCCGTGCGAGCGTCGTCGCCACGGTCGTGGCGATCGTCTTCAACTACATAGGGTTCCGGTACTTCACGTACCGTGACCGCGACAAGAGTGGCCGCACCAAGGAACTGACGCTGTTCCTGCTGTTCAGCGTGGTCGGACTGGTCATCGAGAACGGCATCCTGTACGCCGCTACCTACGGCTTCGGCTGGGACAGCCCCCTGCAGAGCAACATCTTCAAGTTCGTCGGTATCGGCATCGCCACCCTCTTCCGCTTCTGGTCCTACCGCAGCTGGGTCTTCAAGACCCTCCCCGCCCGCGAGGCGGTGGCGAGCGCGGAGTCCTTCCTGGAGGAGGCGGAGCAGGCGCCGGCCAGGAAGCCGTCCCGACCCGAGCAGCGCGTGCTCTGACCCAGGCCCCTGACTCACCCTCCCCGGCTCAGCCCGGGCGGCTCTGACTCACCCCCCCGGCTCAGCCCGCGCAGCTCACCGCACCATCGGCTCGTCGTCGTCCAGCACCGTCGACTTCAGCGGGGTGCGGGAGAGGAACAGGCCGAAGACCGGGGGCTGGGCCTGGAGCATTTCCAGGCGGCCGCCGTCGGCCTCCGCCAGGTCCCGGGCGACCGCGAGGCCGATGCCCGTGGAGTTGCGGCCGCTGATGGTGCGCTCGAAGATCCGCGCGCCGAGGTCGGCGGGGACGCCGGGGCCCTCGTCGGTGACCTCGATGACGGCCTGGTTGCCGGTGACGCGGGTGCGCAGCGCCACCGTGCCGCCGCCGTGCATGAGGGAGTTCTCGATCAGCGCGGCCAGGACCTGGGCCACGGCACCGGGCGTGCCGACGGCTGTGAGGTGCCGTTTGCCCGAGCTGACGATCGCCCGGCCCCCACTGCGGTACGCCGGCCGCCACTCCGCGAGCTGCTGCTGGATGACCTCGTCGAGGTCGAAGGTGACGGCGTTGCCGGCCCGGGGGTCGCGGGAGTTGGTCAGCAGCCGCTCGACCACGTCCGTCAGCCGCTCCACCTGGGTCAGCGCGACGTTCGCCTCCTCCTTCACCGTGTCCGGGTCGTCGGTGAGGGTGATCTCCTCGAGGCGCATCGAGAGCGCGGTCAGCGGCGTACGGAGCTGGTGGGAGGCGTCGGCGGCCAGGCGCCGCTCCGCCGTCAGCATGCGCGCGATGCGCTCGGCGGAGGAGTCCAGCACATCGGCGACCCGGTCCAGCTCGGGGACGCCGTACCGCTTGTGGCGGGGCCGTGGGTCGCCCGAGCCGAGGCGTTCCGCGGTCTCGGCGAGGTCGGTCAGCGGTGAGGCCAGTTTGTTGGCCTGGCGGATCGCGAGCAGCACCGCGGCGATCACCGCGAGGAGTGCCACGAGGCCGATGATCAGCAGCGTGCGGCCGACCTCCCGGGTCACCGAGGAGCGCGGCTCCTGCACGGTGACCGTCTCGCCCTCCTCGCCCTTCTCCGTGGAGCTGATGACCTGGCCGACCGACTTGGAACCGACCTCGATCGGCGGCTTTCCGGGGATCCGGATCACGGCGTACCGTTCCTGCGCGACCTGGTCGCGCAGGATCTCCGCGGTCACGTCCTCCGCGGCGAAGAGCCGGCTGTCCACGATCCCGGCCAGCCGGATCGCCTCGGAGTCGACCCGCTCCTGGGCGCTGTTGCTGATGGTGCGGGTCTCGACGATGACGAGGGAGACGCCGAAGACGGCGATCACCACGAGCACTACGGCGAGCGTGGACTGGATCAGTCGACGGCGCATGTCCTCTTACCTAGCCGGATACCCAGGGATTCAGCTCTTCTCGAAGCGGAAGCCCACTCCTCGTACCGTCGCGATGTACCGCGGGTTGGCCGCGTCGTCGCCGAGCTTCTTGCGGAGCCACGAGATGTGCATGTCGAGTGTCTTGGTCGACGACCACCACGTGGTGTCCCAGACCTCGCGCATCAGCTGGTCCCGGGTCACCACCCGCCCCGCGTCCCGCACCAGCACCCGCAGCAGGTCGAACTCCTTCGCGGTGAGCTGGAGTTCCTCGTCGCCCATCCACGCCCGGTGCGACTCGACGTCGATGCGCACCCCGTGGGTGGCCGGCGGCTGGGCCGGCTCGGACGCCCCGCGTCGCAGCAGGGCCCGGACCCGGGCGAGCAGCTCGGCGAGCCGGAAGGGCTTGGTCACGTAGTCGTCGGCGCCCGCGTCGAGACCGACGACGGTGTCCACCTCGTCGGCACGTGCGGTCAGGATGAGGATCGGTACGGCGTGGCCTTCGGCGCGCAGTCGGCGGGCCACCTCGAGGCCGTCCATGCCGGGCAGACCCAGGTCGAGGACGACCAGGTCGATGCCGCCCTGCATTCCGGCGTCGAGTGCGGTGGGGCCGTCCTCACGCACCTCGACCTCGTACCCTTCCCGGCGCAGGGCGCGGGCCAGCGGCTCCGAAATGGACGCATCGTCCTCGGCGAGCAGTACACGGGTCATGAGCTGATGGTAGACCGCTCTTGAAAGATGCTGTGGTGTGATCGCAACCCAGTGGTTCTTACCTTTTATGGATGTGGTGTGAACCTGCGAGTATGGGGTGCCAATCCCGTAACGACCTTAGAAACAGGGTGTACGGTTCCTCGGTCACCTGTGATTCACGTCTCAAGTCCTTTCATTTCCGGCCGTATCCTGCCGTATGGTGAATCAATGCCTGTCGCATCGTGGGGGCCTTTGGCGCATATCTGTCGCTGAAGGTCTCTTTTGTGTGCGGTAATCCCCACCAGCAAGGAACGACCATGGCGTCCAGCCTGACGAAGGGCTCGGTGACTCCGGGCACCCCCGGTTCCGACAAAGCCTTCTTCGGCCACCCCCGCGGACTGGCCACACTCTTCATGACCGAGATGTGGGAGAGGTTCTCCTACTACGGCATGAAGGCCCTGCTCACCGTCTACCTGCTCTCCGGCGGCCCCGACGCCGGCAAGGGCAGCATGGGCGGCGGCCTCGCGATGGACCTGGCGACCACCACCGTGATCGTCTCCGTCTACTCGGCGATGGTCTATCTGCTCGCCATGCCCGGCGGCTGGCTCGGCGACCGCGTCTGGGGCCCGCGCAAGACCGTGGCCATCGCGGCCGTCACGATCATGTGCGGCCACCTGGTGCTGGCGCTGCCCGGCGGCCAGGCCCCGTTCTTCGCCGGTCTCGCGCTCGTCGCGGCCGGTTCCGGTCTACTCAAGGCCAACATCTCCACGATGGTGGGCCACCTGTACGACGGCCCGGACGACCCGCGCCGCGACGGCGGCTTCACGATCTTCTACATGGGTATCAACGCGGGCGCCTTCTTCGCCCCGCTGGCCATCGGCACCGTCGGCCAGGAGGTCAGCTGGCACCTCGGCTTCGGCATGGCCGCGGTCGGCATGGCGATCGGTCTGGCCGCGTTCCTGCTCGGCACCCGCAACCTGAGCCCGCAGAGCAACCTCGTGCCCAAGCCCCTGGCGGCCGAGGAGCGCGCGGCCTGGCTGCGCAAGGGCCTGTTCTGGGTGATCGCCGCGACCGTCTTCTACGGCGTCGTCGGCTTCACCGGCCACTTCACGCTGAACTGGGCGATGATCCCGCTCACCGTCATCGGTCTGGTCGTCCCGGCGGGTGTGCTGCTGCGCATCAAGCGGGACAAGGAACTGACGACCGCCGAGCAGTCGAAGATGTCCGGCTACATCTGGTTCTTCGTCGCGGCCGCCGTGTTCTGGATGATCTACGACCAGGGCGCGTCCACGGTCCAGGCGTTCGGCTCGAACGACCAGAAGACGGCCGGCTCACTGCTCGGCTTCGACTTCCCGACCTCCTGGTACCAGTCGCTGAACCCGCTGTTCATCATGGCGCTGGCCCCCGTCTTCGCCTGGCTGTGGGTGTGGCTGAACCGCAAGGGCAAGGAGCCCGGCACCATCGTGAAGTTCGCGATGGGCCTGGTCCTGGTCGGTGTCTCGTTCTTCTTCTTCCTGGTCCCGATCGCCATGGCGGCGAACGGCACCGCCGTCAGCCCGATGTGGCTCGTGGGCATCTACTTCATCCAGACCGTGGGTGAGCTGTGCCTCTCGCCGGTCGGCCTGTCGGTGACGACGAAGATGGCTCCCGCGAAGTACGCCTCGCAGATGATGGGTGTCTGGTTCCTCGCGGTCACCGCGGGCGACTCGATCACCGGCCTGCTGTCCAACCCGGCGATCGCCGGGGTCGACCTCAGCGGGACGTCCGCGGTGTTCGGTGAGGCGGCGCTCGCGGTTCTCGCCGGGTTCGCGGTGTGGATGTACCGGCGGAAGGTGAAGTCTCTTATGGGGGACGTTCGTTAGGGCCGGCACTTGAAGCGACGGGGCCGTTGGAATCCAGGTGGGTTCCGGCGGCCCCGTCGGTTCATGTGCTGTGCGCGGTTCCCCGCGCCCCTGAAGGGCGTTACCTCATCCGCCTTCCAGGCATGAACGTGAACACGGCCGCCCCCAGCAGCACCGCCGTCCCCGCCACCAGGCCCAGTGCCTTCAGCGCGGCGTGGTCGTCCGCACCCGTGGCCGCCAGGCCGCCGCTCGTCGACGTACCGGACGAGGAACCGCCGGAGGACGACGAACCGCCCGACGCCCCGCCCTCCTGCTCCTTTGTGTTCAGGGTCAGGGAGACCTGCGTCCGGTCCGGCTTGCAGGTCGTGGTCGTGCCCAGTGCCTTGATCGTCAGGACACCCGGCGACAGCGTCGACTCACCCGTCGCACCCGGCTTGTACGTGCCCGTCATGTCCGGGATCTCTATCGGGTCGCCGGACTTGATGGCCTCGGAGTTGGTGGGGCCCTCGACATGGACCGAGCCCTTGTCGTCACCGCCCAGAACCACGTCCATGGAGGGCTTGACCGAGTCCGCGGGGATGTCGGCGGGGCTGTCCATCGGGGAGTTCTTGAACTGCACGGTGAGGCCGTAACTGCCGCCGTTCTTCTTGGCGTTGATCTGGATCGTGGAGGTGGCCTTCTTCTCACCGAGGGGCGACTGGCAGGTGTAGGGGATGTCGACCGCCTTGCCGGTGAAGTCGGTCCGGCCGTCGTCCGACGCGGTGGAGGTCGGGCTCGCGGTGTCCGTGGGGGTCGCGCTGTCGGTCGGCGTGGCACTGTCGGTCGGGTCGGGGGACTGGGACTCCGTCCCGGTCGGCGTGGGTGTCGACGTCCCGTCGCCCTCCGCCACGGTGACCGTCGCCGCCTTCGGCACCGTCTCCGTCGGTGTGCACACCGTGTTCGTCCCCATCGCGTTCACCGTGTACGCGCCCGGCGTCAGGGTGAGTTCCCCGGCCGCCGTCAGCTTCAGCGTGCCCTTCATGTCGGACAGCACCATGTCGCCGCCCTTGGGGATCGCCGGGTTCTCGCGCGGCCCCGTCATCGCGATGTCGGCGGTCTGCGCGCCCGCGGCCTTCAGTGTGCCGGTCGGCTGGACCGAGTTGGCGGGCAGGTCGATGATGTCCGGGTTCTTCGACGCGGCCTGCGTGAACTTCCACACCACGTCGATCTCGTCGCCGACCTTCGCGGTGGCCGGCACGGTGATCTCGACCTTGGTGGTGCCGTCGACGGGGTCGAGTCCGACGCCCGCGGGCGGCACGCACCGGGTCGCGAACGACACCTCCGCGGCCTGGGCGGGCCCGGCGGCCAGACCGAGCACCACGCCCGCCCCGGCCAGCACCAGCGCCGCACCCGCCGCGCCCACTCTTCTCGGCCCGTCGGCCGGTGTGACTCTCCTTCGCATGTTCACGGGGATCCCTCTCTGGTGGGAGTCGTCGGACTCGTCGGGCTGTCGTCGTGCGGTGCGGAGAGCCGGCCACCGGCCGCGCCCGGATCCGCGTCCGGGCTGAACCACGGCAGGGTGGACGTCGGGGTGGCCGCGTGCGCGGCCGTGGAGGGCTTGAAGCCCGGGAGGCGCAGGGCGAGTTCGGGCAGCCGCAGTCCGCGGTGCCGGATGCCTCCGGCGGGCCGTGGCCGTACCCGGTCCACCACCGCCATGCCGATGCGGAACAGCGCGGCGGGCACCACCAGGCAGACCAGGATCCAGAACAGGGTCACGCCCCAGGGCCGGCCCACGTCCCAGGGCTGCTCGGCCAGCACCTTGCCGCCGTACTTCAGCGACACCGTGTACTCGCCGTGCGCGCCTCCCGTCAGCTCGACGGGCAGTTCGAGCCGCGCCTTTTTGCCCGGCTGGATCGTGCCGCGCCACTGCTGTTCCTCCCACTGCGGGGCGAACACGCCGTGTGCGGTGCCGACTTGGAAGACGGGGTTCTTGACGGCGGAGGTGCCGACGTTGCCGACGGTGAAGACGAGGGTGCGGGCGGGGGGCGCCCCGAACCAGGTCAACAGGCCGCCCGAGCCGTCGAGCCGGGTGTCGGTGAGGACGGACAGCCGCCCGCCGGCCGTCTCGGCGGGCAGCGGCTCCACGGCGTGTCCGGCCACCTGGAAGATCGCGTCGGCCTCGGCCTTCGCCCCGGTCACCGTGGCCACGTGCACCACGCAGGGACAGGGCACCGGCGGCTCCGCGACGGGCAGTTTCCTGCTGAAGCGCCCCTTCGCGTCCGTGGTGACGGCCCGGCCGTCCGCGTTGGCACAGGAGTTGGTGCCACCGGGCACCCCGCGAGACGGGACCGCCTGTCCGCAGATCAGGATCATCAGCAGCGCCCGCTCACGCCATCCGCCGCCGCTCACGGTGATCGAACTCCCGATCCCTGCCTGGGACTTGGACAGCTTGACACTCGGCTGGTCCGCCGCGGTCGCCGTCCCCGCCAGGGGCGCGAGCAGCAGCGCGAGCACCGCCACCAGCACCGCCCACCGCACCCTGCCGCTCGGGCTCACGTCGTCACTCCCGTCAACTCGGCCTCCGTACACGGGGATTCGGGCCCGGATGCGGCCGTACGACGCCCCGGACGCCGTACCCGCGGCCAATCGCCCCCCGCCACCACGCCGTGGGGCGTGCCGGACCACCTGTCGGCATCGCGAGCCTGCGGGATCGGCGGAGGCAGGACACGGGCGGTGGACGGCATGGGCGGCTCCAGCTGTCGTACGAAAGCGGTCCGGGCCGCTCAGCGGCGCGCGCGGGCCGCCTGGTTGCGCCGGGTCAGCCACAGCGCGCCGGCCGCGCCCGCGAGCAGTACCGTGCCGCCGAGCGTGCCGAGGGCGATCGCCGAGTCCTCGGGACCTGTCTGCGGGAGGGCGGAGCCGCTGTCGGACGCGTTGCTGTCGCTCTGGGTGCCGCCGGAGGAGCCCGAGGCGGCGGTGACGTCCAGTGTCAGCGAGGCACCGGGGCTGTTGGTCGGTGTGCAGGTGGTCGTCGTGCCGAGCGCCTTGATGGTGAGCACGCCCGCCGTGAAGGTGACCTTGCCGGACTTCTTCGGGGTGTACGTCCCGGTCAGGTCATTGATCTTGATGGGGGTGTTGGCGGGGACGGTCGCCTGGTTGGCCGGGCCCGTCACGCTCAGGGTCCCGCTGTCGGCGCCGCCCAGCTTGATGGTGGCGCTCGGGTTCATCGCGCCCTTGCCGAGATCGACCGGGCTGGACGAGACGCCCTTCTGCCAGGACATGGTGAGCTTGTAGCCGCTGCCGCTCTTGACGCCCTTGATGTCGATGGGCGAGACGGCGCTCTTGTCACCGATCGGTGTCTTGCACTGGTAGTTGACGTTCACGACCTCGGCATGGGCAGCGGGGGCGGCCATGAGCACCGCCGAGCCGGCCAGAGCCGCGATGGACGCGAGCGCGGCGGTTCGTTTCGGGTACGACACGGTTCCGCTCCCCTTACTCGTTCCTGACGGCACATCAGATCGGCCGTCAAGGTACGCCGGGGCACCAGAGGAAGGAAGAGAAAGTAAGTGTCGGAACTGTGGGGACAACAATGGGAGAGCGCCGGGCCGGCGCTAGGCGGGCGCCCCGAGCTCCGCCCACACGGTCTTGCCGGCCAACCCGGGGGCCCGTACGACTCCCCAGTCCAGGCAGAGCCGCTGCACGATGAACATCCCGTGCCCGCCCGGCCGTCCCGCCCGGTGCGGAGTCCGCGGCGCCGGCTGCCCGGTGCCCTTGTCCGAGACCTCGAGGCGGATCACCTTGTTGTCACAGGAGATCCGCAACTGGTCCGGGCCCTCCGCATGCAGACACGCGTTCGTCACCAGCTCGGAGACGACGAGCAGCACGTCCTCCGCCACGGCCCGCCGGTCGGCGGACGCCGCCGGCAGCCACCCCCACGCGTACAACGCCTGCCGGGTGAAGTCGCGCGCGAGCGGGACGACCCCGCTCTCCCCCTCGAAGCTCAGCCGACGGACCTGCCTTCCCGTCGGCACCTCGGCTCCGCCGCCAGGCTCCACGCTGGGCTCCGGGTCACGGTCGCCCGGCGAGTAGGGCCGGGTGGTGCTCATCAGCGCTTCACCTCACCGATTCACCGGTTCACGATTCAAAACGTCACTGCGTGGTCGCTCACCGAACAGTCAGTACGGATGTCTCCTGCCCGAGCGGACCGGTAGAACACCCCTCCATTGGGGACGTATGTCCGACATGAAGGGTGTGACACCCGATGGGGACCGGCCGGAGGAGACGAGCGGGGCGCGAGCCAGGACACCGGGACCACCACTCGTCTCGCCGCCTCAGCCGCCGGATTCCTCGGCCAGGGCCTCGTCCAGGGTGTCGTGCACGGTGAAGACCGCGTCGGCCCCCGTGATCTCGAAAACCCGTGCCACGACCGGCAGCATGCCCGCGAGGTGCACGCCACCTCCCGCCGCCTCAGCTTTCAGCCGCGCCCCGAGCAGCACATTCAGTCCGGTGGAGTCACAGAACTCCAGCCGTGTGCAGTCGACGACAAGCCGGCTCTTCCCCTTGGCGAGGCAGTCCTCGAGTGGCTCACGCAACAAATCGGCCGTGTGGTGATCCAACTCACCTGCTGGAGTCACGACGGCGCTGGAGCCCTCTTGCCGCACCTCAACCAGAAGCCGGCCAGACTGTGCGCTGCCGACCGTCCCGCGGTCCATGCCGTCTCTCTCTCCCGACATCGTGGCTGCTGATGACGCCTTCGAACACTACGCCTTCTCCACACCCTCCGACACCCGAACAATCACACTCAAACGGACATAACCGCACAGAAAGCACTTGCGGTCGTGTCGGGAAACCGGGTAGGGCTAGTAGAGACACGTACTCGACACGGCCGGCTTTGGAGGCGCCGCACACCGCAGTGCACGGACTGGCTTCGGCAGCCTTATGCCGAGAACGATGGAGGACATCATGTCACCCCGGCTCGACGCCTCGCATACCCATCAGGCGACGTCGACATCCCCCCCGGAACATCTGAATCCCATCGAGCAGGACAGCGAAGTCGATGTGCTCGCCGGGCTCCCGGACATCCCACCCTTCGAAGAGGTGGGGGCCATGGACGCGCGAGCCCTCTCCAAGACCCTCTTCGCGCGGCTCGAGTCGCTGGAGGAGGGCACGCACGAGTATTCGTACGTCCGCAACACGCTCGTCGAACTGAACCTCGCCCTGGTCAAGTTCGCCGCCTCCCGCTTCCGCTCCCGCAGTGAGCCGATGGAGGACATCATCCAGGTCGGCACCATTGGCCTGATCAAGGCGATCGATCGCTTCGAACTCAGCCGCGGTGTGGAGTTCCCCACCTTCGCGATGCCAACCATCGTGGGTGAGATCAAGCGCTTCTTCCGGGACACCTCCTGGTCGGTGCGGGTGCCGCGTCGCCTCCAGGAGCTCCGGCTCGACCTGGCCAAGGCCGGCGACGAGCTGGCTCAGAAGCTCGACCGCGCCCCGACGGTGGGCGAGCTCGCCGAGCGTCTGGGGCTGTCGAAGGACGAGGTCGTCGAAGGCATGGCCGCCTCCAACGCGTACACCGCCTCCTCGCTGGACGCCCAGCCCGAGGAGGACGACTCCGAGGGTGCGCTGGCCGACCGGATCGGTTACGAGGACCACGGGCTGGAGGGCATCGAGTACGTCGAGTCCCTGAAGCCGCTGATCGCCGAACTCCCGTCCCGGGACCGCACGATCCTCTCGTTGCGCTTCGTCGCGGGCATGACCCAGTCGGAGATCGGCGACGAGCTCGGGATCTCGCAGATGCATGTCTCGCGGCTGCTGTCGCGGACTCTGGTACGGCTGCGCAAGGGGCTGACCGTCGAGGAGTGACGCGTCGGCACTACTGACCTGCGCGTGTGCCCGGTGTCCGGTGGGACACCGGGCACCGTGCGTTCGGGGTGGCTCGTGGTTACTCGGAGAAACCCTTTCCCCAGCGGTTCACTTCCCCCACTATGGTCCCTCACAGACTGGCCGGTACGTCAGGAGGAGGGTGCGCATGACTCGCCCCGACGGGGCGTCCGACGCCCGGCTCACGGAGCTGCTGCGCGCCGACACGGTCACGGCGTACGCGGCCCTGCTGGAGCTCCGCGCCCGCCACCAGCCCTCGGTCCTGGCCTACGCCCGCCTCTGCACGGCCGGTGAGAGCGCCGCACGGCAGCTGGCCGCGCAGACCTTCACCCTCGCGGCCCGGGAGACGGCCCGCGGGGTCGACCCCGGCGTCCCGTGGCGCCACCGGCTCCTGCTGCTGACGGCCCGGTCGGCGGCGGCGTGGGCCGGGGACGAGCGGGCGGCGGGCCTGGACCCGAGCGTCCTGCTGCTCCTGAACACGGCGGGGCCGGGTGGCCCGGTGCCGCCCATGCTCACCGCCTTCGAGTCCCTGCCGGCCCGCACCCAGGGTCTCGTCTGGTACGGCCTGGTGGAGGCCGAGCCGGAAGCCCGCACCGCCGACCACCTGGGCCTGACCCGGGAGGACGTGGTCTACGGCATGGAGGGGGCCCTGCAGTCCCTGGCCCGGACGTGTCTGAGGCTGCGCCTCGCCGCCTCGGACGACTCACGCTGCGCGGACTTCCGCCGCCTCATCGAGGAGTCCGTACGTCCGGACAGTCCCCGCGCCAGCACCGACCTGCACGCCCACATGGTCCGCTGCCCGCACTGCGCGGCGGCCCACGAGGAACTGTGCGCCTTGCGGGACACTCCGCGGTCGGCACTGGCAGAGGGGCTGCTGCCGTGGGGCGGGACGGCGTATGTGGGGCGGAGCACTGCCGAGCCGGAGGCGCGACCGCGGGCGGGGTCCCGTACGCGGTCCGGCACCTGGCCCCGTCCACGTCGGCTCGTCCTGGCCTCGGCGGCGCTGGGGGTGGCGCTCGCACCTCTGCTGCTGTTCCTGGTGTCACAGGGAGGTGACTCTCCGACGGGCGCGTCGGCCTCGGTTTCAGCCTCGGCCTCGGCTTCAGCGGGCGGGGTGCTGCCCGGCCCACCGCAGGTGACGGTGACGACGACGGTCTCGCCCTCGCCTTCCTCGACCAGCAGCAAACCGTCCCCCTCTGCTTCCCCTTCCGCGACAAGGAGTTCGGCACCGCCCCGGAGGACGAGCCCACCCCCGTTCCGCCCGCCGGGCGGCTCCTACGCCCAGGTGGTCAACGTCTCCACGGCCCGCTGCCTGGACGTCGACGGCGACTTCAGCAACGGCACCGACGTCGTCACCGCCCCCTGCTCCTCGGCCCGCTCCCAACGCTGGCGCGTCGACTCCGGCAGAGGTGTCCTCCAGTCCGCCGCCGACCCCGACTTCTGCCTCGACAGCCGCGGCGACGTCGACAAGGGCCTCGGCATCTGGTCCTGCGACTCGGTCGAGGGCGACAACAGCGACAACCTCCGCTTCACGGTCGACCCCGACGGGGTGATCCGCCCGGCGATCGCCATCGCGACGGGGATGACACCCGGGGGCGGGGACGGTGTGTCACTGGAGCCGCTGACGGGGGGTGCGGAGCAGCGGTGGCGGGCGGGGGCGGCGTGATCGTCGCGGCCGGCTCGTGCGGCCGGCTCAGGCCACGCGGGTGCCGCGCCGCCACACCCCGCTGACCAGCGGCACCCCTGGCCGGTACGCCAGGTGCACGTGGCTCGGGGCGTCCAGGAGGATCAGGTCGGCGCGGGCGCCCGGAGTGAGACGGCCGATGTCCTCGCGGCGTAGGGCGGCCGCTCCGCCCGCCGTGGCCGACCAGACGGCCTCGTCCGGGGTCATCCGCATGTCGCGTACCGCGAGGGCGATGCAGAAGGGCACCGAGGAGGTGAAGGAGGAGCCCGGATTGCAGTCCGTGGAGAGGGCGACGGTGACGCCCGCGTCCAGGAGGCGGCGGGCGTTCGGCCACTCGGCGCGCGTGGAGAACTCCGCGCCGGGGAGAAGCGTGGCGACCGTACGGCTGTTCGCCAGGGCGTCCACGTCCTCGGCGGTGAGGTGGGTGCAGTGGTCGGCGCTGGCCGCGTCCAGCTCGACGGCCAGCTGTACGCCGGGGCCGTAGGAGAGCTGGTTGGCGTGGATGCGGGGGTGCAGGCCCTTCGCCTTGCCCGCCGTGAGGATCGCGCGGGCCTGGTCGCCGTCGAAGGCGCCCTTCTCGCAGAAGACGTCGATCCAACGGGCGTACGGGGCGCAGGCGTCGAGCATCTCGCCGGTGACGAGGGAGACGTAGCCCGCCGGGTCGTCCGGGTAGTCCGGCGACACGATGTGGGCACCGAGGTAGGTGACCTCGTCGGTGTGGGCGGCGGCGATGCGCAGGGCCCTCGCCTCGTCCTCGACCGTCAGGCCGTAGCCGGACTTGGTCTCGAAGGTCGTCGTGCCCTGGCGCAGGGCCTCGGCCAGGTAGCGGGTGAGGCCCGCCTCCAGTTCGGCGTCCGTGGCCGCGCGGGTCGCGGCGACCGTCGTACGGATGCCGCCCGCGCTGTAGGCCCGCCCCGACATGCGGGCGTTGAACTCCTGCGTGCGGTCGCCCGCGAAGACGAGGTGGCTGTGGGAGTCGACGAAGCCGGGGAGGACCGCCCGGCCGCCCGCGTCGACCCGATTGTCAGTGGCGGGTGCTTTGCTTTGATCACCGGTCCACACGACGTGGTCGCCCTCGATGACGACGGCCGCGTCCTGGATCAGTCCGAGGGGAGATCCTCCCCCACTCTCGAATTTGCTCGAGCGGGGGGACCCCCATCCGAGAGAGGGGTCATTGGTGACCAGGGCGGCGATGTTGGTGATGAGCGTGCTTGCGGTGCTCGCGGAGTGGGCGGGGCTGACGGTCGTCGCGTTGCTCATGGCGTCCTCGGTGGCCTGGTCGGCGGTGGGGGCGGGTTCGGGGGCCGGCCGCGGGGGCGGGCGGCCCGGGGTCATCCGTGCAGCGCTGCGACGGCGTCCGCGAGAGCTTTCGGCACATCCGGCACGAGCGCGTGGACCCCGTCCCGTACGACGTGCCGCCCTCCCACGACCGTGTGCGACACGTCTGCTGCCGACGCGGCGAATACGGCCGTCTCGGCCCCGAGCCGCGGAAGCGGCCCTGCCGTCCTGACCGAGTCGAGGGCGATGGTGGTGAAGTCGGCGAGCGCGCCGGGCTCCAGGGTGCCGGCGCCGTCCCAGCCGAGGGCCGCGTGGCCGTCGGCCGAGGCCGCCCGCAGGAGCGCCGCCGCCGTCCAGTGACCTCGCCTGCGGGTGCGCAGGCGCTCGTTGAGCTCCATCGCGCGGGCCTCTTCGAGCAGGTCGATGACGGCGTGGCTGTCGGAGCCGAGGGAGAGCGGTGAGCCCCTGTGTTGCAGGGCGACCGCGGGTCCGATGCCGTCGGCCAGATCCCGTTCCGTCGTCGGGCACATGCAGGTGCCGGTGCCGCTGTCGCCGATCAGGGCGATGTCCTGGTCGGTGAGGTGGGTGTTGTGGACGCCGGTGGTGCGCGGCCCGAGGACACCGTGCTCGGCGAGCAGTTCGGTGGGTGTGCACCCGTGGGCCTCGCGGCACGCGTCGTTCTCTGCGGTCTGCTCGGACAGGTGCACATGGAGCGGGGTCCGCCGTTCCTCGGCCCAGCGCGCCACGGTCGCCAACTGGCCGGCGGGCACGGCCCGTACGGAGTGGATCGCCGCACCGATCCTCGCGTGATCCCGGTCCTTGAGAACTGAACAGCGTTCGGCCCAGGCGTCCGCGCTGCCGTCGGAGAAGCGGAGCTGGTGGCTGGTGGGCGGCTGTCCGAAGCCGGAGGAGAGATAGGCGGTGTCGAGGAGGGTGATACGGATACCGGCTTCGGCGGCGGCCTCGATCAGGGCCTCGCCCATGGCGTTGGGGTCGGCGTAAGGGGTGCCGCCGGGGGCGTGGTGCAGGTAGTGGAACTCACCGACCGCCGTCACGCCGGCCAGCGCCATCTCCGCGTACACGGCACGGGCCAGCGCGTGGTACGTCTGCGGGGTCAGCCTGTCGGCGACCGAGTACATGACCTCGCGCCAGGTCCAGAAGGTTCCGGAGCCGACCTGGACGGTGCCGCGCAGGGCCCGGTGGAAAGCGTGCGAGTGGGTGTTCGCCAGGCCCGGGAGCGTCAGTCCGCGCAGGATCTCGGCGCCGGGGGGCGGGGTGTCGGTGTCCGTACGGACGGCGGCGACGCGGCCGCCCTCCACGTCCACGGCCACCCCCGGCTCGACGTGGGTGTCGAGCCAGGCGTGCTCCAGCCAGTAGGTCTTCGGTGTCACCTGCAGGCCAGCCCTTCCAGTACGTCGGCGAGCGCGAGGACCCCGGCCACGCAGTCGTCCTCGTCGGCGGATTCCGCCGGGGAGTGCGAGACGCCCGTGGGGTTGCGCACGAACAGCATGGCGGTCGGGATGCTCCCGGAGAGGATCCCGGCGTCGTGTCCGGCGCCGGTACCCAGGACGGGCACCTTGAGACCGGTGCCGGTGCCCAGGATGCGGGCGAGTTCGTCGCGCAGGGCGTGGTCGAACTCGACGACGGGGGTGAAGGACTCCCGGACGACATCGAGGGCGATGCCGTGCGCCTGCGCGTACTCCCTGGCGGCCTTCTCGATCCCGCCGACCACCTGGTCGAGGCTCTCCTGGTCGGCGGCGCGGGAGTCGAGCCAGCCGCGCACCAGGGAGGGGATGGCGTTGACGCCGTTCGGCTCGACGGCGATCTTGCCGAAGGTGGCGACGGCACCGGCGAGTTCGGCCTCCCGGCGGGCGGCGAGCACGGTCTCGGCGTACGACAGCATGGGGTCGCGCCGGTCCACGAGGCGGGTGGTGCCGGCGTGGTTGGCCTCGCCCCGGAAGTCGAACCGCCAGCGGCCGTGCGGCCAGATGGCGCTCGCGATGCCGACCCGGTCGCCGGACAGGTCCAGCGACCGTCCCTGCTCGACGTGCAGCTCGACGAAGGCACCGATACGGGCGAGCCGTTGCGGGTCGGCTCCGATGCCGTCGGGGTCGTGTCCGGCGGCTTCCATGGCCCGCGGGAGCGTGACCCCCTCCCCGTCGGTCAGCCGGTGCGCCTGCTCGACGGTGAGCTGCCCGGCGGTGAGCCGGGACCCGACACAGGCGAGCCCGAACCGGGCGCCCTCCTCGTCCCCGAAGTTGACGATGGCGAGGGGCTTGGCGAACTCGGCCTGCCGCGCCCGCAGTTCATCGAGCGCGGCGAAGGAGGACACGACTCCGAGGGGCCCGTCGAAGGCGCCGCCGTCGGGCACGGAGTCGAGGTGCGACCCGGTGACGACGGCGTCCCCTTGGGCGGGGTCCCCCAGCCAGGCCCACTGGTTGCCGTTCCGGTCGACCTCGTAGGTCAGTCCGCGGGTTTCGGCCTGCTCCTTGAACCAGGCCCGGCACTCGGTGTCGGCCCCGGTCCAGGCGAAGCGCCGGTAGCCGTGGGAGTCGGGGTGCCGGCCGATGGGGAGCAGCTCGCGCCACATCTCCTGGAAGGAGGCGGTGCCGTGGCTCCGGACCGTTCCGGAGGTGCCGTGGCTCTGGAGTGTTCCTGAGGTGCCGCGCTCCGTCACGCCGAATCACCTTCACGCATCGGCACCCGCACACCCCGCTCGTCGGCGACGGACTCGGCGATGTCGTACCCCGCGTCCACGTGCCGGATGACACCCATGCCCGGGTCGTTCGTCAGCACCCGCCGGACCTTCTCCCCGCCCAGCTTCGTGCCGTCGGCCACCGTGACCTGCCCGGCGTGGATGGACCGCCCCATTCCCACGCCACCGCCGTGGTGGAGGGAGACCCAGGACGCGCCCGAAGCCACGTTGACCATCGCGTTCAGCAGCGGCCAGTCGGCGATCGCGTCGGATCCGTCGAGCATGGCCTCGGTCTCGCGGTACGGGGAGGCGACGGACCCGGCGTCCAGGTGATCCCGCCCGATCGCCAGCGGCGCCGCCAGCTCTCCGCTCGCCACCATGTCGTTGAACCGGTCCCCGGCCTTGTCCCGCTCGCCGTAACCGAGCCAGCAGATACGCGCGGGAAGGCCCTGGAAGTGGACCCGCTCCCCCGCCATCTTGATCCAGCGGGCGAGGGACTCGTTCTCGGGGAACAGTTCCAGGATCGCCTTGTCGGTCTTGGCGATGTCGGACGCCTCACCCGACAGCGCGGCCCAGCGGAAGGGTCCCTTGCCCTCGCAGAACAGCGGCCGGATGTAGGCGGGGACGAACCCGGGGAAGGCGAACGCCCGGTCGTATCCGGCGAGTTGGGCCTCGCCCCGGATCGAGTTGCCGTAGTCGAAGACCTCGGCGCCGGCGTCCATGAAGCCGACCATGGCCTCGACGTGCCGGGCCATCGACTCACGGGCGCGCACGGTGAACCCGGCCGGGTCCTTGGCGGCGGTGTCGGCCATGTCCTCGAAGTCCACGCCCACCGGCAGATACGCCAGCGGGTCGTGCGCGGAGGTCTGGTCGGTGACGATGTCGATGGGCGCGCCCTCGGCGAGCATGCGCGGCAGCAGCTCGGCCGCGTTGCCCAGCAGACCGATGGAGAGCGGGCGGCGGGCGTCCCGGGCCTCGACCGCGAGGTGGAGGGCGTGCTCCAGGCTGTCGGCCCGGACGTCGAGGTACCGGTGCTCGATACGGCGCTCGATCGCGCGCGGGTCGACGTCGATACAGATCGCGACACCGTCGTTCATGGTGACGGCGAGCGGCTGGGCGCCGCCCATCCCGCCCAGACCGGCCGTCAGGGTGATCGTCCCGGCGAGCGTGCCGCCGAACTTCTTCGCGGCGACGGCGGCGAAGGTCTCGTAGGTGCCCTGGAGGATGCCCTGGGTGCCGATGTAGATCCAGGAACCGGCGGTCATCTGGCCGTACATGGTCAGACCGAGGGCCTCCAGGCGCCGGAACTCCTCCCAGTTCGCCCAGTCACCCACCAGGTTGGAGTTGGCGATCAGGACGCGCGGGGCCCACTCGTGGGTCTGCATGACGCCGACGGGGCGACCGGACTGGACCAGCATGGTCTCGTCCTGCTTGAGGGTGCGCAGCGTGCGGACCATGGCGTCGAAGGAGCGCCAGTCGCGGGCGGCCTTGCCGGTGCCGCCGTAGACGACGAGCTTGTCGGGGTGCTCGGCGACCTCGGGGTCGAGGTTGTTCTGGAGCATCCGCAGGGCGGCTTCCTGCTGCCATCCCAGGGCGCTCAGTTCCGTACCGCGCGGCGCTCGTACGGGGCGGGGTCCTGACATGGTCTGCCTCCTGGGGCTCTGCTCCGGCTTATTGCTGTCGATATTCACATCCTGGCTTTCTGAATAGAACTAGTCAATACGTTCCGGCGTCAGCATCGGTAGGGCAGGGATGTTTCGTTCGGGCATCCGAACGCGGCGCGACGGCAGGGACGACGAGTAGGAGTCGTGGTGGACGAGTACGGCAACACCGGAGAAGGACGGGCCACCCGCCGGGACGAGGCGGTGCGCGCGGCCGTGGAGCAGGGCCTGCTGGGGCCGGACTCCCCCATCGTCGGGCTTCTCGACGTCACCGGGATCCGGGAGTCGGCGGCGGAGCTCCGCGCGGCCTTCGCCGAGGTCACCGCGCCGGGCACCCCGGTGCTGCACGCGTTCGCGGTGAAGGCGACCCCGCTGGTGCCGGTGCTGCGGCTGCTGCGCGAGGAGGGCATCGGCGCGGAGGTGGCGAGCCCGGGCGAACTCGCGCTGGCGCGGGCGGCGGGGCTGTCGCCGGCCCAGACCGTCCTGGACTCGCCCGCCAAGACGCCGGCCGAGCTCAGGGAGGCGCTGGCGCTGGGGATCGCCGTCAACGCGGACAACCCGCAGGAGCTGGACCGCATCGACGGCCTCGTGCGGTCGGCGGTCAGCCGCTCCCCCCTCGGGATCCGGGTCAACCCGCAGGTCGGCGGCGGCTCCATCGGGGCGACCTCCACGGCCACGGCGACCTCGAAGTTCGGGGTGGCACTGCGGGACGAGGGAGCGCGCGAGTGGGTCGTGCGCGCCTACCTCGACCGGCCCTGGCTGAGCCGGCTGCACGCGCACACCGGCTCGCAGGGCATCCCGCTTTCTCTGATGACCCAGGGCGTCGCGGAGACGTACGCACTCGCCGAGGAGATCAACCGGCGCATCGGGCGGCCGCAGATCGACACGATCGACATCGGCGGCGGACTGCCGGTGAACTTCGCCTCGGACGTGACGGCACCGACGTACGCGGAGTACGCGCGGGCGCTCAGGGATGCGGTACCGGGACTGTTCGACGGGCGGTACGGGCTGGTCACCGAGTTCGGGCGGTCGCTGCTGGCCAAGCACGGCACGATCGTGGCGCGGGTGGAGTACGCCAAGAGCGCGGGCGGGCGGGCGGTCGCGGTGACGCACGCGGGCGTGCAGGTGGCGACGCGGACGGTGTACGTGCCGGGGTCGTGGCCGCTCAGGATCACCGCGTACGACGGCAAGGGACGGCCCAAGAGCGGGCCCGAGGTGGTGCAGGACGTGGCCGGTCCCGCCTGTTTCGCGGGTGACCTGCTGGCCGAGGGGCGCGCACTGCCGCTGCTCGACCAGGGGGACTACGCGGCGGCACTGGACACGGGCGCGTACTACTTCGCGCACCACTACGCGTACAACTCGCTGGCCCGGCCGGGCATTTACGGCTTCGTCCCCGACCGGGCGGGAGGCGCTCGCTTCGCGACCGTGCGGGATCCGCAGACGCTCGCCTCGATCGTGGCCGAATCCGGTGGGGCGCACGCCGGTGCGCTCACCACCCTCCACGCACCCGGGAGCCGTTGACACGCAGCGGCGGATCAACTGATCAATTGGCCCGCGAACAAGGCAAGTTGACCCACTCTAGTCATCGCGAGCATGTTCCACCGGAAAATGCCAGATCCCTCACCCGTCGCGCACACGTTGCGTAGTTTCGGCGTCACTCAGCCGAACCCCAGGCGGGAGGGGAGCCACGGTGCAGGGAATCGACGAGTGCCTGCTGGAAGCCATGCGACTGCCGGGTGCGCGGGGGGCCGCGCTGGTCGACTGGACGAGCGGGCTGGCCCTGGGCGCCGTCGGGGAAGCCCCCGGCGGCGACCAGGAGGCGGCCGCCGCGGAGGCCGCCGAACTCGCCCGGCTCGCCGCCGAGCAGCGCGCCTTCGCCTCCGAGAGCCCCCGGGCCGCTGAGGCGGCGGTGCCCGGGGACGAGCCGGACCCGCCGGTCGAAGACCTCATCCTCAGCAACCGGGACAGCTACCACGTCCTGCGGTTCGTGCCGACGTCCTTCGACAGCAGCGTGTTCCTGCATCTGTGGCTGGCCCGCGCGGAGGGCAATCTCGCGCTGGCCCGGATCCGGCTCGGCGAGATGGCCGGACGGCTGGAGCTCGGATGACGGCGGTCCGCACCACCACGCCCGCCACCCCGCCGCCCCGGCTGCCGGTGCGCGACAAGGCGGCCGCCCTGGACCGCGGCTGGGGCGGTGTCTCGCCGATGCTGACCCGGCTGGCCGCCGAGCGCGCCACCGGCATCCTGGTGCGCGAGCGCGGCACCCTGCACCTGGCCGACGGCAAGGTGGTGCACGCCGAGAGCCCGGCCGCCCCCGGCGCCGACGTCCTCCTCGCCGCCCACGGCACGCTGGACCCCGACGTCTGGCGGCAGGCCCTGGCCGAGAGCGTCGCGAGCACGGGGGGCGCCGGCACCGGGGCCCGCCGCCTCACCGGCGCCGAGGCCGTGCACCGGGCGGGCCGCCGACTGGTCGCGGGCGGACTGCTCACCGCGGGCGCCCTGGAGATGTGCCGGCTCACCGCGCTGTACGACGCGGCGTACTTCGCCCTCGCCCCGAGCAGCACCCCGGGCCGCTTCCGCTACGGCAGCGAGGACGGACCGGAGGAGCCCGCCGTCGAACCCAGAGAACCCGACGACACCCCGGGCGGCCCGCGCCCGGTCCCGGTCGCCGACCTGGAGCGCGAGACCCTGCGCCGCCGCGACCTGCTGCACCGCATCTGGCCGGACGCCCTGCCGGACGAGGTGCCGCTGACCCGGGAGCACCGCCCCGCGCCCCCGCTGCTTCCGGCCCGGCGGCAGGCGGTCCTGGCCCGCGTGGACGGCATCCGCACGGCGTCGGAGATCGCGCGCGAGCTGGGCCGCCCGGCCTTCCACACCCTGGTGGACGTACGGCGGCTGGTGGCGGCCGGAGTGGTCGCGCCCCGCCCGCCGGTGTCCCTCACCGAGCCTCTGCCCGGGCCGCCGGGCGAGGGTCCCCCCGTCGAGTCCGTCGAGTCCGTAGATCCCCACATCACCTTGCTGAAGAGGCTCAGGGATGCGCTGGAGGCCCTTTGAGCGGCAGCGGATCCGCGCCGAGAGGAGAGACCTGATGGCAGCAGCTCAGGACGGGATCCTGGAGGAGCTGCGCCGGCTCAGAGCCCGGGTGCCGCAGCTCACCGGCGCCCTCGCGGCGGACGCCGACGGTCTCGTCCTGGCCCAGGACACCCCGGGTGTCGATCCGGAGGCCGTGGCCGCCCTCACCGGGGCCACCCGGGCGCTCGCCGCCCAGCTGGCCGACGAGACCGGCCAGGGCGATCTGCGCGAACTGCTCGTGCGGGGCGTCTACGGCTACGTCGCCACGTACGCGGCGGGCGCCGGAGCCGTCGTCACGCTGCTCGCGCAGGACCGGGTCAACGTCGGCCGCCTCCATCTCGAGGGCCGCCGGGCGGGTGCCCGGATCGGGGAGCTCGTCGACAGCGCGGCCGCCGAGCACACAGAAGCCATCACGAAGGCGCCCGCGAAGCCCGCTCCGGCACGTGCCAGAGCGGCTCGCACATCCCGGGCCAAGCCCGAGGACCCGCGCGCCGCGGCCACCGCACCGACGGCGGCCCGCACCACCACCGAAAGTTAGACAACCGAGGAGACACAGTCATGGCCAACACCGAAACCACACTGAAGGAGGCTCTCGCCTCCATCGAGGGCGCGACCGGCGTCGCGCTCGTCGACTACACCAGCGGCATGGCGCTCGGCACCATGGGCGGCAGCAAGACCTTCGACCTGAACGTGGCCGCCGCCGGCAACACCGACGTGGTCCGCGCGAAGATGCGCACGATGGAGCACCTCGGCCTCAAGGCCCAGATCGAGGACATCCTGATCACCCTGTCCGACCAGTACCACCTGATCCGCCTGATCAGCGGACGCGGCGGCAACGGACTCTTCCTCTACCTGGTCCTGGACGCCAAGCGCTCCAACCTCGCGATGGCCCGCCACCAGCTGAGGCAGATCGAGAACGACCTGGAGGTGTGACCCGGGAGCACCGGAACTAGACCAGTGCCGCGGTGCGGCGGCGCGCTCCTCCCGGGGCCGCGTCGCCCGCCGCGATACCCGTGCTGCGGTACGCCTTGACCGCCTTGCCGACCGGGCGGCCGCCGTTCGCGGCGAGCCAGTCGACCCGCACCCAAAGCAGCGCGTCCTCGGCCCGCTCGAGCCGCCCGAGCCAGGCGGCCTTGAGCCTCAGTCCGGTACCGCACCCGGCCAGCAGCATGCCGCCCGCGACGGGCACGGCGAACGAACTCGCCAGCGCGACCAGCCAGGCCAGCAGCAGCCACCAGCGGTGTCCGCGGCGCCAGTTGCGCACGCTGACCGCACGGTCCTGGAGCACGTCGTGCTTTCCCGCGCGAGCGGCCGCCCGCCCCAGTGTCGTGTACCGCTTGCGGCGGCTGTACGACACCACGGCCACGGCGACGATGAACAGCGCCGCGCCCGCCATCACCCCGATCCGGCGCCCGGTCAGGCCCGGGATCAACAGCCCGACGCCCGCCGCGAACACCCCGAGCCACCACAGCGGCGCCGCCCCGGCGCGCACGACGACGGCCACCCGAGCCAGCCCCTGAGCCCTGCGATCTGCGCGTGCCACGTCCCGCCTCCTCGTCGTCCCGGCACAGTCCTGCTGGACGGGGAGAGTAGCGAGCGAACGTGAGACGAGCCTGAAAAAACGCACTACTCCACGAACAGCCCCCGCGCCGCCGCCCGCGCGTCGAACTCCTCCAGCCGGGCCTGCGCGTCCGGCAGGTCGTCGCACATCGCCTCCAGCAGCACCCGGCCCAGGAGCATCGGCGCGCAGGCGGTGTCGAAGGCGAGGCCGGTGCCGACGGCGGCGGGCAGCAGCAGGTCGGAGACCTTGGCGACCGGGGCGAAGGCGGAGTCGGCGACCGTGACGACGCTCAGGCCCGCCTCCTTGGCGTAGGCGAGGGTGTCGACGACCTCACGGGGATGCCGGGGCAGCGCGAAGCACAGCAGGGTCGAGGCGCCTGCGCGGACGGCGGCGTCGATGCGGTCGTGGATCATCGTGCCGCCCTCGTTGAGCAGCCGTACGTCCGGATGGACCTTGGCGGCGAAGTACGCGAAGCCGTACGCCTGGGAGGCGGCGGCCCGCAGACCGAGCACCGGCAGGGGGCGGGAGGCCGCGAGCAGCCGGCCGGCCCGCTGCACCGGCCGCGGGTCGGCGAGGATCTCCGCCAGGTGCCTGAGGTTCTCGATCTCGGCCTCGACGGCCTGCTGGTACTCGTTGTACGACGCCGAGGCCGCCGACTGTTCGGCGGGCGCGACCTCGCGCAGGTGCCTGCGCAGGGCGGGGTAGCCGTCGAAGCCGAGGGCGACGGCGAAGCGGGTGACGGAGGGCTGGCTGACCCCGGCCAGTTCGGCCAGCTCCACGCTGGACAGGAACGGCACGTCCCCGGCCCGCCGCACCATGCTGTGCGCGATGCGCCGCTGGGTCGGCGTGAGCCGGTGCCCCTCGAACAGTGCCTGCAGCCGTCCCGCGGGAGTGTCCACCCCGCCCGTGTCGCTCATGCCTCGCTCCCCCTCCAGATGTCCGTGAACCGGTCGAGCAGTGCGGCCGCCGCCGTCACGTCGCCCGTGAGCGGCCGGTCGGCCGGGTCCTCTTCGAGGACCGCCTCGGCGAGCTCCAGCGCGCGGCCCACCGGGAGGTCCGGGTCGGGCCTGAGGTCGCGCTGGCGCAGCGCCCGTACGGCGGCCACGAGTTCGCAGCCGACGACGAGACGGTACGCGCCGCACGCCCGCAGTGTCTGGCGCGCGGCGAGCGAGGCGAAGCTGGCCTGTTCCTCGACGCCTCGGGAGAGTACAGCGTGGCCGAGCGAGGCGGGCGCGGAGAAGGCCCGCAGGTCGCCGAGGGCGGCTCCGGCGGCGTACTCCAGGATCATCACGCCGGAGGAGGCGGGCTCCGGGTCGGCGAGGAAGGGCCTCAGGCGGGTGAAGGAGGGCTCGTTGAGCGTGGAGAGCCGGGACGTGGACAGGCGGGCGACCTGGGTGAGGGCCAGCCTGAAGTGGTCGAGAGCCAAGGCGAGTTGGGCCTGGTAGAAGCCGCCGTGGTGGTAGGCGGCCATGTCCTGGGGGGAGATGAGCGGGTTCTCGGCGGCCGCGTTGATCTCGATCGCGAGGACCTCCTCCAGGGTGTCGGCGGCGTCCTGGGCGGGCCCGTGGATCTGAGGGAGACACCGGAAGCCGTACGGGTCCTGGATCCGGCCGAGCGGCGGGGTGGGCCGGTCCTCCGCCCCGATCAACTCCCGCATCCGCCGCGCCACTTCGACGGACCCGCGGTGCGGCCGGGCGGCGTGCACGGGGGCGGCGTACGCCTCGTGCGACCCGTCCACGGCCAGCAGCGACAGCGCCCCGACGACCTGCGTGGCCTCGATGAGCCCGCGCAGCTCGTGCAGCGCGAGGGCGGCCTGGCCGAGGGTGAGGGCGTTGCTGCTGATGAAGGCGAGGGCGTCGTTGTTGTCGAGGAGCTGGGGCTCGGGGGCACCCCCGGCAGCACCGTCCACCCCTCGCCAGGGATGCTCCCCCGCCAGCGCCAGCCCCACCTGGGCCAGGGCCGCGATGTCCCCCGTGCCCACCGAGCCGAACTCGTTGACGACCGGGTACGTCCCGCTCTCCAGCGCCTCGCACAGGGCCGTCACGACGGTCGGCCGCAGCCCGGCGCCCCCCGCGAGCAGTTGGTTGGCCCGCACCGCGAGCGTCGCCCGGACCTGCCGGGCCGGGAGTTCCTCGCCGATCGCGCCGGCGTGGCTGCGCAGCAGCCGCAGACCGTGTTCGGCGGCCGCCTCGGTGGGCACGTCCTCGTTCCGGTTGGCGCCGACACCGGTCGAGCGCCCGTAGACGCGTCCGGTCGCGGCGATCTGGCGGGCGGCGTCCCAGGACTCCGTCACGCGCTTCATCGCGTCGGTCCCGGGCACCGGTCGCGCGCTCCCGTCGGCGAGGCGGACGACGTCCGCGACGCCGAGACCGATCCCGTCGAGGACCACCAAGCCCGTGTGCCCGACCTTGACGGGATCAGGAGTGTCCACGATCCGAGACGACATCTAGCTCAAACTCCCCTCAAGCGGACATCTGATCTTGCCTGGCGGTCATCCGTTACCTCGGATTAACACCGAACCGTTGACAACCTATTCAGCTACCGAGAACTCTGCATGACGTTATACAGCCGGGCAAGGGACATCTCATGATCCAGTTCGACACGGTCCACAAGCGCTTCCCCAACGGCACGACAGCAGTGCACGATCTCACCCTCGACATGCCGGAAGGCGGCGTGACCGTCCTCGTCGGATCCTCCGGTTGCGGCAAGACGACCACCCTCAGAATGATCAACCGGATGGTCGAGCCGACCTCCGGCACCATCAAGGTCGGCGGCAAGGACGTCACCGAGCAGAACGCGGCCGAACTGCGCCGCTCCATCGGGTATGTCATCCAGCAGTCGGGCCTCTTCCCGCACCGCACGGTGCTGGACAACATCGCCACCGTCCCGCTCCTGCTCGGCCACGGCCGCAGGAAGGCCCGGGCCCGGGCGGCGGAACTGCTGGAGACCGTCGGCCTGACCGCCGAGGCCGGCAAGCGGTACCCCCACCAGCTCTCCGGCGGCCAGCAACAGCGCGTCGGCGTCGCCCGCGCCCTCGCCGCCGATCCGCCGGTGCTCCTCATGGACGAGCCCTTCGGCGCGGTCGACCCGGTGGTGCGCACCCAGCTCCAGGACGAACTGCTCCGGCTCCAGAAGGAGTTGAGCAAGACCATCGTCTTCGTCACCCACGACGTCGACGAGGCCGTACGCCTCGGCGACCGCATCGCGATCTTCCGCACCGGCGGTCACCTCGTCCAGTGCGCCCCGCCCGCCGAGCTCCTCGCCCGTCCGGCCGACGACTTCGTGGCCGACTTCCTCGGCGCCGAGCGCGGCCTGAAGCTGCTCTCGCTGAAGACCCTGGCCGAGGTCCCGCAGGGCCCGGCCCCCGACGGCGGCGCCTGGACCCTCGTACGCGACGAAGCCGGGAAACCGGCGCACTGGCGCTCGGCGGACGCCCTCGAACTCCCCGTACGGCCCCTCAGGGACGGTGACTCCCTGCTCGCCGCCCTCGACGAGTCCCTCGCCTCCCCCACCGGTCTGGTCGCCCGCGTCGACGCCGACGGCGTCCTGACCGGTGTCACCTCCCGCGACGAGATCCACCGGCACGCGGGCCGCGCCCACTCGGAAGCCCGGGTGGCCGCATGACCATCGACTGGTCGTGGATGTCCGGCCACACCGACGACCTGACCACCCTGACGGTCTCGCACCTCCAGGCAGCCCTGAGCGCCGTCTTCTTCGGCCTGCTGATCTCGCTGCCCCTCGCGGTGGTCGCCCACCGGATCCGCCCCCTGCGCGGCTTCCTGCTCGGGCTCTCGAACGTCCTGTTCACGATCCCGTCCATCGCGATCTTCGTGCTTCTGCTGCCGGTCAGCGGCCTGACCCGCACCACGACCGTGATCGGCCTGACGGTCTACACCCTGGTCGTCCTGCTGCGGAACACGGTCGAGGGCCTCGACTCGGTCCCCGCGAAGACCAAGGAGGCCGCGAAGGCGATGGGCACGCGCCCCCTGCGCACGCTCCTCACCGTCGAACTGCCCCTCGCACTCCCGGTGATCATGGCGGGCGTGCGCATCGCGACCGTCATGTCGATCTCCCTGGTGTCGGTCGCCACCTACATCGGCGACGGCGGCCTCGGCCAGCTCTTCACCGACGGCTTCCAGCGCGACTTCCCGACCCCGGTGATCGTGGGCGTGGTCCTCACGCTCCTGCTCGCGGTGGTCGCGGACGCCCTGCTGGTGGCCCTCCAGTACGTCCTGACCCCATGGCGGCGGAGGCGAGCCTGACATGTACGAACTCTTCAAGAACCTCGGCTCCTGGCTGACCAGCGGCTCCCAGTGGACGGGAACGGACGGCATCGCCCATCGCCTCGCCGAGCACCTCCAGTACTCACTCCTCGCGACCCTCGTCGCGGCCGCCATCGGCCTCCCCCTCGGCCTGCTGATCGGCCACACCGGCAAGGGCGCTTTCCTCGCGATCAACCTCGCCTCCTTCGGCCGCGCCCTGCCGACCGTCGGCCTGGTCGTGCTGGTCTTCCTGGCCGGCGGCCTGTCCATGCTCCCGGTCTACGTCGCCCTGGTCGCCCTCGCGGTCCCGGCGATCGTCACCAACACCTACGCCGGCATGACGGCCGTCGACCCGGACGTCAAGGACGCCGCCCGCGGCCAGGGCATGCGCGGCCACCAGGTCCTGTTCCAGGTCGAACTGCCGCTCGCGCTCCCCCTGATCATGACCGGCCTGCGCCTGGCACTCATCCAGGTCGTCGCCACCGCGACCATCGCGGCCTACGTCTCCTTCGGGGGCCTGGGCCGCTACGTCTTCGACGGCCTCGCCCAGCGTGACCTCGTACAGGTGCTCGGCGGAGCGGTGCTGGTCGCCGTGGTCGCCGTGGCCCTCGACCTGCTGCTGTCCGGCCTCCAGCGCTTCCTCTTCCGCCACCGCACTGCTTAGGGATCCCTTCGATGAACCGACGCACTCTCCTCGGCGGCCTCTTCGCAGCGGCCTCCGTCCCCGCCCTCGCCGCCTGCTCCAGTGGCGTCACCTCCCTCGACGGCCAGGGGAGCTCCTCCGGTGGCGGCGGCTCCAGCAAGGGCGGAGTCACCATCGGCACCGCCAACTTCACCGAGAACCAGGTGCTGGGCTACCTCTACGCGGCGGTGCTCCAGCAGGCCGGCGTGAAGGTGAAGGTCCGCCCGAACCTCGGCACCCGCGAGATCGTGATCCCCGCGCTCAAGGCTGGCGACATCGACCTGCTGCCCGAGTACCAGGGCGCCCTGCTCAACTACCTCGCCCCGAAGGACGCCTCGGCCGAGCCGGGCACCATGCAGAACGCGCTCACCCTGGCGCTGCCCGGCGGCCTCCAGGTGCTGCCGTACGGCCAGGCGGCCGACTCCGACTGCTTCGTCGTCACCAGGGCGACCGCACGGAAGTACGGCCTGACCTCCCTCGCCGACCTCGCCAAGCAGAACGGCGAGCTGGTCATCGGGGCCGCGCCCGAGGTGAAGAAGCGCCGGGTGGGCGCGGTCGGGCTGAAGGACGTGTACGGCGTCGAGTTCAAGGAGTTCAAGTCGCTCGACTCGGACGGCCCGCTGGTCAAGGGCGCTCTGAAGAAGGGGGACGTGGACGTGGCGAACCTCTTCACCACCGACACCGACATCGCGGCCAACGGCTGGGTGGTGCTGACCGACCCCAGGAACCTCATCCCCAGCCAGCACATCGTCCCCCTCATCGCCGACCGCAAGGCCGACGACACGGTCCGCAAGGCGCTCGCCCGCCTCGGGAACGTCCTCACCACCGAGCAGCTCACCCAGCTCAACAGCCAGGTCGACAACGACAAGAAGGACCCGGAGGACGTGGCGGACGCATACGCGAAGCAGCACGGGCTGGCGTAGGAGGGACCCCCGCCGCAACAGGGGGGGTAACCCCAGTGCAGCGGGCGTTCCGGCTGCCTACCGTGGGTTCCATGACCCCTATGGATGAGCGGGACCCCGAACTCAAGAAGGAACTCAACGCCACCCTGCAGGCCCGCAGGGAACTGGGCGAGGAGTACGAGTCCGCGCTGGTCGACTCGTTCCTGGAGAAGGTCGACCAGCGGATCGACGGCGCCGTGGACCGCCGGCTGCGCCGGCAGCTCGCCGAGCAGCAGATGGTGACGGCCCGGGGCGCCCGCTCGCCCAAGTCCACCGACTCCTTCGGCGAACGCTTCGGCTTCGGCATCGTCTCCCTGGTGCTGGCGATCCCGCTCTCCGCCATCGGCGGCGGCGTGGCCCACCTCCCGGGCCTTCTGGCCGCCTGGGCCGGCATCGTCGGCGTCAACGCCTTCCAGGCCGCGCGCACCAACCCGGACCTGTTCCGGGGCCGCCGTCACCGCGGGTCGTCCAAGGACAGCGACTGGGAGGGCTGACACCGGCTCGGGGTCCGTCAGGCGTGGCTCGACGGCGGCGGGTGGGCAGAGTGTCGGACGCGGCCGTAAAAAAGTAATGCGCGGGGACCGCCGCACCCCCGTTACCGGGGGGCGGGACGACGGCGGTCCCCGCGAAGGACGTCGACCGGGTCAGGCCAGGTCTCACGTCCGGCGTCCATGGAGGTCCGGGAGCCGCTCCGGAGGTCCTTGGACGTTTCGGTGCCGGCTGGGGCGGGGAGCCGCTCCCGCCCTGCCGACATCCACCAATGTGCCGGACCCGTGTTAAGCGTGTGCTGCGCGGACGTGACGCGCTCGTACCAGTTCCGCGAAGTCCACCCTTTCGGTGGGAAACCGCAAGTTCGCCGCCGTCACCAGGGGTTCACCGGACGTTTCCCGCTACTTCCCGCCCTTGGCGAGGAAGGCCAGCAGGTCCTGGCGGCTGATGACGCCGGTGGGCTTGCCCTCCACGAGGACGATGGCCGCGTCCGCCCGGCCGAGGACCGACATCAGGTCGCCGACCGGCTCGCCGGAGCCGACCTGGGGGAGGGGGGCCGACATGTGCTTCTCCAGCGGGTCCTCCAGCGAGGCCCGCTGGGCGAACAGGGCGTCGAGCAGCTCGCGTTCGACGACCGATCCGACGACCTCCGCGGCCATCACGTCCGGGTGGCCGGCGCCCGGCTTGACGATCGGCATCTGCGAGACGCCGTACTCGCGCAGGACCTCGATGGCCTGGCCGACGGTCTCGTCCGGGTGCATGTGGACGAGGGAGGGGATGGCGCCGTGCACCTTGTCGTTCAGGACGTCGGCGACGCGGGCGCTCGGGCCCTCGTCCTCCAGGAAGCCGTAGTCGGCCATCCACTCGTCGTTGAAGATCTTCGAGAGGTACCCGCGCCCGCTGTCGGGGAGCAGGACCACCACGACGCCGTTCTCGTCCAGGCGCTCGGCGACCCGCAGGGCCGCGACGACGGCCATGCCGCAGGAGCCGCCCACCAGCAGGCCCTCCTCCTTGGCCAGCCGGCGGGTCATCTGGAAGGAGTCCTTGTCCGACACCGCGACGATCTCGTCGGCGACGGTCCGGTCATAGGCGGTCGGCCAGAAGTCCTCGCCGACGCCCTCGACGAGATACGGCCGCCCCGACCCGCCGGAGTACACGGATCCCTCGGGGTCGGCGCCGATGACCTGGACCTTGCCGTCACTGGCGTCCTTCAGATGGCGGCCGGTGCCGGAGATGGTGCCGCCGGTGCCGACGCCCGCCACGAAGTGGGTGATCTTCCCCTCCGTCTGCTCCCACAGCTCGGGGCCGGTGGAGTGGTAGTGGGAGAGCGGGTTGTTGGGGTTGGAGTACTGGTCGGGCTTCCACGCGCCGGGCGTCTCGCGCACCAGACGGTCGGAGACGTTGTAGTAGGAGTCCGGGTGCTCGGGGTCCACGGCGGTCGGGCAGACGACGACCTCGGCGCCGTAGGCCCGCAGGACGTTGATCTTGTCCGTCGACACCTTGTCGGGGCACACGAAGATGCACTTGTACCCCTTCTGCTGCGCCACGATGGCGAGCCCGACCCCGGTGTTGCCGCTGGTCGGCTCGACGATGGTGCCCCCGGGCTTCAGCGCCCCGCTCTCCTCCGCCGCCTCGATCATGCGCAGGGCGATGCGGTCCTTGACGGAGCCGCCGGGGTTGAAGTACTCGACCTTGGCCAGGACGGTCGCCTTGATGCCCTTGGTCACGCTGTTGAGCCTCACCAGCGGGGTGTTGCCGACGAGGCTGATCATCGAGTCGTGGAATTGCACCGTTGTCTCCGGATGCTTGCAAAAGAAGTGGACCTGGTGGTCCGGCCAGCCTATGGCCTGATCGGGCGCCATGACGGTCGTTCACTCCCTGTTGGGATTGGGCCACGGTCCGTGCGGGGCAAGGAGTGGGTGTAGCGGGTTCGACGGAGGTGGCGGCGACGTATGACGAGCATGTCGAGGGCGAGGACGGCCAGGCGGATCGCGGCCGGCGCCGCGTACGGCGGCGGCGGGATCGGTCTGGTCGGCGCGGCGGCCATGGGGCTGCTGCTGGCGGAGGTGCGGCTGGCCAGGCGGCAGGTGGGCAACGGCACGACGCCGCACGTCCCGCAGGCCGAGGGCCGGTACGGCCATGCCTACGCCACCGTCGGCGAGCCGCCCCTGCGCCTGGTGATGCTGGGCGACTCCACGGCCGCGGGCCAGGGGGTGCACCGGGCGGGCCAGACGCCGGGCGCCCTGCTGGCGTCCGGCCTGGCGGCGGTGGCGGAGCGCCCGGTGGAACTGCGTAACGTCGCCCTCCCCGGGGCCACCTCGGACGACCTGGACCGTCAGGTGGCGCTGACGCTGGCGGTCCCCGAGCGGATCCCGGACGTCTGCGTGATCATGATCGGCGCGAACGACGTCACGCACCGGATGCCGGCGACGCGTTCCGTGCGCCATCTGTCTTCCGCGGTACGGCGGCTGCGCACGGCCGGTGCCGAGGTCGTGGTCGGCACGTGTCCCGACCTGGGCACGATCGAGCCGGTCCAGCAGCCGCTGCGGTGGCTGGCCCGCCGGGCCTCACGCCAGCTGGCGGCCGCGCAGACGATCGGCGCGGTGGAACAGGGCGGCCGCACGGTGTCCCTGGGCGACCTGCTGGGTCCGGAGTTCGAGGCGAACCCGCGGGAGCTCTTCGGCCCCGACAACTACCACCCCTCGGCGGAGGGCTATGCGACGGCGGCGATGGCAATACTGCCGACGGTGTGCGCGGCCCTGAGCCTCTGGCCGGCCGACGAGGACCGCCCGGACGCCTCCCGCCGTGAGGGCTTCCTGCCGGTGGCGCGGGCCGCGGCGGAGGCAGCGTCGGAGGCGGGCACGGAGGTCGCGGCCGCCATGCCGACGGGCCCGAAGGGGCCATGGGCCCTGCTGAAGCGCAGGCGCAGGCGGCGGGTCAAGGAGGCGGAGCCGTCACCCACCAGCGCCACGGGCGTCCAGTGACGGAGTACAAAGCAAGCGCTTAGACAAAGGTCACACCGTCACCCCCGTGACCCAGCCCATACGTACGGGTAACTTCCCAAGCAGCCACGACCCGAAGACCGAAGAACACCCTCGTACGCCAATGGAGCCGTGATGCCCGAAGCCGTGATCGTCTCGACCGCCCGCTCCCCCATCGGCCGCGCCTTCAAGGGCTCCCTCAAGGACCTGCGCCCGGACGACATCACCGCCACGATCATCCAGGCCGCCCTCGCCAAGGTCCCGGAGCTCGACCCCCGCGACATCGACGACCTGATGCTCGGCTGCGGTCTGCCCGGCGGCGAGCAGGGCAACAACCTCGGCCGGATCGTCGCCGTACAGATGGGGATGGACCACCTCCCCGGCTGCACGGTCACCCGCTACTGTTCCTCCTCGCTCCAGACCAGCCGCATGGCCCTGCACGCCATCAAGGCCGGCGAGGGCGACGTGTTCATCTCGGCCGGTGTCGAGATGGTCTCCCGCTTCACCAAGGGCAACTCCGACAGCCTCCCGGACACGCACAACCCCTTCTTCGCCGAGGCCGAGGCCCGCACCGCCGCCGTCGCGCAGCAGGAGGGCACGACCTGGCACGACCCGCGTGAGGACGGCCTCGTCCCGGACGCCTACATCGCGATGGGCCAGACCGCCGAGAACCTCGCCCGCTCCAAGGGCGTCACCCGCCAGGACATGGACGAGTTCGGCGTCCGCTCGCAGAACCTCGCCGAGGAAGCCATCAAGAACGGCTTCTGGGAGCGCGAGATCACCCCGGTGACCCTCCCCGACGGCACGGTCGTCTCCAAGGACGACGGTCCGCGCGCCGGCGTCACCCTGGAGGGCGTCCAGGGCCTCAAGCCGGTCTTCCGCCCCGACGGCATGGTCACCGCCGCCAACTGCTGCCCGCTCAACGACGGCGCCGCCGCGCTGGTCATCATGAGCGACACCAAGGCCCGCGAGCTCGGCCTGACCCCGCTCGCCCGCATCGTGTCGACCGGTGTCTCCGGCCTCTCCCCCGAGATCATGGGCCTCGGCCCGGTCGATGCCAGCAACCAGGCGCTGCGCCGCGCCGGCCTCACCATCGACGACATCGACCTGGTCGAGATCAACGAGGCGTTCGCCGCCCAGGTGATCCCCTCCTACCGCGACCTCGGCATCGACCTCGACAAGCTGAACGTCAACGGCGGCGCGATCGCCGTCGGCCACCCCTTCGGCATGACGGGCGCCCGCATCACCGGCACGCTCATCAACTCCCTCCAGTTCCACGACAAGCAGTTCGGTCTGGAGACCATGTGCGTGGGCGGCGGCCAGGGCATGGCGATGGTCATCGAGCGCCTCAGCTGACGGAACGTGTCCAACCGGCAACCCAGTGCCACTCTTTGGCCCAGAACCGAGGAAACTCCAAGGTTCTGGGCCGATTTGTGATCCAATCTCCCCCAGGATGTGACCTATATCGCTCGCGCCGGAATTTCCGCAGGTCACACCCCTCCATTGCTAAACCCCCGACCCAAAGCCCTGTCCGATTCGTGACGTTACGCACTGACAGCGGGATAGTCCGCCCTTCAAGCTGATGTAGGAAGTCGGGGGTCGACTTTGAACCGGGAGTACGTCAGTGAGCGCCATGCCGATCGCCTTGTTGGTCACCACGGCCGCCACGGGCGCCGTGGGCGTCGCCGTCCTGCGCACCCTCATGGTGTTGCGCCGACAGGTCGCCGCCCTGCACGCCGAGCTCGCCAGGAACAACACCGCGCCCGTACGGGGCCTGGTACCGGCCGCCCGCACGGCCGCTGACGTCGACGAGATACGCGCCGCCGTGGCCGAGGCCCTCGCCGAGGAACGCGAGCGTGAACTCGCCGAGGCGCGCGCCTTCTGGGCCGCCCAGGAGGCACGTGACGCCTCCGACGCACCCTCGCTGCTCGGACTGCCCGACATTGACCTGTTCCTGCCCCGGCAGGCCGATTTCGTGGGCCTGGAGCCGGTGTCGGAGCCTTCGGCCGACGCGGACGAGTTCGCCGGCGGTACCAGCGGAGACAGCCCCGAACTGGCCGCGGCCCGCCGCCGCCACCCCTCCCACCCGGACTTCGTCCCGGTCGGCTCACCGGTGGTGGGCGACCACGAACGCACGGTGGCGACCCTGGAGGAACTGGCCGCCTCCGGCACCGAACTGGCCGACGTCCGCCCGGGCCCCCTCGGCACGCTGGACGTCTACGTCTTCGCCGACGGCACGACCCTCTGCATGACCCCGGGCCACCGCGAGACGGCCGAGCGCCTGTCCGCGGCGCTGCGCGCGGGCGAGACCCCGGTGCTGCTGGGCGGCTCGGGCATCTCGGGCGCGTACACGCTGACGTTCGCGTGCGGCGAGGAAAACGTCTACATCCTGGCGGACCGGGTCATAGCCTCCCTGTAGGAGTCACACTCCGGCACGCCGCTGGGCCTGTGCCACCAGTTCCATCGCTTCTTCCACTTGGCTCTCGTCCGTCAGGACGAGAGCCAAGTCATGTACGGCCACCGTGATCTGGTCGGCGGCGGCGAACATCCCCGCGTCCGGCATCTCGCGAAGTCCGGTCCCCGGCTCCTCCAGAACCTGCGTCCGGCGGGCGAACTCCCGGGCCAGCCCCAGCGCCTCGGCGGCGGCGCCCCGCTGCAACCGGCTCTGCGGCGCGGCCCGCAGACGGTCGGCGAAATGGTCCACAGCCCGGGTCAGACGCGAAGTATCAGCCACCCGGCAACCGTACGCGTCGCACCGGGACTGTTGCCAACAGGCGAACGCTCAGGCACGGTGACCTGAAGGACCGGCTTACATCCCCTTTGCGTCCGGAGGCGCCGATGTCCCACGTCCTCTCCGAGGAGACCCACCGCAACCTGCTCGCCCGCATCCCCCACTGCACCGGTCGTGAAGTCTCCGACTGGCTCCGCACCGTCGACGAAGGCCCGGCCCTCTTCCGCTTCGAGGAAAAGGTCAGCTGGCTCCGCCACGAACACAACCTCGCGTACGGCCACGCCAAGGCGATCATCCACGAGTACGACCTGAGGAGGGCCGCGCGCAGGTACTTCTGAGCTGCGCACATGCCGAAGGGCCCCCGTTCGGAACCGGGGGCCCTTCGCCGTACGACCGTCGAGGACTAGTCGCTGCTGTTGAGGATCGCGATGAGTCGCAGGAACTCCATGTAGATCCACACCAGCGTCAGCGTGAGACCGAACGCGGCCAGCCACGCCTCCTCGCGCGGGGCGCCGTAGGCGATGCCGTCCTCGACCTGCTTGAAGTCGAGGGCGAGGAAGCACGCGCCGAGCAGGACGCCGATGATGCCGAACAGGATGCCGAGGCCGCCGCTGCGGAAGCCGAGGCCGTCACCGCCGCCGAAGGCGGCGAACAGCAGGTTGACCACCATCAGCAGCATGAAGCCGAGCGCGGCCGCCATGACGAAGCCGTAGAACCGCCGGTTGACGCGGATCCAGCCGGCCTTGTACGCCACCAGTACCGCGGCGAAGACCGCCAGGGTGCCGATGACGGCCTGCATGGCCGCACCGCTCGCGATGCGGTTGTCGACGATGCTGGAGATGACGCCGAGGAACACGCCCTCGAACGCGGCGTACGACACGATCAGCGCGGGCGTGGCCGTGCGCTTGAAGGACTGCACGAGCGCCAGGACCATGCCGATCACCGCGGCACCGATACCGATGCCGTACGAGCGGCCGATGTTGGCGTCGTCGACGGGCAGCAGCGCCCAGGCGAGCGCGGCCGTGACGATCAGGATGCCGAGCGTGGTGCCGGTGCGCATGACGACGTCGTCCATCGTCATCCGGCCGGTGGTCACCGGGGTCTGCGGCGGTGCGCCCTGCTGCAGGTCCTGCTGGGCATAGGGGTTGGTCGCGTACGGGTTGCCCTGCGGCTGCGCGTAGGGGCTGCCCTGCGTGCCCACGGCTGCGCCCCCGGCCTGCGGCGCGGTGTTGAAGCCCGCATAGCCGTTGTCGCGGCTGAACCCCCGTCGCGAGAAGACCGGGTTGCTGCTCCTCATTTCACTCCTCCATGGCCACCGTCTGTGGACCTTGCCCTCAAGAGTAATGGGTAGGCAAAGGAATGACCCTAGTGCTTGAGGAGGATCTTCCCTCGATGTGCTGGCCAACACGCTACGCGTACGCGTGATTCCCGGCACCGGAGGGGCCTCACCCGAAGGGGAAGCCGGTGTACCCCTCGGCGAGGTCGGTCTCGGCGGCCCGCGAACCGGTGATCCGCTCCAGCCGGGCCAGCTGCATCCGGTCCTCGAAGGGAGTGGCGTCGGGTGCCCGGTGCAGGAGGCTCGTCATGTCGTACGAGAACCGTTCGGCCTGCCACACCCGGCGCAGGCAGGTCTCCGAGTACGCGTCGAGGCGCTCGGCCGAACCGGTCTCCTTCCGGTTCGTCAGCGCCCTCGCGAAGGTCACGACGTCCCCCACGGCGAGGTTCAGGCCCTTGGCGCCGGTGGGCGGGACGATGTGCGCCGCGTCGCCGGCGAGGAAGAGACGGCCGTGGCGCATGGGCTCGTGGACGTAGGAGCGCATGGGGGTGACGGACTTCTGGGTGATCGGGCCGCGTTCCAGGGTCCAGTCGTCGTCCGTCTCGAAGCGGCGCTCCAGCTCGTCCCAGATCTCCTCGTCGTCCCAGCTCCCGGCGTCCGTGCCCTCGGGGACCTGGAGGTAGAGGCGGGTGACGGACGGGGAGCGCATGGACAGGAGGGCGAAGCCGCGGTCGTGGCGGGCGTAGACGAGTTCGTCGTGGGAGGGCGGGACGTCGGCGAGGATGCCGAGCCACGCGAAGGGGTACGTCCGTTCGAAGACCTTGGTCAGTTCGGCGGGGATCGCCTTCCTCGCGACGCCCCAGAAGCCGTCGCAGCCGACGACGTACTCGCACTCCAGGACGTCCTCGCGGCCCTCGTGCCGGAAGCGGACGCGCGGGGTGTCGGTGTCGGCGCCCTCGACGGCCAGGGCCTCCGCCTCGAACAGCAGGGGGCCGCCGTCCTTGAGCTGGAGGGCGATGAGGTCCTTGCAGACCTCGGTCTGGGCGTAGACCATCACGGACCGGCCGTCGGTGAGGGCGGGGAAGTCGACGCGGTGGCGCTTCTTGTCGTAGCGCAGCTCGATGCCGTCGTGCGGGAGTCCCTCGCGGTCCATGCGCTCCCCGGCGCCGGCCGCGCGCAGCACGTCGACCGTGCCCTGCTCCAGGATCCCGGCGCGCTGGCGGTGCTCGACGTAGGCGCGGTCGCGGCTCTCCAGGACGACCGAGTCGATGCCGGCGTTGTGGAGGAGCCGGGCGAGGAGGAGGCCGGCGGGGCCGGCTCCGATGATGCCGACGGTGGTACGCATCGGGCGTTCCCTTCGGAGACCTTAGTTGTTCGCATGGTGAAATTTCTTTCACTTTCGTGCGAGGAGTCTGCGCCGGGGGTCTGCCGATGTCAACGGTCCGTGCGGCCGCCGGACCCGCGGAAGGCTGCCGCGGGCCTGGCGGCCGGACGGGTCAGCGGCCGGGCCAGCCGTCCAGGTGGCGGTGCATGGTGACGTCGTCCTGCGCGTCGCCCTTCGGGGCGTCGGCCACGGCGTCCTGAAGGACGGTGTTGACCTCGGCGGCCAGGGCGTCGGCCCGGGTCCGCAGGTCGGCCGCGGGGATCCGGGAGCGGGTCAGGGTGTCCAGCCGACGGTGGATGTCGGCGAGTTGGCGGCGGTGGTCGGAGTCGAGGGTGAGCGGGGTGGGCGTGGAGACCACGAACTGGTAGGCGCCGGCCAGGGTCTGGCAGCCGGTGCAGCTCTTGTTGGTGGCGTCGCTGAGGTTCACGGCGTTCAGGCGGGTGTGCTCACCCGCCATGGTGACGATCTGGAAGGACAGCGCGACCGAACGGCAGGCGTCGTCGGCGGTGCAGCCCGACGAGACCGCGTTGGCCTGGTTGCGCACGGAGGCGGCGTTCACCTTGCCGAACTGCCGGATGGTGAAGGAGTCCTTCTGCTCCGTGTGGTCGAGACGGCCGGCATGACTGAAGACATGGTCCGACGCGACGGCGACCTTGGCCGCCCCGCCGGTCGCGGCCTGCGCCGGCACGGCGGTCGCCACACCGGCGACACCTGCGGCGAACAGCCCCACGCGAACGGCACGCCGGGTGAACGGGGTGGGGGTACGGGGTTTTCGGTGGCTGTTCAAGGGATCTCCTTGGATGGATGAGTACGGATGTGGGACACGACCCCTGCCCTCTCAGGACGCCCCCGGTGAACCGCCGGCCGGCGGTGGGGACGGGGTCTCGACGGGTGAGGGCGGGATGCTTTCCGACGGGGTCGGGGACGAGGCGGGGGTGGAGGGGCCCGCTCCTGTGCCCGGTGACGACGTTTCCGGGGCCGCCGATGTGCCCTGGGTCGGGGACGCCGGTCCGCGGGAGGAACCCCCGGTCGCCTGGCCCGGTGCCGTCGCGGACGACGCCGGTGAGGCGGACGTCGATGCGTCGGCGGATGTCCCGGGGGTGGGGGCGCCGGTGCCCGTGGAGCGCCCCGCCGCCGAGGGCGGAACCGCACCGGGGCCCGTGCCCGCCGGGTCGTCCGAGGCGTCCTGGTCCGAGGTCGAGGCGTTGCCGTCAGGGGTCGTGGCCTGGCGGGGCTGCGGTTCCTCCGTCGACACCCCGGGCTGCAGGATCGGCGCGATCGGGGGCTTCTTCGGGAGCGGCTGGGGTGTCAGCCCGGACGTCCATGCGTAACTGAGGCCCGTCAGCCCGGCGAAAAGCACCGCGCACAGCGCCACCCGCAATCGGGGCCGCCCCGCCGTGGACCGCTTCGCGGCCCGCAGGAGCCGCCCTCCGATCTTCACGGAGAGATAGACGACACCGCCCATCGGGATCAGCAGCATCAGACAGCCCAGCACCCCGACGAGCCCCTCGACGACCTTGCCGTCCGCGAAGGCCGACCCGGTGCCGGAGAACTGCTCGACCATGGACCGGGTCATCGTGGCGATGATCCGGGGCAGGTTCCACAGCGCGTAGCCCATCTCGCCGATGATCAGCGGGACCATGGTGAGCACCCACGCGGCCACGATGGTCCGCGCCGACTTCTTCAGCCCGGCAACCTCTTTGCGCGCGGCCCGTCCCTTCCGCCCCGGCACCAGACCGAGCAGGATCGGCTTGATCTTGCCGTAGAGGTCCGGAACCCCGGCGAGGTCGCCCAGGATGTAGTAGCCGTCCAGCCGCACCGCCGGCATCAGCTGTTCGAGGATCTCGAAGTGCCCGAGATACACCGCGGCCAGGAAGAACGGCTCCCCCGTGGCGAAGTACAGCCCGGCCATGGCGAGCATGAAGACGACGTTGAAGTAGACCCCGCCCAGGTCGGTCCTGATCCGCCCGCCGCGTCCGATCCGGTAGACATCGGTGACATCGGTGTACATCGACGGCCAGATGAGGAAGATCCCGCAGCCGATGCACCCGGGCCGGGCGCCGCCGTAGGTGCACGCGGAGGCGTGGCCGAACTCGTGGAAGACGAGCGAGGCCACGGTCAGTGCGAAGACGATCAGGATCAGCACCGGCTGGTCGAGGACCTCCAGGACCGGCTCGATCGCCCCGAAAAAACCGAACAGCCACACGTCCATGGCCACGGTCGTGAGCAGTACGGCCGCGACCACGACCGGCCGGTGCAGCCACGCGAACATCCGCGCGATCCGTGCCGTGCGCCGCTCGTCGAAGATGACCCGGTGGCCCTTGAGGGCGAGCAGCAGGTCGGAGCGCGGTGCGTCGACCTCGTCGCTTTCCTGGCCCTCGGGGACCGTCACCCCGAGTGGTTCGAGCTTCTTCTCCACCAGATAGCGGATGTTCTCGCCGCTGACCTCGCGGCCGAATCTCGCGCTCACCCGGTGGGCGATCGACTCGGTGTCGCGTACGCCGTCGACGGACGACGCCACGAGATGCAGCAGCCGTGACAGCTGCACGACCTGCCCGTCCCCCCGGCGGGCGATGTACTTGGGCTCGGTGAAGCCCGATCCCTGGTACTCCCCGTGCAGTCGCAGTCCCGCGCTCAGCCGCGGCACCAGCGGCTGTTCGACGACCGGCAGGCTGCCCGTGGCCACCTGCTCGTACGTCACCGGCCAGCCGCCGGGCCCGGGCACCGGCCCGGGGTCGTACAGCGTCGGGGGCCCGTCTCCGAGCACTGTCATATGTGGTCTCCCCCCACGTCCTCCCCGCTTCCCCCCTTGCATGGCCGTCGCTACTGCTTGACGACGATCGACTGCGAGGCCTGCGACTCGGCGACCGAGTACGAGGAGTGGTCGTTGAGCGCCGCGGACTGGTTGTCCGCCTGGATGTTGGCGATGTGCTTGGTGACGTTGGTCGTCTTGTTGAAGCTGAACTTCAGACGACCGAGGGCCTCCCGGCCCGGCAGCAGCTCGGCGGACTCGGTCTCCAGCTCGTGCATGTCCATGCTCATGACGGACGTCCTTTCAGGTGATGTGGATCGGGTTCGAGGTGGTGCGCGGGTGCTACTGGGTGACCGTGATGCTCTGGCCCGCACTGGAGGCGGCGGCCGACGCGAAGGAGTGGTCGTTGACGGCCAGGGACGAGTTGTGGGCCTCGACGTTGGCGATGTGCTTGGTCACGTTGGTCGTCTTGTTGAAGCTGAACTTCAGACGACCGAGGGCCTCCCGGCCCGGCAGCAGTTCCGCGGACTCGGCCTCGAGCTCGTGAGCGTCCATCATGATCAATTCCCCCTCAGGGATGGGCA
>NZ_JAVREZ010000032.1:0-91198 GCF_031845645.1 Streptomyces doebereineriae
CGAGGGTCTGGGGGTGGGTGTCGCCGAGAGTTTGCTCGCTCTGGCTAAGGGTGGCCTCGTACAGCGGGATGGCCCGCTCTAGGTCACCCGCATCCAGGTAGACATACGCGAGGTTGTTGCGGCTCGCGAGGGTGTCAGGATGGGTGTCGCCGAGCATCTGCTCGCGCTGGGCCAGGGTGGTCTCCAGCAGGTTGATGGCCGATGTCAGATCACCCGCCTCCTGGTAGGCGCCTGCGAGGTTGTTGCGGCTGGCGAGGGTCTGGGGGTGGGCGTCGCCGAGAATCTGCTCGTGCTGGTTGAGGGTGGTCTGCAGCAACTTGATGGCCCGTGTCAGATCACCCGCCTCCCGGTAGGCGCAGGCGAGGTTGTGGCGGCCATTCAGGGTTTCGGGGTGGGTTTCGCCGAGGATTCGCTCGCGCTGTCTGAGGGTGGCCTCGTACAGCGGGATGGCCCGCTCTAGGTCCCCCGCCTCCTGGTAGGCGCCCGCGAGGTGGCTGTGGCTGGCCAGGGTGTGAGGGTGGGTGTCGCCGAGGATCTGCTCGCATTGGGTGAGGGTGGCCTCGTACAGACTGATGGCGCGTCGCAGGTTGCCCGACTCCCGATAGGCGTAGGCGAGGTGAATGCGGCTGGCGAGGGTGTGGGGGTGGGTGTCGCCGAGGATCCGCTCGTACTGGGTGAGGGTCGTCTCGTACAGACTGATGGCCCGTTCCAGGTCACCAGCCTTCTGGTAGGCGCCTGCGAGGTGAATGCGGCTGGCCAGAGTCTGGGGGTGGGTTTCGCCGAGGATCCGCTCGTACTGGGGGAGGGTCGCCTCGAATAGGGGGACGGCCCGAGCCAGATTCCCCGCCTCCAGGTAGGCGTAGGCGAGGTTGCCGCGGCTGGTCAGGGTGTCGCGGTGAGTGTCGCCGATGAGCTGCTCGCGCTGGGTAAGGGTGGCCTTCAGCAGGGGGATGGTGCGGGCGGTGTGGCCTTGCTGGTGGAGACGGTTGGCAGCTGTGGTGTACGCGTCGGTGAGGGGAGCGTTGTGGCGTCCTGGCGGGGTGGTAGCCGCGAGGGTAACCAGATGGGGGATGAGGGTGTCCCACTGGTCGTCGGCGGTGGTGTCCTGGCCCGAAGATAGGGGCAAACTGCGGAGGACTGCTTGTTCGGCGCGGTCCCGTCCTTGCAGGTGCCGGGGTGGTTGGGTGTCGTCGGCAGGCCGGGGGGCGCGCAGAATGGCTTGGACCAGGCGGTGGACGGTGACGTTGGTGCCGGTGTCGCTGACCATGCTGTAGGCGGCCAGGGTGCCGATGGCTTCTGCGATGTCGTCCGGGTCGGTGCCGGGCGGGGTGAGCAGGGTGTGGGGGATGTCGTCGGGGGCGAGCCAGGCGGCGGTGTGCAGCACCTGAACGGCCAGCGGATTCGCTCGCTCCAGGTCGTGGAGAGTGACGTCCCAGATGCGGGCGATGGTGCGTTCGGCGGGGAGGCCGTGGGCGGTCTTGGTGAGTTTGGTACCCAGGCGTCGGCGGTAGGCGTCAAGGCTGATGCCACGGTTCTGGGCCAGGTAGGCGCCGGCCTGCTTGATCGCCAGAGGGTGGTGCCCCATCTCAGCGGCGAGAGCGCGGGCATCGGCCTGCTGGCGCGCAGTGGGGGCGGTGTCCTTGAACACGAGACGGCACAACAGATTCTTTGCGTCGTCCGGGTGGAGGTCGCCCAGGGTCAGGGTGGGCGCCGTGTCGGGCCAGCCCGTGGTGCGGCGGCTGGTGGCCAGGTGGTGCCCCTGGTGCAGGGCCCCGGTATAGGGGGTGAGATCGTCGGGATTGTCCAGGTTGTCGTAGACCAGCAGCCAGCCTGGGTGCCAGGCCAACCACTGCCTCGCCCACGCCACCTGCGCCCTGCGCACGGCCGTGGCGGCCCAGCCGGGAACCAGAGTCTGAGTGAGGCTGGTGAGCGACGTCTCGATCTCGTCGGGCGAGGCGGCGTTGACCCACCAGATCAGGGTGTAATCGCCGCGGTATTGGTGGGCGTAGTGCAGGGCGAGCGTGCTCTTGCCGATCCCGCCCAGACCGTACACGGTCCCGCTCTGCGTGATCGCGCCCTCGCGCTGGCCGGTCAGGGTGCGCCGCAGCCAGGTCAGCTCCTTCTGACGGCCCAGGCACAGCGGCAACGGAGGCAGGTTCGAGACGCCCGGCGCCGCAGTGACTCGCTCCGCCGCCTGCAACGCCTCGGCAGGCAGTACGACGTCACCCGTGTAGGCGCTGCCGATCTGCCGGGCTGCGATCGACCGCTCTCCGGCCGCCTCGATCCGGGACCCGGACGCAGCCTCCTCTCCGCTCACGACCGTGGCGGGGTGTGACCGTCACCGGTGATGGCGGTGCCGATGTGCTGCGCGGCGATCGACCGCTCACCCGCTGCCGTGATGGTGACCGTGCCCGCGGCCGGGGCGGGCAGTAGGGCCGACATTTCCTCCCGTAGCCCGGGATCGTCCTGCAACGCGTGCCTCAGGAGCCGGCCCAGCACAGCCGTGGAGTAGGTGTCATCCTGCTCGTCAGCGGCCTCACCCACGACCTGTTCCAGCTCCGTCCGGCCGGCCTCGTCCCTGCGCCGCCAGACCAGTTGCAGGATCCGCTGCCCCAGACCGACCGTCGCCTCGGCAGCAGCATCCTGCGCCCGGGTCAGCACTGCCGCCCCGTAAGCACCCACCGCGGCCGTCACCGCCGGGCCCGCCTGCTCGACCAACTGCGCGATCTCAGCACTCACTTGATCCCCCGGCCTAAGCGATCCGAAAGAACACCAGGGTAGAAACCCCACCCCCGTCGTGAAGCTAAAACGCCCGAAACGCCCTCAGCGGTTCCCCGCCTCGTTCTCGGCCTCCCTCGCCTAACGCCATCAGCTTGGGAAGCTGCGGGCACTCGCTGCCGGTTTTGGCACTGACCTGGGCGAACGGCTTCGCTGCGGCCTCGCCCGGCCCGGTGGCTTTCACCGTGGTTTCCCGCTACTCCCCGCTCGTTCTGGTGCGCTAGTGGTGCGGCAGTCGCTTACGGGCGTTCTAGATGCTTCCCTACGACACGGCCGCCGTGCTCGACGAACCGGTGCAGCGCTGTGCGGTACCGGTCTCGTCGGGATTGGTACCCAGCTTCTTGCGCGTTTCCTCGGCGCCAGTACGGCTAAGGAGCCGGATCTCCTTGCGCGTGAAGTACACGGTGCCAGCGTCCCGGCCGATGTTCGACCAGGCGAGCGTCTCGTCCCCGGCCCGGCTCTGTGTGTAGCCCTTCGGGCTGCGCAGGTACCTTGCTGCGGACTTCAGGGGGAGCGTCTTCACCAGGCGGGGCGCGGTGTCCTCGGGCCAGTCGCGGCCGTAGGTGGGCGCGAGGTCCGAAGCGTCGTCCAGTGCCCCCACCGCGATGCGCAGCTCGTCGTCGTCGAGGTTCCAGTCGAGGCGGCCTTTCAGCTCGTCTTCAACCCAGCTGACAGGGTGCTGATCTTCCTGAACGATGACGGCCATGAGCGACAACGTGTTCAGTCGGGAAGTGCAGCGGCGTACCAGTGAGGGGATGAGCTATGCCCAGATGGAGGCCATGACACGGAAGATAGGAGGTAAGGAGGGAACCTTGACAGCGGCATGGTGGAACAAGGTGGCCCTTGGCGAGTCGGCCCCTCCACCTGAGCCGAAGTGCATACCTGGCGTCGCCGGGGTGCTGGAAGTTCACGATCGCGACGTGGCCCTTCTCATCTGCGAGCAGTGGTATGAGGTGAGGCCAGACGATTCCATCCGAGAACTGATGGAACGGGTCGTGGACAAGGCGGAGTCCTGGCTGAGAAGCAGCATTTCTTCGCTGCGCGAACGCCACCGATCGTCGGTGAACGGAGCGGAGGGCTAACGGACGGCGGGCCCGGCTCGCTAGCCTCTTCGCTGTTGAAGGGAGAGGCATGGCACTGGTCCGCAAGGGATCACGACAGATCGTTGTCGACGGCACGGCCTACCGCTGGCGGCTGCGTGGAAGGCCGACGTACTCCCAGGGCTTGGCCTGGTCGCCGTGCACGTTCGCGGTCGAGCATGCAGACACCCCAGGCACGACGCTCGTAATCACCACCGACCAGCCGCATTCGAGCAACTGGTTCGGCCGAGAGGCTGAGCCTGTTCTGCCGTCCGGTGTTGCCGCAGCTGTTCGGCTTGCCCTGAGTGAAGGTTGGACCCCGACGGCTCCTGGCTCCACGATTCACCTCGACCAGTCCGCCGGCTTCACGCCCTCCAACTGAACAGAGCCCGGGAATCATAGATGTCTGGACCTGAGCCGACGACAGTCAACCACCGCGGCGGGTGCGTCAACCGATTAGGCGCGCGTGTGTCTCGCTGCACCCCCACCGGCCTTAGCCACGCTGCTGTGCCGTCGATTAGCGCAAGCGGTGCCAGCCGGGCTGTAGGACGACTCCGGGGGCCGGCCTCTTCGAGCTAGCTTGGGAAGCTTCGGAGTCGATCACCTCACCGAAGCCTTGGTCAAAGTGACCGACAATCGACGGCGCCGGGGTTGGGACACGAAGCGCTACGATCTCTTGCAGGCGCTTGGGCGTCTCGTCGGGACGGGGAGGTTCTGTGGATTTACTCGATCTTCAGAAATTGTCTGATTTTGATTTTGAAAGTCTCTGCAAGGATCTCTTTGAGAGGATTCTTGGCGTACGACTGGAAATCTTCACCAGCGGCCCCGACGGGGGGATTGACCTCAGGTGTATAGGTCCGGGTAGAGAGAAAGTGGTCATCCAATGCAAGCATTGGATGAAGAGCGGTAGAAGCAAGCTTGTAAAGCATCTCATCGACAAAGAGCTACCCAAGGTTCGCCGCCTTACTCCGACACGTTATATCCTCGCCACTTCGGTTGAAATGACGCCAGCCGCGAAGGCGAAGCTGGCCACGGAGTTTCAACCATACATCGTGAACGAGAGTGACATATTCGGTATCGATGAGATCACTTCTATCTTGCGGGATCACCCAGATATCATCCGCAAACACATCAGGCTGTGGCTGAACGATGCCACGATCCTCGAAGCTGCTATTTCGAGGAACATCATTCGGCGGTCACTGCATCTAGCTGACGAGGTTAAGGATACTCTGCGGACGTATGTGCCCAGCCGAAACCTTCGACAAGCGATGCAATTCATCGAGGAAAATCACGTCGTCCTCCTCTCCGGTCCGCCTGGAGTGGGGAAAACAACGCTGGCACAGGTGATCTGTGCACATTATGCGAGCAAGAGTTTTGAGCTTGTGGAAGTATCCGAGAACGTAGAAGATATCTACAAGGTCTGGGATGACAATAGTCCTCAGCTCTTTATTTATGACGACTTCCTCGGGCAGAGCTCGCTAGGCGATAAACTATACAAGAATGAGGATGGGCGCCTCCTCTCGGTGATGCGGCGGGTGCGACGAGAGCCGAACAAGCGACTGGTCTGCACAACTCGCGGGTACATCTTGGAGCAAGCGCGCCAACGTTACGAACGGCTCGATCGCGAAAACCTGGACCCCCTGACGTTTCTGGTTGACCTAGGCACCTTCACTCTCGAAGAAAAAGCACAGATTCTATACAATCACGTGCACTGGTCTGATTGGCCGACATCCGCCAAAGAGAATTTCGCGCAACCGGAAACATATCGTCCAATTATCAGGCACAGAAAATTTAACCCCAGGGCTCTCTCTAACCTATTTTCCGTTCCTTACGATCCCGAGCAAGGCACTCCCAAGTCGCAGGTCATGGCTGTTCTTGATGATCCCATGGCGGTGTGGCGGCATATTTTTGACCATCAGTTGGGAGACAATGAGAGAAGGATTCTTGTCCTGCTCTTCTCTGTGGGATCAGAATCTTCTGCGGCCTCGCTGGAGCAGGCATTCCTTGAGTACAGGGCTGGCAGTGTGGCCAATTTCCGAAATGGCCTAAAGGTGCTTGAGGGAACGTTCGTGAAGATCGCCGCAGCGCCCTACCGTCAGCAGGTAGAGTTCGCCAATCCTTCTGTAAATGATTTCATGCTAGCCAAACTGGCAAACGAACCTGATTGGCTTCAGTGGATTCTAAGCAATCCCTACTCTTTTGACCAAGTCGTCCATCTTTGGGATGCCCACACCGGACCTTGCGATGTAGAGGCTCCGGTCAAGGTGAATTTGATGCCCCACGCTGCCGGCTTGGAGAGAGCCGCTCTAGCCACACTGGATCGGCGTGAAACGGCTAGCCACGACAAGGCCGGGCGGCTGGTTGTCTGCCTTCTAATTGCGCAAGAACTAGCTCTTTCGGAGTTGGCGCAGCAGGTTGCAGACAGGTTGTCAATTCAAGGTTGTGTATACGACGCTCGCAATCTCGACGATATTCCGCACCTAATTCGACTCACGCATGAATCACGTTATGCGAGGGTTCGAGCACTCCATGAATCCGTGAAGTTGGAAGGGTTGACCGCCCTATTTAACCGGGATCGGCAAGAATGCGGGCTTTTTAAAGCGGCAACGTATGCGCTACAGCTTTCAGGCTTTGTTGACCCCTTCGTCAAGGAGGAGATAATCCAGGCGGCCGATGAGAAATTTAAGGCCGTATTGGATCGGCATCTCTTCGATTCCGATGGCCTTGATTCCTCTTTGTTGGGATATGGCCTGGACTATGTTAGACAGTACGGAAACTGGCAAGAGCGTTGGCCCATGGCTTCTGATTTTATGACCTACCCTGACTTGGAATCGGAAGACGGGGAATTCGAGGATAGCGAGGAGGCGTTCGACGTTGATCCGGAATATATTGACGGAGATGCCTATTTGATCATGAGTTCTCTGCGAATTATAAATGGCGCGTAGAGCGTGGTGATAAGTTTCTGAATGTGCGCGGAATGTTGGCAACGTGGCTTTGGGGCGGCGCTGCTTGGGTGCGAGTGATCATTGCCCCGTAGGCGTGTGCGCAAAGCCGTCGAACCGACCGCCCCAGCCGCCATGCCCCTTCTATAACGGCAAGCGGCTGATTGCTGTGTGCGCGGCGCGGGTGCCGGCCGGGCTGGAGCGGGACGGAGGCAGGAGTGCAGGCCCGGCCGGGGGCCGGGCCGCGCGCGGGGAGCGGAGCGAGCCGCCTTGAACCAGTAGAGAAAGTTGTAACTCAGTCGGCCTGCTGGGGTGCGTGAGGCTCTGTGCGCGGTTTGAAGTTGAGGGCGCAGGATGGATGTTCGAATCCTTGGCGGTGTGCCAGCGGCAGGAAGATCACGGGTCGGATCGTCCAGGTGATGCGGGTGCGGGTCTGAGTGAGCGTCACCGTGCACGGTTCGGCGCGCAGGAGAGCTTTCCTCGTTGCGATGCGGCCGTCGTACAGCCACTCCCATGCCTCCTGGGACGCGTCGGGGTCCAGTGCCGGTGAGATCGTGCGGAGTGCGACCGCTACCCATCTGTCAGCCTGCGGTGCCGAGTACGCGTCGAAGGACGCCCGGAGGACCGGCCGCGTCTCCTTGGTGAGGTCTTCGGTCCAGCACTCGCACCAGTAGCCCCGCTGCGGCTTGTCCATCAGCACGGGTGACCCCCAGTCCCGGGATCCGTGAACAGTTCCGCGGTGACCGTGTGGCCGTCGTCGCTCTCGTGGACCACGACCCGGTGAGCGATGACGCTGACCATGCCCAGGCCCCGGCCGTGCTCGGCTTCCTGGTCCTGGCGCTCGATCTTCGGGGCGGTGCCAGCGCCTCCGTCGTCCGTGACCGACAACGCGATTGCTTGTGCCGACACCGCCAGGGCCAGATGGAAGCTGCCCGAGTCCTGGCCGCTGGCTGTGTGGAGGATCGCGTTGGCGCTCAACTCGCTCACGATCAGTTCGGCGTCCTCCGCCCATGGTGATCCGCTCAGGATGTCGCGGGTCCAGCGGCGGGCTCGGCTGACCTCTTCCGGGAAACCTGGGCGAGTGAGCCCCCAGACCCGGGCAGTACTCGTATACTCGTGCATACAAGTTCCTTCATGCTGGTAGGCCGCCATGTGCAGCGGGTTCGGGCTAGACGAGTTTCACGCCGTCATGGGCGCGGATGGCAGGTGGAGACGCCGCGTCCATCGCGTCCAGGACGCGAATGGCGTACGCCTCGTCGGCAAGCTCGGAGACTTCTTCGCGGGTGGCCCAGCGCAGCGCGCGGGTCTCGTCGCCGGTGGTGGGTGTGCCGTCGGCGGCCTGGCAGCGGAAGACCAGGGAGACGATCAGGCCCGTCATGTTCTTGTAGACGCCGGTGAGGGTCGCCGGGAGAGCGATCTTGATGCCGGTTTCTTCGAGGACTTCGCGTTGCAGGGCCTCGGGGATGGTCTCCTCGCGTTCGAGGACGCCACCCGGCGGTTCCCACTTGCCGTTGTCCCGGCGCTGGATCAGGAGGGCCCGGCCCAGGTCGTCGACGACGACTCCGGCCACACTGACGGAGTGCGGGCGTTCTGTGCTCACGTTCCTCGGCCCTCTCGGATGGCTAGGCTCTCCACCGTAGCAACAACACTCGCCCACACGTCTAGATACCTAAAGGAGTGCACTCGTGACCCCTGCTCTTCCCTCCGGCCTACTCGGTGATCTCGACCCCACGAGCGATCGTGCGGTCTTCCGGCAGATCGCCGACCAGCTGCGCGAGGCCATCGACCGTGGGCGGTTCAGGGAGGGGGAGAAGCTGCCCTCCGAGGCGGAGCTTGTGGACCACTACGGGGTATCCCGGATGACCGTCCGCAACTCCTTCTCCATCCTCCAGGGGGAAGGACTCGTACATGCCGAGCACGGCAAGGGCGTGTTCGTCCGGCCTCGGCCACCCGTACGACGGCTCGCTTCTGACCGGTTCGCGCGCCGGCATCGGGAGCAGGGCAAGTCCGCGTTCATCGTCGAGGCGGACACCGTCGGCAGCCATCCCCAGGTCGACAGCCTTGAGGTCAAGGAAGAGAAGGCCAGTCAGGACATCTCCACACGGCTCGGCTCCGTGCGGCGGGTGCTCGCTCGGCGCCGGCGGTACCTCCTCGACGGTCGGCCGGTCGAGTTCGCCACCTCCTACCTGCCCCTCGACATCGCCCGCGGTACGCAGATCGCCGAACCTAACCCCGGGCCTGGCGGCATCTACGCCCGCCTCGAAGAACTCGGCCACCGCCTGGACCACTTCGAGGAGGAGATTCGGGCCCGGATGCCCTCGCCCGACGAGGTCAAGACGCTCCGGCTGGCCTCCGGCGTACCCGTCATCCACCTGATCCGCACCGCCTTCGACTCCGAGGGACGGGCCGTCGAGGTGTGCGACACGGTCATGGCGGCAGACGCCTACGTCCTGTCGTATCAGCTTCCGGCGACCTGATCGTCATGGTTTGCGGTGGTGCGCGGGAGGCTCTCTCGAACTCGTACACCTCAGCATGCATACTCGTATAGACGAGTGGGCAAGTTGTGTGGCAGGGTGATCGTCGTGAGCCCGGGAGATCGGGTTCATAGATCGCTACATGTATAGACGAGTAGATAGGGAAACTGTCTTGCGCACCATCCGTGTTGAGACCTCCGCCGCCACGATCCTCCTCACTGAGGCTCCTGAGCCCAAGGTCCGCGACCGTCAGACCGGCGAGATCGCCAAGGACGCCGTCAGCGGTGAGGCGCTGATGACGCTCGGCGTCGTCTACATCGAGGACGGCGAGTCCTCGCTGATCAAGGTCACCGTGCCGGAGGGCGGTGTCTCCGAGGGGCTGAACCTGGGCGCTCCGGTCTCGCTGCCGGGGCTTGTCGCCCGGCCGTGGGAGTCCGTGTTCAACGGCCAGCAGCGTCACGGCATCGCCTACCGCGCCGCCGCTGTCACCCCGGCCGCCATGGGGGCCACCGCCTGATGACCGACCTGACGACGCTCCTGGAGGTGGGTGGTCCCCTCGCCGCGCTCGGCGGCGGGACCGCCTACACCCGGGCCAAGTACCCGGCGGTCTACTGGTCCGCCGTCGGCGGCCCGATATCCACCGCCCGCCTGCTCAGCTCGTACAGCTCTGTCATGGAAGCGTGCGGCCTGACCGTCGCCCCGTCCCGGCTGCGGGTCCTCGCGGTCAAGGCCACCACCCGGCGGGAGGTCCGGCCGGTCCCGCCTCGCCGGGGCATCATCCGGCCGACCTCGACCGGGCTGCGTATCCGGCTGCGGCTGGCACCCGGGCAGGAACCCGCCGACGTCGCCGCCTCGGCCGAACGGTTGCGGCACGCCTGGGGAGTTCACGCCGTCTACGTCACCACCGTGAAGCCGGGTGTCGTCGAACTGCGGCTTGTCGGCTACGACGTTCTACGGCGGGTGCGCATGCCCTGTAAGACTGACTCCGGGTTCCTCAAGGTGCCGGTCGCTCTGAGGGAGGACGCCACTCCGTTCGTACGGGACTACCGGACCGTTCCCCACCAACTCACCCTCGGCGCCACCCTGTCCGGCAAGTCCATGTACCTGCGACACCTCGTTGCCGGGCTCGCCCGTCAGCCCGTTGCCCTTGTGGGAATCGACTGCAAGCGGGGCGTCGAACTAGCGCCCTTCGCCGCTCGTCTGTCGGCCCTCGCCACCGATCCGGACGAAGCCGCAGAGCTGCTACCCGTGCTGGTCAAGGAAATGGAGGACCGATACGACCTGATCAAGGAACGGCAGGGCATCGCGCCCGACACCCCGGACGAGGAGATCACCTCCGACATCTGGGGCCTGCCCGAGGCTGAACGTCCGGTGCCCGTCGTCCTGTTCGTCGACGAGGTCGCCGAACTCTTCCTCACCGCCACCCGCAGGGACGAAGAACGCCGCGACGAGATGGTCACCCAGCTCATCCGCCTCGCCCAGCTCGGCCGCGCGGCCGGCATCTACCTGGAGGTCTGCGGCCAGCGCTTCGGCGCCGAACTCGGCAAGGGCGCCACCATGCTCCGTGCCCAGCTCACCGGCCGTGTCTGCCACCGCGTCAACGACGAAGCCTCCGCCAAGATGGCCCTCGGCGACATCGCCCCGGAAGCGGTCTCCGCTGCCTGCGCCATCGCCCCCGAACTGCCCGGCCTGGCCGTCGCTGGCGACACCTCCGGCGGCTGGTCCCGCATCCGCACGCCCTACCTCTCCCTCGGCGATGCCGCCGAGATCTGCCGGGAATCGGCGCACCTGGTGCCCGACCTGCCCGCACTCAAGCCCTTCCGGCCCGACGTCCCCGTACGCCCTGTCGAGACCCCGGCCCCGGCAGTCCTGCCGCACCCGGCGACCGACTGACGCACCCCCTCCTCACCCGGTCGGCGTGACCGCCTCACGCCACGTCTCTACCCCTGCCATGCCCGAAACCGAAAGGAGCCGGACCGTGCGCGCCCATCTGGCCCGTGTCGACGCGGTGTTGGTCCAGGCGCTCATCGCCGCCGCGCTGTCCTTCGCCCACATCCACGACATCGCCATGGCGGCCGGACAGGACGGATGGAAAGCGTGGGCCTACCCGATCAGCGTTGACCTGCTGCTCGTCGCCGCCTGGCGTCGACTCCGCACCGGTACGGCCAAAGCGGCGGCCTGGTGCTGGTTCGTCATCGCACTCACCGCCTCCCTCGGCGCCAACGTCGCCACCGCCGGACTCCTCGACATGACCGACGTGCCGGCCTGGCTGCGCATCCTCGTCGCGGGCTGGCCCGCGGTTGCCTTCCTCGGCGGGACCCTTCTCGCGCACTCGGCGCCCAAGGAGACCACCGACGAGTTCGGCACAGAGGTCATGGAGGACCAGGAGGACGAGCCCGAAGCCACACCCGGCCCGTCTGTCCAACCCACCACCGAATCGACACCGCCGACCCCGTCTGTCCCGGTCCCGGTCGCCCTGGTCGACCACGCCCGCAAGGTCGCCGCCGAACACCACACCCGCACCGGAACCCGGATCGACACCCCAACCCTCCGCGCCCGCCTGGGCGTTCCCCCACCTATGGCCGAAGCCATCGCCGCCCAACTGTGAAGGCGGGCCCTGTCGGGAGGCTTTACCGCTTCCGCGTCACTCGCCGCGTTCCGATGACGGCCGAAATGATCAGTACCTCAAGGCAGCACGTGGTGATCACGGTGGCCCAGGACTCGCCCAACCACCACCTTGCCCCGACACACGCGAGCCCGAGTACCAACGCGGCCGAACCGAAGGCGGCCAGCTGCCGCGCACCTTGTGACATGCCGCCCATCTACACACCTCCGCGCGCCCCAGACAAGCGAACTAAGGAAAGGAAACCGGCTGTGCCAGCCAACCGCCGCTTCCGCAACGTCACCCGCATCGGCCCCGTCCAGGTCGCCACCTCCTACGACGGTCGCGGCCGCGAGAAGCACACCGCCGCCTGCACCGCCCCGCGCTGCAACTTCTCCGCCGACTACGACAACCGCGCCGCCGCCGAACTGGCCGCCCGCACCCACCGCTGCCCCGTCCGCTGAAAGGACCCGTCGCCCCGTGACCGTCAGCCTGCCGCTCGTCGTCGTCCTCGGCTTCTTCGCCTGGGGAGCGGTCAAGTTCCTCGGCGTCCGCACCTGGATCGTCGTCCTGATCGCCCTCTTCGGCTTCTGGCTCTCGCACACCTTCCTCGCCCCCGCCATCGAGTCCGGCACGCGCTCCGGCGTGACCGTCATAAACCGCTCACATGACTAGACGAGTAGATAAGAAGGGCTCCGTCGTGTTCCTGCCCAAGTACCCCGACAACCCCACCCCGCCGCCCTCACACACCCACACCGCAACGACCGACCCGGCACCGGCCCGCCGCTCGCTGCCCTCGGTGTCCATCGATCAGAAGACGGTCGCGGCTCTGGTCATCGGCGGAGTCGTCCTCACCGCGCTCCTGGCCGCCGTCGCCGTCACGGCCATCTCCGTCGCCGTAGCCGCCGTGGTCCTGCGCTCCCTGCTCCGCGACCAGCAGCGCCATTAGATCCCGCCCGGCCTCCGGGGCGGCGGCACACGACCAAGCATTTCGCCGCCCCGGGGCCTGTTCCTCCCGACCGAGCCAGTCAGAAGGAGAAACGTCATCTTCACCCGCACCACCCCGGCTCCCGTGCCGGAACTCGCGAACCTGGCCGCCCAGGGAACGCTCCCCGGTATCCTCCGCCAGCTCTCCAGCCTCGGCGGCTGCACCCACCCCATCCGCCTCGACGGCCACCGCACCGAGTACGACGTCGACACCGCGACCGGCGAGATCGGCAGCGTCCTCCACCACCTCGACTCGACCAGCCTCCCCGCCGGCCAACTCCTCGTCCGCTGCAACAACCGCCGCACCACCCGCTGCCCGGCCTGCGCCGAGGTCTACCGCCGCGACACCTTCCACCTGATCACCGCCGGACTGCGCGGCGGAAAGGGCACCCCGGAACAGGTCGGCACCCACCCCCGCGTGTTCGCCACCTTCACCGCCCCCGGCTTCGGCCCGGTCCACAACCGCCGCACCGACGGCCGCCCTTGCCGCTGCGGCCTCCACCACGACCAGGAGGACGAAGCACTCGGCACCCCGCTGAACCCCGACACCTACGACTACGAAGCCGCCGTTCTCTGGAACGCCCACGCGGGCGCCCTCTGGCGCCGCTTCTCGATCTACCTCCGCCGGGAAGTCGCCAAGCGCGCAGGCATCTCACAACGCCGCCTCCGCGACCACGCCCGCGTCTCCTTCGCCAAGGTCGCCGAGTACCAGAAGCGCGGAGCCGTCCACTTCCACGCGGTCATCCGCATCGACGGCCCCGGCGGAGGCAACACCCCACCGCCCGCCTGGGCCACGGCCGAACTGCTCACCGACGCCGTAGAAGCCGCCGTCTCCAAGGTCCGTGTCGACGGCCCGGTCATCGACGGCCGCACCCACACCTTCGTCTTCGGCCGCCAACTCGACGTTCGCACCATCCGATCTGCCGACTTCAACGACGGCCAGGAGCTGACCGAGCGAGCGGTAGCCGCCTACATCGCCAAGTACGCCACCAAGGGCGCTGAAACCGCGACCGGCGCCCTCGACCGCCCGCTGAAGTTCGTCGCCGAACTCGCCCAAGTCGACATCAGCGACCACGCCCGCCAACTCATCCGAACCGCCTGGACCCTCGGCGCCCGCAAAGATCTCGAACACCTCCGCCTGCGCGCTTGGGCTCACATGCTCGGCTTCCGCGGCCACTTCTCCACCAAGTCCCGCCGCTACTCCACCACCCTCGGCGCCCTCCGCAACGCCCGCGCCGAATGGCGCCGCGCCCAAGCCAAAGAGACCAATAGCCCCACCACCGACACCACGTACGTCCTCGCCCACTGGGTCTTCGCCGGCACCGGCCTCTCCGACACCGAAGCCTGGCTGTCCGCATCCCTCGAACCCGCCCCTGGAACGGAAGGAGAACCAACTCGTGGCTGAGCCCCGAGTCCCTGCCAGCAGGCCCGAGCAGCCTGACCCCTCCCTCGTCCTCCTGACCGTCGAGGAAGCAGCCCGGCGCCTCCGCATCGGCCGTACAACGTGCTTCCGCCTCGTCCTCGCCGGAGAGATCGAGTCGGTCACAGTCGGAAGACTCCGCCGAGTCCCTGCCGACGCCGTGCCCGCCTACGTCACCAAGCTCCGCCACCGACCCGCCCAAGCGGCCTGAGGGGGACGTCATGGCAGAGAAGAACACACGCACCCGACAGCCCAATGGCGCCTCCTCCATCTACCTCGGCAAAGACGGCAAGTGGCACGGCCGAGTAACGGTCGGCGTCCGCGACGACGGAAAGCCGGACCGCCGTCACATCGAGCGCAAGACCAAGGCCGAGGTCACCAGGGCCGTCCGCGAAATGGAGCGGGCCCGAGACGACAAGAAGCTCAGGAAGCCGGGCCAAAGCTGGACCCTGCAAGCCTGGCTTGAGCACTGGGTCGAGAACATCGCCAAGCCGTACGTCTCCGAGAACACGTACGACGGCTACGAGGTCGACGTACGCGTACACCTCGTCCCCGGCCTGGGCGCTCACAAGCTCGACAAGCTGGAGCCCGAACACCTGGAGCGCTTCTACCGACGGATGCAGGAGTCTGGGAGCTCCGCCGGCACCGCCCACCACGCTCACCGGACTATCCGGGTCGCCCTCGGTGAGGCCAAGCGACGCGGTCACGTCGCCACCAACGTGGCTGAGATCGCCAAGGCACCGCGTCTCGAAGAAGAGGACATCGAGCCGTTCACGATCGAGGAGGTACAGAGTCTCCTCGTCGAGGCCGCCAAGCTTCGCAATAGCGCGCGCTGGGTCGTCGCCCTGGCGCTCGGCCTCCGCCAAGGGGAAGCCCTCGGCCTTCACTGGGAAGACGTCGACCTGGACACGGGGTACGTACGCATCCGCAAGAACCGCCTTCGTCCCAAGTACGCCCACGGCTGTGGAGACAAACCATGCGGCCGGAAGGCTGGCTACTGCCCCCAGAAACAGCAGACCCGCCGAGAGCACAAGTCCACCAAGTCCCGCGCCGGACGTCGCACCATCGGTCTCCCCGACCCGCTGATCAAGCTCCTCCGCCAGCACCAGGAGCAGCAAGAGAAGGAACGGATTGAGGCCGGTACCGACTGGGAGAACAAGGGATACGTCTTCGCCTCCCCGACCGGCGGCCCCCTCAGCCCGAACACCGACTTTCACACCTGGAAGCGGCTCCTCAAGGACGCGGGCGTTCGAGACGGCCGTCTCCATGACGCTCGCCACACCGCCGCGACCGTCCTCCTGATCCTCGGTGTCCCGGACGTCGTGGTCGACGCGATCATGGGCTGGGAGCCCGGGGGAGCGGCACGCATGCGCGCCCGCTACATGCACTTCACGGGGACGCTGTTGCGGAAGGTCGCCCAGCAAGTCGGTGACGCTCTCTGGGAGCCGCCGAAGACCAACTGAGACGGAAACTGAGACGGACAACGACGAAGGGCCCCACCGCGAACGGTGGGGCCCTTCGACATCGTGCCCGGTGAGGCACTGGCGGAGGATACGAGATTCGAACTCGTGAGGGGTTGCCCCCAACACGCTTTCCAAGCGTGCGCCCTAGGCCACTAGGCGAATCCTCCGCCGCAAACAATACAAGACGTTGAGGAGTGCTCGCGAACTCGTTCCCACCCGCTGCCATCGGGTACTGTTTGGGCAGCCCCTCACGCGGCGCTATCTGACTGAACTCCCCCAGGGCCGGAAGGCAGCAAGGGTAGGTCGGCTCTGGCGGGTGCGTGGGGGGCGCTTGCGTTCCCGGCGGAGCGCACGCGCGGGCCCCGGTGTCAGTGGGCGCCTATAACCTCGTATGCGTGTCGTCTCTCGCGTTGTACCGCCGCTATCGCCCGGAGTCCTTCGCCGAGGTCATCGGGCAGGAGCATGTCACCGACCCGCTGCAGCAGGCGCTGCGGAACAACCGGGTCAATCACGCGTACCTGTTCAGCGGTCCGCGCGGATGCGGCAAGACGACCAGCGCCCGCATCCTCGCCAGGTGCCTGAACTGCGCGCAGGGTCCCACCCCCACCCCCTGCGGTGAGTGCCAGTCCTGCCAGGACCTCGCACGCAACGGCCCCGGTTCCATCGACGTCATCGAGATCGACGCCGCCTCCCACGGCGGTGTGGACGACGCCCGTGAGCTGCGCGAGAAGGCCTTCTTCGGGCCCGCGAGCAGCCGCTACAAGATCTACATCATCGACGAGGCCCACATGGTCACGTCGGCAGGGTTCAACGCGCTGCTGAAGGTCGTCGAGGAGCCCCCGGAGCACCTCAAGTTTATCTTCGCCACCACCGAGCCCGAGAAGGTCATCGGGACGATCCGGTCGCGAACCCATCACTACCCCTTCCGGCTCGTCCCGCCCGGCACCCTGCGGGACTACCTCGGCGAGGTGTGCGGCAAGGAGGACATCCCCGTCGAGGACGGCGTCCTGCCCCTCGTCGTGCGGGCAGGCCAGGGCTCCGTGCGTGACTCCATGTCCGTCATGGACCAGCTGCTCGCCGGGGCCAAGGAAGAGGGTGTGACATATGCCATGGCCACGTCCCTCCTCGGCTACACCGACGGCTCCCTCCTGGACTCCGTCGTCGAGGCCTTCGCCACCGGTGACGGCGCCGCCGCCTTCGAGGTCGTCGACCGCGTCATCGAGGGGGGCAACGACCCGCGCCGCTTCGTCACCGACCTGCTGGAGCGGCTGAGGGACCTGGTCATCCTCGCCGCCGTTCCCGAGGCCGCCGAGAAGGGGCTCATCGACGCCCCCGCCGATGTCATCGAGCGCATGCAGGCCCAGGCCGGCACCTTCGGCCCGGCCGAGCTCAGCCGCGCCGCCGACCTCGTCAACGAAGGCCTGACCGAGATGCGCGGCGCCAACTCGCCCCGCCTCCAGCTGGAACTCATCTGCGCGCGCGTGCTGCTCCCAGCGGCCTATGGGGACGAGCGCTCGGTCATGGCCCGCCTCGACCGCATCGAGCGGGGCGTGAACTTCTCGGCCGACGGCGCCCCCGCGATGGGATATGTGCCGGGGCCGGAAGCCCACGGGGGAGCGGCCCTGGGTACCCCCGGTGTCCAGGGCATCCCTGGTGCCTCGGGTGCCTCGACGGCCGCCGTCCCGCCGCCGGCACCGGTCCCGCCCGGTGGCGGCCCGGCCGCGGCGCGCGCGGCGGTCCGGGCCTCGGGCGCGGGCACGCCCGGCGGCGGAGGCTTCGGCAGCGGCGCCCCGGGGGGCGGCATGCCCGGCGCCGGAGCGCAGGGAGTCGGCGTCCCGGGTGGCGGCGTTCCGGCCGGAGCAGGTGGCACGGGCGGATTCCCCGGGGCTACGGCCGACTCGGCGCCGCCCGCCGACCGGGCCCCTGACTCGCCCGCCGGCCCGGTCCACGGTTCGTCTCCCGACCTCCACACCGGCGACCCCCAGACCGGCCCGGCGCACGGTTCGCCCGCGGCCCAGCCCCCTGGTGCTCCCTCCGGCCAACCCTCCACCGCCCACCCGGACCAGCCCCGACCGCCCCACCAGCAGCCGTCCGCCACACCGCCCCCGGCTGCGTCGGATTCCGCTCCCGCCCCCGGCGCCTGGCCCGCCGCCGCCCCCGTCGGCGGTGGCCGGCGTCCCGGTGGCTGGCCCACCGCGGCCCCGGCGGGCGGCGGCCAACCCCAGGCGCCCGCACCGCACCGGCCCGCGACCGCCCCGGCACCGGCCCAGCCCGCCCCCGCGGCCCCCGCACCAGGACCGGGCGCCTACGCCCCGCCGACCGGCGGGCCCGACCCCCGCCAGCTCTGGCCCAACATCCTGGAAGCCGTCAAGAACCGCCGCCGCTTCACATGGATCCTGCTCAGCCAGAACGCCCACGTGGCCGGCTTCGACGGCACCACCCTCCAGCTCGGCTTCGTCAACGCCGGCGCCCGCGACAACTTCGCGAGCAGCGGCAGCGAAGAGGTACTGCGGCAGGCGCTGGGCGAGCAGTTCAACGTCCAGTGGAAGATCGAGGCCGTCATCGACCCGTCGGGCGGCGGAGGTGCGCCCCCGGCATCCGGCGGCTTCAACGGCGGCGGTGGCGGGGGCTACGGCGGAGGCGGCAACACCGGCGGCTACGACACCGGAAGCACGGCAGGCTACGGCGCCCCGGCCCCCCAGGCCCCGTCCTCCCCCCAGCCGACGCCCGCCCCGGCGGCCAGGCCCACGCCGAGGTCGGCCCCCGCACCGGCCCCTGCCCCGCAGCGGTCCGCGCCGGAACCCCCGCCGGTCTCCATCGAGGACGACATCCCCGAGGACGACGACCCCGATCTCAACGAGGCCGCCCTCTCGGGTCGCGAACTGATCGTGCGCGAGCTCGGAGCGACCGTGGTGGAGGAGATCACCAACGAATGAAGCAAATAAGGGGGCGACGGAGGGACACCCGAGAGAGGTCATCTTGGAGGAACCTACGACTCTCCTCCCTCCACCCCTTAGGAACCCCCCACAAGAACCCCGTTAGGCTGACCCCCGTGAAGGTCCTCGTCATCGGTAACGGCGCCCGCGAACACGCCCTGTGCCGCTCCCTGTCCCTCGACCCCGACGTCAGTGCCCTGCACTGCGCCCCCGGCAACGCCGGCATCGCCGAGGTCGCCGAGCTGCACCCGGTCGACGCCCTCGACGGCGCGGCGGTGGCCGCGCTCGCGCAGCGGCTCGGTGCCGACCTGGTCGTCGTCGGCCCGGAGGCCCCGCTCGTCGCGGGGGTCTCCGACGCCGTGCGCGAGGTGGGCATCCCGGTCTTCGGCCCGTCCGGGGAGGCCGCGCAGCTCGAGGGCTCGAAGGCCTTCGCCAAGGAGGTCATGGCCGCGGCCGAAGTCCCGACCGCCCGCTCCTACGTCTGCACGACCCCCGAGGAGGTCGCCGAGGCCCTCGACGCCTTCGGCGCCCCGTACGTCGTCAAGGACGACGGTCTCGCCGCGGGCAAGGGCGTCGTCGTGACCAGCGACATCGAGGCCGCGGCAGCGCACGCCAACGCCTGCGACCGGGTTGTCATCGAGGAGTTCCTGGACGGCCCCGAGGTCTCCCTCTTCGCCATCACCGACGGCGACACCGTTCTGCCCCTCCAGCCGGCCCAGGACTTCAAGCGCGCCCTCGACGGCGACGAAGGCCCGAACACCGGCGGCATGGGCGCCTACTCCCCGTTGCCCTGGGCCGACCCCAAGCTGGTCGACGAGGTCATGCAGACGGTCCTGCAGCCGACGGTCGACGAGATGCGCCGCCGCGGCACCCCCTTCTCCGGCCTGCTCTACGCCGGTCTCGCGATCACTTCGCGAGGCGTGCGGGTCATCGAGTTCAACGCCCGCTTCGGCGACCCCGAGACCCAGGTCGTCCTGGCCCGCCTCGAGACCCCGCTGGCCGGCATCCTGCTCGCCGCGGCCACCGGCAACCTGGCCGACCTGGAGCCGCTGCGCTGGAGCGAGGACGCCGCGGTCACCGTGGTCGTCGCCTCGCACAACTACCCCGCCACCCCGCGCACCGGCGACCCGATCACCGGCCTCGACGAGGTGGCCGCCGAGGACGCCCCCCACACGTACGTCCTGCACGCCGGCACCAAGCGGGACGGCGACGCCGTCGTCAGCGCCGGCGGCCGCGTCCTGTCGATCACGGCGTCCGGAAAGGACCTCACCGAGGCCCGCGAGCGCGCGTACCGGGCGGTGGCCCGCATCCGGCTCGACGGTTCCCAGCACCGGACGGACATCGCGGCGAAGGCGGCGTCCGGAGCCTGAGAAGCTCGAAAACCGGGGCGAAACCCCCGCTGCCGAACAACCTGACCGGCCCCGGATCCGTCTAAGGATTCGGGGCCTGATCTTTGCTGTACGTCATCCACCTCTCCCCAAAGCCATTCCATCGAGTGACCGGGGCTCCATACGGCTGACGGGGGCCCGGGGCCCAACTAGGGTGCGGCGCAAGCGGTCCGGCACTTGGCCCACCGGCATTGCGATGTCAGTGACGGGTGCCACAGTGGGAGTGAGCAACGCCAGGACAGCTGGGCATTCAGGACGGCAGGGAGGGGGTGAGGTCGGGTCATGACCGGTATCGGTGTCGAGGCAGCCGCGCAGGCCGCGCGCTCCCGGGCCCTCGCCGTGCTGCGCATCCGCAGCCGTGCGCTGGCCGTGGCGCTGCTGCCCGCGGCGGTGGCCGTGGTGCTGCTCGCCGGAGGTTCCACCAGTCATCTCGTGGGCGGGTTCTGGGACACCGCCCGCCTGGCCATGACCGTTCTCGGGGCCGTGGTGCTGCTCGCCGCAGGAGGGGTGGCCCTGGTCGTCGCCCGCGCCCACCCCGCCGTCAGTCCGACCGTCGCGATCGCCGAGGAGTCCGCGCCCGACCTGTACCGCATGGTGCGCGACCTCGCCGACCGCCTGGACGTCCCCGCCCCCTCCGCGATAGCGCTCACCCCGGACTGCGACAGCTGGCTGGAGGACCGCACCCACCCCGCCCACGGTCCGCCCCCACGGCAGGGCCGGGACGACGAGATCGCGGGCGTCCGCGGCTCCCACCGTCGTGTCCCGGCCGCACCGGTGCTGGTGATCGGCTCGCCGTTCCTGTGGTGGATGCGCGTCGGCGAACTGCGCGCGGTCCTCGCCCCGGTCGTCGCCGGTACGGGCCCTTCGGCCCACCCCGACATAGCGGCGGCCCGCCGTTTCGTGCGGGGTCTGGACGCGGCCGTGGCCGTCGGCTCCGTCCCGGGCCGCTGTCCGCTCACCCGTGTGATGTGCGCGGGTGTCGCCTGGGTGGCCCGCCTCCTCCTGCGCAGCTGCCGGGAGCACGCGACCCAGATGGAGCGCGGCGTCGCGGCCGCGGCCTCCGAGCGTGCACAGGCTGTGGACTACGGCCTCCGGATCGTGGCCCAGGAACAGGTGGGCCTGGCGTACGCGGGCTGGGACCGGCTGCTGACCCGGGTAGCGCTCCCCGCCTGGCGGATGGGCCGCTGGCCGTCCCGCCTGGATGCGGGCGTGGTGGCGGCCCTCACCGAACTGTCCCGCCGCGACCGCCTGGCCGAGGGTTTCGCCTCCCGCCTGGGTGAGCGCCCCGCCTGCGACCTGCTCGAAGAGCCCGGCGCGATCGACGAGGCCGCCTCCCTCCTCGCCGCCCGTCTCTTCCACGGCGGGCCTGCGGAGACCGGCCAGGACTGGTCCCCGGTGGGCTGGCAGGAGTACCCGGAAGAGGTCGTGGACCGAAAGTGGCGCCTGGACGCGGCCCGCCTCCACCGAGTCCTCGACGCCCAGGGCGTGAGCCGCACCCCGGGAGCCGCCCCGCCGGAATCCCACGGCCCCACCCTCTCCCGAGTCCTGGCCCACCTGTCGGCTCCCGGGCCCACTCCACCGGCCAACAGCGCGGCGACGGCCGGTGGACTGACCTCGGCGGACTCCGTCGGCGCCGTCGAGCTCGGCCGCGAGCAGGGGTCGACTCGACCGGACGGGGACGGTCTCGCGCCCGCCGAGCCCGCAGCACCCCCGCAGGACACCGCTTCCGCAGACCTCGCGGCGGCGGCCGGTGCACTGACCTCGGCGGAGGAGGCAGGCGCCGTCGAGCAAGGGTGTGAGCAGGGGCAGGCTCGGGCGGAGGCGGACGGTCTCGCGCCCGCCGAGCCCGCAGCACCCCCGCAGGACACCGCTTCCGCAGACCTCGCCCCTGCTCCGCCGACCGATGGCGTGGCGACGACCGGTGGACCCGCCTCTCCGGAAGGCGCCGGAGCCGCGCAGCACGAATCGGCGCAGTCGGACGCACTCGCGACCGCCGCCTCCGCACCCACCCGGCACGACCGGGCTCCCGCCGCCCCCGTATCGGCGCCACCGGAAGGCGCCATGGCGGCGGACCCGGACCGTGAACCGGCCTCGGCTGACGCCCCGGCGGCAGCCCAGCACGCCCCGGCCTCGGCTGACGCGGCGGCAGCCCAGCACGCCCCGCCCCCGGCTGACGCCCTCGCGGCCGGACAGCACAACCCCGACCCACCGGACGAGCCCGAAGCAGCCGCCGACCGCGAGACCGCCCCCCTAGGGCTCCCCGCAGCCGATGACGAAGGTGACGAGGATGGCGCGGCTGCCGAGGGCGTAAGCACAGACGGCGAAGCCGAGACCCTCGCTGCGGCGCTCACCGCCGAGCTCGCCCGGGAGGAAGCCGCCGCCCCCCAGTCCCGCAGCACGCCCGACATCACCCCCTGGGACGACACCGCCCTCCCCCTCTTCCCGCTCCAGCCACCCCGCAGCGCCCGAGAACTCCTCACCGACCACGTCACCGCGATGGTCTGCTGCGCCGCGATCGACACCGCCGGCGCCGCCCCGGGCCTGGACTGGCTCGACGGCCCGTCCCTTCTCATCAACGGTGAACGCGCCGCGGACCTCGCCCCCCGCGTCCTCAGCCTCGTGGAGGACGGCGACCCGGCCCCTCTGCGCGCCTGGCTGGTCAAGTCGGGGATACGCCCCGAGAAGCCGGTCCGCCTCGTCTGACGGATCCGGAGTACCTGCTTCCACTTTCGGCCAATTCGCAACGAATAGTGACAGTCTGAGTGCGGAATGTGATGTGCTGAGACCGATCGCGCACATGGCAAGGGCTTGTGCCGACGCAAAGCATCGCGCAGGACGAACAACGGGGGCACGAGGGAGGGGAGCGACCATGGGCCCAGGACCGGAGCACATCCGCCGCTGGGAGTCGGGAGCACTCGCGCACGCCGTGACGGACCCCTTCGGTCAGGGCCCCGTCCCCTGGCTGCGCGGCAGTGAGACGTACTTCGACGACACCGGCCAGGTGGTCCCGTGGTACGTCGAGACGGACCCCGCCCACACCCCGAAGGAGGGCGCCCCCCGCATCCCCTCCCCCCGCACCGCCCCCGGCGGCGGCCCCCGCTCCGCCGACGACGTCCGCCGTCAGATCAAGGGCTTCACCTCGACCGGCGCGGTCGCCCCCGGCGAGGCCGTCGACTTCCACATCACCGTCGACCCGCCGCAGGAGTTCGGCGTCGACATCTACCGCATCGGCCACTACGGCGGCGACGGCGCGGCGAAGATCACCACCAGCCCCCGCCTCTCCGGCATCGTCCAGCCCTCGCCGCTGACCGCGGACCGCACGGTCTCCTGCCACCACTGGTGGCTGTCCTGGCGGCTGCAGATCCCGTCCTACTGGAGCGTCGGCGCCTACGTCGCTGTCCTCACGACCGCCGACGGTTACCGCTCCCACATCCCCTTCACGGTCCGCGAGAACCATCCCGCGGACTTACTGCTCCTCCTGCCCGACGTCACCTGGCAGGCGTACAACCTCTATCCCGAGGACGGCCGCACCGGCGCCAGCCTCTACCACGCCTGGGACGAGCAGGGCCGGCTCCTCGGCGAGGCCGACGCCGCGACCACGGTCTCCTTCGACCGGCCGTACGCGGGCGCGGGCCTGCCGATGCACGTCGGCCACGCCTACGACTTCATCCGCTTCGCCGAGCGCTACGGCTACGACCTCGCCTACGCCGACGCCCGCGACCTGCACGCCGGCCACCTCGACCCCACCCGGTACCGAGGCCTGGTCTTCCCCGGCCACGACGAGTACTGGTCGACAGCCATGCGCCGCACGGTCGAGCGAGCCCGCGACAGCGGCACCTCTCTGGTCTTCCTGTCCGCCAACACCATGTACTGGCAGGTCGAGTTGGGCCCCTCGCCGTCCGGTGTCCCCGACCGTCTGCTGACCTGCCGCAAACGCAGGGGCCCGGGCAAACCGGCGCTCTGGCGCGAAGTCGACCGCCCCGAACAGCAGTTGGTCGGCATCCAGTACGCGGGAAGGGTGCCCGAGCCCCACCCCCTGATCGTCCGTAACGCCGAGCACTGGCTGTGGGAGGCGACCGGTGCGCAGGAGGGCGATGAACTCGCCGGCCTGGTCGCGGGCGAGGCCGACCGCTACTTCCCGCGCACCCCACTGCCGGAGCACGACAACCGCATCCTGCTCGCCCACTCGCCGTACGCCGACAGCGAGGGCGCCCTCCGCCACCAGGAGACGTCCCTCTACCGTGCCCCCTCCGGCGCCCTGGTCTTCGCCGCCGGCACCTTCGCCTGGTCCCCGGCACTGGACCGCCCGGGCCACGTCGACACCCGCGTCCAGCGCGCCACCGCCAACCTCCTGGACCGCATCTGCAAGCGTGACTGAGTTCACTCAGCAGCACACCCACCGCTTTCTCAGCGCACCCCAAGTCCAAGGTCAGCGCCCCGTACGGGACAATCGACCCGTTGGACATACTCACGGGGAGGAACCGTGTCCGGATTCGTAGAAAAGCCCGAGCCGCTCCAGGTTCCGGGCCTGGTGCACCTGCACACCGGCAAGGTGCGCGAGCTGTACCAGAACGAGGCGGGCGACCTCGTGATGGTCGCCAGTGACCGTATCTCCGCCTTCGACTGGGTGCTGCCGAGCGAGATCCCCGACAAGGGCCGCGTCCTCACCCAGCTGTCTCTGTGGTGGTTCGACCAGATCGCCGACCTGTTGCCGAACCACGTCCTGAGTACGGCCGTACCGGAAGGCGCCCCCGCCGACTGGGCGGGCCGCACCCTGGTCTGCAAGTCGCTCCAGATGGTCCCCGTGGAAGCCGTCGCCCGCGGCTACCTCACCGGCTCCGGGCTGCTCGAGTACAACGAGTCCCGGACGGTCTGCGGCCTCGCCCTCCCCGAGGGCCTGGTCGACGGCAGCGAGCTCCCCGCCCCGATCTTCACCCCGGCCACCAAGGCCGCCGTCGGCGAGCACGACGAGAACGTCTCCTACGAGGAGGTCGCCCGCCGGGTCGGCGCCGACACCGCGGCCCAGCTGCGCCAGGCGACCCTCGCGGTGTACTCGCGCGGCCGGGACATCGCCCGGGACCGCGGGATCATCCTCGCGGACACCAAGTTCGAGTTCGGCTTCGACGGGGAGACCCTCGTCGTCGCGGACGAGGTCCTCACCCCGGACTCCTCCCGCTTCTGGCCGGCCGATCAGTGGGAGCCGGGGCACGCGCAGCCGTCGTACGACAAGCAGTTCGTGCGGGACTGGCTGACCTCGGCGGAGTCCGGCTGGGACAGGAAGAGCGAGCAGCCCCCGCCGCCGCTGCCGCAGGAGGTCGTGGACCGCACCCGCGCCAAGTACATCGAGGCGTACGAGCGTCTGACGGGCACGAGCTGGTCGTAACGGAAAAGCCCCCCGGTGAAAACCGGGGGGCTTCTCAATGGAGCGAACGACGAGGTTCGAACTCGCGACCTCAACCTTGGCAAGGTTGCGCTCTACCAACTGAGCTACGTTCGCATGCGCCGTGGCGCGAGAACCACTATACCCAACCTCGCTCGCGCGCGAGCCGCACGGCCGTGTGACGGTTCTCCGCCCCCAGCTTGGAGACGGCCGACGACAGATAGTTCCGTACGGTCCCCTGCGACAGCGCGGCCCGTTCGGCGATCTCCGCGACGGGCGCCCCGTCGGCGGCGAGTTCCAGCACCTCGGCCTCCCGCACGGTCAGGGGGGAGTCCCCGGCGGAGATCGCGTCGGCGGCCAACTCGGGGTCGACGTAGCGGTTCCCCTCGTGCACCGTGCGGATGATCTCAGCGAGCCGCTGCGCGCTCACGGTCTTCGGAACGAACCCCCGCACACCGGCCTCCAGCGCCCGCTTGAGGTGCCCGGGCCGCCCGTGACTGGTGACGATCAGCACCTTGCACGAGGGCAGTTCGGTCCGCAGGGATGTGGCCACCTTCACACCGTCCGCGCCGGGCATCTGGAGATCGAGTACGGCCACGTCGGGCTCGTGCGCCCGGGCCATCGCCAGCGCCTCGGGACCGGTCGCCGCCTCCGCGACGATCGCGAGGTCGTCCTCCAGGGAGAGCAGCGCGGCGAGCGCGCCCCGAATCAGATGCTCGTCATCGGCGAGCAACACCCGCACACTCACGAGCCCACCTCCGCCGACACCACACGTACGGTCACGAGCCCATCCCCTCCCACACCACACCCACGGTCACGAGCCCTCCGGCACATCACGCGCACGGCCACGAGCCCATCCCCTCCAACACCCACGCGCACGATCACAAGCCCATCCCCTCCACCGCCCCGCGCACAGTCACGAGCCCCCCTCCGTAGCCACCACCGGCACCTCCGCCACCAGCCGGAACACACCCTCTCGGACAGGCCCCGTCTCCAGCGTCCCGGCCACGGCCGCGAGCCGTTCCCGCAGTCCGGCGAGTCCGGACCCGCCGGTGCCCGGCGACCGCGAGGCCCCGTCGTTCTCCACGGTCAGCACCACCCGCTCCCCCTCGCTCCGCAGAGCCACCACGCACAGCTTGGCGTCCCCGTGCCGCAGGACGTTCGTGGTGGCCTCCCGCACCACCCAGCCGAGCGCCGACTGCACCTCGGCGGGCAACCCGTTCGGCTCCCCGGTGACCACGCAGGTGATGCCCGCGGCGGTCAACACCCCTTGCGCTCCCGTGAGTTCGGTCCCGAGATCGGCCTCCCGGTATCCCCGTACGACATCCCGCACCTCGCGCTGCGTCTCGTGCGCGATCCGCTGCACCTCGGTCATCTGGTCCACGGCCTCGCCCCGTCCCCGACGCGCCAGCTGCACGGCCAGTTCGCTCTTCAGCGCGATCACGGCCAGGTTCCGCCCCATCACGTCGTGCAGGTCCCGCCCGAACCGCAGCCGTTCCTCGGCGACGGCGAGCCGCGCGCGGGTCTCGCGGGCCGTGTCGAGTTCGTAGACGGCGTTCAGGAGCCAGACGGAGAAGACGGAGGTGAAGGCGAGGAATCCGGCGGCGACCAGCACCACTATCCCGGTGACCAGTGACTCCGGGACGCCGTAACCCAGGGGAAAGCCACCGAGAGCGGCGCCCGCAGCGAAGCCGCCCACCAGCGCGAGCACACGCCGTCGCCTGCGGACGCCGAGCGCGCCGATCCCGGCCGCGAAGGTCAGCACGCCCACGAACACCGAGACCGCCGCCCTGTCGAGACCGTCGTCGTCCGGACCCCGCTCGGCGATGCCGATCACCGCGACGGAGATGACGAGCGTGACCGCCCCGAGCACCCAGAGCATCCGCACCGGCTGCTCGCGCCGCCCACGCGTCCAGTCGAGCGCCAGCGACGCGGTCACGGCACACACCACGGCATGCGCGCACACCAGCAGCACCAACCAGACCGCGAGCTGCCCCGTCACCTGCCCGAAGACCGGCAGACCGACCGAGGCGACGTAGATCAGCGCGAAGAAGTGGAACGACCAGCGCGTGTACGTCTCCACCTTCGCCGGCGTGCTCTTCCGCCGCCACCAGCCCCCTGCCTCGCGCATGCTCTCCCCGTACGTCAGCGCCTCGGCTCCCACCGGAACCACCGCTGTACAGCAAACACGGCCAGCACGGTCCAGGCCACCGCGGTCCCGATGGCGCCCAGGGCCTCGTACGCCGAGAGAGTGCCCGCCCAGCCGCCGCGGACCAGGGTGATCACGGGCGACAGCGGCAGCAGCTCGCACACCGACGCGAACTTGTCGGGCAGCAGTTCGAGGGGTACGGCGACGCCCGAGAGGACCATCGAGATCATCACGAACGGCAGCGTGGTGACCTGCGCGCTCTCCACGGTCCGGGTCACGGCCGCCGTCACGGCCGCGAGCGCGGCGCACAGCACCAGACCCAGCAGCAGTCCCAGGGCGGCGAGATGGGGTGCGTGCGGCGCGGGAACGTCGAGCAGGGCCGTGCTCGCGGCCACCAGCACCAGGGACTGCGTGAGCCCGGTCGCGCCGATCGGCAGCGCGGTGCCGCAGAGGATCTCGACGTCCCGCAGCTCCCCGGTGCGCAGCCGCTTGAGCACCAGTTCCTCGCGCCGGGAGGTGTAGATCCCGACGAGGGCGCCGTACACACCGAACAACAGGGCGAAGCCGACCGCGGCCGGCAGCAGTACCAGGCCGACGCTCAGCCCGGCCTCCTCGACGTCCATGTCGTCCACGACGGACCGCAGGCTGAACGGCAGTGCGAGGGGCACCAGCACGGCCGCGACGAGCGTGGCCTTGCTGCGTCCGAGCAGCGTGAACTCGGCGCGGGCGAGGGCGCCCAGCCTGCTCGCGGGAGTGGTGACCGTGCTCATGCCGCGACCTCCTCGCGCGCCGCTATCCCCAGGAACGCCTCCTCCAGCGAGGCCGACCGCACATCGAGCCGCCGCAGTTCGACCCCGGCCCTGTCGGCCCACACCAGCAGTTCGGTGGCCGTCCGCTGCAGCTCCCGCGTCCGCAGCCGTACGACGCTGCCGTCGACCTCGTGCCCGCTCACCCCCAGTTCCCCGAGCGGTGGCAGGTCTCCCACGAAGTACCCCTCCGGCAGCTCGAACGAGATCCGCGCCGGCTGCGCGGCGGTCACCTCGGCAGGTGTCCCGGTGGCGGCGATCCGTCCCTCGTGGAGGATCGCCAGCCGGTCGGCGAGATCCTCGGCCTCCTCCAGGTAGTGCGTGGTGAGCAGCACGGTCGTCCCGCGGTCCCGCAGCGCTCGCACCAATTCCCAGGTGTCCCGGCGTCCTTCGGCGTCGAGGCCGGTCGTCGGCTCGTCGAGGAACAGCACCTCGGGGTCGCCGAGCAGCGCGAGCGCCAGGTCGAGGCGTCGTCGCTCGCCCCCGGACAGCTGCTTGACCCGTACGTCGGTCCGGCGCGCGAGCCCGACGAGATCCAGCACCTCCAGCGGCGGCCGGGCCCCGCTGACGCAGCCCGCCCACATCCGCGCGGTCTCGTCGACGGTCAGCTCGGACGGGAAGCCGCCCTCCTGGAGCATCACCCCGGTACGCGGGCGCACGGCGGCCCGCTCTGTGTACGGATCATGGCCCAGGACGCGGATCCGCCCGTCGGTCGGCGGGGCGAGCCCCTCGAGGAGTTCGACGGTGGAGGTCTTGCCGGCGCCGTTGGTGCCGAGCAGGGCGAAGACCTCGCCGCGGTCCACGGTGAAGCTGATCCCGCGCACGGCCTCGAACCCGCCCCCGTACACACGCCGCAGGCCGGTGACCTCAATCACGTGTTCGTGTTCGTCGGTGTTCATGAAGCCAGCGTCCCGGCGGACGGGATGCGACAGCAGTGCGCGCTGTCACCACTCCGTATGACAAATGTCAGACGGAGCACCGGACATGAAAAAGACCCCGGTCGCGATGACCGGGGTCTTTTCATGGAGCGGACGACCAGGTTCGAACTGGCGACCTCAACCTTGGCAAGGTTGCGCTCTACCAACTGAGCTACGTCCGCATTGCCTCCGACCGGCTCTCACCGATCGGCGCGAGCACCATCCTACCCGATCCACCAGAGTGGTCCGGACGGCGATGCAGAGCGGGTGACAGGAATTGCACACTGCGCCTTCCCCCTGGAAGGGGGATGTTCTACTACTGAACTACACCCGCGTGTACTCCGTGAGCTGGGCCTTTTCGGCCTCGCCCCTCGGCGTGCTCCAGACTCTAGCTGACCAGGTGGGGTGCAACGCAAGTCGGTTGGTCCGAGGGGCGGGTGACCCGGCGTCGACAGGCTCTACTGCGCCTCGGCGAACGCCTCGTAGACCTTCTTGGGGATCCGTCCGCGGGCGGGGACGTCCATTTTGTTGGCCTGGGCCCAGGCCCGGACCGCCGCCGGGTCGGGAGCGACCTCGGTCTGCCGGTACGCCTTGCCGGACCTGGACCGCTTGCGGCCGGCCTCCACGTAGGGCTCGAGCGCCTTACGCAGTTTCTTGGCATTGGCTTGATTCAGGTCGATCTCGTACGACTTGCCGTCGAGTCCGAAGGCGATCGTTTCCGCCGCTTCCGAGCCGTCGATGTCGTCAAAGAGAGTGACCACGACCTTCTGCGCCACGAATATCGGTCCCTTCGTGCGGCACGTTGTCAATTCATTTGTACAGTGCCCGACAATGCATTGTGAAGCTCGACTAAATCCTTCCGCGTGTCCGAGCGCAATAGGTATCGGGTGTCGATCTGAGATCTTTCCGGGAAATTTTCACGGACGTCCGCCTCCGTGCTGGGCCGTGATGGCCGTCACGTAGATTCCTACAACTCAACGCGCGTAGAAATTTTGTGCGGGTAGTCTGAAGGAACCTGCTCAGCACCACACCACCGGGAGTGCCAGTGGCACGCGTCGTAGTCGACGTCATGCTCAAGCCGGAGATCCTCGACCCCCAGGGCCAGGCGGTGCAGCGTGCACTGCCGCGACTGGGTTTCGACGGCATCTCCGACGTACGTCAGGGAAAGCGATTCGAACTGGAAGTTGACGGACCGGTCGACGAGGCCGCGCTCGCCCGCATCCACGATCTTGCGGAATCCTTCCTCGCCAACACCGTGATCGAGGACTTCACCGTCAAGGTGGAGGAAGTCGCGGAGGCCGCGAAGTGACCGCTCGTATTGGCGTCGTCACTTTCCCCGGCAGCCTCGACGACCGCGACACCCAGCGCGCGATCCGCCTCGCGGGCGCCGAGCCGGTCGCTCTCTGGCACAAGGACAAGGACCTCCACCAGGTCGACGCCGTGGTGCTGTGCGGTGGTTTCTCCTATGGCGACTATCTGCGCGCCGGTGCCATCGCGCGCTTCTCGCCGGTGATGGAGCCCCTCATCGAGCAGGCGAAGGCCGGCCTCCCGGTCCTCGGCATCTGCAACGGCTTCCAGATCCTCACCGAGGCCCACCTGCTCCCGGGCGGGATGCTCGGCAACGACCACCTCCACTTCATCTGCCGCGACCAGAAGCTGCGGGTGGAGAACGCGGACACCGCCTGGACGACCGACTACTCGGCCGGCCAGGAGATCAACATCCCGCTGAAGAACATGGACGGCCGGTACGTCGCCGACGAGTACACCCTCGACAAGCTGGAGGCCGAGGGCCGGGTCGCGTTCCGGTACCTCGACTTCAACCCGAACGGCTCGCTGCGCGACATCGCCGGCATCACCAACGAGGCGGGCAACGTCGTAGGCCTGATGCCGCACCCGGAGCACGCCGTGGAGCCGCTCATCGGCACCGGCCGCACCGACGGCCTCCCCTTCTTCACCTCGATCCTCAAGAAGCTGGTCAACGCATGAGCCGGACGCCTCTGGACACGGTCGAGCACGCGGCCGCGACCCCCGACGTCGAGCTGCCCTGGGCCGAACTCGGCCTGAAGAAGGACGAGTACGAGCGGGTCGTGGAGATCCTCGGCCGCCGGCCCACCGGTGCCGAGCTCGCCATGTACTCGGTCATGTGGTCCGAGCACTGCTCGTACAAGTCGTCGAAGGTGCACCTGCGCCAGTTCGGCGAGAAGGCCCCGCAGAGCGACGCCCTGCTCGTCGGTATCGGCGAGAACGCGGGCGTCGTGGACGTCGGCCAGGGTTACGCGGTCACCTTCAAGGTCGAGTCGCACAACCACCCCTCCTACGTCGAGCCCTACCAGGGAGCGGCCACGGGTGTCGGCGGCATCGTCCGCGACATCATCGCGATGGGCGCGCGGCCGGTGGCCGTGGTCGACCCCCTGCGCTTCGGCGCTGCCGACCACCCGGACACCAAGCGCGTGCTCCCCGGCGTCGTCGCCGGCATCGGCGGCTACGGCAACTGCCTGGGCCTGCCGAACATCGGCGGCGAGGTCGTCTTCGACGCCTGCTACCAGGGCAACCCGCTGGTCAACGCCGGTGCGATCGGCGTCATGCGGCACGAGGACATCCACCTGGCGAAGGCCTCCGGCGCGGGCAACAAGGTCATCCTGTACGGGGCCCGCACGGGCGGTGACGGCATCGGCGGTGCGTCGATCCTGGCCTCGGAGACCTTCGACGACGCCAAGCCGTCGAAGCGTCCGGCCGTGCAGGTCGGCGACCCCTTCCAGGAGAAGCTCCTCATCGAGTGCACCCTTGAGGCCTTCGCGGAGAAGCTGGTCGTCGGCATCCAGGACCTGGGCGCGGCGGGCCTGTCCTGCGCCACCTCCGAGCTGGCGTCGAACGGCTCCGGCGGCATGCGCGTGACCCTGGACGACGTACCGCTGCGCGACTCCACGCTCTCGCCCGAGGAAATCCTCATGAGCGAGTCGCAGGAACGCATGTGCGCGGTCGTCGAGCCGGAGAAGGTCGACCGGTTCCTGGAGATCTGCGACAAGTGGGACGTCATCGCCACCGTCATCGGTGAGGTCACCGACGGCGACCGCCTGGAGATCTACTGGCACGGCGGCAAGATCGTCGACGTCGACCCGCGCACGGTCGCGCACGACGGCCCGGTCTACGAGCGCCCCTACGCCCGCCCGTCCTGGCAGGACGAGCTCCAGGCGGACGACGCGAACAAGCTGCCGCGGCCGGCTTCGAGTGAGGAGCTGAAGGACCAGGTCCTGAAGCTGGTGTCCTCCCCGAACCAGGCCTCCAAGAAGTGGATCACCTCGCAGTACGACCACTTCGTGCAGGGCAACACCGTGCTGGCCCAGCCGGAGGACTCCGGCATGATCCGCATCGACGAGTCGACGGGTCTGGGCGTGGCGATCGCGACGGACGGCAACGGCCGTTACGCGAAGCTGGACCCGTACACCGGCGCGCAGCTGGCGCTGGCGGAGGCGTACCGCAACGTGGCGACGACCGGCGCCAAGCCGCTCGCCGTTTCGGACTGCCTGAACTTCGGCTCCCCCGAGGACCCGGCCGTGATGTGGCAGTTCGCGGAGGCGATCCGTGGACTGGCCGACGGCTGCCTGCAGTTGGGCACGCCGGTCACGGGCGGCAACGTGTCCTTGTACAACCAGACGGGCGAGGTCGCCATCCACCCGACCCCCGTGGTCGCGGTCCTGGGTGTCATCGACGACGTCGCCCGCCGTACGCCGGTCGCCTTCCAGGAGGAGGGCCAGCTGATCTACCTCCTCGGCGACACGCGTGAGGAGTTCGGCGGCTCGGCCTGGTCGCAGGTCGTCCACGACCACCTCGGCGGGCTGCCCCCGCAGGTGGACCTCGAGCGCGAGCGGCTGCTCGCCGAGATCCTGATCTCCGCCTCCCGCGACGGCATGATCGACTCCGCGCACGACCTCTCCGACGGCGGCCTGATCCAGGCGGTCGTGGAGTCGGCGCTGCTCGGCGGCAAGGGCGCGCGCCTGGTCGTACCGGACGGGCTGGACGCCTTCACCCTCCTCTTCTCCGAGTCGGCGGGTCGCGCGGTCGTCGCCGTACCGCGCTCGGAGGAGCTCCGCTTCAACGACATGTGCGGTGCGCGGGGCCTGCCGGTCACCCGTATCGGAGTCGTGGACGGGGACACCGTCGAGCTTCAGGGCGAGTTCGAACTGACCCTGGAGGAGCTGCGCCGGGCGCACGAGGACACGATCCCGGCCCTGCTGAAGTAGGCCGTGGCCGTACGACTCCGAAGGCCCCGCCCGTCGTTCTGACGGGCGCGGCCTTCGCGGGGCTCCCCCCTTGTCCGACTTCCGCGCCGACTAGGCTCACCGTCATGCCCACGGCCAGGAAGCGCGCCCGCGCCTACGACCCCGCCAAGATCCGCACGGCCGTCCAGGCCCAGCTCGGGAACGTACGGGAAGCCGTACGCACGCTGACCCCCGAGCAACTGGCGCTGCGGACGCGGCTGGGGGAGTGGACCGTACGGGAGCTGGTCGCGCACATCGGGATGGCGGTCACCGCCGTCCACCGGGCCCTGGACCGGCCCGCGCCCGTGCGGCAGGACGCGGTGCTGCTCGACTGGCCGTTCGCCACCTCCGCCAGTTCCGCGGCCATCGCCGACTTCACCCGGGGCCTGGCCCAGCAGCACCCCGACCTCGACGCCTACCTCACCGACGTCGACCGGACTCTGACCGAGCTGCTGGACACCCACCCCGGCACCCGGCTCCTGGAGACCAACGCCGGCGCGCTGCCCCTCGCCGACTACCTGGTCACCCGCACCGTCGAACTCGTCGTCCACACCGACGACCTGAGCGCCGCCGTCCCCGGCCTCGACATCCCCTACGACCGTCAGGCCCTCGCCGCCTGCACGCGCCTCCTCGCCGACGCCCTAGCCGCGAAGGCGCCCGGCGGTTCGACCGAGGTGCGGGTGCCGCCGTACGCCGTCGTGCAGTGCGTCGAGGGGCCGAAGCACACCCGCGGCACCCCGCCGAACGTCGTCGAGACCGACCCGCTGACCTGGATCCGGCTCGCCACCGGGCGGCTGACCTGGAAGGACGCTCTCGACGCGGCCAAGGTCAGCGCGAGCGGGGAACGGGCGGACCTTGGCGGACTGCTGCCGGTCATGAGCTGACCCCACGGGCGCGTACGGACATACTGACGGCGAACATGACAACAGACTGATAACGGCACCGAACCCACCGCCCGCCTCATGCGTCAAAGAGTCATGAAGCGGACGACATGCGCCAAGTACGCGGCCGCAGCCCTGGCCGGGACCACCGTCCTGGCCGCCTGTGGCACGGAGACCGTGGGGACCAGGACCGAGGACGTCTCCACCATCGCGGACACTTCCTGGGTGCCCCGGAAGGTCACCGTCGACGGCAAGGACTACGTCCTGCCCGAGAAGGGTGCTCGCAGGCACGCTCACATCGACTTCGAGCCCGGCGCCGCCGAACCGGACGTCGGCGGCGGGAAGTCCGGTGGTTCGGTGGGCTGCAACAGCATCGGTGCCGATGTGGACATCCAGGGCGACACCGTGAAGGTCTCCGACCTCGCCAGGACACTCATCGGCTGCCCGGGGGCGGTGGGGACGTTCGAGGAGGAGTTCGTCGGCGTCTTCGACAACGACCTCAAGGCCGATCTGAAGGGGCCGTCAGGCGCCAGGACCCTCACGCTGACCAGCCCGCAGAACGACACCATCACCCTGCGCGAGGAGAAGGCCCCCGCCCTCAAGGGCACTCGCTGGTCCCTCGGCGAGACCGCCTACCTCACTCTCACCAAGAACAACACCGTCACCGGCAGCCTCGGCTGCAACACCTTCAACGGCAGGGCCACCGTCAAGGACGGCACCATCGAGTTCGGGCGCTTCGCCACCACGCGCATGATGTGTGAGGGCCCGGTGATGAAGGCCGAGCGTGAGCTCGCCGAAATCCTCTCCGGCAAGGTCTCCTACCAGCAGAAACAGGATTCCCTGAAGATCACCGACGCCTCCGGCGACAGCGTTACGGCCCACGTGGAGTAAGAAAGCCCACTCTCCGCGAATTCGGACCAGTGGTCGATCTCGCCTACACTCGGAGCCGTGCCACGTGGTGACGGACGACTCAACCACGACCTGCTCCCCGGTGAGAAGGGCCCCCAGGACGCTTGCGGCGTCTTCGGTGTCTGGGCTCCGGGCGAAGAGGTCGCCAAGCTCACGTACTTCGGGCTCTACGCCCTCCAGCATCGGGGCCAGGAATCCGCGGGAATCGCGGTCAGCAACGGCTCCCAGATCCTCGTCTTCAAGGACATGGGCCTCGTTTCCCAGGTCTTCGACGAGACCTCTCTCGGTTCGCTCCAGGGTCACCTTGCGGTCGGTCACGCCCGCTACTCGACCACCGGCGCCTCCACCTGGGAGAACGCCCAGCCGACATTCCGTGCCACCGCGCACGGTTCCATCGCGCTCGGCCACAACGGCAACCTGGTCAACACGGCGCAGCTCGCCGAGATGGTCGCCGACCTGCCCAAGCAGGAGGGCCGTAGCCCGCGTGTGGCCGCCACCAACGACACCGACCTGCTCACCGCGCTCCTCGCGGCCCAGGTCGACGAGGACGGCAAGCCCCTGACCATCGAGGAGGCGGCCCACTCCGTCCTCCCGAAGGTGCGCGGTGCCTTCTCCCTCGTCTTCATGGACGAGCACACCCTCTACGCCGCCCGCGACCCGCAGGGCATCCGCCCGCTGGTCCTCGGCCGCCTGGAGCGAGGCTGGGTCGTCGCCTCCGAGTCCGCCGCCCTCGACATCTGCGGGGCGAGCTACGTCCGCGAGATCGAGCCGGGCGAGTTCGTCGCCATCGACGAGAACGGCCTGCGCACCTCCCGATTCGCGGAAGCGAAGCCCAAGGGCTGTGTCTTCGAGTACGTCTATCTGGCGCGCCCCGACACCGACATCGCCGGCCGGAACGTGTACCTCTCCCGCGTGGAGATGGGCCGCAAGCTCGCCAAGGAAGCGCCCGTCGACGCCGACCTGGTCATAGCGACCCCGGAATCCGGCACCCCGGCGGCCATCGGCTACGCGGAAGCCTCCGGCATCCCCTTCGGTGCGGGCCTGGTGAAGAACGCCTACGTCGGCCGTACGTTCATCCAGCCCTCCCAGACCATTCGCCAGCTCGGCATCCGCCTGAAGCTGAACCCGCTCAAGGAAGTCATCAAGGGCAAGCGTCTGGTCGTCGTCGACGACTCGATCGTCCGCGGCAACACCCAGCGCGCCCTGGTCCGCATGCTCCGCGAGGCGGGTGCCGCCGAGGTCCACATCCGGATCTCCTCGCCCCCCGTGAAGTGGCCCTGCTTCTTCGGCATCGACTTCGCCACCCGCGCCGAGCTCATCGCCAACGGCATGACCATCGACGAGATCGGCACCTCGCTCGGCGCCGACTCCCTGGCGTACATCTCCATCGACGGCATGATCGAGGCGACCACCATCGCCAAGCCGAACCTCTGCCGCGCCTGCTTCGACGGCGAGTACCCGATGGAGCTCCCGGACCCCGAGCTGCTCGGCAAGCAGCTCCTGGAGACCGAGCTGGCCGCAGGGCCCGCCGCCACGGCCGCGGCCGACGCGATCCGTCGCCCGTAGGCAGCCCGTCATACCTGCCGTACGACACGAAGGTTCTCACTAGCCATGTCTGAGACAACTGGTGCCAGCTACGCAGCCGCGGGCGTCGACATCGAGGCGGGCGACCGCGCCGTAGAACTGATGAAGGAGTGGGTGAAGAAGACCCAGCGCCCCGAGGTCCTCGGTGGCCTCGGCGGATTCGCCGGACTCTTCGACGCCTCCGCCCTCAAGCGCTTCGAGCGTCCCCTGCTCGCCTCCGCCACCGACGGCGTCGGCACCAAGGTCGACATCGCGCGCCAGCTGGGCGTCTACGACACCATCGGCCACGACCTGGTCGCGATGGTCATGGACGACATCGTGGTGTGCGGTGCCGAGCCGCTGTTCATGACCGACTACATCTGTGTCGGCAAGGTCCACCCCGAGCGGGTCGCCGCGATCGTCAAGGGCATCGCCGAGGGCTGTGTGCTCGCCGGCTGCGCCTTGGTGGGCGGCGAGACGGCCGAGCACCCGGGGCTGCTCGGCCCGGACGACTTCGATGTCGCCGGCGCCGGTACGGGCGTCGTGGAGGCCGACCGGCTGCTCGGCGCGGATCGCATCCGTAAGGGTGACGCGGTCATCGCCATGGCGGCCTCGGGTCTTCACTCGAACGGGTACTCGCTCGTGCGGCATGTGCTCCTGAACCAGGCGGGCCTCGCCCTGGACGCCCGGATCGACGAGCTCGGCCGCACCCTCGGTGAGGAGCTCCTGGAGCCCACCAAGATCTACTCACTGGACTGCCTGGCCCTGATCCGCACGGCCCAGGTGCACGCCTTCTCGCACGTCACCGGCGGCGGTCTGGCGGCCAACCTGGCCCGTGTGATCCCCGACGGCCTGCACGCCGTGGTGGACCGCACCACGTGGACGCCGGGCCCGGTCTTCGACCTCGTCGGCAAGACGGGTCAGGTCGAGCGCCTGGAGCTGGAGAAGACCCTGAACATGGGCGTCGGCATGATCGCGATCGTCCCCGAGGAGTCGGCGGACGTCGCCCTGGCCACCCTGGCCGACCGCGGGGTCGAGTCATGGGTCGCGGGCGAGATCACAGACCGCGGTGACCACACCACGGGTGCCGAACTCGTCGGTGACTACGCCTAAGGAACCGACAGGCAGCGCAAAACCCGGTCCGGTGGTGTGGACCACCCCGGACCGGGTTACGCACAGCTGGGTCGTCAAGCTCCGCGGCGTTGAGACGCAGGACCGGACTCGTCGTCCTCGTCCTCGTCGTCGTTGTAGAGATCCGCGTACTGGGCGTACGGGTCATCTTCCTCGTCGTCGTCCTCGAACGGCTCGCCATTCGGCGGCTGATTCGAAGTCGAAGCGCCCAGCTCATTGGCCAGACGCGAGAGGTCAGTCCCGCCGCTGCTGTACTTCAGCTGGCGGGCGACCTTCGTCTGCTTGGCCTTTGCCCGGCCGCGCCCCATGGCTCGACCCCCTCGAATACGGGGCTCGGTGGCCCCAGAGTCTTGACACGCGTTCATGATCTAGAACGGACTCTCCGCAGAGAGACCGGTCCGTAGGGCTTCCACGGTACCTGAGCCCACGCCCATACGGTACGTCGCCCGCAGCACGTGCCCTGGCCCAGAACCCTCGGGGAGCCCCGTCCCCGCTGGTCAACCGCGATTTTAACCACTTCTTCGGAGCCGACCCGCCGACGAACGTGAGAGTTCTCTCTAAGTGTGCGCCGACGGGTACCGGTCAAACGTCAGCGCACCGGTTTCCTGGCCGCCTCGTGCATCCGCTGCTCGGCGATCCGGTCGGCCGCGGCGGCCGGCGGAATCCCGTCTTCCTTCGCACGTGCGAAGATCGCCAGAGTGGTGTCGAAGATCTTCGCGGCCTTCGCCCGGCACCGTTCGAAGTCGAACCCGTGCAGTTCGTCGGCGACCTGGATGACCCCGCCGGCGTTCACCACGTAGTCCGGCGCGTAGAGGATCCCCAGGTCGGCGAGGTCCTTCTCCACGCCCGGGTGCTCGAGCTGGTTGTTGGCGGCGCCGCACACGATCCTCGCGGTCAGCGCGGGCACGGAGACGTCGTTCAGGGCTCCGCCGAGCGCGCAGGGGGCGTAGATGTCGAGACCCTCGGTCCGGATCAGCGCGTCGGTGTCGGCGACGGGGGAGACGGAGGGGTGCCGGCCGGCGATCCGCTCCACGGCCTCCTGGCGTACGTCCGTGATCAGGACCTCGGCGCCCTCCTCGACGAGGTGCTCCACCAGGTGGTGCCCGACCTTGCCGACGCCCGCGACGCCGATCCTGCGGTCACGCAGCGAGGGGTCGCCCCACAGGTGCTGTGCGCTGGCCCGCATGCCCTGGTAGACGCCGAAGGCGGTGAGGACGGAGGAGTCGCCGGCCCCGCCGTTCTCGGGGGAGCGGCCGGTGGTCCAGCGGCATTCGCGTGCGACGACGTCCATGTCGGCGACGTACGTGCCGACGTCGCACGCGGTGACGTAGCGCCCACCGAGCGAGGCCACGAAGCGGCCGTAGGCGAGAAGCAGGTCCTCGCTCTTGTCGCGCTCCGGGTCGCCGATGATCACGGCCTTGCCGCCGCCGTGGCCGAGCCCGGCCATGGCGTTCTTGTACGACATCCCGCGCGCGAGGTTCAGCGCGTCGGCGACGGCCTCCTGCTCGCTCGCGTACGGGTAGAAGCGGGTCCCGCCGAGGGCGGGGCCGAGCGCGGTGGAGTGGAGGGCGATGACGGCTTTGAGGCCGCTCCTGCGGTCCTGGCAGAGCACGACCTGCTCATGGCCGCCCTGGTCCGAGTGGAACAGGGTGTGCAGCACGTCGGCGGCGGCGCCGGTTACGTCGGTCACTGTGGTGACTCCTGGGTACATTGCGGCGATGGGACACAGGCGCCCGTAAGGGTGGCGGGACCTGTGAGCACGAGATTAGGGCTTGTGGCGGCCCATGACCGTGCAGTGCTCAGGATCACCTCCTCCCGGGGGACGGGCGTGCGACGATTTGCATAGTTTTCCCGCACGTTTGTGTGCGGGTTTCGCAGGTTTTCCCGGCAGGCGGCGGGGGAGAGAGCAGGCGTGCCCAAGGTGTCCTCGGTGATCGTCCCGTACGCGACCTATCTGCGCGTGTACGAACCGCTGGCCGCCTTCCCCGAGCCCGAGCGCAGTCACTGGGCCCGTTACGCCCGCCGCCCGGACCGTCCGTCGTACCAGGACGAACTGCGTCGCTCCCTGGCCGACCTGCTGCCCATCCCGCCGGTCCCGGTGCCGGTGCACGAGAGCAGCGACGCCTTCGTGCTCGACGTGGACGGCGTGGTGTGCGTGTGCCCGTGGCGCACCCGGCTGCGTGGCTGGCTGGCCCTGGAGGAGCTCGGGGAGGAGCTGCCGGGGCCGGTCCTGGACGCGGTGCTGCCCGAGGTCGTACGCCGCCAGAGCGCCCAGGACTACGAGCGCTGGCTCGCCCGGAACCCGGACGCCCGGCCCTGGATCCGCACCGCGACCTGGCAGGTGCCGCTGAACTGGTTCGTGCTCGTCTCCGACGAGGAGCGGCGCTTCGACAAGGGTTCCGGCGAGATCCCGCCGATGCTGCGCTACCGCACGCCCATGGTGCAGGCCCGGCGGCGCGTGGCGCGGGCTCTGCGGGCCCTCAAGGACGCCATCGACGAGGGACCGCTCATCGACGGTCTGATCGACGTGGGGCGCTGGCTGGAGGAGTTCCACCCGCGCTCACTGGTCGAGCTCGACTACGGCGGTCTGGTGCATGTGCTGCCGCCCGGCGAGCTGGAGGACGACCACTCGGCGGCGGACGTGGCCGAGGGCATCGAGGCGCTGAGGCACGGCGACGGGGCCGCGGCGGGCGAGGCCTACGGGCGGCTCGTGGAGCGCTGGCGGGGCATCAGGGACCGGCGCTCGGCGAACTGAATGTGCGCCATGTCACGAACTGACGTTTGACCTGACGCCCGTTTTGGGGTTTCGTCCTCGCTCAAGGTGTCAGCTTCCCCTGAAGTCTCACCGACAAGGGACGTAGGTCCCGATCCGGGCGTACACCTCACGGAGTGTCAAGCGTGACGGACCGCACGTACCCGGCTCTTGCATCTCTTGCCCCTCCTCATGCCAAAATAGGACAAGGGGCCCGGGGGAGGTTCCGCTTTGGGGGGTCTGGTGACTCCTGATCGCCCTGTGACTGATCGTCACAGTGGCGTGACTGTCCGCTATGGCATGGTCCATCGGCTTCCGTCGCCGATGAACACCTGGGGGGCAATTCCATCGGTTTGGCCGACGCGGCTGGACGGATGGTGTAGTTGTAGTGCCGAGGACAAGCCGTTCGTCCTATAACCGACTCGACCCGCATCCGCCATTTCGGGCAACGCGGGTCAAGGTGCAGAATTTAGAGGAAAGAACCGAGAACGATCGGTTCTCCCGAGGAGGCCGCTCATGACCGCTCGCACCCCTGATGCCGAGCCGCTGCTGACCCCGGCTGAGGTCGCCACGATGTTCCGCGTGGACCCGAAGACGGTCACGCGGTGGGCGAAGGCCGGCAAGCTCACGTCGATCCGTACGCTCGGCGGGCACCGCCGTTACCGCGAGGCCGAGGTCCGCGCTCTGCTCGCGGGCATCCCGCAGCAGCGCAGCGAGGCCTGAACAACTGAATAACCGGGCAAACCGGCTGGCCCCCCAGTTGGCCGCGCCGCCCGAACCCTGGCTCCAAGCGACGCGGGTCCTGCCCCAACAGGGCCCATTCTGAACCTCGTCGTCGATCGCGCTGGACTCCGCCGAGTCCAGCGCGATCTTTTTTGTGCGTGGAGGGTGGGTGGCCGGCGGCCCTGTGAGCGGGCTTGTCGGAGTCTGGGGAGGGGTGTCGGATCTCCTGTGAGGGGCCCCTGGTGGGTGTGCGAACAGGAGTGCAATTGCACATATTAAATTGACCTGTTGTAGGAGAGGGGTAAGTTCCACGGTTTCAAAAACTCATGCGGTGACTCCCGTCACATGCCAGAGTCCTTGTTGCCCCCGGCTCCTGTGCGCTAAAGGAGACACGCGTCCCCGGACTCCCCTCGGTGGGGCGGGGGTTGGGACGGGTCGACAGTCACGCCGTGGAGGGGCTTTCGCCCTCGACGGCCTCGCCCGGGGCCGGCACGGTCCGTGGGGCGGAGTCCATCGCCAACCGCAACAGGCGGTGGCAGATCGGGCAGTGGCGGGTCAGATGCCGGTACGACGACGCAGCCGCCAGGTGTGCGCGCAACAGTGCCCGCGTCTCGTGCCTGGCCGTTGCCGCCATACGCCACCTCCGGGCTCCGCTGGGAACGGGGGCCTGGTTTCTGGGTACCGGTGCGATGCGACGCCGTCAAGATGGCGTGGACGCCGTCGGCGCCTCACAAACGGCCTCGTCCTGAAGCGTCGGACGGTCTGAGATGGCCTGGACCCGGTGTACACACACGAAGAAGGCCCGCTCCCCGTTCCCGGGTTGCGGGCCTGACTTCCACTCCAACTGCGGTCCTGACGGGATTTGAACCCGCGGCCTCCACCTTGACAGGGTGGCGAGCACTCCAAACTGCTCCACAGGACCAGGTTTTGCGGCGCTTACTGCTGCGTTGCGCTGCGAGAAGGACTGTACATGAGCAGGGAGGTCCTGGTCGAACTCACCCTGTGTGCGGGAGCCGTCACGGTGCCAGCGTGTCGATCGTCTTCACGATCCGCTTGTCGGAGATCGGGTACGCCGTGCCGAGCGCGTGGGCGAAATAGCTGACCCGCAGCTCCTCGATCATCCAGCGGACGTCCAGAACCTGCTGAGGCACCGGCCGGCCCTGCGGAAGCTGTTCCAGGAGCCAGGCGTACTCGTCCTGCATCTCGTGGACCTTCTCCATACGGGTCGTGTCCCGCTGGACGTTCGTCGGCATCTGCTGGAGACGGCGGTCCGCCGCGACCAGATACCGCATCAGGTCGGGCAGCCGGCGCAACCCCGTCGCCGTCACGAACCCCGGCTTCACCAGAGCGTCCAGCTGCGCCCGTACGTCCGCCAGGTTCGCCAGCAGCGCCGGGCTCCGTACGGCCTTCAGGCGCCGCTCACAGGCCTGCCAGGCGGCGAGCACCTGCTGCACCTGCCCGACCGTACGGACCGTGGTGTCGACGATCTCGGCGCGCACCTTGTCGTACAGCTTCCGGTACGACTCCTCGTCCCACGCCGGCCCCCCGAAGTCCCCGATCAGCTTGTCCGCCGCAGCGGTCGCGCAGTCGTCGAACAGCGCCTGGATCGAACCGTGCGGATTCGACGACAGGGCGAGCTTCTGGGGGTTCGTCAGCTTCTCGGACGCGAACTTCGCCGGGCTCACCGGGATGTTGCGCACGATCAGCCGCCGCGTGCCCTTCCACATCGCCTCGGCCTGCTCCGCCTCCGTGTCGAAGAGCCGGACCGAGACGGTGTCGCCGTCGTCCACCAGCGCCGGGTACGCCTTCACCGGCTGGCCCGCGCGACGGGTCTCGAAGACCCGCGTGAGGGAGCCGATCGTCCAGTCCGTCAGGCCCTTGCGCTCCAGGGACTCACCGCCCTCGCGGGACGCGGTCGCGGCCGCCGCCTGGGACAGGGCCTGGCGCGCCTTCGGCCTGAGCTTCAGCCGCAACGCCTCCAGATCCTTGTCCTCGGCCAGATTCCGGCGCCGCTCGTCGACGATCCGGAAGGTGATCCGCAGATGCTCCGGGACCCGCGTCCAGTCGAAGTCCTCCGCGTCGAACGGAACGCCGACCATGCGCTTCAGTTCGCGGGCCATCGTGACCGTCAAAGGCTCCTGGAGGGGGACGGCCGTATCCAGGAAGCGCTGGGCGAAGTTCGGCGCCGGTACGTAGTTGCGGCGGATCGGCTTGGGCAGGGAACGGATCAGCTCCGTCACCAACTCCTGCCTCAGACCCGGGATCTGCCAGTCGAAGCCGTCGTCCGTCACCTGGTTCAGGACCTGGAGCGGGATGTGGACCGTCACACCGTCCGCGTCCGCGCCCGGCTCGAACTGGTACGTCACCCGGAACTTCAGAGGTCCCTGCCGCCACGAGTCGGGGTAGTCGGCCTTCGTGACCGCCTCCGCCGACTCCCGGATGAGCATCGCGCGCTCGAAGTCGAGGTAGTCCTCCTGCTCGTGCCGCTTCCGCTTCCACCACGAGTCGAAGTGCGCCCCGGACACCACGTGTTCGGGCACCCGCTGGTCGTAGAAGTCGAACAGCGTGTCGTCGTCGACCACGATGTCCCGGCGCCGCGCCCGGTGCTCCAACTCCTCGACCTCGCTGAGGAGTTTGCGGTTGTCGGCGAAGAACTTGTGGTGGGTGCGCCAGTCACCCTCGACGAGGGCGTTGCGGATGAAGAGCTCACGGCTCGACTCCGGGTCGATACGGCCGTAGTTCACCTTCCGCTGGGCGACGATCGGCACGCCGTACAGCGTGACCTTCTCGTACGCCATCACCGCGGCCTGGTCCTTCTCCCAGTGCGGTTCGGAGTACGTCCGCTTCAACAGGTGCTCGGCGAGCGGCTCGACCCACTCCGGCTCGACCTTCGCGTTGACGCGCGCCCAGAGACGTGAGGTCTCCACCAGCTCCGCCGACATGACGAACCGCGGCTGCTTCTTGAAGAGCGCCGAGCCCGGGAAGATCGCGAACTTGGCGCTCCGGGCGCCGAGATACTCGTTCTTGTTGCCGTCCTTCACGTCCTTCATGCCGATGTGCGAGAGCAGACCGGCGAGGAGCGAGACGTGGACGCTCTGGTCGGGCGCGTCGTCCTCGTTGAGATGGATGCCCATCTGCTTGGCGACCGTGCGCAGTTGGGAGTAGATGTCCTGCCACTCACGGATGCGCAGGAAGTTCAGGTACTCCTGCTTGCACATCCGGCGGAAGGACGACGAGCCGCGCTCCTTCTGCTGCTCGCGGACATAGCGCCACAGGTTGAGGTAGGCGAGGAAGTCGCTGGTCTCGTCCTTGAAGCGGGCGTGCTGCTGGTCGGCCTGGGTCTGCTTGTCGGCCGGGCGCTCACGCGGGTCCTGGATGGAGAGCGCGGCCGCTATGACCATGACCTCGCGCACACAGCCGTTCTTGTCGGCCTCCAGGACCATACGGGCCAGGCGGGGGTCGACGGGCAGCTGGGCGAGCTTGCGGCCGGTGTCGGTGAGCCGCTTGCGCGCGTCCTTCTGCGCCGGATCAAGGGCGTTGAGCTCCTGCAGCAGCTGCACGCCGTCGCGGATGTTGCGGTGGTCCGGCGGGTCGATGAACGGGAACTTCTCGATGTCGCCGAGGCCGGCCGCGGTCATCTGGAGGATGACGGAGGCGAGGTTCGTCCGCAGGATCTCGGCGTCCGTGAACTCCGGCCTGCCGGTGAAGTCCTCTTCGCTGTACAGGCGGATGCAGATGCCGTCCGACGTACGGCCGCAGCGGCCCTTGCGCTGGTTGGCGCTGGCCTGCGAGACCGGCTCGATGGGCAGCCGCTGGACCTTGGTGCGGTGGCTGTAGCGGCTGATCCGGGCGAAGCCGGGGTCGATGACGTACTTGATGCCCGGGACGGTGAGGGAGGTCTCGGCGACGTTCGTCGCCAGAACGATCCTGCGCCCGGTGTGCTGCTGGAACACACGGTGCTGCTCGGCGTGCGAGAGGCGGGCGTACAGAGGCAGGACCTCGGTGAAGCGGTAGTTCTTCTTCACCAGGGCGTCCGCGGTGTCGCGGATCTCCCGCTCGCCGGAGAGGAAGACGAGGATGTCGCCCTTGCCCTCGCCCTGGAGTTCCTCGACGGCGTCGCAGATCGCGGTGATCTGGTCGCGGTCGGAGTCGTCGCCCCCAGAATCAGACTCAGCCTCTTCGAGGAGCGGGCGGTACCGCACCTCCACGGGATACGTACGCCCGCTGACCTCGACGATCGGGGCGTCGCCGAAGTGCCGGGAGAACCGCTCGGGGTCGATGGTCGCCGACGTGATGACGACCTTGAGGTCGGGGCGCTTCGGCAGCAGCTGGGCCAGATACCCGAGCAGGAAGTCGATGTTGAGGGACCGCTCGTGGGCCTCGTCGATGATGATCGTGTCGTAGGCGCGCAGCTCGCGGTCGGTCTGGATCTCGGCGAGCAGGATGCCGTCCGTCATCAGCTTCACGAAGGTCGCGTCCTGGTTCACCTGGTCGGTGAACCGCACCTTCCAGCCGACGGCCTCACCGAGCGGGGTGTCCAACTCCTCGGCGACCCGCTCGGCGACCGTGCGGGCGGCGATACGACGGGGCTGGGTGTGCCCGATCATGCCCTTCACGCCCCGGCCGAGCTCCAAGCAGATCTTCGGGATCTGGGTGGTCTTGCCGGAGCCCGTCTCACCGGCGACGATCACGACCTGGTGATCACGGATGGCGGCCGCGATGTCGTCCTTCTTCTGGCTGACCGGGAGCTGCTCGGGATAGGACACGGCGGGCACGCGCGCATGGCGCGCACGCACGCGCTCCTCGCCCTTGCCGACCTCCGCCTCGATCTCGGACAGCACGGCGGCCCGCGCCTCCGGCTTGCGGATTTTGCGCGCGCCTTCGAGCCTGCGCCCGAGCCGGTGCGCGTCGCGCAGGGACAGCTCGGTCAGGCGGGCGGCGAGATCCCCGAGGGCGGGGGAGCCGGGGGCGGGGGCAGGGTGCGTAGACATACGCGATCCAGGATCTCATCCCCGGGAAATTACTGGCGAACGGTTTTGTCCCGCGCCCGGTCTGTCACGACACATACAACAAGACCCCGATCCGGAGATCGGGGTCTGTGCTGTGGCTGGGGCCGGGGTCGAACCGGCGACCTACCGCTTTTCAGGCGGTCGCTCGTACCAACTGAGCTACCCAGCCGCGAGGCTTCCGGAGAAACCTCAGCGGTCCTGACGGGATTTGAACCCGCGGCCTCCACCTTGACAGGGTGGCGAGCACTCCAAACTGCTCCACAGGACCAAGCGTTGTGCACGAACAGTGTCGCACACGGTGATGCGTGCCCCCAACGGGATTCGAACCCGTGCTACCGCCTTGAAAGGGCGGCGTCCTAGGCCGCTAGACGATGAGGGCTATCGGCCCGCCTGGGCGCTTCTCAGCGCGTCGGGGACGTGAGAAGCATATGGGATGCCGGGAGGTATCGCCAAAACCGTTTAGGGGGTGCCCGTGGGTGAGCCGGTGGGCGAGGGTGTCGCTCCCGGCTGGTTGTCCTCCGGGAGATGGCGGCTGACCTCCGCCGTCGTGAGCCCGAGGCCGCCGAGTTTGATCTCGTCCCAGGCCTGCAGACGGCGGGTGTCGCGGTCCATGTAGAGGATCGATGCCTCGATGGGGTCGGGGTACTTGCCCTCGACGGCCCGTAGCCCGCTGCCGCCCGTGGAGCCCTCCACCCGCAGCCGCGTGCCCTTCTTCATGACCTCCATCTCCTGGTGGTGGAGATGGCCCGACAGGATCATCGGGACCTCGCCGTCGACCTCGCGGGCCGCCGAGGGCTCGTGGGCGATCGCGAGGTCGACCGGGGTGCCCGCGGCCCGCTGCTCGCGCAGAGCCGCGGCCAGGCGGTCGCCCGCCGCCTCCTGGGACTCGTCGGCACCGGGATTCGTGGAGCGGTCGGGAGTGAACTGGGGGTCGCCCATGCCCGCGAACCGCAGTCCGGCGATCGTCTCCGCCTTGCCGTTGTCCAGGACGTGGACCCGCTTCAGGCCCTCCATGTAGCGCTGGGTGGTGAGGGAGTCGTGGTTGCCGCGGACCCAGACGTAGGGCGCGCCGAGGTCGGGGATCGGGTCCAGGAAGCCGTTCTCCGCCGCCGTGCCGTGGTCCATGGTGTCGCCGGAGTCGACGATCACGTTGACCTTGTACTGCTCCACCAGCGAGGCGATGATCTTCCAGCTCGCGGGGTTCAGATGGATGTCGGAGACGTGCAGGACCCGGATGGTGGTGGGGTCCGGCTGGTAGGCGGGGAGAGTGGACGTGACGTCGTAGAGCTTCGTCACGTTCGTCACCAGGCGGGCCAACTCCTTCTGGTAGACGTCGAATTCGGTGACGATGCTGCGCGCGTTGCCCACCAGGGAAGGGGCGGAGGAGAGCAGTCCCGAGAACTTCGGCTCCAGGACGGATTCCGGGTTCCAGGTGGCGTACGCCGTGCCGCCGCAGGCCGCCAGGAGGGTCAGGGCGAGGCCGCCGGCCGCGAGGGCCCGGCGCGGTCGGCGGTAGACGGCGAGGCCGAGGGCCGTGGCGCCCGACACCACGGCGACGACGGAGCGGACGGCCAGGTCGAGGGTGCCGTGCTCGACGTCCGTCGCGACCTCGTCCTGGAGGCCGGAGAGGCGCTCGGGGTGGTCGACGAGGGCCTGGGAGCGTTCCGGGTCGAGCTGGTCGACGTTGACGTCGAGGCGGACGGGCGCATGGTGGCTGTCCAGCTGGAGCGCGCCGAGCGGGGACACGTTGATCTTCGTGCCGCCGGAGAGGGACGGGCGCAGGGTCATCGTCGTGTTCATGGGGCCGACCGGGACCCGGACGTTGCCGACGATCAGCAGACCGAGCCATGCGCCCAGAAGGACGACGGTGACCAGGCCGAGGGCGCGGGTCCAGGGGTGCGGCTGGTGGACGAGCTCGACGGACGGGTGGGATCGACGCCTGCCGTACTGGCGGGCGAGGGCTCGCGGGGGCTTGCGTAGGACGTTCAGGATGCTCCGGGCGTTCAGGACTGCGGCGGGGACGCGGGCCATTGGTCCCGTATGCCCAAGTCCGCTCGTGGATATGCGGGCGTGCTCATGACTCTCGTACGGATGAGTCGTACCGGAGAATGGGCGTGTGCTGGAGATGACGCGCGAGGAGTTCGAGGAACTGGTCGCCGAGGCCCTGGACCGGATTCCGCCGGAGTTGACGCGGCTGATGGACAACGTCGCGGTGTTCGTCGAGGACGAACCGCCGACGGACGATCCCGAGCTGCTCGGGCTGTACGAGGGCACTCCGCTGACCGACCGGGGCGAGTGGTACGCCGGCGTGCTGCCGGACCGCATCACGATCTACCGGGGGCCGACGCTGCGGATGTGCGATTCCCGGGAGGACGTCGTCGCGGAGACCGAGGTGACGGTCGTGCACGAGATCGCCCATCACTTCGGGATCGACGACGCGCGGCTGCACGCGCTCGGGTACGGCTGAGTCCGTTTCGAACGGGGCGCGTGTCCTCTTGTGGGCGGCGGGAGTTGGGCAGGTTGACTTTTTGACGACCGCCCTCGGAGGTGGCTGCTCGTGCGCCCCTTGTACGTACCCGTCCGTCTGGCCACCACGGTCATGGCCGTCGCCGCCGCCGCGGGCTGCATGAGCGTGGGCGGGGACGGCGGAGACGACAGCGCGAAGCCGTCGCACTCCGCCGGTGAGCGGGGCGATGAGGCGCCGGACGGGGGATCCGCGGGCTCGGGCGGTTCCGTGGGGCTCGGCGGGGCGGGCCCGGACGGCAAGCGCGGCAAGCACAAGGGGAAGGGCGGGGAGGAGCCGGCGTCCCCGTCGGCGTCGGCCTCGGCGCGTGCGTCGGCCTCCGCGGGGGCGAAGCCGGGGACGTCGGCCCAGCCGGTGCCGTCGGCGACGAGGAGCGACCCGGCACCCACACATACGCCCGATCCGGAGCCGCCGCCGTCCAGCGAGCCGCCCGCGTCGCCCACGCCGTCGCCGCCGCCCGCCGAACCGTCGTCGTCGGCGCAGCCGGAGACGGGCCCGCAACTGAGCGGGCGGGAGCCGGCGCCCACCGCCGGGTCGCCGGTGTGACGGACCCCTTAAAAGGCCCCGAGTGACCTCGGATACATACGAGGGGATCGGTTTGCCTTCGGGGGCGATGGGTGCGTATGGTTATAGATCGTTTGATCATTTGCCCGGCGCCAAAGCAGAAGAGCGCCGTGTGGCGCGTTCTCTCCCTTGCCGTGGCTGACCGCATAGAGGCGGTCGTATTGCGAATCACGGAGTTGACGGGCGCGTGCCGACGAGACTCCGGAAGGTTTCGCATACGCATGTCCATTTCCAGTACTGATCACGTCGTCGTGCCCGAGAACGAGGGCACGGAGGAGACTGTCGAGGTCACCTTCGCGGACCTCGGTCTCCCCGAGGGCGTTGTGCGCAAGCTCGCCCAGAACGGCGTGACCACCCCCTTCCCGATCCAGGCCGCGACCATCCCGGACGCCCTGGCCGGCAAGGACATCCTCGGCCGTGGCCGCACCGGCTCCGGCAAGACCCTCTCCTTCGGTCTGCCGACCCTGGCCCGCCTCTCCGGCGGCCGCACCGAGAAGCACCGGCCGCGCGCCGTCATCCTCACCCCGACGCGTGAGCTCGCGATGCAGGTCGCGGACGCGCTGCAGCCCTACGGCGACGTCCTGGGCCTGAAGATGAAGGTCGTCTGCGGCGGTACGTCCATGAGCAACCAGATCTACGCCCTGGAGCGCGGTGTCGACGTGCTCGTCGCCACTCCGGGCCGGCTGCGTGACCTCATCAACCGCGGCGCCTGCTCCCTGCAGGACATCGAGGTCGCCGTCATCGACGAGGCCGACCAGATGTCCGACCTGGGCTTCCTGCCCGAGGTCACCGAGCTGCTCGACCAGGTCCCGGCCGGCGGCCAGCGGATGCTGTTCTCGGCCACGATGGAGAACGAGATCTCCACGCTGGTCAAGCGCTACCTGAGCAACCCGGTCACGCACGAGGTCGACAGCGCCCAGGGCAACGTCACGACCATGTCGCACCACATCCTGATCGTGAAGCCCAAGGACAAGGCGCCGGTCACCGCGGCCATCGCCTCCCGCAAGGGCCGCACCATCATCTTCGTCCGCACCCAGCTGGGCGCCGACCGCATCGCCGAGCAGCTGTGCGACTCCGGTGTGAAGGCCGACGCGCTGCACGGCGGTATGACGCAGGGCGCGCGCACCCGGGTGCTGGAGGACTTCAAGAAGGGCTACGTCAACGCGCTCGTCGCGACCGACGTCGCCGCCCGTGGCATCCACGTCGACGGCATCGACCTCGTCCTGAACGTCGACCCCGCCGGTGACCACAAGGACTACCTGCACCGTGCAGGGCGTACCGCTCGCGCGGGCCGCACCGGCACGGTCGTGTCCCTGTCGCTGCCGCACCAGCGCCGGCAGATCTTCCGGCTGATGGAGGACGCGGGCGTCGACGCCGGGCGTCACATCATCAACTCCGGTACGGCCTTCGAGCCCGAGGTCGCCGAGATCACCGGCGCCCGTTCGATGACCGAGGTCCAGTCCGAGTCCGCGGCCAACGCGGCTCAGCAGGCCGAGCGCGAGGTCGCCCAGCTCACCAAGGAGCTGGAGCGGGCGCAGCGGCGCGCGACCGAACTGCGCGAGGAGGCCGACCGCCTGGTCGCCCGGGCCGCCCGCGAGCGCGGTGAGGACCCGGAGACGGCGGTCGCCGAGGCGCAGGCCGTGGTGGCCGAGGCCGTGGAGGCGGCTGCTGAGGCCGTGGTCGCCGAGCAGTCCGCCGAGCGTCCCGCGTACGAGCAGCCGCGTCAGCGCCGTGACGAGCGGGGCAACTACGAGCGTCGTGACGACCGTCGGGACGACCGTGGTGGCCGTTCCTTCGAGCGTCGTGACGACCGTGGCGGCTTCAACCGCGACCGCCGGGACGGCGAGCGGGGCGGGTTCCGCCGTGACGACCGTCGGGACGACCGTGGTGGCCGTTCCTTCGAGCGTCGTGACGACCGTCCCTCGGGTGGCGGCTTCAACCGCGACCGCCGTGACGACCGCCCCACCGGCGGTGGTTTCAACCGTGACCGTCGTGACGAGCGTCCCTCGGGCGGCTTCCGCCGTGACGACCGTCCCTCGGGCGGTTTCAACCGTGACCGTCAGGGCGACCGCCCCACCGGCGGCGGCTTCAACCGTGACCGTCGTGACGAGCGTCCCTCGGGCGGCTTCCGCCGTGACGACCGTCCCTCGGGTGGCGGCTTCAACCGTGACCGTCGTGACGAGCGTCCGTCCACCCACCGGGGCAGCGACCGTCCCTTCAACCGTGACCGTCAGGGCGATCGCCCCACCGGCGGAGGTTTCCGCTCCGGCGGCCACGACCGCCCGCACAGCCGTCGTGACGACCGCCCGGCCGGCTCCTCCTTCGGCCGCCGCGACGACAAGCCGCGCTGGAAGCGCAACGGCTGACGCCTCTGAGAAGTGAACGCCGTGGCCCCCCGTCGTACCTGACGGGGGGCCACGGCGTTTGTCGTGTCACCCCGTGTGGACCCCGACAGAAAGGGCTCTCCGTCAAGGTGAAGAGAAGGTAAGATCAGCCCACTTATGAGACGGGTGTGATGGCCGGGGGGCCAGGGACACCGCGCACCGGTGGGCCATCCGTCTCCTTCTTAGGGGAGTGTCTTCCTTGGCTCGTCATGCCGCCGTACGTCTACGCCTCGTCGCCGCTTCCGCCGTACTGGCGGCAGGACTGAGCCCGCTGCTGCCGTCGTCCGCCGTCGCGGACACCGCGCAGGAGACGGTGGTACCGGCGACGTTCCGGGACGCGTACACCGTCGCGACCGTCTCCTACTCCGACACCACCTACGGGGGCGAAGGCGCGGGCGGCCAGGGCGTCTTCCACCGTATGGAGGGCCGCTCGGGACTGCTGTGGACGCGGTACGCGGACGGTACGTCCGTCGCAGTGCCGGCGGCCGGCAGCGGCCTGGCGATCGACAACGGCACCGGCACCGACGTCCTGGCGCGCCGCTACCAGGACGGCCGCGTCGAGCTGTTCGACGCCGCCGACGGCACGACCCGCACGATCCAGGTGCCCACGGGATACGCCGGTGTGTACGCCGGTGTGTACGGCAGCACGGTCGTCGCCTACGAGAACGTCACCGGCGAGGACGGGATCACCACCAAGGTCAGGCATCTGCTGAGCCCGGGACCCGATGGCGGTACCCGGGACCTGACGATCACCGGCCTGCCCTCGGGCATGCAGATCGGGGCGCCGATGCGGGGCGACGCCTCCGGCATCGTCTTCCGTGCGTCCCTCGACGGCAGCATCCGGTCGGTGCTCGTCGACCCCGAGACCGGCCGGGTCCAGAGCTGGACCCCGGCGCTGTCCGGCGGCAACTCCACTGTTCTGTCGCCCGATTACCTGGTCCAGTACGCGGGCAACTCCGCCTCGAAGGCGTACGTCTACTCCCGCGCCGACCTCTCGGCACCGCCCGTCGAGGTGGCTCTGGACGGCGCCGACTTCGTGGACCCCGCCGACGAGCTCTCCGTGGTGGGCGACTGGCTCGTCCACAGCCCGGCCGGCGGCAACAAGGTGACCGCCGTACCGATCGCGGGCGGCGCCCCGGTCACCCTGCTCGCCTCCTCCAATGGCGAAGTCTCCGCCTCGGCGGACGGTGACGCCGTTGCCGTGGGCCGCACCGGCGCCGACGACTGGGGCATTCAGCGCATCCATCCCGACGCGGACGGCAAGCCCGTGGTGAGCATGGTCAAGGCGCTGCCGAAGCCGCCGTACAAGATCCAGGGTCTGGCACTGGAGCAGGGGCGGCTGCTGGTCGCCGACGACAGCTGGAGCAGCACCCGGGGCGTCTACCTGCGGACCGTCGCCGCCACGGGGGCGCCCACCTACGGGGCGCGTTCCGACTACGACGGCACCGAGTCGCTGCTCCACTCCTGCCCGGCCGCGGAGGGCGGCTGTGCCGTGTTCGGCACGGCCGACAATCGTGTGGTCTGGCTGATGCGGGACAACGGCACCAATGACCGGATCACGGCCAATGGGCCCGAGGCGTACGACTTCTCGGAGCACTACGTCCCGGCCGGCGGGCGGATCACCGACGTCTCCGGCCAGTACGTGATCCACACGACCGCGACCCAGCAGATCGTCCTCAAGCTCGGCGACAGCGCCGGTCCCAAGGTCACCCGCGCCCCGGGCGCCGCCGCCCTCGACGGCGAGATCCTCTGGACGGCCGGGGCGAACGCCGGCGAGGTCACGGCGTACAACCTGACGACGAAGAAGACCGTCGAGACGGTGACGACGGACGCCGGCTGTGTGCCCACCGAGCTCCAGGCGCTCGGCCGCTACCTGTACTGGACGTGCGGGGACAAGGCCGGTGTCTACGACCGTACGGCGAAGAAGTCCGTGGCCGTACCGACGGGTGAGGCCAAGCTCGGCGACGGGTTCGTCGTCACGCACGACAAGCGGGCCGGGAAGCTGACGCTGACGACGTTCGCCGAAGGCACGGCCGCGAGCCGGGTCATCGGTGATCTGCCCGACACCGGGACCTCGCAGCGGGACGTGCGCTGGACCGTCGACGAGTCCGGCGCGAACGCGGCCTACGTCGACGAGCAGGAGCAGGTGCACCTCGTGCCGTCCGGCGTGCCGCAGCAGCCGCTGCGGCTGCTCGCCCCGGTCACCAAGGCGTCGTCCGTCGAGGCACACACGTACGACACGATCCCCGACACCCTGACCACCCTGCTGCTGTCGAAGCCGACCTCCGGCTGGGACGTCACCGTGCGCAACCGCGCGACCGGCAAGGTCTACGGCGACCCTGTGGACGGCACGGCCGCGCGGGGTGAGCTGAACGTCGGCTGGAGCGGTCTCGACCCCAAGGGGACCGGGGACGCGTACCTGCCGAACGGTTCCTACGACTGGACCGTCACCGTCACCCCGGCGGACGGCGTCGGCGCCCCGCTGACGGTGACCGGCACGGTCAAGCTGGTGAAAGGCACGGCGGTCCGTCGCGACCACGTGGGCGACGACGGCTTCGGTGAGCTCCTCACCCTCAACTCCTCCGGCGCGCTGACCTTCCAGCAGAGCAACGGCAAGGGCACGTTCTCCGGGAAGGTGAGCGGCGGCGGCTGGGCGACCTCGGTCAAGGCGGTGCCGTTCGGGGACCTCAGCGGGGACCGGTGCAACGACGTCCTGGTGCGGCTGAGCAGCGGCGCCCTGCGCGCCTACAAGCCGGGGTGCGGTGCCGCGCTGAAGTCGTCGACGCCGTACACCTCGCTGGGCACATCCGGCTGGAACCAGTACGACGTGCTGACCGCGCCCGGTGACGTGACCAAGGACGGCCGCCCGGACCTGATCGCGCGGAACACCTCCACCGGGGCCGTGTACCTCTACAAGGGGACGAGCACGGGCAAGCTCTCCGCGCGCGTGAAGCTGTACGACAACTGGAAGACGTACAAGAAGGTCGTGGGCGCCGGGGACCTCAACGGCGACGGCATCGGCGATCTGCTCGCCCAGGACAGGTCGAACAACTTGTACCGGTACTACGGCAAGGGCAACGGCACGTTCTCGGCGCGGGTGAAGCTGTTCACGAACTGGGGCGGCTCCTACAACGTGATCGTCGGCGTCGGTGACATCACCGGGGACGGCAAGGCCGACCTGGTCTCCCGGGACAGTGGCGGGAACGTCTGGCGCAACAACGGGGACGGCAAGGGGTCGTTCGGGGCGCGGGTGAAGATCGCGAGCGGCTGGCAGGGCTACAAGGGCCTTTTCTAGAGAGGCACTTCTCGGCCAAGTTGTGACGTGTGTCACGCCCCCGGGATGGGAATCGCTGGGGGCATGACAGATGACGGCATAGCGAGTGGGCTCTCTGACGAAGAACGGCTTGCCCAGCTCGGCTACACGCAGGTCCTGGCCCGCCGCATGTCGGCGTTCTCCAACTACGCGGTCTCCTTCACGATCATCTCGGTCCTCTCGGGCTGCCTGACCCTCTATCTCTTCGGGATGAACACGGGCGGTCCGGCCGTGATCACCTGGGGCTGGGTCGCCGTAGGCCTGATGACCCTGTTCGTCGGCCTGTCGATGGCCGAGATCTGTTCGGCGTACCCGACGTCCGCGGGCCTGTACTTCTGGGCCCACCGCCTGGCGCCGCCCCGGACCGCGGCCGCCTGGGCGTGGTTCACGGGCTGGTTCAACGTGCTCGGTCAGGTGGCGGTGACGGCGGGCATCGACTTCGGCGCCGCGTCCTTCCTCGGGGCCTATCTGAACCTGCAGTTCGACTTCGAGGTGACGCCCGGCCGGACCGTGCTGCTGTTCGCCGCGATCCTGATCCTGCACGGCCTGCTGAACACCTTCGGCGTACGGATCGTGGCCCTGCTGAACAGCGTGAGCGTGTGGTGGCACGTGGTCGGCGTTGCGGTGATCGTCGGAGCCCTCACCTTCGCCCCCGACCACCACCAGTCGGCGTCCTTCGTCTTCGGCGAGTTCGTGAACAACACGGGCTGGGGCAGCGGCTTCTACGTGGTCCTGCTCGGCCTCCTGATGGCGCAGTACACCTTCACCGGCTACGACGCCTCGGCCCACATGACCGAGGAGACCCACGACGCGTCGACGGCCGGCCCGAAGGGCATCGTCCAGTCGATCTGGACGTCGTGGATAGCGGGCTTCGTCCTGTTGCTGGGCTTCACGTTCGCGATCCAGTCCTACGACGGGGCGTTGTCTTCGCCGACGGGCGCGCCGCCGGCCCAGATCCTCCTCGACGCGCTCGGCGCCACGGCCGGCAAACTCCTGCTCCTGGTCGTCATCGGCGCCCAGTTGTTCTGCGGGATGGCCTCGGTGACCGCCAACAGCCGCATGATCTACGCCTTCTCGCGGGACGGCGCGCTGCCGTTCTCGCACGTGTGGCACACGGTGAGCCCCCGCACCCGGACCCCGGTGGCGGCGGTGTGGCTGGCGGCGGGCGGAGCGCTGGTGCTGGGTCTGCCGTACCTGATCAATGTGACCGCGTACGCGGCGGTGACGTCCATCGCCGTCATCGGCCTCTACATCGCCTACGTCATCCCGACGTTGCTGCGGCTGCGCAAGGGTGACGCCTTCGACCGTGGGCCGTGGCACCTGGGCCGCTGGTCGCGTGCGATCGGCATGGTCTCGGTGGCGTGGGTCGCCGTCATCACGGTGCTGTTCATGCTTCCGCAGGTCTCCCCGGTCACCTGGGAGACCTTCAACTACGCTCCGGTCGCCGTCCTGGTCGTCGTCGGCTTCGCCTGGACCTGGTGGGTGGCCTCGGCCCGCCACTGGTTCCTGAACCCCGATCACGAACGCACCAGGGCCCGCGAGGCCGCTCGCGCGAACGCCCCCGAACCGGTAGATCCCTGACCTTCCACCCCGTTCCGACGCCCCGACGTGGCCGTGTCCCCGATACCCGATCGGAGACACGGCCACGTCCCGCTATGCTCGGGGAGGCAACATCGCCTGGGCCCTTAGCTCAATTGGCAGAGCAGTGGACTTTTAATCCATTGGTTGTGGGTTCGAGTCCCACAGGGCCTACCGGTGGTGGGCGGAGGTGTCCCCTCCGGCCTGCCGCGCAGCGCTCGGGTCGGCTTCGGTCGGTTCGGGCGCTGCGTCGTTCCCGGGCCTGTGTGGGAGCGGGTCCGCCGTCGGGCGGCTGAGCGTGGCGGAGCCGGCTCCGAATTATTCAATAGCTGTGCCCGTGAGATGAGATTTCAACCGAACACGCGGACAGATTCTCTGACGTAAAAAGCAGAGTGGAACTTCTTACCGCACACAGACCGTTGCGGCGTGCTACTGTCGATCTCGGCAAAGGAGATATGACATGGCTGCCGGTACTGTGAAATGGTTCAACGCGGAAAAGGGCTTCGGCTTCATCGAGCAGGACGGTGGCGGCGCTGACGTGTTCGCCCACTACTCGAACATCGCCGCCCAAGGCTTCCGGGAGCTGCTCGAAGGCCAGAAGGTGACCTTCGACATCGCGCAGGGCCAGAAGGGCCCGACGGCCGAGAACATCGTTCCCGCCTGACGCGCACACGCACTTGCAGCTGGGGCCCGCATCCTTCGGGGTGCGGGCCCCAGCTGCTCGCATTTCCGGCGTTTCCCGCAGTGTTTTCCCGTGCCCGTACGAATTTTCCGTCGGCGAGATTCGCTGTCGCGTTCCACCGGCCTTTTCTTGCAATTCACCGTGCTGCTCATCGCTGCGGGAATTCCTTGATATGTGCCGCAATCGAGGAAGGTTCCGCATGAACCGCACACGCACGAACGACCGCTTCGCCCGCACCCGTAACGGCAGCGCCGACTCCGGAAGGGGTGGCAGCCGGTTCGGTTCGCCGTCCCCGCGCCGGTCCGGTGGTCAGGGCCGCCGACCCGCCGCGGTACAGGGGGAGTTCGCCCTTCCCAAGTCCGTCACCCCCGCGCTGCCCGCCGTGGAGGGCTTCGCCGATCTCGACATGCCCGAAGAACTGCTGGCCGCGCTCCGCTCGGAGGGCGTGACCGTACCGTTCCCGATCCAGGCGGCGACCCTGCCGAACTCCCTGGCCGGCCGCGATGTCCTCGGCCGCGGCCGCACCGGCTCCGGCAAGACCCTCGCCTTCGGGCTGGCGCTGCTGGCCCGTACGGCCGGTCGGCGCGCCGAGGCCAGGCAGCCGCTCGGGTTGATCCTCGTACCGACGCGTGAGCTGGCGCAGCAGGTCACCGACGCACTCACCCCGTACGCCCGCTCCCTGAGGCTGCGGCTCGCCACGGTCGTGGGCGGGATGTCGATCGGCCGGCAGGCGAGCGCCCTGCGCGGGGGCGCCGAGGTCGTCGTCGCCACCCCGGGACGCCTCAAGGACCTCATCGACCGCGGCGACTGCCGCCTGAACCAGGTCTCCATCACGGTCCTCGACGAGGCCGACCAGATGGCCGACATGGGCTTCATGCCGCAGGTCACCGCCCTGCTCGACCAAGTACGCCCCGAGGGCCAGCGCATGCTGTTCTCCGCCACCCTCGACCGCAACGTCGACCTGCTCGTGCGCCGCTACCTCAGCGACCCCGTCGTGCACTCCGTCGATCCCTCGGCGGGCGCGGTCACGACGATGGAACACCACGTGCTGCACGTCCACGGCGCCGACAAGCACACGGCCACCACCGAGATCGCCGCCCGCGACGGCCGCGTGCTCATGTTTCTCGACACCAAGCACGCCGTCGACCGCCTCACCGAGCACCTCCTGAACAGCGGGGTGCGGGCCGCGGCCCTGCACGGCGGCAAGTCGCAGCCGCAGCGCACCCGCACGCTGACGCAGTTCAAGTCCGGGCACGTCAACGTGCTGGTGGCGACCAACGTCGCGGCGCGCGGCATCCACGTCGACAACCTCGACCTGGTCGTCAACGTCGATCCGCCGACCGACCACAAGGACTACCTCCACCGTGGCGGCCGTACGGCCCGGGCCGGCGAGTCCGGCAGTGTCGTCACCCTGGTCACCCCGAACCAGCGCCGCGAGATGACCCGCCTCATGGCGGCGGCCGGCATCGTCCCGCTGACCACCCAGGTCCGCGTCGGTGACGAGGCCCTGCACCGCATCACCGGCGCCCAGGCCCCGTCCGGCATCCCGGTCGTCATCACCGCCCCGGTGGTCGAGCGTCCCAAGAAGCGCGGTGCCACCTCACGCGGTCGACGCCGTCCCGCCTCGGCGGCCCGCCGTGTGTCCGTACGGCAGTCCGCCGTCGGCGCGGCGGCCTAGCACCCTCGTGATCAGGAAACCGGCCCATCTTCGCAGGAGGCACTCTTTGACGCTGGTCCAGACGCAGACCCGCCCCGTGAGCGCCCACCCCGGGCACGGCACGCCGGCCGACACCAGGGCCGTGGCCGGACCACGGGTCTGGGGGGACATGACCGTTGAGGTGGCGCTGTCCGTGATGGCGGCCGCCCGTACGGGCCGCCTGGTCGTCTGCGACGAGGACGGCCAGCGCGTCGGCCTGGTCACCCGGGCCCAGCTCACCGCCGTTCGCGACAGCCTCGGCTACACGGACCGAATCCGCCTGCGCGAGGTCACAGACGGCAACGGGCTCCTCGCCCTTTTCCACTGAACCGCTGCACGACGGCCGGTCCCATCCCCCTGTCTCCCCTTCTCCCTGTGAGGCATCATGCGCTGTGTCATCGCCCGTTTCCCGTTCGACCTGACCAAGACCGGCGTGCTGGAATCGATGAAGGGTGTCAAGCCCGAACCGGTCACCGGCGAGTCCGTGATCATCGGACGGCGCCACTATCCCCTCAAGCAGGTGGGCCAGGTCATCACCCGTCAGGACCGCCGCGATTTCAGTGCCGGCGAGGTCCTTCGGGCCATGTCCCAGCTCGGCTTCACCTGCCGCGCCGTTCCCGCGGCCGCACCGGCGCACGGCGAAAGCGCGTTGCAGCGGGCTTCCGCAATGCTCGGCAGCGAAACGACGCGGGAGTTTCCTATGGTGGCGGCGGGTGCGGACCGGTAGCGTCTGTGCCAGCTGTCGTGGTTCGGAGTTCCCCTTGCCCACGCCTTAGGTGTGGGCGCTTTGCTGTGCTGTGCCGCAGGGACCAGGGCGATCACCTCCGTCTTCCCCACAGGGGGAGGGCGTTCATCGACTGGAAGGCATGACTATGGCTTCGGGAACTGTGAAGTGGTTCAACGCGGAGAAGGGCTTCGGCTTCATCGCCCAGGACGGCGGCGGTCCGGACGTCTTCGCGCACTACTCCGCGATCAACTCCTCGGGCTTCCGTGAGCTCCAGGAGGGCCAGACCGTGACGTTCGACGTCGTTCAGGGTCAGAAGGGCCCGCAGGCGGAGAACATCACCCCTGCCTGACCTCTCTCGTGACGTTCGGGGCCGCGCGGCGCACGCCGTGCGGCCCCGACGTTTTTTCCGTGACGTTTCTTGGTCACAGCTTGATCAGACGTATCTCCTCGCTTGGTACCGCTGGTCGCTTCCGCCGTTTCCGCGCAGGCGGCGTCGGGCTCACTGGCCGTCACCACGCTGGGGCGGCACGGCGCCAAGGTCTCGACGACGGTCACCGTCGTCGCCGTGCCGTCCGGACAGACGTACCGCGTCACGTCGGGCAAGCGGATCAGCCTGCCCGCGGGGCGCTACCTCGCGATGACCGACATCTGGGAGCACGGCACGGAGGGGCTGGGCACCGACACCATCGGCGCGCGGGTCGTCCAGGTGTCGGGCAGCACGTCGGTGACGCTCGACGCGCGCAAGGGCAAGGCCGTCAAGGTGTCCCTCGACACGCCCGCCGACGTGACCGGCCCGCCGCGGATCAGCGCGCAGGTGTGCGCCGCCACCGTCAGCAACCCGGCCCGGCAGAACGACACCGCGCTCCAGGCGATGCCCAGGACCGACAACTGCACGTCCGACCTGATGGCCGAGGTCCGCGACGACAGCGCGCCGTACAGCGCCACCGTCCATGTGACTCCGGGGACCTGGCAGCCGCGCGACGACCTCGTCGCGAGCAACGGCGACAGCGTCGGCGTCGGTTTCCCGAAGGTCAGGACGCTGAAGGCGGGACAGAGCTTCACCCAGTCCTTCGGCCGGGCCGCGTGGAGCCCGATGCACTACCTGCCGATGGTCGAGGAGAAGTCCGTCACGTTCCTCCCGGGCGGCCTGATCGGCGATCCCGACGTCGGGGTCTACGGGGCCGACCCGACGAAGGAGACGGTGGTCCTGTCCAAGGGAAGCACCACCGTCAAGAAGCAGACCCTGACCAACTGGGGTACCGGCGACGCCGAGTTCTCCGCGGGCATCCACTCGGTCGGCTGGTACGACCTGTCCGTCGACGCCCATCGCTACCGCCCCGGCATCACCTTCCCCGCCGGCATGCTGTCGTCGCGTGCCACCCTCGACTGGCATTTCAAGGCCGACCCGAACAAGGCGATGGTCGCGCCGGTCTTCATGACCCGCTTCCTGCCGACCGGTCTGAACAGCCACAACCAGGCCACGGCGAACAGCACCACCACGGTCGACGTGAGAGCCGGGCGCGGTTCCCAGGGCCCGGATGTGAAGTTCACCGCGGTGACCGCCAAGTCCGTGCGGGTCTGGTCGTCCGCCGACGGCGGCAAGACCTGGAGGGCGGCGACCGTCAAGCACTCCGGCTCGACCTGGCAGGCGTCCGTCCACAACCCGGCGTCCGGTGCGGTCGCCCTGCGCTCCGAGGTGACCGACGCCGCCGGGGACCGTTCGGTGGAGACGGTGTACCGGGCGTACGCCATCGGCTGACAGCGGCGGGGCGCGGGTTCACAGCAGGTGGTGGTTGGGTGCCTTCGCGCGGCCCTCGTACTCGCCCAGCACCACCACGTCCACGCCCGCCCCCGTGAGCAACCCCGTGCCGTCGGCTCCCGCCACGAACGTGTCCGGCTCCCGCCACGCCGTCACCACCCGGCGGACCCCCGCGTCCAGGATCAGCCGGGCGCAGGGGAAGGGCCGGGAAGCCCGCCGGGTGCAGGGTTCCAGGCTCGTGTACACCGTGGCCGTGGCCAGGCGGGGGTCGGCCGGATCGATCTTCGCCAGGGCCGCCTCCTCGGCGTGGACCACCGGATCGCCGGCCTCCCTGGAGTGGCCGCGGGCCAGCTCCGTGCCGTCGGCGGCCACCACCACCGCGCCCACGCTGAACGCCGTCCGTGAGGGCGGGCACCGGGTCGCCAGCTCGCAGGCCAGGGAGAGCCAGTGGCGGTCCGCGGGGGACGGGTGCAGGCCCGTACCGGGGGCGGTGGGTTCGTAGCGCATGAGGACCACGTCCTCGATCCGGCGGGACTCCACCAGGCGGAGGCGGCCCGACTGGTAGGTGCCCGGGCCGAAGAGGCGGGGGGCGTCCGGGGTGCCCACGAAGAGGGGGGCGAGGACCAGCTGCAGCTCGTCCGCCAGGCCCTGCTGGAGGAGCTGGGTGTGGACCCGGCCGCCGCCTTCCACCATCAGGCGGTCCACGCCGCGCTCCTCGTGCAGGTGCTCCAGCAGGCGGTGCCAGTCCAGTTCGGGGCCGAGAGAGACCACGTCGGCCGCGAGACCGAGGGAGCGGGCGCGCTCCGCGCCCTTGTCCGTCGTACAGACGAGCTTCTCGCCGCCCGTGTGCCAGAAGTTCGCGGACGGGTCCAGGTCTCCCGAGCCGCTGACCGTGACCTTCAGGGGGTACGGCGGCTTCCCGGCGGCGACCCGGGCCGCGCGGCGTGCCTCGGAGTTCACCAGCAGGCGGGGGTTGTCGGCGCGGATCGTGCCCGCGCCGATGAGGATGGCGTCCACGGAGGCGCGGACCTCGTCGACGCGGTCGAAGTCGGCCGGGCTGGACAGCAGGAGGCGGTCGGGGCCGGTGTCGTCGAGGTATCCGTCGAGGGATACCGCGGCGGAGAGGAGGACGTAGGGGTGGGGCATCGGGGGCTGTCCCTCTCGCATACGGATGGCGGGGCTTGGTTAAAGTTTGAAGCAAACCTACACTGGGGACATGACGACCCGCTGGCTCAGCCCCGACGAGCAACGCGCCTGGCGCGCGTACATCGCGGCCGCGTTCCTCCTGGAGGACACCATCGACCGGCAGCTCCAACAGGAGGCCGGCATGCCGCACGTGTACTACTCCATCCTGGCCACCCTCTCCGAGGTACCGGAGCGACGGCTTCGGATGACCGAGCTCGCCGAGGGGCTGAAGATCACCCGGCCCCGGCTGACGTACGCCGTCGCCCGGCTGGAGAAGGACGGGCTGGTCCGGCGCGAGAGCTGCCAGTGGGACAAGCGCGGCAGCGTCGCGGTCCTCACGGACGAGGGTATGACGGTGCTGGAGCGGGCGGCGCCCGGGCATGTGGAGACGGTCCGTGCCGCGCTCTTCGACCGGCTCACCCCCGAGCAGGTGGGGCAGCTGGAGGAGATCTTCACGAGCGTCACCGAAGGGCTCCTGGGTGACGGCGGCGGCTCCGAGGAGGTCCCCTGGCGCCGGCGCTCGTCCCCGTCCTGCTCGTAGGGAACGCCCCGCGTGACGAGCGCCATAAATCCATTGCTTCAAATTTAAAGCATGGGGTAGGGTCTCGGATCAGTAGAACTGCTTCAAATCTGAAGCAGGTATGCCTACGAACCGGAGTACCCGCATGCCCGACCTGCCCGCCGCCACCCAGCGCTCCCGCGTCCGCGTCCCGCTGCGCTTCGGGGACGGCTACCGCGTAGACGCCGAGCTCGTCACCTTCCACGGCCTGACCGACGGCCAGGAGCACCTCGCCGTCGTCCTCGGCGACCCGGGCCCCGTCCCCCTGGTGCGCCTGCACTCCGAGTGCCTCACCGGCGACGTCTTCGGCTCCGCCCGCTGCGACTGCGGCCCGCAGCTGCGCGAGGCGGTCGAGCGCATCGCCGAGCGCGGCGGCGTCCTGCTCTACCTCCGCCAGGAGGGCCGCGGCATCGGCCTCTACAACAAGCTCGACGCGTACGCCCTTCAGGACCAGGGCCTCGACACCTACGCCGCGAACACCGCGCTGGGCCTGCCCGAGGATGCCCGCGACTACACGGCGGCCGCGCAGATGCTCCGGGCCCTGGGCATCGGCGAGCTCGACCTGCTCTCCAACAACCCCGACAAGGCGGGCCAGTTGCGCGACCTCGGCATCGACGTCCGCGACCGGGTCCCCACCGGCGTCTTCACCACCGCCCACAACGTCCGGTACCTGCGCGCGAAGGTCCTGCAGACCCAGCACACGCTGCCGCTGGGGGAGTTGACCGAGCTCGGCGTCGGGTGAGCGTCACTTGGGCGTGTGCGCCAGATACGCCAGTACTGCCAGCACCCGCCGGTGGCCGCTGTCGCTCGGCGGCAGGCCCAGCTTGAGGAAGACGTTGCCGATGTGCTTGCTGACCGAGCGCTCGGTGACGACGAGGGCCTTCGCGATGGTGGTGTTGTCGTGGCCCTCGGCCATGAGCTTCAGCACCTCGCGCTCGCGCGGGGTGAGGGAGTCGAGGGGGGTGTCGCGGCGGCGGGTGAGGAGTTCGGTGACGACCTCGGGGTCGAGCGCGGTGCCGCCGGCCGCGACCCGCTCCAGCGCGTCGAGGAACTCGTCGACCCGGCCGACCCGGTCCTTCAGGAGATAGCCGACCCCGCTGCTGCCACCGCCCAGCAGTTCGGCGGCGTACGACTCCTCGACGTACTGCGAGAGCACCAGCACAGGGAGTCCGGGGATCCGCTCCCGCGCCTCGAGGGCGGCCCGCAGCCCCTCGTCGCGGAAGCCGGGCGGCATGCGCACGTCGAGCACCGCCACGTCCGGCCGGTGCTCCAGCACAGCGGGCAGGATCTCCGGACCGGTGCCGACGACGGCCACCACCTCGTGCCCGGAGGACGTCAGCAGGAGGACGAGCCCCTCTCTCAGGAGGGCGTTGTCCTCGGCGATCACCACACGCACGGCAGCTCCACATCGATCACGGTCGGGCCCCCGGCGGGGCTGGTCACTTCGAAGGTCCCGTCGAGCGCGGCGACCCTGCGCCGCATCCCGAGCAGCCCTGAACCCGCGGACTCGTCGGCGCCGCCCCGGCCCTCGTCCCGCACCCGCACGGTCAGGCCGCGCCGGGTACGGGCGAGCCGGACCTCGGCACGGTCCGCCCCGCTGTACTTGGCCACATTGGTGAGGGACTCGGCGACCACGAAGTAGGCCGCGGCCTCCACCGCCGCGGGCGCCCGGGTGCCCGCCTCCAGACCGCCGTCCTCGACGCCGACCGTGAGCCCGCTGCTCGACGCCAGGGCCCGCACCGCACCGACGAGACCCCGGTCGGTGAGGATCGGCGGATGGATGCCGCGCACCACCTGCCGCAGCTCCGTCAGCGCCTGTTCGGCCTGGTCCTGGGCGTCGTCCAGCAGTCTGCGGGCGGCGTCGGGGTCACGGTCGTAGGCCCGCTTGGCGAGTCCGATCCGCATCGAGAGCGCAACGAGGTTGGCCTGGGCACCGTCGTGCAGGTCCCGCTCGATGCGGCGCAGTTCGGCCTCGTGTGCGGCGATGGCGTCGGCCCGGGTCTCCTTCAGCTCCTCGACCCGCCGGGCCAGCCTGGCCTTCGGGGAGGGCATGAGCAGCGCGGTCGACCAACGGGCCTCGGTGTCCGCGAGCTTCACGATCAGCGGCAGGACGACCGGGCTGCGGCGCAGGGCCCCGGCCCACACACCGTCGACCACCAGGCCGAGGGGCCACAGCGGGAGGGCGAGGGCGAGGAGGGCGCCGTAGAGGTAATAGGCGACCATCCAGCGCAAGTCCCTGAGCGTGCCGGGGTCCTGCACGGAAATCCGCAGCTGCTCGCGGAGCGTGCCGGTCATCGGCGGGTACGCCTCGGGGATCTCCCTGCCCGTCCACAGGGCGGTCAGGTTGCGCTTGGCGCCGGCGATCCGCCGTATCAGCAGCACGGCCTCGGGCAGCAGCCAGCAGCCGACCACGGCGACCGTCCCGATGGCGGCGATCAGCAGCACGGTGATGAAGATGTACACGCCGAAGCACATCGCCGCGGCCACCACGAGGTGCACCGTCGCCATCGCCGCACGCTGCACCGACTTCCACATGCGGCTCACGCTAGATGATCGAGCCCGGGCGCACGGTGTAGCCCGCTACACCATCGGGACGCCCGAGCGGGGCTCACTCCGGGCGGCCGTCGTGACCGTCGCCGTGGTCGCGGACCCAGTTCCGGTGGGCGTTCGATCCCTCGCGGCCGGGAGAGAGCTTCAGTACGGCCCCGTCGTCGATCTGCTCCAGGCTCGTCACCACATAGGGAGAACCCGCCCGCACTGCCAGCCGGATGCTGCCGTTGCCGAACTCCGTCACCCGCAGGGTCCGGCCGCCGGAGAGCGGGATGTCCCGCTTGTCGATCTCCACCGGTCGCTCGTCGTCTGCCGCCATGACCCCCTCCTCGCTTCCGTGAGGGGCGCCACGGTACGCCGCCCTCGCCGGGCCGACCGGACCCGCGCCGCCTGCACAAGGGACCCGCTCCTCCCGTCCGGCAGCGCACGGTCACACCCCGCAGAGGCCGCCCACTTACGGCAGTCCGGCGAATCCCCGCCCCCCGGCCGTGCCGGGGCGCGGTGGTCCGCTCCACGGGTCCGGCCCCGGAGGCCGTCCTCGACACCATGGTGAACCGGCTCGGCGTCTCCGTCCCGGCCGCGCACAAGCTCGCCGAGGAGACCCGGCCGCCTCCGAAACAATCCTGGCGCGAACCACCCCGCGGATGACGTATGCTGGTCACACAACGACGCGGGGTGGAGCAGCTCGGTAGCTCGCTGGGCTCATAACCCAGAGGTCGCAGGTTCAAATCCTGTCCCCGCTACTCACGGCTCAGGGCCGGAGTCCAGTTACTGGACTCCGGCCCTGAGTGTTTCCCCCGGTCGGGCCACCCCGCTCGCCTCCCGCTCCCGCTCCGGGAAACCTGGAGGCGTGGAGCAGGAGGGGCCGATCTCGTACGCGCGCACCTTCGTTCGCCTGCTCCCGGCGCTGCTGCTCGTCGCGGGTGGGTGCTACGACTACCTCACACCGTCCCAGTTCTCCGCCGCGCCCCTCTTCACCGCCGCGCCTCTGGTCGCGGCCCCGCTCTACTCCAGGCGCGGCACCGTCCTCACCGGCCTCGCGACCGTCCTCGTCGTCCTCGCGGTCCACCTGCGGCTCGGCATCCTCCTCGAAGTCGACGCCGTCACCGAGACGGTCACCGTGGTGACGGTCGCCGTCCTCGCGGTCCTCATCAATCTCCTCGTCCGCCGCAGCAGCGAACGCCTCGCCTCCCAGCGCGAGATCGCCGAGGCCGCACAGCGGGCGGTGCTGCCCGGGCCCGCCGGGCGGATCGGCGGGTTCGACATCGCGGTGCGCTACGAGGCGGCCCAGGCGGACGCGTTCATCGGCGGGGACCTGTACGCCGTGCAGGACAGCCCGCACGGCGTACGGATGATCGTCGGGGACGTGCGCGGCAAGGGGATGGGGGCGGTGGCGGCCGTCGCGATCGTCATCGGGGCGTTCCGGGAGGCCGCCGAGCGGGAGACCACGCTGGAGGCCGTCGCCCGGCGGCTGGAGCGGGCGCTGGCGCGGGAGGCGACGCGGCGGGACAGCGTCGAGGTCTTCGAGGGGTTCACCACGGCCGTCCTCGCCGAACTCCCGCACGACGACGGGGTCGTACGGATCGTCAACCGCGGGCATCCGCCGCCCCTGCTGCTGCACACCGACGGCACGGTGCGCGCGCTGCCCGCCCAGGACCCCGCGCTGCCGCTCGGCATGGGCGACCTCGGCACCTGGCCCGACCGGGGCGAAAAGTACGGCTTCCCCGGCGGGGCCACACTGCTGCTGTATACGGACGGACTGTCCGAGGCGCGGGACCGGCAGGGGCGGTTCTACGACCCCGAGGCGCGGCTGGCCGGGCGCGCCTTCCGGGAGCCCGGCGCGCTGCTCGCCGCCCTCGTGGGGGAGGCGCGCCGGCATTCCGGTGGCTTCCTCACCGACGACCTGGCGCTGCTCGCCGTGCGACGGCCTTTGTGACGTGGGGTGAGCGGGTGAGCGCCCTCCGCATAACCACTGACGCGCAGTCAAAACCTGTGGGTTGCCTGAGGTGAGGTCAACTCGCCCGTTTTTCACCGTTCATGGGCCGTAAGTCCTGCCGGATTTCGTTAATGATCAAGCGGAACAGCTTGGAATCGGGCCCCCGGGTCTATTAACGTTCGATAACGCAGCGCGGTCGTCCCAGCCGTCACAAGAGATGGCTCCGTGCTCACGCGCCGAATTCCGCAAGGGAACCGGGGAACCACCAACTTGGGGTGAATCGCTCGTACTCCGCCGTGGCAGCACGGCGGGTATACGCGCGTAGGAGACCTTCCTGCTCCGAACCCGTCAGCTAACCCGGTAGGCGAGAAGGAAGGAAAGGAGTGCGCCCACGTGGCGAACCCGCCTGCCCCTGAGGCTCCGTTCGAGCCCGGTCAGCGCAGTACAGACACACTTGTGTACGGCGGCTACCGCGCCGACGACGAGGCCCCGCTGGGGGAGTGGAACCCCACCGCGGAGACCCTCCCCGCCGTACGTGGCCGGCATCGCGTCGCCAAGCAGCGTGGCGGAGGATTCGCCCGCAGCTCCACCGTTCTGGGCGTCGGTGTCATAGCCGCCGTCAGCGCGGGCGGGATGGCCAGCGCCAACACCGGCAAGCCGCCGGTCACGATCTCCATGCCCGACCTGCCCTCCGTGGGTTCGCTCATCTCGGACGACGCCGACTCCGCCGCGGACGACACGAGCGCCTTCAGCAGCGTCGGCGCCACCACCGCCGACACCACCAAGGGCACCTCGGACGCCGGTGAGGCACTGCGCTCGCGCATCCTGGCCCAGGCCGAGCGGCAGCAGGACCAGATCGACACCAAGGCCGCCCAGGCCGTCGCGGCCGCCGCCGAGAAGGAGGCCGACGCGGCCGCCGCCAAGGCGGAGAAGGACGCTCAGGAGAAGGCCGCCGCCGCGAAGAAGAAGGCGGAGGAGGCGGCCGCGAAGAAGGCCGAGGCCGAGCGCCTGGCCGAGCTCGCCAAGCAGTACACGCTGCCGACCTCGTCGTACACCATCACCTCGACCTTCGGTCAGGCCGGTTCGCTGTGGTCCTCCGGCTACCACACGGGCCTCGACTTCGCCGCGCCCACGGGCACGCTCATCAAGGCCATCCACAGCGGCACCATCACCGAGGCCGGCTGGGCCGGTTCCTATGGCTACCGCACGATCCTGACCCTCGACGACGGCACCGAGCTGTGGTTCTGCCACCAGTCCTCGATCAGCGTCAGCGTCGGCCAGAAGGTCAGCACCGGTGACGTCATCGGCCGCGTGGGCGCCACGGGCAACGTGACCGGCGCGCACCTGCACCTGGAGGTCCACCCGGGCGGCTCGGCCGACGGGATCGACCCGATGGCGTGGCTGCGCGGCAAGGGTCTCAACCCCTGAGGTTTACGGCGATTTAGCGCCCGTTGCGGAAGGCGGGCGTCCGCTGCTTGCGTTGACGTAGGACATGACTGCTTCTCCGCTTCGCAAGCTCGGCTCCTCCGACCTCGAGGTCTTCCCGCTCTCCCTCGGCGGCAACGTGTTCGGCTGGACGGCCGACGAGTCCCAGTCCTTCGCCGTCCTCGACGGGTACGCCGCCGCGGGCGGCAACTTCCTCGACACGGCCGACTCCTACTCGGCCTGGGTCGACGGCAACTCCGGCGGTGAGTCCGAGACCGTCATCGGCAAGTGGGTGGCGGCGCGGGGCAACCGCGACGACCTCGTCATCGCCACGAAGGTCAGCCAGCACCCCGACTTCCCCGGCCTGACCGCCACCAACATCAAGGCCGCCGCCGACGCCTCGCTGCAGCGCCTGGGCACCGACCACATCGACCTCTACTACACCCACTTCGACAAGACCGAGGTGCCGGTCGAGGAGATCATCGGCGCGCTGGACGAGCTGGTGAAGGCGGGCAAGGTGCGGGCGATCGGCGCCTCCAACATCTCCGCCGCGCGCCTCGCGGAGTCCCTGGCCTTCTCGGACCGCGAGGGCCTGGCGCGCTATGTAGCCCTGCAGCCCCAGTACAACCTGGTCTCCCGTGACACCTACGAGGGTGAGCTGCAGGCGGTGGCCGCGCGCGAGGGCCTCGCCGCCGTCCCGTACTACGCCCTCGCCTCCGGGTTCCTCACCGGCAAGTACCGCCCCGGCGCGACCGTCGACAGCCCGCGGGCCGCGGCGGGCGCCGGCAAGCACCTGGACACCGAGCGCGGGCAGAAGGTGCTCGCGGCCCTGGACGACATCGCCGAGGCCCACACCGTCCCGGTCGCCACAGTCGCCCTCGCCTGGCTCGCGTCCCGGCCGACGGTCGCGGCCCCCATCGCTTCCGCGCGTACGGCGGCACAGCTGCCGGCGCTGCTGGGGGTGGCGGAGCTGGTGCTGACGGAGGAGGAGGCGGCTCGCTTGACGGAGGCGTCGGCCTGACTCGAGCGCAGGGCCCGGCCGACGGTGCCGGGCTCTGCACGGTCGGCGCCGCGGTCCGCGCGGCGGAGTGGCCGCGCCGAGCAGGGCGCCCACGGTTCCTGTTGTGGTCGAGCTACGTCCGGTACGGGTTGTACGCGGGGTACGGCACCGTCGGGTGGGCCGGTTGGGCCGGCTGGACCGGGTGCGGCGGATAGCCGTACACCCCGTACACCGGCCAGGGCGGCGCGGTCACCGGGACCGGCGGCGCCGTCATCCGGGCGGCGTGGTCCAGCGCGGGTCGCGCGACGTCCCGCCGCCGCCACAGCTCGTGCAGCAACTCCCGCTCCCGTACGACGAAGTCGGCGTTCGCCCGCCCGAGCCGCCCCCGGCGCCGCAGGAACGCCAAGGACGTCGCGTACGCCTCGTACTGCGAGACGGCCCGTGCCGCGGCCCGCCCGCCGAACTGCCGACGCGCGTACTCCCGCGCCATCCGTCGCGCCCGCATCGAGCCCAGTACATACGGCTCGGTCGGCGCCAGCCACCCGGCGACGGCGTACGCGGGCAGTTCCTCGCGCACGGTTTTCAGCTCCCGCTGCCGCGTCCAGATGACCAGCCAGGTCAGCAGCGCGAACGCCGGCACCATGAACATCGCGTACACCGCGAAGAACCCGTACTCCCCGAGCGTCGAGGAGCCGTTCCACATCGCGTGCATGCCCATCGCGAGCAGCAGCCCGGACAGCGGGACGAGCACCCGCCGTACGTGCTGACGTTCCGCCGAGAGCGCGGAGATGCCGAAGCCGATGCCGGTGAGGACGGTGAACAGGGGGTGCGCGAACGGTGACATCACGACGCGCACGAAGAAGGTCGCGGCGGTGACGGAGGCGATGCCGCCGTGGCCGTTGAGCTGGTCGGTGCCGAAGGCGGTGCCGAGGTAGAGGATGTTCTCGGTGAAGGCGAAGCCGGTGGCGGTGACCCCCGCTATCACCACCCCGTCGACGATCCCGGTGAAGTCGCGTCTGCGGAACAGGAAGACCAGCAGAACGGCGGCGGCCTTGGCGGACTCCTCGACGATCGGTGCTATCACGGTCGCGCCGAGGGTGTCGGCGCTGGTCGGATCGGCGGTCGCCGTCGCTATCCATTTCGTCGCGAAGCTGTTGGCGATGATCGCTATCAGCGCCGCCGCACAGGCGCCCCAGGCGAAGGCGAACAGCAGATTGCGCCAGGGGCCCGGTTCGACCCGGTCGAGCCAGCGGAACGCGGCTATGAGCAGCGGTACGGGCAGGACGGCGAGGCCCAGCCCGACCAGGAACCCCTCGGTACCGGTCTGTTGGCGGACCAGGGCGAGGATGACGAGCCCGGACAGCGCGAGGAGCGTGATCAGGGCGCCGTAGCGCACCCACTTCCGCTGCCACCAGTGCGCATGCCGCAGCGCGGCGCCGCCGGTGGGGTCACCGGGGTGCGTCGGATACGGGGGACAGGTGGCCACAGCATCGACCTTAACGAGACAGAGGCGCCGCCCGCAGGCGGGACGGGTGATCAGGCGCCGGTGGGGGACTGGTCGGATCGGTCGGGTCGGTCGCCGTGCTGTACGCGGCGGAACAGCAGGTCGTTCACGACATGTCCTTTGTCCAGTCCCTGCCCCTCGAAACGGGTCAGCGGCCGGAAGTCGGGACGCGACGCAAAACCGCCGTCTGCCTGTGTGTTCTCGAAGTCGGGATGCGCGGTGAGCACGTCGAGCATCTGTTCGGCGTACGGTTCCCAGTCGGTCGCGCAGTGCACCAGCGCCCCGGGCCGCAGCCGCGCCGCGGCCAGGTCCAGGAACTCCGGCTGGATCAGCCGCCGCTTGTGGTGCCGCTTCTTGGGCCAGGGGTCCGGGAAGTAGACGCGCAGCCCGTCGAGCGAGTCCTCGGTGAGCATCTCGCGCAGCAGGATGATGGCGTCGCCGTTGGCGACCCGGACGTTGGACAGTTTTTGCTGCTCGGCGAGATTGAGCAGGTTCCCCTGCCCAGGGGTGTGCACGTCGACGGCGAGGATGTTGATCCCCGGCTCCGCGGCGGCCATCTGCGCGGTGGCCTCACCCATCCCGAAGCCGATCTCCAGCACGACCGGGTGGTCGTTGCCGAACATCTCACCGAGGTCGATCGTGCGCTGCCCGTCGATGTCGAGGCCCCACGTGGGCCACAGCCGCTGCAACGCGTCCGCCTGCCCCGCCGTCACCCGGCTGCGGCGCGGCTGAAAACTCCGGATCCGCCGCTCGAAGTGCGATCCCGCGGGATCGGCACTGGGCCCGTCGGGAAACCGCGGCTCCCCTTTGGCCCGGGTGTGCCGAACGGGGGCACCGGGGGCGTGCAGAGCGGATTCGCCGGCGGCGGGCCGGGACCGGGGGGCTTCGGGGGCGTTGAGGGAGTCAGACACAGTGGGGTCGATTTTACGGCGGCCTCGGGGACGTATGCCGCTCAGGGATGTTCCGGCCGTCACGTCCGGGGGCGGGGCTTCTGGGCTGTCCCTTCCGGCGCGGGGCGTCTGAGTCGTCGCGTCGGGGCCCTTCACGGTCGGGTGGGGCGTCCGGGGCAGCCGCGTCGAGGCCCTCACGGTCGGGTGGCGGCGGCCGGGGCAGCCGTGTCCGGGCCCGTCACGGTCGGGTGGCGGCGGCCGGGGCAGCCGTATCCGGGTCGTCACGGACGGGTGGCGGCACCCGCACCCGTCACGCCGAGCGCAGCGTCTCCAGCGCCCGTCGGGCCACCTCCCGCCCGATCGGCAGGGAAGCCGTCGCCGCGGGCGAGGGCGCGTTCAGCACATGCACCGCACGAGCTCCCTCGCGGATCAGGAAGTCGTCCACCAGGGTGCCGTCCCGCAGCACCGCCTGTGCCCGCACCCCGGCCGCCGAAGGCACCAGATCATCCGCCGTGACGGCAGGCAGCAGCCTGCGCACAGCCGTGGTGAACGCCCTCCGCGACACCGACCGCCGCAGCTCCCCCGTGCCGTACCGCCAGTGCCGCCGGGCTATCTGCCACGACCCCGGCCAAGCCAGCGTCTCCGCCAGCTCCCGAGGCCGTACGGTCCCCCAGTCGTACCCCTCACGGGCCAGCGCCGGCACCGCGTTGGGCCCGATGTGCACGCCCCCGTCGATTCCGCGCGTGAGATGCACCCCGAGGAACGGAAACGCCGGATCCGGCACCGGATACACCAGTCCCCGCACCAGCTCGGGCCGTGCCAGCGAGTAGTACTCCCCTCGGAACGGCACGATCCGCATCCCCGGCTCGTCCCCGGTCAGCCGGGCCACCTCGTCGCAGTGCAGCCCGGCGCAGTTCACCAGCACCCGGGCCCGTACGACGTCCCCGGCGCCCGTCAGCACGGCGACGCCGAGCTCGGGCCGCCGGTCGATCCGCCGCACCTCGGCGCCGTACCGGATCTCCGCGCCCGACGCCTCGGCCAGCTGCCGCGCGACCCCGACGAAGTCGCACACGCCGGTCGTCCCGACGTGTATGGCGGCGAGCCCCTCGACCTCGGGTTCGTACTCCGCGATCTGGGCGGCGCCCAGCTCGCGCACCGGAATGCCGTTCTCCCGTCCGCGCTGCACCAGTCCGTGCAGCCGCGGCAGCTCGCTGCGCTCGGTGGCGACGATCAGCTTGCCGGTGACGGCGTGAGCGATGCCGTACTCCGCGCAGAACTTGACCATCTCGGCGGCGCCCCGCGCCGCGTACCGCGCCTTGAGCGACCCGGGCCGGTAGTAGATCCCGCTGTGGATCACCCCGCTGTTGCGCCCGGTCTGATGCCGAGCGGGCCCCGCCTCCTTCTCCAGCACGACGACCCGGGTACCGGGCGCGCTGCGCGTGATCGCATACGCCGTGGACAACCCGACAATGCCCCCACCGACCACGAGCACGTCACAGTCGTAAGCGATCCCCGTCGACACCTGCATCACCTCCCACACCCGATAGTGCACTGCACCACTGACAGTCACTTCAAACGCGGGAGGCGGTGACGGCGTCCGGGGCTCAGGCCGGAGCCATCAGCAGCGGCCGGGCCCGTTCCCGAAGCTCCACCACCCGCGGCTCATCACCGTACGGCTCCAGCCGATGAAGCAGATCCTTCACGTACTCGGTGGTACGGGCCGAGGAGATCCGCCCCGCGACCTCCACCGCCCGCACGCCCTGCTCGCACGCCGCGTCGAGATTGCCCGACTCGAGCTCGGCGACCGCCGAGACGACGAGGCGGAGCCCGTGCGACCGTACGAACTCCTCCGTCGGCTTCGACAGCGCCTGCTCCGTGAATCGTCGCACCTGACGCGGTGCCTTCAGGTCCCGGTAGCACTCGGCCGCGTCGGCGGCGAACCGGTCGTACGAGTAGAACCCGAGCCACGACGGATCGTTGTCCCCGTCCCGGGACCGCTCCAGCCACCCTTCGGCCGCCTTGAGTGCCGCTCCGGCCGCGGCGGCGTCACCCGCACGCGCGTGTGCCCGCGCCTCGACGAGCCGGAAGAAACTCATGGTGCGGGCCGTCGCCAGCCCCCGGTTGCGCTCCAGCGCGGCCTGCGCGAGATCGACGCCCTCGTCGCCGAAGCCTCGGTAGGTCGCCTGCAACGACATCGACGCCAGCACATACCCGCCGAGCGGTACGTCGGCCGCTGCCCGGGCCAGCCGCAGTGCCTGGATGTAGTACCGCTGTGCCGCCTCCTGCTGGCCCGTGTCGAAGGCCATCCAGCCGGCGAGACGGGTCAGTTCGGCTGAGGCGCCGAACAAGGCCCGGCCCACCTCGTCGGAGTACGAGCCGAGCAGCAGCGGTGCCGCCTCCACCCTTAAGCACTCCGGCACCATGGACGAACGCCAGTCGCCGCCTCCGTACTTGGAGTCCCAGCGCCTGGCGTCCTCGGCGGCCTCCCGCAGCTTCTGCACGTCGCTGTGGCCGACTTTGAGCGGTGCGCCGGAGTCCTCGGAGTGGTTCACCTCGCGCGCGACCGAGCTGTCGGCCGGGGTTATCAGCCACCGTGAGGCGGGCGTTGCGTATGCGCTCACTGCGAACGAACCGGCGAGGGACTGCCAGATGCCGCCCGCGCCCGACCGGCGGCCGGCGAGGTCGAGACGGTAGAGCTCCGTGGCCGACCTGACGGCCTGTCCGACGTCCCTGGGGAAGGCGAGGCCCACCTCCGGTGCGGGATCCGCGTCCGCCAGGCCGATCTCGTGGAGCGGCACCGGGCGGCCGAGCTTCTGGCCGATGGCGGCGGCGATGAGGTGCGGCGCCGCACCTTGCGGCACCATTCCCTTCGACACCCAGCGCGCCACCGACGTCTTGTCGTAGCGAAGAGTCAACCCGCGTTGAGCGCCAAGATCGTTGACGCGACGCGCGAGTCCTGCGTTGCTGATTCCCGCGAGGGCGAGAACGGTGCCGAGTTTTTCGTTCGGCCCGCGTTGCTCCCTGGACATGCGCCACCCCTCGACACAGACGGCTGCCGCGCTGGCATAACCACGCGGCATTCGTAAACCCAGCGTAGTTCGCCGCATCCCAAGCGTTAAGAGGCATTGTTCCGGATGGCGGGATTGTGGTCCGTACTGAAGTACGGGTCCGATACGCGCAGTTGTGTCGTGCTCCCGCTGTGTGGCCGTGCGCCTGTCCGTGCGCTCTTCTCCGGCCAACGGGGGAGCGCTTCCATGGATGATGCGTGGGTCGGCCCGCTGTACTGGATCCAGTGGGCTGGGGGACACCGCCGCCTACATCCCCGCGGGCGGCGGACGGGCCCGGGGGGCGAAGTGGCGTCTCCCGGGCTGCGCGCCTGTCGTGCGGCGCGCGGACTGTGTACGGAGCGTGGGTGAGCCTGTCCCCATGACGCCGATTTGGCCGAAAACAGACCCTCGTCTTCGCGGGTGATCAGCCCTCCTACCATGGCAGTTGAGGGCGCGTTAGGCGTTCTGGGGGAGCGTATCGGGGGCGCATTCGCGTCGCACGCCCCTTGCCCCGCGTGGGTGTTCGCAGGCGTACGCGGGTGTTCACAGGGGCGCGTTCCCCGCATCTCAAGCGGCTCCACCGGCCCTCCGGCACGCTTCCTTCATGGCAGCATGGTGACCGGTTCGTACGGTGCACTGGTTGTCCACAGCCTGTGGAGGCGTCGATGCGGTGGTTGGTGGGATGGAGCAGCACCGCCGCGGGCGTTTCCGGGATCGGGGCGGCCGGGGCGACCGGAAGCGACGGCGAGACCGTGCACCCGGTGGGTTCCCACCTGTTGTGGGGTGACCCGGATCCGCTGTGGGCGGTCGGCGACTGGCGCCCCGACGAGGTGCGCGTGGTCACGGTCGACGCGCAGACCCGGATCGCGGTCCTCGGCACCTGCGGGGCCTCCGACGAACAGCTGCGGGTCGGACTGCTCGCCGCGCGCGGAGGGGCACTTCGGCATCTGACGGCCTGGTCGGGGGCGTACACGGCGGTGGTCCAGGTGGGCCGCCGGATCACCGTCGGCGGCGATCTGGCGGGCGCGCGGCCGGTGTTCCACACGCCATGGGCCGGCGGTACGGCCTATGCGACGGCGGCCCTGCCCCTGGCCGACCTCATCGAGGCCAACCTCGACTTCGGGCACCTCGCCGCGCTGCTCGCCGCCCCCGACGTACCGGCCGCGCTCCACGACTCCACGCCCTATGAGGGTGTGCGGCGCATTCCGCCGGGTCACGCGCTGATCCTGCGCAACGGCGCGCGAGAGATCGCCGGCTACGAGCCGGTCGCCTCCCTCGCGGTCGCCGCGCCCTCCGCCGACCCGGACAGCGCGGTCGACGGTGTGCGGGACGCGCTGGTCGAGGCGGTGCGTGCCCGGCTCTCCGCGCCCCGGCACGTGCCCGACATCGACCCCGGTCCCGTGCCCGGCATGGGGCCCGCCGAACGCCGTGCCGCGCGCGGGATGCCGGTGCCGGGGATCGGGGCCGACCTGTCCGGGGGGCCCGCGTCGGGGACGCTCGCCCTGCTGGCAGCCGGGTTGCCCGGGATGCCGGGGACGGTCCTGGGGCACGGCACCGGGGCGGGCGAGCGGCTGCTCGCGGTCACCTTCAACGACCTGGCCGTGGGCGGACGGGAGGCCGAGCTGGAACGGGCGGGGACGCTCGCGGCGAACCCTCGGCTGCACCATGTGGTGGTGACCGGCGGCGAGGAAACGCTTCCCTACGCCGAACTGGACGGGCCGCTGACGGACGAACCCGGACCGTGCCTGGTGACGGCCGCGCGGCACCGCGCCCGGCTGGCCGCGGGCAGCGCCGACCACTTCACGGGCTACGGGGCCCGGCAGGTGCTGGACGCGCATCCGGCGCGCCTCGCGGACCTGCTGATGGACCGCAAGCGTCGCCACCTGGTCAGGCCGGTGGCCGCCCTGGCCAAGGCGGACGGGTCCGTGCTCGTCCCCGCGCGCGTGTACGGCGCTGCGCGGCGGCTGGCCCGTACGCCGTACCGGGTCGGTCTGGAGATGTTGGCCGACCGGCTCATGCATCAGCGTTTCGACGAGCCCGGGGGTGCGGTGGGGGCGTCTCTCGCCGCGCTCACCTGGGCCAGACCGGGGCCTGCGGCGCGGTGGCTGACGGGGGAGGCGCTGGCTGAAGTATCGGTTCGCCTGCAGGGGGCCACGCATCGATCCGGGGTGGGTCCCGGGCAGCATCCCGGCGATTTCCGCGCGCGTGCGGCACTCGCTCGTCACGCCTCGGACCTCCGCGTCCTGGAGCAGGCCGTGGAGATCCGCTCCCAGCGGCTGCACGCGCCGTTCCTGGACAACCAGGTGGTACGTGCCTGCCGTGCCCTTCCGGAGGCGCTGCGGGTCCGGCCGGGGGCCCGCGCGGATATCCTCCGTACGGTCCTGGAGGGCGCCGGTGTCTCCGACCTCCCGCCCGGCTGGGGTGCCCCGTCCCACGCCTCCTCGGCCGCGGCGACCCGTACGGGGCTGCGGGTGTCGGCGGACTCCCTGATGTCCCTGTTCGGCACACCGTTGTTGGCACAGGCGGGTCTGGTGGAGGCCCGGGTGGTCCGCAAGGCGCTCCGGGCGGCGGCGGAGGGCGAACCCCTGCCTCTGGACGGCCTGGCGGACCTGGTCTCACTGGAACTGTGGCTGGGACGGCTGCTGGCCCGCCGCGGCACCTGCTGGACCGGAACCCCGGCACGCGCGCGTGCGGTGCCGGCGGGGATCCGGCCGCAGCGGGGGGCGTTGGGGGCGGGTGCCTCCGGCGGTTGAGCGGGTTTGCCTGCGGCGCCTGTGCGGGTTCGGTGGGGGCGGGCGTTGTGCGCAGTTCCCCGCGCCCCTGGATGCCTGCGGCGGCCCGTTTCGGCTTCGGTGGGGGCGGGTCGGTCCGTCGTGGCGCGGGTGACTGCAACTCCCCAGGGGCGCGGGGAACTGCGCGACCAGTCCCCACCGGCCTGCACCCGCCCGACAACCCGACCCGGCACCCCCGTAGGCGCCCCGCCCAAGCCCAGCGCAGCTGCCCGCGGGGAACTGCGCGACCAGCCCCCACCGGCCTGCACCCGCCCGACAACCGGAACCGGCACATCCTGGCGCCACCCGGCGAAAAGGCGCAGCCGATGGCAGGAACCCGGTGACAATGAACCGGTGCGGTACAGAATCCTGGGCGTGACCGAGGCGGCGGACGATCACGGCATCGGCATACCCCTCGGCGGCCCCCGCGTGCGCACCCTGCTCGCCGCCCTCGCCCTCCGCCCCGGCCGTACCGCGAGCCCCGAGACCCTGATCGACGAGGTCTGGGGTCAGGATCCGCCCCAGGACGCCACGGCCGCCCTCCAGGCACTGGTCGGCCGTCTCCGCCGTACCGTCGGCAAGGACACGATCGTCTCCGAACCCGGCGGCTACCGGCTGGCCGCCACCGAGGACGACGTGGACCTGTATGTCTTCGAGCGCCTCGTACGGCAGGGAACCGTCGCCCTGGCCCACCGGGACGCACGGACAGCCGCGCGGAACCTCACCGCGGCCCTCGCCCTGTGGCGCGGTGACGCCCTCGCCGACCTCCCCGACCGCACCGCCGCGACCCGCCCCGAGACACTGCGCCTGGAGGCCACCCGGACCCGGATCGAAGCGGATCTGCTGCTCGGCCGTGCCCAGGACGTCGTACCGGAACTGAAGGAGCTGACCGGGGCGCATCCGTACGACGAGCCGCTGCACGTTCTGCTCATCCGCGCCCTGCGCGACACCGGCCGTGGCGCCGACGCCCTCGCCGCCTACGAGACCTCCCGCCGCGCTCTCGCCGACGGACTCGGCACCGACCCGGGCCCGGAGTTGCGAGACCTGCACGCCGAACTGCTCACGGTCCCTCTCAGCAGCCCCCGTGCCGAACGCACCGGCAACATCCGTCCGCGCCTTACCTCTTTCGTGGGCCGGGAACCCGAACTCGACGCCATCCGTTCCGAATTGCACAGGGCCCGCCTCGTCACCCTCACCGGACCGGGCGGATCCGGAAAGACCCGCCTCGCCGAGGAAGCCGCCGCCGGGCTCCCGCAGGCGTGGCTGGTCGAGCTCGCCCCGCTCGACCGGCCGGAGGCGGTGCCCGGCGCGGTGGTCAGCGCGCTCGGTCTGCGCGAGACCGTGCTCATGACCACCGAGCTGACGGCCCCGCAGGACGACCCGATCGCCCTGCTCGTCGAGTACTGCGCCCAGCGCAGCGAGCTCCTGATCCTTGACAACTGCGAACATGTCATCGAGGCGGCGGCCCGCCTCGCGGAGACCCTCCTCACCCGTTGCCCGGGGCTCACCGTCCTCGCCACCAGCCGTGAACCCCTGGGAGTGCCGGGCGAGTCCGTGCGCCCGGTCGAACCCCTCCTCCCCGACCAGGCGCACCGCTTGTTCGCCGAGCGCGCCGCCGCCGTCCGCCCCGACGCGGCCGCCGTGCTCGCCGACCGGGAGGCCGTTGCCGAGATCTGCCGGCGCCTCGACGGGCTGCCGCTCGCCATCGAACTGGCGGCGGCCCGCCTGCGCCTGCTCACCCCCCGCCAGATCGCCGACCGCCTCGACGACCGTTTCCGCCTGCTGACCTCCGGCAGCCGTACCGTCCTGCCCCGCCAGCAGACCCTGCGGGCCGTCGTCGACTGGTCCTGGGAGCTGCTGGACGAGCGGGAACGCACGCTGCTGTGCGAGGTGTCCGTGTTCGCGGGCGGCTGGGAGCTGGAAGCGGCGGAGGCCGTGTGCACCGGGCCGGCCGCGGACCTCCTGGGCGCGCTCGTGGACAAGTCCCTGATCGTGGCCACCCCCCACGAGCGGGACGGCTCCGACGGCATGCGCTACCGCCTGCTGGAGACCATCCACGAGTACGCCGTCGAGCGCGCCGCCGAGCGCCCGGAGCTGCGCGCCGCCGCCGAGCTCCGGCACCGCGCGTGGGTGCGCGCGCTCGTCGAGGAGGCCGAACCACAGCTGCGTTCGGCCGGACAGCTCCCGTGGATCTCCCGTCTGGAGACCGAGCTGGACAACATCCGCGCGGCCGTCGACCGCACGCTCACCGCGGGCGACGAGGCGCAGGCCGGTGTCCTGGTCCTCGCCATGGGCTGGTTCTGGTGGCTGCGCAACTACCGCCGCGAGGGAATGACCTGGGTGGACAGGATCCTGCGCCTGGGGGTGGCCCTGGACAGGGCGGCCATGACGCGCACGCATCATCTCCCGTCCGGTGGCGAAGCCGAGGACCCGATCGACGCCTACCTCACTGCCCCGCACACCGAGACGAACCACCCGGCGCACCGCCGACGCATGAACCTCCGGATGCTGCATCTCTTCCTCACGGCCGAGACAGAGCCCATGGACGGCGACCTGGACCCGCGCCTGCGCCGCTATGTGGAACTCGTCCGCAACCACTTCGCCCGGGGCGGTCCCGACGCCGCCCGCCTCCCCGGCATCGTCTGGCCCATGATCGGTCTCTCGCTGAAGGACTCGGTGGACATCCGCCCCCTGATGGACGCCTCCGTCGCCCACTGCCGAACCCATGGCGACGACTGGGCCGTAGCCACCGCCCTGATGCTGCGCACCCACATGGTGGTCGACTCGCCGGGCGGTCTGACCGGTGTGGACGCGGACCTGGAGGAACTCCGCGGGCTCAGCCGCCGCGTGGGCGACCGTTGGCTGCGCGCCCAGGTCAGCAGCGCGGCCGGCGAGGCTGCCATGGCCCGCGGCCGCCCCGCCGAGGCCAAGGAGGAGTACGAGGAGGCACTGCGCCTCGCCTACGAGGTGGGGGCGTACGCCGAGACGCCGTTCCTCATCGCCCGGCTCGCCGAGGTCGCGTACCGCACCGGCGACCGCTCCACCGCGCTGACCACCCTGGACGAGGCGAGCGCCGCGGGTGACCGGTACGGCGTCCCGGAGACCCGGGCGTTCGTCAGGCTGATGCGGGCCCACATCGCCCTGGAGGACAAGGACACCGCCCGCGCGCGCGAGTTGGTCGACGCGGTGCGCGAGGAGATCGGTCAGTCGTCCCCGCCACCCCAGTTCACGGTGATGCTGAACTCGGTCGCCGCGATGGTGACGACCACCGAGTCGGGCCCGGAGCACGGCCTGCCCCTGCTGGCGGACACCGTCCGCGAGGCCATCGAGAAGCGGTGTTCCGACACGGTCGTGGCGGCGCTCGTGGACGGCGCGGCGGCCCTGCTCTGCGACCTCGGCGACCTCCCGCGCGCGGTCCGGCTGCTCGGCGCCGCGGAGCGCTGGCGCGCCGGCGACCCTCGCCCGCACCCCGAACGCGTGGGGGCGGAGCGAGCGGAGGCCACCGCCCGCACGGGCCTGGGTTCCGCGCGTTACATGGCGGAACACGCCCGGGGCTCGGCCCTCACGCCGGACGAGGCCCTCGCCGAACTCGACGAGGTGGCGCGGGCGCGGCGCGCTATGAACACCTGAACTTCGACTCCGCCCAGTCCGCGAGCATGAGGTCGTCGAAGGGGCTGTGCGGTTCGACCACCAGGCGTACGGTCCTGCGCCCGGCGAGGTTCACCTGCACGGGTACGGCCGGGTCGCCGCCCTCGACCAGCCCGGACCTCCACAGCCGCACCCCGTCGGCGTAGACGGAGAAGTACACCTTGCCGAGACCCAGCGTCATGTCGTCGACGCCGACCCTCGCGTCGTAGGAGGAGCAGGCGCGGTTGAGGTCGATCGTGACGGAGGAGCGGCCGTGCACGGTCACGCCGTGGGCGTACTCCTGGTCGGCGACCGAGACGCCGTAGCGCTGCCACACCCAGCTGCTCTCGCCGATCCGCATCTCGGGCTCGCTGCCGTCGCCGGAGACGTCGTAGGCCAGCTCGCTCCACTGGTAGACGGCCGGAGGGGGCGGGGGAGTCGGCGTAGGGGTGGGCGTGACGGCGGACTTCGGGGGCGTTGTCGGTTTCGGGGTGAGGGTCGGCGTGGGAGCCGGGGTGGACTTCTGGCCCGGTGAGGGGGGCGGGGTCGGTGTCGGCTTCGGGGACGGTGCGGCCGCGACGGGGACCATGAGGGGCGCCGACTCGGGCTTCTTCGGGGAAGGCGTGGGCGCGGGGTCGGCCGGCTCGACCACCGGCGCGGACGCGGGCGGCTTGGCGTCCTGCTTCCTGGCCGGGCTGTCGTCGCCGATCAGCGCGAGCGCCACAGCGGCGGCGGCCACGGCGACCACACCGGCCGCGATACCGGCCTTCACCGGCGCGCCCAGCCCCTCCGAGGCCGCTGCTCCGCCGGCTCCCGCCCCGCCCGAGGAGCCCTCGCTCGCCGTGGCGGCCGCGCCCGCGGCACCGGCCGCTCCCGCCCCGGCGCCGCCCGCGATGAGCCCAATGGCCTTGGCGTACCCGGCGGCCCCGAACCAGCCGATGACCGCGATCGGTACGACGGCCGGGATACCGCCGGCGACTTCCTTGATCTGGCCCGCGGCCAGCCGGCACTTGGCGCACTCCTCCAGGTGCTTGCGCAGGCCTCGTTCGGCACGGGTGCGCAGGCCGCCGCGGGCGTAGGCGCCCAGCCGGTCGGCGTAGCGGGCGCACTCCTCGTCGGCGGCGAGGGTGGCACTGACGTGGGCCTGGAGGTACGCCTGCTTGAGGCCCTCACGGGCGCGGCTGGCCAGCACACGCGTGCCGTTGGCGTCGAGCCCGAAGAGCGTGGCGACCTCGCTCGGCGACTCGTCCTCGACCTCGGTGTGCCACAGCACGGCCTGCCAGCGCTCGGGCAGCGACCGGAAGGCCTGCATGGCCATGGACTGTTCGGCCACGTGCATCGCGCGCACGTCGGCGCCCAGGTCCAAGGTGTCGTCGTCGGAGACCTCGGACGAACGCGTGGCCTGCGCGGCGAACACCGCGAAGTCGTCGACGAGCTGCTCCCGCCTCGCCGACTTCGTCCAGCGGGCGGCGACACGGCGGATGCTGGTGAGCAGATAGGGGCGCACGGCGTGCTCGGGGCCGTGGCCGCCGCGTACGGCATGCAGCATGCTGGCGAAGACCTCGGCGGTGAGGTCGTCCGCGGTGTGGCCGTCACGGCAGCAGGTGCGGGCGTAGCGGCGCACCGCCCCCGCGTGGCGCCGGTAGAGCGCCTCGTACGCCCTGTCGTCGCCGGAGCGCATCCGGTCGATCAGGTCGGCGTCGGACAGCGGCAGCTCCCTGGGCGGAGGAAGAACGCCGCCGTCCAACCGCCGGTCGCGCTGGGCCGGGACGCTGCCCTCGACGGGTTCGCCGCCCTGTGCCGGGATGCCGCCCTGCGGGATCCCGGCGCGGCCACCCTGGCCCGGCACCTGTGGGGTGCCCCCGGCTTCCCCGTCGCCCTCGCCAAGGGGGTCGTTCCGCCCGTCAACGCTCATCGCGGAATGCCCCCGCCGCCGGCCCAACCAGTCCCGAACACCGGGTCAGAGTGCCATATTGGCTTTTGGTCAGTGCCCTGCCGTACGGGGCATCCACTCATCCGTGGGGACTTCCCGCACGGCAGCACTGAGCATCACCCGTCCGGGGAAGACTCAACTGTTGCGGCTGGCGCAGGAGTTGGTTCGCCCGCCCAAAAAACGCCGAAATGGTCCGGGGTGCGGACGTCAAACGACCGCACCCCGCTGTCACCCTTTCGAGTCACACCGGCCGGGACCGCAACCCCTCCAACAGGATGTCCAGCAGTCGCGCCGAGGCGGCCGCCTGCTGCGCCGCGTCCGGCAGCGAGGGCGCCGCGGTCGCGATCACCAGGAGGACGTCCGACACCGACACGTCGGTCCGCAGCTCACCGGCCGCACGCGCGCGGTCCACGAGCCGGCCCACGACCTCCAGCAGTGCCGCCGCCCCGGTGTCGTCGTCGGCGGAGACCATCGGAGCCTCCTCCGGCACCAGCCGCAGCTCGCCGGAGCCCGGAGTCGTCCGCTGCTGCGGGACCCGCGTCCCGTCGTAGCCGTCGGTGCCCTCGTCGGAGACCCCGACCCGCAGCACCTGCGGGGGCAGCAGCCGCCCGGCGCCGGACGCGACCGACGTGCGCAGGAAACGCGACAGCGCCGACCACGGTTCGTCCTCCTGGCCGAGTGCCGCCCGCGCCTGGTCGGTCAGCCGGGAGGTCTCCTCCTCGGCTATCCGCCGGACCAGGACGTCCTTGCTCGGGAAGCGCCGGTACACCGTGCCGACACCGACCCGGGCGCGCCGCGCCACGTCCTCCATCGGCGCGCCGTAGCCCAGCTCGCCGAAGACCTCGCGCGCCGCGCGCAGTACGTGTTCCAGATTGCGCTGTGCGTCCACGCGCAGCGGGGCCGAACGCGATCCGTCACGTCCGTTGCCCGCCGCGCTCATCGCCGAACCCATCGCGCCGCCCATCGCCCCGCCACCGGGTGCGATGGCGGACGCGGTAGACCAATGAGAGTCCTGAATGTGCATAAATAATCCCCCGGTAATGACGTCTCCCCCCGGAGACTCTCCCCGCCATCGAAAGCCGGAGCGTGCGGAACAAGCCCGTTTCGCGAGTCCGCCCGTCGCGGACCCGGAGCGCATCCCCCTACACCCCGTCGACACACGAACATAGTTGAGTGGGGGTCAATTCAGAAGGGGCAGGTTCCGCACGGAGCGCCCCCCGATCGGAGTACGGGTGGCAAACGCCCCGATTGCACCCCCTCCGCCCGCCCGGCGCACACCCCTTGACCTGCGCACCTTCCACGCACTCCGGAGATCCGGCCAACCCGGCGCGCCGATGAACTCCGGTCACACAATTTGTCGAGGCTGTGGACAAACTCAAGCGACGGGTGCGTCATGGGATGGTGAAGGAACGTGCGCGCATTCTGGTTGTCGGCGGCGGCTACGTCGGGATGTACACGGCTCTGCGTCTGCAGCGGAAGCTGAAACGGGAACTCGACCGGGGCGAAGTCGAGATCACGATCGTCACGCCCGACCCGTACATGACCTATCAGCCGTTCCTGCCCGAGGCGGCCGCCGGATCCATCTCCCCGCGCCATGTCGTCGTACCACTGCGCCGCGTCCTCGACCGCTGCCGTGTCGTGGTCGGCGAGGCCACCGCGATCGACCACGCCAAGCGCACGGCCTCCGTCACGACCCTCGCCACCGAGGAGGAGCGGACGGGCGGCGAGCAGCTGTCGTACGACGAACTCGTCCTCGCCCCGGGTTCGGTCGCGCGCACGCTGCCGATCCCCGGACTCGCCGACCACGGCATCGGGTTCAAGACGGTCGAGGAGGCCATCGGCCTGCGCAACCACGTCATCGAGCAGATGGACATCGCCTCCTCCACCCGCGACCCCGCGATCCGCGACGCGGCTCTCACCTTCGTGTTCGTCGGCGGCGGCTACGCGGGCGTGGAGGCGCTCGGCGAGCTGGAGGACATGGCCCGCTACACCGCGCGCTACTACCACAACGTCCGTCCCGAGGACATGAAGTGGATCCTCGTCGAGGCCTCCAACCGCATCCTTCCCGAGGTCGGCGAGGAGATGGGCCGCTACACGGTCAGCGAACTGCGCCGCCGCAACATCGACGTACGGCTGAACACCCGCCTGGATTCCTGCGTCGACCGCGTCGCCGTCCTCAGCGACGGCAACCGCTTTCCCACGCGTACGGTCGTGTGGACGGCCGGCGTCAAACCCAGCCCGCTCCTGGCCGCCACCGACCTCCCGCTCAATGAGCGAGGGCGGCTGAAATGCACCCCTCAGCTCACCGTCGACGGCACCACGCACGCGTGGGCGGCCGGAGACGCGGCCGCCGTCCCCGACGTCACCGCCGAGGAGCCCGGCAAGGAGACGGCCCCCAACGCCCAGCACGCCGTCCGCCAGGCCAGGGTCCTCGGCGACAACATCGCGCACGCGCTGCGGGGTGAGCCCTTGGAGACGTACTCCCACAAGTACGTCGGCTCGGTGGCCTCCCTGGGCCTCCACAAAGGTGTCGCGTACGTCTACGGACGCAAGCTGAAGGGCTACCCTGCCTGGTTCATGCACCGCGTCTACCACCTCAGCAGGGTCCCCACCTTCAACCGCAAGGCCCGCGTCCTGGCCGAATGGACCCTCTCGGGGCTCTTCAAGAGGGAGATCGTCTCCCTCGGTTCACTCGAACATCCTCGAGCGGAGTTCGAACTCGCGGCCGGTGGAAAGCATCCTCACGACCCGACGAACGACCCGAAGGGGTCGTCCTGACCGGACCGAGGAACTCCACGGACCGCCCCGGCGTCTGACGAATGTCGCCCGGTCGGTCACCCTGCCAGACTGGTGCCCGACTTCGGGCGGGCAGCCGCCCGTCCCTCGAACCAAGAGGTTTTCCCACCGTGCTGCACCCCCGGGCTGCCGTCCCCAGCCCCCCGGCCGGGCCCGGAGCCGGCCCGAAGACGCCGAAGACGACGACACGAGGCAAGGATTCGTGAACTTCACGCGCTGGAGCGCCCGCCTCCCCGGAACGCAGCGCCGCGCCGCAGCGCGGACCGACGATTTGGTCACCGAGGACCGCCTGAGCGAGGGTGCCGTCCCCGCGGCCCGCGCCGAACAACTGACCGTGCCCGTCCCCGCCGTCGACGAACTCCCCGTACGTGAGGTCCTCGACCGTGTCCCCGCCCTCGTCGCCCTCGTCCACGGCCCCGATCACCGCCTCGCCTACGTCAACGACGCCTATGTGGTCGCCTTCGGCCTGCGCCCCACCGGCGAACCGGCCCGCCGAGCCCTCCCGGAGCTCGACGAGATCGGCCTCCTCCCGCTCCTCGACCAGGTCCTGCGCAGCGGCAAGCCCCGCACCGTCAAGTCACGCAAGGCCCCCGACGGCCGCTCCTACACCTTCACCTGCACCCCGGTGACGGAAGGACACGGTGGTGGTGGCGGTGGCAGCGGTGTCCTCGTATTCGCGACCGACGTCACCGACCACGCCGAGGCCGCCGAGCGTCTCCGGGCCAGCGAACGCCGCCAGCGCGAGACCGCCGTGACCCTCCAGCGCAGCCTGCTCCCCCAGGAGCTCGAGGAACCGGACGACCTGCGCATCGCCGCCACCTACCTGCCCGGCGGCACGGAGGCCGCGGTCGGCGGCGACTGGTACGACGTCATCACCCTCGGCGGCGGCCGCACGGCCCTGGTCATCGGCGACGTCATGGGCCGAGGGGTCCGCGCGGCGGCGGTCATGGGTCAGCTCCGAACGGCCGTCAGGGCTTACGCCCGCCTGGACCTGCCCCCGCACGAGATCCTCCAGCTCCTGGACGGCCTCGCCATGGAGATCGACGCCAACCAGATCGCCACGTGCGCGTACGCCATCCACGACCCGAACGAGGGCAAGCTGGTCTACGCCTCGGCCGGTCACCTGCCCATCCTGGTCCGCGACGAGAGCGGCGTCGTCCTGCGCGCCGACGAACCCACCGGCCCGCCGCTGGGCACCGGCGGCTGGATGCACGCCTCGGGCTCCATCCCCCTCGGCCCGGGTTCCACGGCGGTGCTCTACACGGACGGCCTGGTCGAACGCCGTGACGAGGACCTGGACGAGGGCATCGCCGCGCTCGAGCGCGCCCTGGCCGGCGCGACCGGCAGCCCCCAGGTGATCTGCGACCGCCTGGTCCGCTCGGCCGGCGTCACCGCGGAACACGACGACGACGTGGCCGTCATGGTCCTCCAGCACCCGGCCCATACGGGCCCCGACGGCGATCTCTTCCGCAACGCCGCGTTGGAACTGCTGGGCGGAGTCGAGGCGGCTCCACGCGCGCGTGCGTTCGCCTCCGGCGTGCTGACGAGCTGGCGGTTCCCGGTGGAACTGCATGATCTTGGCGTGCTGGCGGTGAGCGAGCTGGTCGCCAACTCCCTGCAGCACGGGACCCCGCCCATGCGGTTGCGGCTCCGCCGTACCGACCGGCGACTGATCGTCGAGGTGACGGACGGGGACGACCATCTGCCCCGGCGTCGGCGGGCGGAACCCGGTGACGAGTCCGGTCGGGGGATCGCCATCGTGGCGACCATCGCGTCGAACTGGGGGTCTCGGAGGACACCGGGGGGCGGGAAGGCGGTCTGGTGCGAGTTCGTGTTGCCGAAGGGGTAGCGCGGGTCGCGTTGTTCCCCACGCCCCCAGGGGGTTGCAGCTAGGCGGCCACGGACTCCGACGTCGCTCCACCCTGGGCCACCACTCGGCTCTTCCGCAGTGCCGGCTGGTTCTGTACGGGGGTCAGCTGCCTGCCCAGCCGGACGGCCAGGTAGGTGATCCCCAGCGAGAACAGCAGGAACGTCACGATGTACGGCGTAGGCAGGGACGCACCCATCGGGCCGCCGACCGCCGGGCCCACCGCCAGGGCGAGCTGCTTCACCAGGGCGAAGGCGGAGTTGTACTGGCCCGCCATTCCCTCCGGCGCCAGATCGGCGACGAGGGGGGCCACCGTCGGCGACAGCATCGCCTCGCCCAGCCCGAACAAGGCGTACGTCGAGACGAAGGCGGCCGTGGCCATCTCCTGGCTGCCGTGCCCGAGGCCCGCGTAGCCCGCCACGATCCACGCCACGGACCAGATGATCCCGACCGCGGCGATCACCCGTGACCGCCTCCGCCGCTCCACGAACTTCAGCACGGCGAACTGCGCCACCACGATCATCGCGGTGTTGGCGGCCAGAGCCGTCCCCATCGCGGAGGGGGAGATGCCGGCGGACTCGACGCCGTAAGCGCTCAGCCCGGACTCGAACTGTCCGTAGCAGGCGAAGAACAACACGAAGCCCAGCACGCACAGCTGCACCATGGCGCGGTTGCCGAGCAGCTGCTTCCAGCTGCCCTTGGCGGACGGGGTCGGCGCGCCCTCGATGCGGGGCGCGTGCGGCAGCCGCAGAGTCGCCATCACGACCACCAGCAGCAGGAACACCGCCGCCTCGATCGCGAACAGCACGGTGAAGGACGTGGCGCTCGACGTGTCGACGAGATGCCCGCCGATGAGACCCCCGACACCGAGTCCGAGGTTCTGCAGGAAGAACTGCGTCGCGAAGGCCCGGGACCGCGTCTCCGAGGTGGAGCAGTCCACGATCATCGTCGCCAGCGCCGGCTGCATGACGGCCTGACCGGCCCCCAGCGCGGCCGCCGACAGCAGCACGGTCTCCGCACGGCCGGCGAGGCCGAGACTCATCGCCCCGAGCGCGGCCGTGATCAGGGCGATGAGCAGCACCGGTAGCGGGCCTCGCCGGACGATGGCCCGCCCGGCGAACGGCAGCACGATCAGTGCCGCCACGGCGAAGACGGCGAGGACCAGCCCCGCCGTCATGGCTCCCAGACCACGCACCTGCGCCACGTAGACGTACAGGTAGGGCACGGTGAAACCGAGCCCGAACGCGCTGAGTGCGTTGCCCACGTGGATCCGGCGCATCGCTGCGCCCATCGCCCTGGTCACGTTCACCTCTCTCACTAGTTAGACGTGAAGACTTCAAAGCTAAAGTTCGAAGCTAAAGAGTACATAGTGAAGGACTTCAAGGCAAAGGAGGCGCGTGCCATACTGCGGCCATGGCCGAGACTCCCGGCGTCCCCGAGCCGACGCTCGAAGAGCAGATCGCCGCTTACCAGCGCGAGTTCCAGGACCTCGACCCCCAGGTCGAGCAGATCGTCTCGGCGCTCTCCCGTCTGAACCGCCGTATGAACGTCGCTTACGGCCGTCAGACCGCAGATCTCGGCATCAGCAACGCCGAGTGGGAGGTCCTCAAAGCCCTCGTGCTCTCCGGTGCCCCCTATCGGATGGGTCCCAGCGAGCTCGCCAAGCGCCTCGGCCTCACGCCGGCCGCGATGACCCACCGCATCGACCGCATGCTTGCCGAGGGACTGGTGACCCGGGAGCGGGACGAGACCAACCGCGTCCGCGTGATAGTGGAGCTGACCGCCGAAGGCCGCGAGAAGTGGCTGGAGGCGATGCGACTGGCCACGGTCTTCGAGGAGGACCTGCTCCAGGATCTGTCCGCCGAGGAGCGCAACACCCTCGGGGACGTCCTCACCCGGCTTCTGCGTAGGGTGGAGCACGCACAGCCGGACGCCGGTGGGCGGCTCAGCGACCTCGACTAAAAGATCTTGACAGAGGGTGCTTGACAGCCACTTGCCGGATCCGTAAAGTTCTTCGGGTTGCCACGGAGCCGTAACGGTTCTGTGGTAGCGCCTCCGCCGCGCAAGCGGCCACTCAAACCATCAGAACGATCTCCCAGCCGGGATGAATTCGGTGTGCCCGAATTCAATTCGATTGGGGTGCGGCCCTCGATTTGGGACCGCAGCGAGAGTCCGCTAAGGTTTGAGACGTCGGAACGGCCCAACAGCCGGGAAGACAAGCCCCGCTGACTGGGAATCAGGCCCGAAAGGATCTGATAGAGTCGGAACCGCCGGAAAGGGAAACGCGAGAGCGGGAACCTGGAAAGCACCGAGGAAATCGGAACCGGAAACGG
>NZ_JAVREZ010000033.1:0-70978 GCF_031845645.1 Streptomyces doebereineriae
GGGCGCCCGGCTGATCACCAGCTCCGCCGCCCCCGCGGCAGGCGCCGCCGCCGCGAGCACCCGGTGCCCGCGCAGTTTCAGCGCCGAGGCCAGCGCCTCGGCGAGCAATCGGTGGTCGTCGACCACCATGAGCCGAACTCCCATCGAGCAACCCCCCAGTCCCCCCATGGATCCGCGTGAAGGCCCCACGATGGATGCCCTCTGATCCGCACGGACAGAGGCACTCTCCCAGCACCCCCGCCCTTCATGCCCCCGGAAGCTACACGCTAGTTCGACGTTGCGCTTCCCCTACCGGTGAGAAGTGTCCCGGAAGAGCTTAATTCCTGGCTTTCCTGTCATTCGAGGATGATGTGCCGCACCTTCACGCGTCCTCGGCCAGCTCCAGCCACCGCATCTCGAGTTCCTCCCGCTCCCCGGCGAGATCCCGCAGCTCGGCATCGAGGGAGGCCACCTTCGCGAAGTCGGTGGCGTTGTCGGCGATCTGCGCGTGCAGCTTCGTCTCCCTCGCGGAGATCTTGTCGAGCTGCCGCTCGATCTTCTGGAGCTCCTTCTTCGCGGTCCGCTGATCCGCGGAGCTCTTCTCGGCCACCGGCTTCACCACCACCGGAGCCGAAGCCGCGGCCGCCTCCTCCATCCGCTGCCGCCGCTCCAGGTACTCGTCGATACCGCGCGGCAGCATCCGCAGGGTGGCGTCCCCGAGCAGCGCGAAGACCCGGTCGGTCGTGCGCTCGACGAAGAACCGGTCGTGGGAGATGACGACCATCGAGCCGGGCCAGCCGTCGAGGACGTCCTCCAGCTGGGTCAGGGTCTCGATGTCAAGGTCGTTGGTGGGCTCGTCGAGGAAGAGGACGTTGGGCTCGTCCATCAGCAGCCGCAGCAGCTGCAGGCGCCGCCGCTCACCGCCCGAGAGATCCCCGACCGGCGTCCACTGCTTCTCCTTGTTGAAGCCGAACGTCTCGCACAGCTGCCCGGCGGTCATCTCGCGCCCCTTGCCGAGGTCGACGCGCTCCCGCACCTGCTGGACGGCCTCCAGCACCCGCAGCGTGGGCTTGAGTTCGGCGACCTCCTGCGAGAGATAGGCGAGCTTGACGGTCCGGCCGACCACGACCCGTCCGCCCACGGGCTGGGTCTCGCCTTCGGTCCGCGCGGCCTCGGCCATGGCCCGCAGCAGGGACGTCTTCCCCGCGCCGTTGACCCCGACGAGACCGATCCGGTCGCCCGGACCGAGCTGCCAGGTCACATGCTTCAGCAGCACCTTCGGCCCGGCCTGGACGGTCACGTCCTCCAGCTCGAAGACCGTCTTGCCCAGCCGCGACGACGCGAACTTCATCAGCTCGCTGCTGTCCCGCGGCGGCGGTACGTCCTTGATGAGCTCGTTGGCGGCCTCCACCCGGAAACGCGGCTTGGACGTCCGCGCGGGGGCGCCGCGCCTGAGCCACGCCAGCTCCTTGCGGACGAGGTTCTGCCGCTTGGTCTCCTCGGTGGCGGCGATCCGCTCACGCTCGGCACGCGCGAAGACGTAGTCGGAGTACCCGCCCTCGTACTCGAAGACGTCGCCCTTCTGCACATCCCACATCCGCGTGCAGACCTGGTCGAGGAACCACCGGTCGTGGGTGACGCAGACGAGGGCCGAACGCCGTTCGCGCAGGTGCTTCGCCAGCCAGGAGATGCCCTCGACGTCGAGGTGGTTGGTGGGCTCGTCGAGGACGATCAGGTCCTGTTCCTCGATGAGCAGCTTGGCGAGGGCGATCCGGCGGCGCTCACCACCGGAGAGCGGCGCGATGACGGTGTCGAGGCCCTGCGGGAAGCCGGGCAGGTCGAGCCCGCCGAACAGTCCGGTCAGCACATCGCGGACCTTGGCGTTGCCGGCCCACTCGTGGTCGGCCATGTCCCGGATGACCTCGTGCCGGACGGTCGCCGTGGGGTCCAGGGAGTCGTGCTGCGTGAGGACGCCCAGCCGCAGTCCGCCGGAGTGCGTGACGCGCCCGGTGTCGGCGTCCTCCAGCTTGGCGAGCATGCGGATCAGGGTGGTCTTGCCGTCACCGTTGCGGCCCACGACGCCGATGCGATCGCCCTCGGAGACGCCGAGCGAGACACCGTCCAGCAGGGCACGGGTGCCGTACACCTTGCTGACGTTCTCGACATTGACCAGATTGACGGCCATTTCTCTCCTGCCCAGGGGGATCGATCGACCCTCCAGGGTAGTCCGGCGCGCGACATCCCCTCGCCCCGCGCTCTTCCGCCGGATCAGATCACCGTCGCACCCGGCGCGGGGCCCGACGCCACACGCACCGTCCGGCACGTGCCGGAGGCGCGCAGTGCGTCCGCGATCTTCGTCGCCGCCCCGGCGTCACGGGCGAGGAACGCCGTGGTCGGGCCCGAGCCCGAGACGAGCCCGGCGAGGGCGCCCGCGGCGCTGCCGGCCGCGAGGGTGTCGGCGAGCTCCGGGAAGAGTGAGAGGGCGGCGGGCTGAAGGTCGTTGGAGACGGCGGCGGCGAGCGCCTCCGGGTCGCCCCCGGCCAGCGCGTCGAGCAGGTCCTCGGAGGCGACGGGCTCGGGGACGTCGAGGCCCTCGGTGAGCCGGTCGAACTCCCGGAAGACGGCCGGGGTCGACAGCCCGCGCTCCGCCATCGCGAACACCCACGAGAAGCCGCCGCCGACCTCGAGGGTGCGCAGCTTCTCCCCGCGGCCCGTCCCGAGCGCGGCCCCGCCCACCAGGCTGAACGGCACGTCACTGCCCAACTCGGCGCAGATCTCGAGCAGTTCCTCACGGGAGGCGCCCGTCCCCCACAGCGCGTCGCAGGCCAGCAGCGCACCGGCCCCGTCCGCGCTGCCGCCCGCCATGCCGCCGGCCACGGGGATGTCCTTGGCGATGTGGAGGTGCACGGCGGGGTCGAGCCCGCGGCGCTCCGCGAGGGCGATCGCCGCGCGGGCCGCGAGATTCGTACGGTCGAGGGGGACCTCGGCGGCGTCGGGGCCCGCGCAGGTGATGCGGAGCTCCTCGGCGGGCGTCACGGTCACCTCGTCGTAGAGGCCGACCGCGAGGAAGACGTTGGCCAGGTCGTGGAAGCCGTCGGGGCGGGCGGCGCCCACCGCGAGCTGGACGTTGACCTTGGCGGGGACGCGGACGGTGACGCTCACTGCTGACCGGGCTCCTTGTTTTCTGCGATGCGCGCGAACTCCTCGACGGTGAGCGACTCACCGCGGGCCTGGGGCGAGACCCCGGCCGCCACGAGGGCCGTCTCGGCGGCCGCGGCCGTACCCGCCCACCCGGCGAGCGCGGCCCGCAGCGTCTTGCGGCGCTGGGCGAAAGCGGCGTCGACGACCGCGAACACCTCGCGCCTCGACGCGGTGGTCTTGATCGGCTCGGTCCTCCGGGTCAGCGCGACGAGCCCGCTGTCCACGTTCGGTGCGGGCCAGAAGACGGTGCGGCCGATCGATCCGGCCCGCTTGACCTCGGCGTACCAGTTGGCCTTCACGGACGGGACGCCGTACACCTTCGAACCGGGCGGTGCGGCGAGCCGGTCGGCGACCTCGGCCTGGACCATGACGAGGGTGCGTTCGATGCTCGGGAAGGTCTCGAGCATGTGCAGCAGCACGGGTACGGCGACGTTGTACGGCAGGTTCGCGACCAGTGCCGTCGGCGCGGGGCCGGGAAGGTCGGTGATGTGCATCGCGTCCGAGTGCACGACGGCGAAGCGGTCGGCCCGGTCCGGCAGGCGGGCGGCGATCGTCGCGGGCAGTGCGGAGGCGAGGACGTCGTCGATCTCGACGGCGGTGACGCGGTCCGCCGCTTCCAGCAGCGCCAGGGTGAGCGAGCCGAGCCCGGGCCCTACCTCCACCACCACGTCGTCGGGGCGGACGCCCGCGGTCCTGACGATACGGCGGACCGTGTTCGCGTCGATCACGAAGTTCTGGCCGCGCTGTTTGGTGGGGCGGACCCCTAGGACAGCCGCGAGTTCACGGATGTCGGCGGGGCCGAGGAGGGCGTCTGGGGAGGGGCTGCTGCTCACGGCCCCAAGGGTACGGGGCTGGGTGGGTGCTCCACTCACCCGTGCAGGCGGGCTCCGCAGTGCGGCCACGGGCTCGCCCCCCGCCGTACGTACAGCTTCTTCGCGCGGAACGTCTGTTCCGCCGCAGGCGCGTCCTGCGGTCGCCCCGAGCCGCCCAGCCCGTGCCAGGTCCTCGTGTCGAACTGGTACAGCCCTCCGTACGTCCCCGAGGAATCCACGGCGTTCGGCCGCCCGCCGGACTCGCACACCGCGAGCCCCTGCCAGTTCAGATGGTCCGCTCCCTGCACGGACGTGGGCATCGGCTTCGTGCCCACCCTGACCCTCTGCGCCCGGGGCTCCCGCACCAACTCGACCCTGATCCGTCGCGGCTTCTGCCGGACCCCGTTGACGGTCCGCAGGGAGTACGTGACCCGTCGCACCCCCGGTACCCCCGCCCGCTCGACGACCTCCGTGCCCTTGAAGAGCGAGGCGTCCTCGCTCCGCTCCTCCAGGAACGGGATCTGCTCCTCGTGCACTTCCTTCATCCCGGTGATCCGCAGCACCGTGACGGTCTGCCCGTCGCGCGGAAAGCTCCCCGGTGCCACCGAGGTGGTGTCCATGCCGCTCAGCGTGATCCCGGCCGCCTCCACGGCCTCCCCCACGGTGGCGGCGTTGGTCCGGATCGTCCGTGCCCGGCCGTCCGCCATGATCGTCACGGAGCGCTCGGTCCGCACATCCAGCGCGAGCCCCTCCCGCCCGATCGGCCGGGAGCGCGAGGTGGACACGTACGCGCCCTCCGCGCGCACCCCCAGCTGTTCGAGCGCCCCGTCCACGGTGCGTGCCGTGGTCCACACCTCACGCCGGTTCCCGTCGAGCGTGAGCCGTACGGGACGCCCGTACCGCACCGCGACCTCGTCCCCGCTGGCGAGCTGTTCGCCGGGGGCGGGCGCGACGACGTCGTGTGCCCCGACCGCGACTCCCTCCTCCACGAGCAGTTCGGTCACGTCGTCCGAGAAGGTGTGCAGGGTCCGCGGCTTGCCGTCGACGCTGAGCTCGATCGCCTTGTCCTTGGCGACGAACGCGGTGGTGCCGCCCGCCAGGAACGCGACCACCAGCGCCTGCGGAAGCAGTCGGCGCATCGCGGTGTCCGGGCGCTCCGCGTACCGCGCCCGGCGCCGGCGTGCGGCCCGGCCCACTTCGGCACGCGGGGGCGGCATGGGCGCCGGGTTCGACTCCTCGTACGCGGGCCGGTACGTGTCCTCGTACGCCAGCGTCCGCCCCGGGTCCGGTGCCCCGTACATCCCGTACGCGAGCGTCTCCGCGGTGTGCGGATCGGCGGGGGGCGTGTCGAAGCCGCCGTGCGCCGGGGGTCCGTACGGCTCGGTCGGGCCGTACGGCTCATAGGGCCCGTATGTCTCGTTCGTCTCGTACGTCTCGTACTGCGAGTTGCTCACGCCGACACGCTCCAGGGGCCGAGGGGTCCAAAGGGGTCCGGATCGGGCCCACAGAACCTAGCGGAGCGGTCGTCACTCTCCAAAGTGACACGACTACCCGGAGTTACGTTCGATGGGGTCAGTAACCGAAGGCGCGTGCGGTGTTGGCGGCGAGTGCCGTGGCCAACGCGTCCTCGTCGATGCCGCGCACGGCGGCCATGGCACGCACTGTGACCGGAATGAGATAGGGGGCGTTGGGCCGTCCGCGGTACGGCACCGGCGTCAGGAAGGGCGCGTCGGTCTCCACGAGCAGGAGCTCGAGCGGCGCCACGGCCACCGCGTCCCGCAGGTTCTGGGCGTTCTTGAAGGTGACGTTGCCGGCGAAGGACATGAAGTATCCGGCGCCGGCGCAGATCTGCGCCATCTCGGCGTCCCCGGAGTAGCAGTGGAAGACGGTGCGCTCGGGAGCGCCCTCCTCCTTCAGCACGCGCAGGACGTCCGCATGGGCGTCGCGGTCGTGGATGACGAGCGCCTTGCCGTGCCGCTTGGCCATCTCGATGTGGGCGCGGAAGGACGCCTCCTGCGCCTCCTTGCCCTCGGGCCCGGTGCGGAAGTGGTCGAGGCCCGTCTCGCCGACGCCCTTGACCTGCGGGAGCCCGGCCAGGCGGTCGATCTCCGCGAGCGCCTCGTCGAGCGCCGGCGTGCCCCCCGCCTTGCGCTCCCCCTGCCGGGACCACCCGTCGGGGTCGCCGTGGACGATCCGGGGCGCCTCGTTGGGGTGCAGGGCGACGGTGGCGTGGACGGCGTCGTACCGATCCGCCGTCTCGGCCGCCCAGCGGGAGCCCCGTACGTCGCAGCCGACCTGGACGACCGTGGTCACCCCGACCGACGCGGCTTTCGCGAGCCCCTCCTCCACGGTCCCGTCCTGCATGTCCAGGTGGGTGTGGGAGTCGGCGACCGGCACCCGGAGGGGCTCCGGGAGCGGCGGCGCCGCGTTCTTCTCGCGCGGGCTGTTCGAAGGCATGCCCCGATCCTACGAAAGGGGCATGCCCACCCGGACGCCGGAGCGGTCAGCTCGCCTTGCGCTGGAACACGTGCAGCAGGTCGGCCAGGTGCCAGTGGTGCTCTTCGCCCGGCTCCTCGCCCCCGGCCGTCGGCGCCTCCACGGGCCCGGCGGGGGGCGTGCGGTGCTGCTGGTGCGCCGCGTCACGGGCGGACGCGACCCGACCGGGCCGCATGATCCGTACGACGTGGTGGTCGCAGTTCGCGCACGCGGGCCTGGAGAGCGGAGAGGGCACGACCTGTCCGTCCACCACGTACTGCACGAATTCCCGGCCGTCGCCGTCGATGTGGTGCTCTATCTCGTACGACTGCTCCCACCCGTGCCCGCAGCGCATGCAGGCGAAGGAATAGGACTCGTTGACGACAGCTGTCGCACCGGGGTGCCCTGCGATCTCGCTCATGCCAGCTCCTGTGTGTCCGCTGGTTCGAAGGACGGGTACGTCCCTCACCCCAGTGGACGCCTCCTCGGACCCGAACGCGACGACCCTGTCGACTGTTGGAGGCGATTTGGGCGTTCCTTGCCAAACCGCCCCGCGAGACCGCGCGGAGCTTTGCATTCCGAGACACCGCTTTGCCGGCACATGGGGCGCACGCTCAGAAGTCATGCGCCCTGCTCAGAGCGGGTGTGACCCACCTCATGCGGCGCGTCAGGAAGGGGCGTTCTTCGCCGCAACCACCGCATCGAAAACAACCCTCTTGGGGACTCCCGCCTCGACGGCCACCGCGGCGATCGCCTCCTTGCGCCGCTCGCCCGCCTCCTCCCGCACCCGCACCCTCCGCACGAGCTCGGCGTCGTCGACCTCCTCGGCCCCCTTGTCGGGCGCCCCTTCGACCACGACGGTGATCTCCCCCCGGACCCCCTCCGCGGCCCACTCGGCGAGAAAGCCCAGCGTCCCCCGCTTGACCTCCTCGTACGTCTTCGTCAACTCCCGGCACACCGCCGCCCGCCGCTCCGCCCCGAACACCTCGGCCATCGCCGCGAGCGTGTCGTCGAGCCGATGAGGAGCCTCGAAGTACACCAGGGTGCGCCGCTCGTCGGCGACCTCCCGCAGCCGGGAGAGCCGCTCACCGGCCTTGCGCGGCAGGAACCCCTCGAAGCAGAACCGGTCGACGGGCAGCCCGGACAGCGCGAGCGCGGTGAGGACGGCGGACGGCCCCGGTACGGCCGTGACGCGGACGTCCTTCTCGACCGCCGCGGCGACCAGCCGGTACCCGGGGTCGGACACCGACGGCATCCCGGCGTCGGTGACGAGCAGCACGCGCGCGCCGCCGAGGAGTTCGTCGACGAGTTCGGGCGTACGGGCGGCCTCGTTGCCCTCGAAGTAGGACACGATCCGGCCCTTGGGCGTCACGCCCAGCCCCTGGGTGAGCCGCCGCAGCCGCCGGGTGTCCTCGGCCGCGACCACGTCGGCCCCGGCCAGTTCCTCCGCCAGCCGGGGAGGAGCGTCCGCGATGTCGCCGATGGGGGTGCCCGCCAAGACAAGGGTTCCAGTCACACCCCCATCCTCCCAGGGGCGCCCCGAACCGGACGCATCCGCCCATGCACGGGACTCACACAGCGCCGTTCCTTACGATGGCGCGGTGACCAGTACCGCGTCCTCCACGGACACCCGGCAGGACCAGGCCCCCCAGGACCGGCGGCCGTCGTGGCAGCAGAGGCTGCGCCGTTTCGGCTACACGGCCGAGGCCAGAAGCGACGTGCGCGAGCGCCTGGTGCCGCCCTTCGTCGCGCCCAGTCCGCGGATGTGGCAGGTCCTGGGCGTGCCCCGGGTGCTCGCCGAGCGGATCGCGCGCTGGTCGGGCTGGACCGGGCCGCTGCTGGTGACGCTGGTGGCGGGGCTGATGCGGTTCTGGAACCTGGGCAGCCCGAAGAAGGTGATATTCGACGAGACGTACTACGCCAAGGACGCGTGGGCGCTCGTCCACCGCGGCTTCGAGCTCAGCTGGGACAAGAACGTCGACAGTCTGATCCTCAACTCCAACGGGAACGTTCCGCTCCCGACGAACGCCGCCTATGTGGTGCACCCGCCGGTCGGCAAGTACGTCATCGGACTCGGCGAGCTGATGTTCGGGTTCAACCCGTTCGGCTGGCGGTTCATGACGGCGTTGCTCGGGACGCTGTCGGTGCTGATCGTGTGCCGGGTGGGCCGCCGTATCTTCCGCTCCACGTTCCTGGGCTGCCTGGCGGGCGCGCTGATGACCGTGGACGGCCTGGCCTTCGTGATGGCGCGCACCGCGCTGCTCGACGGTGTACTGATGTTTTTCGTGCTGGCCGCGTTCGCCTGTCTGGTCATCGACCGTGACCGGGCACGGGAGAAACTCGCCGCAGCGCTGCCGGTCGACTCCTACGGCCTCGTGCGCCCCGACGCGCACATCGCGGACACCCTGCGCCTGGGGTGGCGCCCCTACCGCTGGCTGGCGGGCCTGCTCCTCGGTCTGGCCATCGGCACCAAGTGGAACGGCCTGTTCTTCCTCATCGCCTTCGGCATCATGACGGTCCTGTGGGACGTCGGCTCCCGCAAGGTCGCGGGCGCGCGCCGCCCCTACGAGGCGGTCCTCAAGTACGACCTCGGCATCGCGTTCCTGGCCATGGTGCCGGTCGCGGTCGTCACCTACGTCACCTCGTGGATCGGCTGGATCCTCTCCCCCGCGGACGGCTCCGGCGGCTACTACCGCAACTGGGCCGCGAACGACGGCCAGGGCGGCAGCTGGACCTTCCTGCCCGACTGGTGGCGCAGCCTGGTCCACTATGAGCACGAGGTCTACAAGTTCAACGTCGGCCTGTCCTCGCCGCACACGTACATGTCCAACCCGTGGAGCTGGATCGTCGACGGCCGCCCGGTCTCGTACTTCTACGAGTCCCCCGCGCCCGGCACCGACGGCTGCCCGGCCGACGCGGGCGAGAAGTGCGCCCGCGAGGTCCTGGCGATCGGCACACCGCTGCTGTGGTGGGCCGCCTGCTTTGCGATCCTCTACGTCCTGTGGCGCTGGTTCTTCCGCCGCGACTGGCGCGCGGGCGCCATCGCCTGCGGTATCGCGGCCGGTTATCTCCCCTGGTTCAACTACCAGGAACGCACGATCTTCTTCTTCTACACGATCGTCTTCCTCCCCTTCCTCTGCCTGGCCGTCGCCATGCTCATCGGCGCCCTCGTCGGCCCCCCGGGCGCCAGGGACACCCGCCGGGTTGCGGGCGCCACGGCGGCCGGCGTCCTGGTCCTCCTGATCGCCTGGAACTTCATCTACTTCTGGCCGCTGTACACCGGCACGAGCATCCCGATCGACGACTGGCGGTCGCGGATGTGGCTGGATACGTGGGTCTAGAGGGCTGATATTCACGTATGTGATTGAGCACCTGCTTCAACGAATCAGGAAACTCTTACCCCGCGTGTCACACCTCCCGCTTAGAGTTCCCACAACAACGGGGTCATCGGGGAGGGGGCCAGACCATGGCCAAGGGGGTGAAGGTCGCTGTCGTCAGCACGGTGTTCGCCGTGATGGTCGGCGGGGCCGGATACGGGGCGTACAACTTCGTGTCGGCGATGAGCGACGACGGGAGCGGCGGGGTCGGGGAGGCCAAGCGGAGCGGGCCTCCCACCGCCGACGAGATCGCGAAGACGTCGAAGGACTTCTTCGCCGCCTGGGAGAAGGGCGACGCGGCGAGCGCGGCCGCGTTGACGAACAACAACACGGCGGCCGAGGTGTTGCTGGCCGCCTACGGGACGGACGCGCACATCGGCGATGTGCGCATCACGCCCGGAAAGACGACCGGCGCCACCGTGCCGTACAGCGTGAAGGCGACCGTCTCCTACGACGGGAAGTCCAAGCCGCTGGCGTACGAGAGCAAGCTGACCGTCGTGCGCGGGGTGACCACCGGGAAGGCGCTCGTCGACTGGCAGCCCTCCCTGGTGTATCCGAAGCTCCAGAGGGACGACCGGCTGGTCACCGGCGAGTCCGCGAACCCGGCCATCGAGGCGGTGGCCCGCGACGGCAGCGTGCTGACCAAGGAGAAGTACCCCTCGCTGGGCCCGGTCCTGGACGCCCTGCGCGAGAAGTACGGAGCCGAGGCCGGCGGTACTCCCGGGATCGAGCTGGTCATCAAGCACCCGGACCAGACCCCCGACACCTCGCTGCTGACTCTCTCCGAGGGCAAGGCGGGCAAGCTGGAGACCACCCTCAGCGCGACCGCACAGGCGGCCGCCGAGAAGGCCGTGAAGCTGTACGGCCAGTCGTCGGTCGTCGCCGTCAAGCCGAGCACCGGTGAGGTGCTGGCCGTGGCCAACAACCGCACGGACGCCTTCAACGCGGCCTTCGAGGGCACCAAGGCCCCCGGCTCCACGATGAAGATCATCACCGCCGCGATGCTCATCGACAACGGCGTGACCTCGATGAACGGCCCGGCGCCCTGTCCGCCCGACGCCGTGTGGCAGGGACAGACCTTCAAGAACCTCACCGGCATGGAGCCCAACGAGGGCGCCTCGCTGGCCAACAGCTTCATGCGGTCCTGCAACACCGCCTTCATCAAGCTGATCGACGAGAAGCCGCTCACCGACGAGTCGCTGACGCTGGAGGCGCAGAACCGGTTCGGGATCGGCGAGGACTGGAAGACCGGCATCGTCTCCTTCGACGGGAAGGTGCCCGCGGTCAGCGGTCCGGACCGCGCGGCGAACGCGATAGGCCAGGGCCAGGTCCAGATGAACCCGCTGAACATGGCCTCGGTGACGGCCACCGCGATCACCGGCGCCTTCCGCCAGCCCTACCTGGTCTCGCCGAAGCTCGACGACCGCGAACTGGCCACCGCGAAGGGGCTGCCGTACAACACGGCCTCCCAGCTGAAGCAGATGATGCGGCTCACCGCGACCCAGGGAACGGCGACCAAGGCGATGGCGGGACTCGGCGGGGACATCGGCGCCAAGACCGGTTCCGCGGAGGTCGACGGGCAGCAGGTGTCCAACAGCTGGTTCACCGGTTTCCGCAACGACATGGCCGCGGCGGCCATGACCGAGGAGGGCGGCCACGGCGGCGACGCGGCGGGCCCGATTGTCGCAGCTGTGCTACGAGCCGCAGGCTGACGTCACCCGTGCGGGACAGGGACTCTAGGCTGTGGCCGTCGTTGGGATGGATGAGGGCAACGGGGACCCTGGGAACTGGCGGAGGAAACGGAAGCCGTGGGTAGCAGAAGGCGCGTCGCCGAGCGACGGAAGACCAAGCCCGCCGTGATCGGCGGGATGATCGCCGTGGTCGTCGCCGGCGCCGGCGCCGGCGTCTACGCGCTGTATGGTGCCGGGGCCGCGGCCGACGACCGGACGCAGAACACGTCCGTGTCCGCCGAGGACCAGAAGCCGAAGGTCAAGACCGGACCGCTGTCGGCGACCGAGGTCACCACCACCGCGACCACCTTCCTGACCTCCTGGCAGCAGGGCAAGGTGAGCACGGCCGCCGCCGCGACGAGCGACAGCGCGGCCGCCACCACCCTCCTCACCGGCTACACCAAGGACGCCCACCTCACCGGCGTCACCCTCACCCCGGGCACCCGCACCGGCGACAAGGTGCCCTTCTCCGTGAAGGCGACGGTGACGTACAAGGGCACCAGCAAGCCGCTGGCGTACGGCAGTTCGCTGACCGTCGTCCGCGACACCGCCACCGGCAAGCCCCAGGTCGACTGGACCGCCTCGGTCGTCCACCCCGACCTCAAGGACGGCGACACCCTGGTCACCGGCGAGTCCGGGACCCCGCCGATCAAGGCGGTCGACCGGGACGGCGGCGAGATCACCGAGGCCAAGTACCCGTCGCTCGGCACGGTGCTGGACGGCCTGCGCGAGAAGTACGGCAAGAAGGCCGGCGGCAAGGCGGGCATCGAGCTGCGGGTGATCCGCGGGAAGGACTCCAAGTCCTCCGACAAGACGCTGGTGGAGCTCAGCAAGGGCACCCCGGGCACCGTGCGGACGACCCTGAACCCGACGCTCCAGGCGGCGGCCGAGGCGCAGGTCGCCAAGCAGGCCCGGTCCTCCGTCGTCGTGCTGCGTCCGTCGACCGGCGAGATCCTCGCGGTGGCGAACGCGAGCCACGGCTTCAACACCGCCTTCCAGGGTTCCCTCGCCCCGGGCTCCACGATGAAGGTCATCACCTCCTCGCTGCTGATCGACGAGGACCTCGCGTCCGCGGACAAGGCACACCCGTGCCCGAAGTACTTCACGTACGGCGGCTGGAAGTTCCAGAACGACGACAAGTTCGAGATCAAGGGCGGCACCTTCAAGGCGAGCTTCGCCCGCTCCTGCAACACCGCCTTCATCAGCCAGGCGGGCAAGCTGGACAACGACAGCCTGACCAAGCAGGCCCAGCAGGTCTTCGGCCTGTCCATGAACAACTGGGCGATCGGCGTCCCGTCCTTCGACGGCTCGGTGCCGGTGCAGAGCGCGGCCCAGAAGGCGGCCTCGCTGATCGGCCAGGGCGGGGTCCGGATGAACCCGCTGAACATGGCGTCCGTCTCCGCCACCGTCGAGTCGGGCACCTTCAAGCAGCCCTACCTGGTCTCCCCCTCGGTCGACAACCGCACGCTGGCCACCGCCTCGCGCACGATGTCCTCGGGGACGCTGTCGCAGCTGCGTGAGCTGATGGCGTACACGGCGGGCTACGGCACGGCGGCCGAGGCGATGTCCGGGGTCTACGGCAACGTGGGCGCGAAGACCGGCTCCGCGGAGGTCGACGGCCAGAAGAAGCCGAACGGCTGGTTCACCGCGTACCGGGGCGACCTCGCGGCCGCGGGCGTCGTCCAGGCGGGCGGCCACGGCGGCGACACGGCGGGCCCGATCGTGGCGGCCCTGCTGAAGATGGGCGGCTAATTCCGTACGGCTGCCGTGGCCGTGTACGTCCGCCGCAGGAACCTGAGCAGGGCCTTCTGCTCGAACTGCACCACCGACACCCCCTGCGGGGAGTGGAACTCCACCACGGCCTGCACCCGGCCGCACGGCCACACCCGCACCTCACCGCTGCCGACCGGCGCCCTGAGTCCCTGTTCCAGCAGCGCCCGCGAGAAGGTCCATTCGTGCGTGCCCGGCAGGCCGATCCGTACCGAGCGCGGGTCGGTCTCCGGGTCGTAGCGCAGGACAACCGGGATCGCCTCGTCCTCCGCGATGTCCACGTCCGAAACGATGTGGGCTCGCGCGTACTGTTCGACTACAGACATCGTGACGGGCCTCTCACGCTGCGTAACCTGTGTGGAAGCTGTGCGTCCACTCCCCTCCCAGCGTCGCACATTTCCCGTGTTCCGCCCCCTGGACCGAAAGCCTGCTGATTGCTGTTCGCGGCTCGGCCCTCTTGCAAAGAGTTCGCAACAAGCCACTATCATCGAACGGTGCATGTGCCTGACGGATTCATAGACGCCCCCATCTCGGCAGCGACCGGAGTCGTCGCAGCGGCCGCCGTCGCGGTGAGCCTGCGCGGCGCCCGCCGCGAGCTGGACGAACGCACCGCGCCCCTGGCCGGCCTCGTCGCGGCGTTCATCTTCGCCGTGCAGATGCTGAACTTCCCCGTCGCCGCGGGGACCAGCGGACATCTGCTCGGCGGAGCACTGGCCGCGATCCTCGTGGGCCCTTACACAGGGGTCCTCTGCGTCTCGGTCGTCCTGCTCATGCAGGGCATCCTCTTCGCGGACGGCGGCCTGACCGCGCTCGGCGTGAACATCACCGACATGGCCGTCGTCACAACGGTCGTGGCGTACGCCGTCTTCCGCGGGCTGGTGAAGGTGCTCCCCAGGAAGCGCGGCTCCATCACCGCCGCCTCCTTCGTGGCCGCCGTGCTCTCCGTGCCCGCCGCGGCCGTCGCCTTCACCCTGATCTACGCCGTCGGCGGCACCACCGACGTCTCCATCGCCAAGGTCGCCACCGCGATGATCGGCGTCCACGTCCTCATCGGCATCGGCGAGGCGGTCATCACCGCGCTGACCGTCGGCGCCGTCATCGCCGTACGCCCCGACCTGGTGTACGGCGCCCGCGGCCTCCAGCAGAAGCTGAAGCTGCGGGTGGACGGCCAACTCGTCGACGTACCCGCCGAACCCAACCCGGTCGCCGCCCGATCGCACCGCAAGGTGTGGATCACCGGCCTGGTCACCTCCGTGGTGCTCGCCGGATTCGTCAGCTTCTACGCGTCCGCCGACCCGGACGGGCTGGAGAAGGTCGCCGCCGACAAGGGCATCGACGCCAAGACCGAGAAGCACGCCACGGCGGACTCGCCGCTCGCCGACTACGGCGTGAAGGACGTCGAGGACGCCCGCCTGTCCGGGGGGCTGGCGGGCGTGATCGGCGTCGGCGTCACCGTCGTCGCGGGCAGCACGGTGTTCTGGGTGGTGCGCAGGCGCCGTACGGCCGACACCAGCCCCGTCGGGACGGGCGTCTGACGTGGGCTCCGGACACGCGCACAGGCTCTACCGGCACGGACACTCGCCGGTGCACGCCCTGCCGCCGCACACGAAACTCGCGGCGGCCTTCGGCTTCGTGGTGGTCGTCGTCTCGACCCCGCGCGAGGCGATGTGGGCGTTCGGCCTGTACGCCGTCCTCCTGGGCGTCGTCGCGTACGCCGCGCGCGTGCCGGCCGGCTTCCTGCTGAAGCGGCTGCTGATCGAGGTGCCGTTCGTGGCGTTCGCCGTGCTGATGCCGTTCGTCGCGGAGGGCGAGCGGGTCGAGGTGCTCGGGGTCTCCCTGAGCGTGAGCGGCCTGTGGGGCGCCTGGAACGTGCTGGCCAAGGGCACGCTGGGGGTCGCCGCATCGGTGCTGCTGGCGTCCACCACCGAACTGCGCTCGGTGCTGCTCGGACTGCAACGGCTCAGACTGCCGCCGCTGCTGGTCCAGATCGCCTCCTTCATGATCCGCTACGGCGATGTCATCACCGACGAGATGCGGCGGATGCGGATCGCGCGGGAGTCGCGGGGGTTCGAGGCGAGCGGCGTCAAGCACTGGGGCGTCCTCGCGAAGTCGGCCGGCGCGCTGTTCATCCGCTCCTACGAGCGCGGCGAGCGCGTGCACCTGGCCATGGTCAGCCGGGGGTACGCCGGTTCGATGCCGGTCATCGACGAGGTGACCGCGTCCCGGGCGCAGTGGTCGTACGCCCTCGCGCTCCCCGTCGCCGCCCTTGTCGTCTGCGTGTTGGGATGGGCCCTGTGAGCACTGCTTCCCTGGAGGTCTCCGGCCTCGCCTTCGCCTACCCGGACGGGCACCAGGCCCTGTTCGGCGTGGACTTCTCCCTCGCGCGCGGCGAGCGGGTGGCCCTGCTCGGCCCGAACGGCGCCGGCAAGACGACCCTGGTGCTGCACCTCAACGGCATCCTGAGCGGCGGGGTGGGCACGGTGACGGTCGCCGGGCTGCCCGTGGACAAGAAGCACATGGCCGAGATCCGGCGCAAGGTCGGCATCGTCTTCCAGGACCCCGACGACCAGCTCTTCATGCCGACCGTGCGCGAGGACGTGGCGTTCGGACCGGCGGCGGCCGGACTCAGGGGGCCCGAACTGGAGGAGCGCGTGGACCGGGCGCTGACCAGGGTCGGCATGGCGGAGTTCAAGGACCGGCCCCCGCACCACCTCTCCTTCGGCCAGCGGCGCCGGGTGGCGGTGGCCACCGTGCTGGCGATGGAGCCGGAGATCCTCGTCCTCGACGAGCCCTCCTCCAACCTCGATCCGGCCTCCCGCCGTGAACTCGCCGACATCCTGCGCTCGCTGGACGTGACGGTCCTGATGGTGACGCACGACCTGCCGTACGCATTGGAGCTGTGCCCGCGCTCGCTGATCCTGAGCGAGGGCACCATCGCCGCGGACGGAAAGACGGCCGAACTCCTCGCCGACGACGAGCTGATGCGGGCCCACCGGCTGGAGTTGCCCTTCGGATTCGATCCGCGGTCCGTGACAATGGGCGCGTGACGAACGAAGAGGACGCCGGATCGCTGCTGCTCGACGACCAGTTGTGCTTCGCGCTGTACGCCGCCCAGCGCGCGGTGACGGCCGCGTACCGGCCGCTCCTCGACGAGCTCGGGCTCACCTACCCGCAGTACCTCGTGCTGCTGGTGCTGTGGGAGCGCGGTCAGACGAGCGTGAAGGAGCTGGCGGCCGCCCTGCGCCTCGACTACGGCACGGTCTCGCCGTTGCTCAAGCGGCTGGAGAGCGCGGGGTTCGTACGCCGGGAGCGCGCGGCGAGCGACGAGCGCTCGGTGCTGGTGGCGTGCACGGGGCGCGCGGAGGAACTCAGGGAGCGGGCGGCAGCCGTCCCCGGCGCCCTCCTCTCCGCGACCGGGCTCGACACCACGGAGGCCGCGAGACTGCGCGAGGACTTGTGGGGGCTCGCGAAAAGAGCGCACGAAGCTTCTGAGCGCCCCCGCTGACCTCCTGTTACCCGAGGTTGCTACCCCCTGGTCATCCCGGGCCTACCTACCGGCCGGTACCTTGTGCACGATGCACTTGCGCACACTTCTCCGGGGGGAGACCAGCCATGCCTGAGGAAACCGCCGTCGACACCCGGCCGACGAAGATCATGTATGTCGCCGAGGCCACGGCACACGGCGGCCGGGACGGCTATGTCACCAGCCAGGACGGCCAGATCGAGCTGAAGGTCGCGATGCCGCCGGCGCTCGGCGGGGACGGCAACGGCACCAACCCGGAGCAGCTGTTCGCCGCCGGGTACAGCGCCTGCTTCCACAACGCGCTGATCCTCGTCGGCAACCGCGAGGGCTACGACCTGACCGGCTCCACGGTCGCCGCGAAGGTCGGCATCGGCCCCAACAAGTACCGCGGCTACGGCCTCGCGGTCGCCCTGAGCGTCTCGCTGCCGATCCTCGACGCGGGCCTCGCGGCGAAGCTGGTGGACGCGGCCCACGAGGTGTGCCCGTACTCGAACGCGACCCGCGGGAACATCGACGTGACGATTCTGCTTGGCTGAGGGGGGCACCGAGCGGCAGTAGAGGGAGTACGGGCGTGGACGTGAACGGCACAGTCGCCGAGGGCTTCGAGCCGGTCAGGGATGTGTTCGCGCGGAACTTCGAGGCGCTCGGGGACCGGGGCGCGGCGGTCGCCGTGTACCGGGACGGGCGCAAGGTGGTCGACCTGTGGGCCGGCACCAGGGACATCGACGGCACCGAGCCCTGGCGGCACGGCACCGCGCAGGTCGTGCGCTCGGCGACCAAGGGCGTCGCCGCCGCCGTACCCCTGATGCTGCACCAGCGCGGGGAGCTGGACCTGGACGCGCCGGTGGCCGAGTACTGGCCCGGGTTCAAGGCCCGCGGCAAGGAGCGGGTGCTGGTCCGGCACGTGCTGAACCACCGGGCCGGGCTGCCGGTGATCGACCGGCCGCTCACCCCCGAGGAGGCCCTGGACCCGCTGAAGGGCCCCGAGGCGGTCGCCGCGCAGGCACCCGCCTGGGAGCCCGGCACGGACCACGGGTATCACGCGCTGACGTACGGCTGGCTGCTGGACGAGCTGGTGCGCAGGGTGACCGGGCTCGGGGCCGGTGAGTGGATCGCGCGGGAGATCGCCGGGCCGCTGGGAGCCGAGTTCTGGCTCGGGCTGCCCGAGGAGGAGGAAGCGGCCGGGCGGACGGGACGGGTCGGACGGGTCGACGGCCCCGAGCCCACCGGCGGCCTGCGCGCCCGTCCCAAGCGGTCCGTCACCGAGGCCTACGACGATCCCGGCTCCCTCACCCGCCGCGCCTTCGCCGCGATCACCCCCTTCCCCGACCAGAACGCACCGGAGTACCGGGCGAGCGCCCTGCCCGCGACCAACGGGATCGCGACGGCCGACGGGCTGGCACGGATCTACGCGGCGCTGGTCGGCGGGATCGACGGGGTACGGCTCTTCGACCCGGCCACGGTCGAGCTCGCCCGCACCGAGGAGTCGGCGGGTCCGGACCGGGTGCTCGTCGTGAACACCCGTTTCGGACTGGGCTACATGCTGCACGGCAGCGCGTCGCCGTTCCTCGGCGCGGGCTCCTTCGGACACCCCGGCCGCGGTGGCTCCCTCGGGTTCGCCGACCCCGAGACCGGTATCGCCTTCGGCTATGTCACCAACGGGTTCCGCAAGACGGTCACGGCGGATCCGAGGGCCCAGGCTCTGGTCAGGGCGGTGCGGGCGGCCCTGTGAGGGCTACACGTTGATCGAATGGGACGTCCGCCCGGACGCCTCGTCGATCTCGTCGTGCGCCTTGGTCAGCAACTGCATCGCGATTTCGTTGAGCGCCCGCGCTCCCGCGACCTCCTCGCCGACCCGCGGCTGATTCGTGTCGCTGCGGTGGCGGCTGGCGTGTCCGCGTGCCCGTACCTCGCTCCCGTCGGGCAGGCGCACCAGCGCGACCGCCTCGGTGTGCCGTTCGTCCTCCCGGAACTCCAGCTCGACGTGCCATCCGACTGCGGTGTGCGTCATGGGGATCACCTCCGGAGACCTCTGCTTCCAGAGTGCTCCTCCCCGGGCCCTGACGCACGAGACCGGGTCCCCTGGCCGTGTCTCCGGATTCCGGCCGGGGCGGGTGTGCCCCGGCCGGACCGGGCTGTCTAGCCGTCGGACTCCGCCGACGGCAGGTAGGCGCCGGGGACGTCGTTCGGCGCGTAGACCTTGCTGTCGCCGGGGTAGGGCTTGGTCCAGGCGTGCGTCTGGTACCAGGTGTAGCGGTTCATCTGCTCGGCGTTGGCGTAGTCCGGCACGGCGTGCGAGCCGGTCAGCCGCTGGTGCGAGGCCCAGGTCTTCCACTGCGCCGCGAGCCCCTGCTCGGCCTGCGGCACCGCGGCGGACGTCGGAGCGGGGGCCGCGTCGGCGTCCTGGGCGGCCGGGGTGTCCGCGCCGCAGGAGGGCGTGGGGCTCACTCCGAGGGTCAGCGAGGTGCGGTTGGGGACCGCCGTGAACGGGGTGGTGTCCGCCTTCCCCGTGAACGCCCCGAACATCGGGGTGGCCGCGCTGTCCTTCTGGTTCATCGGGTGGATCCCGAGGATCTGCTCGACGGTGCGGATCATCGTGATCTGCGAGTAGTAGTGGCTGTCCACGGTGCCGTGCTGGGCGTAGGGGCTGATGATCTGGACCGGTGCCCGGTGACCGTCGACGTGGTCGAGGCCGTTCTGGGAGTCGTCCTCGACGACGAAGATCGCCGAGTCCTTCCAGTACGAGCTGTGGGAGATCTCGTCGACCATCCGGCCGACCGCGAGGTCGTTGTCGGCGACCTCGGCGGACGCGTTCGCCGGGCCGCCGGTGTGGTCGTTGGAGAACCAGAACATGTTCAGGTTCGCCGGGCCGTTCTTCTCGAAGTCCTGCTGCCAGATCTGCTCCTTGTAGATGTCCGGCACGTCGAGGTCGAACATCGGGAAGCCCTGCACCGACACCTTGTTGAGCGAGGGGATCGCCGAGCCGGTCTGGATGGGGTACTGGGTCTGCGCCCCGGTCGCGGCCATGTTCTTGCTGTCGCAGTACAGGTTCTGCCAGGTCGCGCCGGACGGCTTGGACTCGGTCGACTGGAACTCGCCGAAGTCCTTGACCGACTTCCCGGCCGCCTGCGCGCCGGTCCAGATGAAGCCGGACTTCTGGTGGCCGAGGACGTCGTTCTCGGTGTCGTAACTGCGCGTGTACTCACCGGCGGAAGACTCGGTGTACTCCGGGTTGTCCGACTGCATCAGCCAGTTGTGGCCCTCGGCGGAGTTGGTGCCGATGTCGTAGAAGTTGTCGTAGAGGCCGAACTGCTGGGCCAGGGCGTGCTGGTTGGGCGTCACGTTGGCGCCGAAGGTCGTCAGGGCCGGGTCGCCGTCGCCCTGCGGGAGGTCGCCGTAGACCTGGTCGTAGGTGCGGTTCTCCTTGACGAGCAGGAAGACGTGCTTGATCGTCGAGGGGTCGCCGAGCCGTGCCGGGACCGGGACCGGCTTGGCGTGGCTCTCGCCCTTCACTGTCGTGACGGAGCCGGGCGTCCAGCCGTTCTGCTGGAAGACCTTGGCCGTCCGGGACCTGATGACGAGGTCGCTCGGCAGGGTGAACTGCGTGAGGCTGGACGTGGTGTCGTGGGTTCCGTGGCCGGAGGCGGTGGTGGGGCGGCGGGCGTCTATGCCACGGGTGTTGGAGACGACGACCTTCTTGCCGACCGTGGTGATCTCGGCGGGGAAGTAGTCGGTGGGAAGCAGGCCGACGTAACTGGCGGGCTCCTGCGCGGACTTGTACCGGAAGACGGCGACCGCGTTGGCGCGGCCCAGCGTGACCAGCAGGTGGCCGTCGTCGGTGAGGGTGACCGCGTCGGGCTCGTAGCCGACCTTCGCCTCGGGCCACGGCTGAGTGGCGATGGTCTGGACGACCTTGTCCTTGCGGGTGTCGATGACCGACACGTTGTTGTCGGCGGTGTTGGTGACGAACACCGCGCCCTTCCTGGCGTACACGGCGGTCGGGTGCAGACCCACGTCGATGGTCCGGACGACCTTGTCCGCGCCGGTGTCGATGACGCTGACCGTGCCGGTGGTCGAGGCGCCCGTGTCGGGGTCGGCGGGCACCTGGGTGCCGTAGGAGTTCATGGTGGTCTCGCCGGCCCTGGCCGGACGTCCGCCCTCGTTGCTGACGTACAACTTGCCGCCGACCAGGGCGAGGCCGCGCGGGGCGTTGCCGACGGCCCAGCTCTGCTCGACGGTCCCAGTGGTGGCGTCGAGGGCGACGACCCGGTTCTGGCCGTTGACCGCGGAGTACACGGTGGAGCCGTCCGCCGAGAACACCGCGGCGCCCACCAGGGCCTGCTGGGTGCCGACGGCCGGGATGTCGACGGCCGTCGGGGTGGAGAGGGTGCCGTCCGCGTTCACGGTGAACCTGGTGTAGCCGTTCGCCTGTCCGAGCCACAGCTGCTTGCCGTCGGGCGAGTAGGTGGGACCTTCCTGGCCGATCGCGGCGCTGCTGATGCGCAGGTCGTCCGCGGCGTTGGCGCCGATCTTCTGCTTCACCTGCCCGGTCGCGAGGTCCATGATCACCAGTGCCGCGTCGCCGTCGGTGACCGCGGCCGCGAGGTGGGTGCCGTCCGGGCTGACCGTGGACGACATGATCTTGCCGTCGTTGATGACGGTCCGGCTGCCGTACGGCTTGAGGTACTGGTCGCTGGAGATGACCTCGCCCTTGGCGGTGCTCTGTGCGACCTGCTGGGTGCCGAACTGGTAGGTGGAGGCGACCGCGGTGCCGGTGACACCGAGGGCGACGGCGATACCGGCCGTCACCAGCGTGGTCCGGCGACTGAGGCGTCTGACCTTCTCGCTGCTCCGGCGCTGCCGTGTTACCTGCATGGGACTATCCCTTCGAGGTGGTGTCCAGCAGCGCGACGTTGCCGTCGAACTGCCACAACGGGTTCGGTGCGTCGCCGGTGGAGGTCCGCACCAGGAAGTAGCCGTTCACTTCCTTCGGTCCGTCGCCGTCGGCGACGAACCGCCCGTCCGATCCGACGTCCAGCTGATAGACAGCCGTCCCCGCCACCGGTACGCCGGGCAGGTGCCAGGTCACGACACACCGCCAGTCATTGCCCGCCCCCTGCTGAGCGGCCTGGCCGTCGCTCTTGGTGCACGCCGCCGAGGCCCTGATCCGGTCCTCGGTGACGGCGGGGCGGTGGAGTTGTTCGGTCTGCAGGCGGTAGAGGTGGGCGAAGGCCGTGGCGAGGGAGCGCTGGACCTTGGCCTGGGTGATGCCCGTCGAGTCGGTCGCGACGGCGATCCCCCCGACGGTGAGAGCGGTCAGTGCGGCCAGGGGCAGCACACCCACGGTCAACGCGCGGCGCCCACCACCGTCGTAGGCGAGGTTGGTGAAGTCCCGCCGGAGGAACAGCAGATGGGCCAGTACGGTCGCGAGCACGGCCCACGCCAGGCTGACGGCGACGCCGATCAGGAGCGGGGCGAGTTGGGCCGGGGCGGTGAACAGGCCGTTCCAGGAGAGGAAGGCGTAGCCGGGCAGGGCGAGGCGTACGGCGACGGGCAGCGGCAGCATCTGGGCGACCTGCATGCCGAGCGCGACCAGCGGGGGCAGCAGCAGCCCCATCGGGGACCGCCCGAGGGCGACCGACCCGAGCAGGCCGATCGCGGCGAGGGCCAGGGTCGGGGCGAGGGCGGCGACCCAGGCGAGCAGGACCCTTCCGGCGGCATCCGACGGGGTCAACAGGTGGCCGTCGAGGCCGACGAGCGGCTGGTTGCCGACGGAGGCGAGCCCGCCCACGGCGCTGGAGCAGGCCAGTCCGGTGACGAGCAGCAGGATGACGGTGAGACTGGCCAGCACCTTCGCCAGGAAGATCCGCCGCGGCGAGCGGACCGCCACCAGCAGGTACCGCCAGGTGCCGAGCCGGTCCTCGGCGGCGAACACGTCACCGGCGACCACCGAGGTCAGCAGCGGAAGCGCCCAGGTACCCGCGAAACCGAGCATCACCAGCGGTCCGGCCCAGCCGGTGGCGTGCATCCAGCGGCCGAACAAGGTGTCGGAGGGCAGCGTGCTCTGCTGGCTCACCCCGGCGACGAAGAGCCCCGGCAGGATCCAGCAGGCGACCACGAGGAGGCGGATCCGCCACTGCGAGACGAGCTTGACGAGTTCGAAACGGTAGCTCCGCGGGACCGAGACGGGCCGCACGGTGGTGGGGGCCGCGGTGACGGTGGTGGTCATCTGCTGGTCTCCTGGACCTCGGTCAGGGCCAGGAACGCGGCCTCCAAGGGCGAGACCACGGGCGCGAGTTCGCGCAACGCGACGCCCGACGTCACGAGCCGCGCCACCAGGTCGTCGAGAGCGGGCACCAGCGCGCGTACGACGAGCACGTCGGCGTCCCGCGTCTGCCGGCCGGTGTCGTCGGCGATCCGGATGCCGTCCGTGCCGTCGGCCAGCCGCCGCGCGGCCTCCGGGTCGGACGTCCGAACCCGGTAGTCGAGTTCACGGCTTTCGGCGGCCAGTTTGCCGAGCGGGCCCGAGAACACGACCCGCCCGGTGGCGAGGATGGTGACCTCGGAGCACAGCGCCTCCAGGTCGTCCATACGGTGGCTGGAGAGCACGACACTCGTGCCGTCCGCGGCGAGCCGGTTCAGGACTCCGTGCACATGCCGTTTACCGGCCGGGTCCAGGCCGTTGGACGGCTCGTCGAGCACCAGCAGCCGTGGCCGGGTCAGCAGTGCGGCGGCGAGCCCGAGCCGCTGGCGCATGCCGAGGGAGAAACCGCGGGTCCTGTCGTTGGCGACATCGGTGAGCCCGACCTGCTCGAGCACGTCGTCGATGCCGGCCGTACGCGCTTGTCGACCGCGGAGTTCGGCGAGTGCGGTGAGGTTCTGCCGGGCGGTGAGCGACGGGTAGAGACCGGGCCCGTCCACGAATCCGGCGACTCCGTCAGGCGCGGCGAAGGCCCGCCCGACCGGCACGTCCAGGATCTCCAACTCCCCGCCGTCAGGGACGGCGAGGCCCAGCAGGAGCCCGAGCAGTGTCGTCTTGCCGGCGCCGTTCGGCCCGACCAGGCCGTGGATCTGTCCCCGCGTCACGTCCAGGTCGACGCCGTCGAGCGCCACGACGTCACCGAAGCACTTGGTGATCCCTCGGGCCCGGACTGCGTGGAGTGCGTCCATGAGTCCCTTGCGTCCCTTCTTTCGCGGTCCGCCTGGACCCTAGGGACGGCATACGACCCGGCCACGAACGTCCGCCTGAACGCTCAGGGAACGGACCGTCAAGGCCTCGGCAAGTCGGCAAACGAATAGCCGACGTTGGGCCGGACTTGGGCAGCGCTTGGGACAAGCCCCCGAGACGGACGGCTAACCGGCGTGCAGCATCAGCCCGATGCCCGCGACCAGCAGCCCCGCCGCGACGATCCTCGGCGCCCCGAACCGCTCCTTGAAGAACACGGCGCCGATGGCCGCGCCGACGATGATCGAGGATTCGCGCAGGGCGGCGACGGGGGCGAGTTCGGCCTTGGTCTGGGCCCACAGGACGAGCCCGTACGCGGCCACGGAAAGGGCGGCGCCGACGAGCCCGACCCCTGCGAACGGCCTCAGTACGGCGACGAATCGACCACGCCACCGCGTGAGGGCGTACACCGGGATCACGACCCCCTGCACCGCCATCAGCCAGGCGATGTAACCGAGCGAGGAACCGGAGGCGCGCACGCCGAGTCCGTCGACGACGGTGTACGCGGCGATGGTCAGCCCGGTCGCCAACGCGGCGCCGATCGCCGACCAGTTGGGCCGACGGCCGCGCAGCCCCCACAGCGCGACGCCGGTCAGTCCCGCGCAGGAGAGGGCGATTCCGGCGGCGGCCCACCCGTCCGGCACCTCGTTCGCGAAGAGGGCGGCCAGCACGGTCACGACCAGGGGCGCGGTGCCGCGCGCGATCGGATAGGCCTGCCCGAAGTCCCCCAGTTGGAAGGACTTCATCAGCAGCGCGTAGTACGCGATGTGGATGCAGGACGAGGCGAGGAGATACGGCCACGCGCCCGCCGCCGGAACCGCCGCGAGCGGGATGATCGCCAGCCCGATGAGCATCCCCCCGCCCGAGATCAGCGTGAACCCGACCAGCTTGTCGGTGATCTGGTGCGCGATGGCGTTCCAGCTCGCGTGCGTGACCGCGGCGAGGAGAACGGCCGCGGTGACGAGCGGCGTCACGCGGTGCTCTCGCGGACGTCCACGAGAGCGGCACCGGCCTGGGCGACCAGGTCCTTGGGTGCGATGGGGAACACGGCGTACGGATTGCCGGCGGCGGCCCACACCAGCTCGTGTTCGAGCAGCGACCGGTCGGCCAGCACCCTGGTCCTCGTACGGTGCCCGAAGGGGGGCACACCCCCGATGGCATACCCGGTCGTTTCCCGTACGACATCGGCCTTGGCCCGGGTGACCTTGTCGGCGCCGAGTTCCTCCCGGACTCGCTCGAGGTCGACCCGCGAGGCCCCGTCCATCAGCACCAGCACGGGCACCCCGTCCGACGCGAAGATCAGCGACTTGCAGATCTGACTCAGCTCGCAGCCGATGGCCGCGGCGGCCTCGGCGGCTGTACGGGTCGCGTCCGGGAAGCGGCGGACCTGCGCGATGAGCTCGCCGAGGCCCAACTCGCGCAGGGCCTCGGCGAAACGGGGGTGGGCGGCCCCGGAACCGTGGGCGTCGGTGGTCGTCATGCAGGGCACGCTAGCGGTGGGTGTACCGGGCACGCGACCCGGTTAAGAGGTATGCACGGCGGTGAACGCGCCATCCACCAGCATCGGAACCGCCGTTGAGCCGTCCACTTCGGTGGCGATCTCGACGTCCTCGGCGAAGCCGTCGTCGATCAGCTCACGCCCGGAGAAACTCCCGGCCACGACGGCCTTGAGGTCGTCCACCTGCCGAAACGCGCCTGCGGCCACGGCCGCCTCCGGCGAGAGCGTCGCTCCCGCGCGTTCGTGCAACGCGGCGATGACGGCCCCCGCCCCGAGGAGATCCTCCAGCGCGGGCCGCAGACTCCCGTCGGGCCACCGCTCCCCGGCTGCGATCACGGCAACAGGGGTTCCGGCCGTCCCCAGCCCTTCCCGAGCCAGCCACTCCCCTACGGCCGTGGCGTTCCGCAGGGCCCCCGCGACCACGTGCTTCCCCTTGGCGGACGCGGAGATGGCGGAGCCGTTGGGCGAGGGGAGCACGAGCCGAGGCGTGAAGGGAGCGGCACGCAGGGCGGCGGGCGACAGGGACCAGGGCGCCCCGGGGCCGGCCGCCCTTCGCCCCACCGCCAACTCCGCGGAGTGCTGCGCGGCGAAGGCGACGGCGGTCTCGTCCCGCCAGCGGTACGGGAAGACGGTGGTACCGGCGTCGACGGCGACCGTCACGGATGTGGTGAAGGACAGCACGTCGACCACGACCAGGCAGTCCACGTCGGCCGCGAGGTGCTCCGCGCCGGTGGGACCCCACTCGAAGCGAACGCCGTGCGTCAAATGGAGTTCAGTGGCGCTCATGGTCTCCCCGGTGCTTGCTCGACGAAGGACGAAGCCAGGACAGTCACCGTACGCACAGCGGCGTCACTGACAAACCGGGCTTGTTGTAACGTCCTGGTCGTGACCGGGAGTTCGGGCACCGGCGTCGAGGGGAGTTGTCGTGTCGGCCAACTGGTTCGTGCTGATACCTATCGCCGCTCTCGTGCTGTTCGTGCCCGGTGCGATCGCCGTGCTGAAGCTGCAGAAGGCCTCGCTCAGGCGCATGGGGTCCATGCCGGTGACGGCGTCACCCACCGCGGATCGGACGGGATTCCATCAGTCGCCGCAGGAGAGCCGGGAGGAATTCGTCCGGAGGCACTGGCAGCGCTCCGGCCTGGTCGCCGACGGCGTGACCCTGGTCGATCTCTACGACCGTATCCAGGCCCTTGAGGAACGCGTCGCCCGAGCCGAGCGGCGGTCCGCGTCACCGCCATCGGCCGACTGACACGGCGGTTTCGTTCCCCTGCCCCCTCCCGTCGTGCAGGATGCTGCGATGACCCCGTCTCCCGCCGTACGCCCCTACCGCCCCGAGGACCGCGACGCCCTCGAGGACATCTGCGTCCGCACCGCCCACGCGGGCCGGGACAGCCGCCCGCATTACAAGGACCCCGGCGTCTTCCCGGCGGCTTTCGCGGCGCCGTACGTCCATCTCGAACCGGAGCTGGCCTTCGTGCTGGACGACGGGGAGGGACGGGCCGTCGGGTACATCGTCGGGACCGCCGACACGCCCCGGTTCGTGGCGGACTACCGCGCGACATGGCTGCCCCTGGTGGCCGACCGCTACCCGGAGCCCCGCCACGAGCCGCGCACCCCCGACGAGGAGATCGTGGCGCTTGTGCACCGCCCCGAGCGGATGCTCGTGCCCGAAGTCGCCGCCTACCCCGCCCACTTGCACATCGATCTGCTCCCCGAGTGGCAGGGGCGCGGGTACGGGCGCGCGCTCATGGAGAGCTTCCTGCGCGCGCTGCACGAGCGGGGCGTGGCCGCCGTACATCTGTCGATGGTGTCCGCCAACACGCCCGCCCGTGCCTTCTACGACCGTCTCGGCTTTCACGAGATCGCCGTACCGGACCCCGGGCCCGTCACGTATCTCGGCCGGCCCACGACAGAGAAAGGCCGGTGAGGGAACTCCCTCACCGGCCCTCTCACGCGGTGTGCGTCAGACGCGTACCAGCTCCCGGTCGTCGTCCGGATCCGCGTCCTTCTCGTCCTGCGTGCGCAGTCCCTCGCCCTCGACGTCGACGTTGGGCAGCGCGCGGTCCAGCCACTTCGGCAGCCACCAGGCGCGGTGGCCGAGCAGGGCGAGAACGGCCGGGACGATCGCCATGCGGACGACGAACGCGTCGAAGAGGACGGCGATCGCGAGACCGAAGCCGATCATCTTGATCATCGACTCGCCGGAGCTGATGAAGCCTCCGAAGACGGCCATCATGATGACCGCGGCGGCGACCACGACACGGGCGCTGTGCTTGAAGCCGGTGACTATGGCCTGGCTCGGGGACTCGCCGTGGACGTACGCCTCGCGCATGCGGGTCACGAGGAACACCTCGTAGTCCATCGCGAGGCCGAAGACCACGCCGACCATGAAGATCGGCATCATCGACATGATCGGGCCGGTCTCCTCGACGCCGAGCAGCCCGCCGAGCCAGCCCCATTGGAAGACCGCGACCACGGCACCGAGCGCGGCGAGGACCGACAGCAGGAAGCCGAGGGCCGCCTTGAGCGGGACCAGGATCGAGCGGAAGACCACGATCAGAAGGAGGAAGGCCAGGCCCACGACCAGGGCCAGGTACGGGATGAGCGCGTCGCTCAGCTTCTGCGAGAAGTCGATGTTCATCGCCGTCGTGCCGGTGACCAGGACGTCCGCGTCCGCCTTGGACGCGACGTCGTCACGGATGGCGTGCACCAGGTCCTCGGTCTGGGCCGAGGACGGCTTCGAGTCGGGGACGACCGTGATGGTCGCGGTGTCGCCGGCCTTGTTGAAGGTCGCCGGGGTGACCGTGACGACGTCCTTGAGGCCCTTGATGCCGTCGGTCACCGTGGTGGCCGCTGCCTTCGGGTCGTCGCTGTTCTTCGCGTCGACCACGATCATCAGGGGGCCGTTGAAGCCGGGCCCGAAGCCCTCCGAGAGGAGGTCGTAGGCGCGGCGCTGGGTCGTGGACGTCGGCTGCGAGCCGTCGTCGGGCAGGCCCAGCTCCAGTTGGCTGACCGGCAGCGCCACGGCGCCCAGGCCGACCACACCGAGCAGCAGCACGGCGGCCGGACGGCGGATGACGAAGCTCGCCCAGCGCGTGCCCAGGTTGGGCTTCGTGAGCGCCGCCCCGGTGGTCTTCTTGCGCTTCTCGCCCGCCGGGCGGATCTTGCGGCCCGCGTACCCGAGGAGCGCCGGAATCATCGTCAGCGCGATGAGGACGGCGATCACGACCGTGCCTGCCGCGGCGAGACCCATCTTGGTCAGCATCGGCACGTTGACGACCGAGAGACCGGCCAGCGCGATCACGACCGTGAGGCCCGCGAAGACCACCGCGGAACCGGCGGTGCCGGTGGCCCGGCCCACCGCCTCCTCGCGGTCGCGGCCCTCGGCCAGCTCGGCGCGGTAGCGGGAGACGATGAACAGCGCGTAGTCGATGCCGACCGCGAGTCCGATCATCGCCGCGAGTGTGGACGTGGTGTCGCCGAGGTCGAGCGGCTTGGCGAGAACGGTGATGGTGGAGACGCCGATCGCGACACCGATGATCGCGGTCAGCAGCGGCAACCCGGCCGCGATCATCGAGCCCAGGGTGAGGACCAGGACGACCGCGGCGATGGCGAGACCGATGGCCTCGCCGACTCCCCCCGCGTCGGGCTGGGCCTGGAGCGCGTCGCCTCCGACGTCGACGGTCAGGCCGGTGGCCCGGGCGTCGTCACCGGCGGTCTCCAGGGCGTCCCTGGTCGCGTCCTTCAGCCCGACGGCGGGAGCGTCGTACTTCACCGAGAGGTAGGCGACCGTGCCGTCCTTGCTCACCGCGTTGGTCGTGAACGGGTCGGTGACGGAGACGACCTCGGAGCCGTCGCCCAGCTCCTTGACGGTCTTCGCGACGGTCGCCTTGTTGACGGCGTCCGTCATCTTCTCGCCCTCGGGCGCCTTGAAGACCATGCGCCCGGTCGCGCCGTCGGCGCTGGCCCCGGGGAAACGCTGTTCCAGCAGGTCGAAGGCCTTCTGCGCCTCGGTGCCGGGGATGGAGAAGGAGGTGGATCCGGCGGCGGGCGCGCTGGCCGCGCCGACGCCCGCGAGGGTCAGCAGGGCCACCCATATCAGGGCGACGAAGTGCCGTCGCCGGAAGGCGAGCCGGCCGAGCCGGTAGAGGAAAGTGGCCACGAAGGCGTACTCCCGGTCAGGTCGTGAGGTTTTCAGGGCAGGGATGATCAGCCCGACGACGTGAGCGGTTACGTCAGGTGGAGGGCTTGCTGGGGTGACTGTGGGTCAGTCGTGCACGCCGAGGGCGGGGAGGACCACGGCGTCGATGTACGAAAGGAGGAAGGCCTGGGTCGGCGGCAGCTCGTCGATCATCGTGCGGGCCGCGAACCCGCCGATCATCATGTGGATCATGAACTCGATCGCCGGGTTGTCGGGGCGCACCTCGCCCCGGTCGACCGCCCGCTGCACCACTCGGCGGAACTCCGCCATCTCGGGTTCGATGAGATGCGCGCGGAACGCCTTCAGGAGATCCGGGTTGCCGTGGATCGCCATGGCCAGACCGCGCATGAGCGCGGAGTTCTGCTCCATCGTGCAGTCGTCCGAGCGCATGGTGAGCGCGTGCAGGTCGCCCTTGAGCGACCCGGTGTCGATCTCGTCGAAACCGAGACCGCCCGGCTTGGTGTGCCGCACCGCCTTCGCCACCAGCTCGGCCTTGCCGCCCCACTGGCGGTAGAGCGTGGCCTTGCTGGAACGGGTGCGCGCGGCGACGGCGTCCATGGTGAGGGCGTCGTAGCCGACCTCCCTGAGCAGTTCGAGCACGGCCTCGTACAGCTCGGCCTCACGCTCGGGGGTGATGCGGCTGCGACGCGCGGTCGAGACCTCGGTCATGTCACTCACCCTTTCCGCTCCGGGACTTCGAACGACACTGTTTCGTACGACACGAATGTAGCGCATTCCTCAACGAAACGAAACGGTTTCGTTCGTGTCGTGGGTCACCCCAGGTCGCCGCAGATCACCGCCGACCGATTTTTCATAAGTTGCTCCGGTCCATCCCCAGGAAAAGCATGGGGAGGTGAGCTATCTGCGCCTTCCGCATCTGAGCGGCGACCTGTTGTGCTTCGTGGCCGAGGACGACCTCTGGCTGGCCCCTCTCGACGGTCCGGGCCGCGCCTGGCGTCTGACCGTCGACCGCACCAAGGTCGGCCATCCGCGCTTCTCGCCCGACGGCCGCCACATCGCCTACACGAGCTGGCGCAGTCTCGTGCCCGAGATCCACCTGACCGACGTGGACGGCGGGCCGGGCCGGCGGCTCACCTACTGGGGCAGCGCGGACACCCAGGTCTGTGGATGGACGCCGTGCGAAGGAGAGAAAGGGGCCACCATCCTCGCCGTCGCCTCCCACGGCGAGCCCTTCTCCTACTTCACCTGGGCGTACAAGGTCCCCACCGACGGCTCCCCGGGCCGCAAGCTCCCCTGGGGCCCGGTCTCCGACATCCAGGTCGCCGACCGCAAGACCCTCCTCCTCACCGGCACCCCACCGCACGAACCGGCCGCCTGGAAGCGCTACCGGGGCGGCGCCACGGGCCGGCTCTGGCTGCACGGCGAACGCCTGCTGCCCGACCTCGGCGGCCACCTCCACTCCCCCATGTTCGTCGGCGACCGGATCGCCTTCCTCTCCGACCACGAGGGCGTCGGCAACCTCTACTCCTGCGCCCACGACGGCTCCGACCTGCGCCGCCACACCGACCACGACGCCTTCTACGCCCGGCACGCCTCCAGCGACGGCACCCGGGTGGTGTACCAGTGCGGGGGCGACCTGTGGATCGTGCCCGACCTCTCGACCGAGGCCCGCAGGCTCGACGTACGGCTGAGCGGGCCGCGCGCGGGACGCCGTACGTACCAGGTGCCCGCCGCTCAGCACGTGGACGGCATCTCGGTCGACGAGACGGGCCGGGCGAGTGCCGTCGTCGTCCGCGGCAGCCTGTACTGGCTGACCCACCGGGACGGCCCGGCCCGCACGATCACGGACACCCCGGGGGTACGGGTCCGGCTCCCGGAGATGCTCGGCTCCGTCGGCCAGGTCGCGTATGTGACGGACGCGGAGGGCGAGGACGCGATCGAGATCGCCTATCTGCCGCGGGCGACGGGGGACCGCGAACCGCGACGGATGGCGTCCGGTGAACTGGGCCGGGTTCTGGAGCTGGTCTCGGATCCGCAGGGCGAGCGCCTGGCCATCGCCTCGCACGACGGACGCCTGCTGCTGCTCACGGTGTCCGACAATGCGGCTGACGCCGCGGGCACGGAGGACTCCGACGAGCAGGTCACCGAGCTGATCCAGTCGGTCAACGGCCCGGTGCGGGACCTCGCCTTCTCCCCGGACGGCTCCTGGCTGACGTGGTCGCACCCGGGGATCGGCCGTTCCCTGCGCCAGATCAAGCTGGCCCGCATAAAGGATCGCCTGATTCTCGACGTCACCAACGGCCGCTTCGAGGACGAGAACCCGGTCTTCACCCGGGACGGCCGCTACCTGGCCTTCCTCTCCTGGCGGGGCTTCGACCCGGTGTACGACGTCCACACCGGCGACCTGTCCTTCCCGCTCGGCTGCCGGCCCTACCTGGTCCCGCTGTCCTCGGCGACCCCTTCCCCCTTCGCCCTGAACCCGGAGGGCCGCCCGGCCGCCGGAGGCCTGGACGCGGTCGAGGACGAGAGCGGTGAGGGCGGGGCGGTGACGGTCGAACTCGAAGGGCTGGAGAGCCGGGTGACCCCGTTCCCGGTCCCCGCCTCCAAGTACTCGGCGCTGCACCCGGTCGCGGGCGGTGGCCTGGTCTGGCTGCGCTGGCCGATCTCGGGCGCCCTCGGCGAGACCTTCGTGAACCCGGACGACACCTCCGAGCGCCCGACCCTCGAACACTTCGCCATCGGCAAGGCGAAGAAGACCGAACTGGTCGAGCACCTGGACTGGTTCGCGGTCAGCGGCGACGGCTCCCGGCTGGTCGTGGTGGACGAGGGCGACCTGCGCGCGACCCCCGCCACGGAGTCCGGCGACAGCGACACGATCGTCTGGATCGACCTGCGCCGCATCCTCCACGAGGTCGACCCGGCCGCCGAGTGGCGCCAGTCGTACGAGGAGGCGGGCCGCCTGATCCGGTCGTACTTCTGGGAACCGGGGATGTGCGGGATCGACTGGGGCGCGGTGCTCGACCAGTACCGCCCGCTGGTCGAACGGGTCGCCTCCCCCGACGAGTTCGCCGACCTGCTGCGCGAGGTCCTCGGCGAACTGGGCACCTCCCACGCCTATGTCACCGCCGCCCGCCGCAACGAGGGCCCCCCGCACTACCAGCGCCGCCAGGGCCTCCTGGGTGCGAACCTCGCACTCAGGGAGGGTGGTTGGACGGTCAAGCGGATCCTCCCCGGAGACTCCTCGGACTCCAAGGCACGCTCCCCGCTGGCCGGCACGGGCATCCGCGAGGGCGCGGTCCTCACCCACGTGGACGGCCGCGCGGTCGACGAGGTCGCGGGCCCCTATCCGCTGCTCGCGGCGGCGGGCGGTACGACGGTGGAGCTGACCTTCGCCCCACCCGTCGGAGGGGCCCGCCGCGTGGCGGTGGTCCCGCTCCTGGACGAACGCCCCCTGCGCTACCAGGACTGGGTGGCCAAACGCCGTGCTGTCGTACGGGAGTTGAGCGGCGGCCGGTGCGGCTATCTACACATCCCCGACATGGGCGGCTCGGGCTGGGCCCAGTTCAACAGGGACCTGCGGATGGAGGTCTCCCGCCCCGCCCTCATCGTCGACGTACGCGGCAACGCGGGCGGCCACATCAGCGAGCTGGTCGTGGAGAAACTGACCCGCACGATCCTCGGCTGGGACCTGACGCGAAACGCCCAGCCGGTGTCGTACGCCTCGAACGCCCCGCGCGGCCCGGTGGTCGCCCTGGCCGACGAGGCGACCTCCTCGGACGGCGACATGATCACGGCGGCGTTCAAGCTGCTGAAGCTCGGCCCCGTGGTGGGCCAGCGCACCTGGGGCGGAGTGGTCGGCATGACCGGCCGCCACCAGCTCGGCGACGGAACGGTGATCACCGTACCGATGAACGCGGCGTGGTTCGACGCGTACGGCTGGTCGATCGAGAACCAGGGTGTCCCCCCGGACCTGGAGATCCTCCGCACCCCACTGGACTGGGCGGAGGGCCGCCACGCCCAACTGGACGACGCGGTAACGCTGGCGCTGAGCCTGCTGGAGACGAACCCTCCGGCTACGCCGCCCACCTACCGGGACGTCCCGGACAGGTCAAGGCCGAAGCTTCCGCCGAGGTCTTGAGGGACACACAGCAACGCAGGGTGCCCTCCCAAGAATGAGAGGGCACCCCACGCGTCAAGCAGTGACTACATGTCGTAGTCGGGATCGAGCCGCTCCTGCTCCTCGCGCTGGAGCCGCTCGGTCTCCTCGTCCCGCATGCGGTCGCGGTCCGGGCCCTGGCCCTGACCCTGACGACCCCGCTGGCCCTGCTGCTTGGCCTGCTCGGCCTTCTGCTTGGCCTGCTGCTGCCACTGCTCGGACTTGTCCTGGAACTGGTCCTTCATACCCATGTGGGTTCACTCCCGTGGGGGTGAGGGGAAAGGCCCCTGGCCGGGGCCTCGACCAGATTCACACGCCCGGACAAAGTACGCATTTCGATCAGTCACGGTGCGTAGCGCGAGCCTCTTCATCCGCGGCCCCACCTGCACCGACGAGTCCCACCCGCATCCCCTCCAGACGCTCCCCGAAGCGCCGCATCTCCCGCTGCCCGACCGTCCCGATGAGCCCCGGCAGATACCCGCGCATCCCCTGCATCCCGCGCAGCCACCCCTGCCCGTACACATGGCTCGACCGCCGCTCGATCCCGGCCACGATCCGCTCGACGGCCGGCCCCAGCGGATACGTCTTGTTGGCCGGCCACGGCAGCCGCTGCCTGAGCTCCCGCATGACGTCGTCCTGGTCGGCCCCGCGCACCATGTCGGTGTCGGTCCACGACAGATACCCGACCCCGACCCGCACGCCCTTGTGGCCGACCTCGGCGCGCAGGCTGTGCGCGAACGCCTCCACACCGGACTTGGAGGCGCAGTACGCGGTCATCATCGGCGCCGGGGTGATCGCCGCGAGGGAGGCGATCTGCAGCAGATACCCCCGGCTCTCCATCAGCACCGGCAGGAACGCCCGTGCGGTGACGGCCGATCCGATGAGGTTGACCTCGATCACCCGCCGCCACGCCTCCGGATCGGAGTCGACGAAGGGGCCGCCGGTGGCGACCCCGGCGTTGGCGACCACGATGTCGACCTTCCCGAACCGCTCCTTGACCTCCCGCGCGACCCGGGTCATCGCCTCGTGATCGGTGACGTCGGCGTACCAGTGGTCGCTGTCGCCGTGCAGCCGTCCGGAGAGCTGCTTGAGCGCGTCCGGCTCCAGGCCGACCAGCGCGACCTTCGCCCCGCGCGCCGACAGCTTGCGGGCGAGCAGTTCGCCCACGCCCCGCGCGGCCCCCGTGACGACCGCGACCTGTCCTTCGAGCCCAACCCTGCTCATGCGCCCTCCTTGACCTGTACGTAGGTGGTGACGAGTTCCCGGATCCGCGCGGTGACCGGCTCGGGCGCCTCGATGGGCGTCATGTGGCCGACACCGGGCAGTTCGGTCACTCCGAGACAGTGGGGCAGTGCTGCGGCCAACTGGTGTGCGTGCACCGGCGGGGTGAGCCGGTCGGCCGTACCGACGAGGACGGCCGTCGGCGCGGTGAGCCGCCGTACGCCGTGGTCCAGATCGAGCAGATCGAGGACCTGCGACCAGGCGTGGCGCACCTTGCGCGGACAGGCGTGCACGATCCGCGCGCACGCCTCCACCATGTGCGGGGCCGAACCGGGGCCCATCGTCCCGTACTTGAGGATCCGCCGGGCGAGCGGCGTGACCGGCCCGAGCGGCGCCCGCGCCCCGAGGACGTGCCGGGTCAGCCAGGTGCGCAGCCGCCCGGCCCGGATCGGTACGACGGTCGACTCGGCGACCAGCCGCGACGAACCGGTGCTGCACAGCAGGACGGCGGCCGCGTGCGCACGGAACGCGGGCCGCTCGGCGGCGGCCATGACGGTCATGCCGCCCATGGAGTGACCGACGATCACCGCCTTCGCGCCCGCCCCGAGGGCCGTCTGCAGTACGGCTTCGAGGTCGTCGGCGAGCATGTCCGCACTGCAGGCAGGGCTCGCCGGACTGCGTCCGTGGCCGCGCTGGTCGTACGCGATGACCCGGTGGTCGACGCGGAGTTCGCGGATCTGGGCGGCCCAGAAGGCGGTGGAACAGGTCCAGCCGTGAGCGAGGACGACGGGGGGCGCGTCGTCGGGACCGTGCACCTCCACGTGCAGGCGCGCGCCGTCGGCGGAGAGGGCGGTGAGTTCGCGGACCGGGACGGGTGGGGCGTACGGCCCGGAGACCACGTGCGTCTGACGGCTCATACGGCGGTCGCCTCCGCGTGCGCCGGTACCCGCAGCACCTCGTACTCGGCGAGGTCCACCCGCCGGGTCGCCCGCCGGAACTCGGTCGTCGTGCCGGGCCAGATCGTGCTGTTGCGGCCGTTCGCGTCCAGGTACCAGCTGGTGCAGCCGCCGGTGTTCCACACCGTGCGCTGCATGCGCTCCTGCACCCGCTGGTTCCAGTCCTGTACCGCGGAGGGCCGGGCGTCGAGGGCCACCCGGCCGCCCAGGACGTCGAGTTGCCGTACGAAGTCCGCCAGGTAGTTCAGCTGGGACTCGATCATGAGGATCATCGAGGAGTTCCCGAGACCGGTGTTGGGCCCGATGATGGTCATCCAGTTGGGGAAGCCTGCGGCGGAGGCGCCTCGCAGCGACTCCATCCCGCCCTTCCACGCCTCGGCGAGCGTGCGCCCGTCCGCGCCGACGACCCGGTCGGCGATCGGCATGTCGGTGACGTGGAAGCCCGTACCGAAGACGATGGCGTCGACCTGGGCCTCGGTGCCGTCGGCGGCGACGAGTGTCGACCCCTCGACCCGGCTGAGCCCACTCGCGACCACGTCCACGTTGGGCTGGGCGAGCGCCGGGTAGTACGCGCTGCTCAGCAGGATCCGCTTGCAGCCGATGCGGTAGTCGGGGGTGAGCTTGGCGCGCAGGGCCGGGTCCTTGATGGCACGCGCCATGTTGCGCTTGGCCAGCTGCTCCACCGCACCGAGCTCGTTGGGCCGCTTGGTGAACGCCTGGACCTGCAACTCCCGGATCCCCCACAGCAGTCCGCGACGGGCCTGGGTGGTGAAGGGCAGCTGCCGGTGCAGCCAGCGCTCGGCGCCGCTGATCGCCCGGTCCATGCGGGGCATCACCCAGGGCGGGGTGCGCTGGAAGAGCGTGACCTTCCGGGCCAGCGGCTGGACGGCCGGGACGATCTGGATGGCCGAGGCGCCGGTCCCCACCATGGCGACCCGCTTGCCGCGCAGGTCGTAGTCGTGGTCCCAGCGGGCGGAGTGGAAGACCTTGCCCGGGAAGGAGTCCAGGCCGGGAATGTCGGGGATCTTGGGGTCGGAGAGCGGCCCGGTTGCGGAGACGACGAAGTCGGCCGAGAGATTGCCACTGGCCGTCTCGATGTCCCACCGGAGCTGCTGGCTGTCCCAGGTCATCCGCTTCACCTCGGAGTCGAGGCGGATGTGCGGGCGGAGCCGGAAGACGTCGGTCACATGCTCCAGATAGGCGCGGATGTGGTCCTGCCCGGAGAAGGTGCGCGGCCAGTCCGGGTTGGGCGCGAAGGAGAAGGAGTACAGGTGGGAGGGCACATCGCAGGCACACCCCGGATAACTGTTGTCCCGCCAGGTACCACCCACACTGGCGGCCCGCTCCAGCACGACGAAGTCGGTGACACCCTCGCGCCGCAGCCGTACGGCGGCCCCCAGCCCACCGAATCCGGACCCGACCACCGCCACCCGCACATGCTCGTGTTCGGCCATGCCGATGCCTTCCCTGCCCGACTCTGCCAGTGAACACTGGCGCAATGGGAGGGTAGAGCAGCTCCGTACCGATGGGTAGGGGGCGGGGGGAAAGAAAGTTACCGGGGGTACGACATAGGCTGCGGCCGTGACGGACAAGCGCGAATACCGCATGGAGGAACTGGCCCGCCTGGCCGGCATCACAGTGCGCACCCTGCGCTTCTACCGCGAACGCAAACTGATCCCGCCGCCCCGCCGCGAGGGCCGTATCGCCTGGTACGACGACCACCACCTGGCCCGGCTGCGCACGATCGCCGCGCTCCTGGAACGCGGCCACACCCTCACCGGCATCGCGGAACTCGCCGACGCCCTCGAACACGGCCGGGACGTGGCCGACCTCGTCGGCCTGGACACCCCCACCGAGGAGGAGCCGGTCCGCCTCACCCCCGAGGAACTCGCCGCCCGCTTCGAGGGCGAGGTCACCCCCGAGAACCTCGCCGCCGCGATGGAGCTCGGCTACCTCGGCACCGACGGCGACGAGATCGTCCACATCAGCCGCCGCCTCCTGGACGTCTCCTCGGCCCTGGTCCGCGAGGGCATCCCGCTGGCAGAGGTCCTGACCGCCGGCAAACACGTCCGCGAACACGTCGACGCCCTGGCGGAGATGTTCGCCGAACTCGTCCTGCGGCACGCGGGAGAGGACGACCTCCACCGCCTGCGCCCGCTGGCGCGGAGCGTGGTGGAGGCGGAGCTGTCGCTGGCGTTGGACCGGCGGTTGCGCAAACAGGGCTAGAACCCAGCGAGTTCACCTCACCCGAACCGCGTGTCACATGTCGAAGACGACCGTCACGGGAGCGTGGTCCGACCACCGCTCATCATGGCTGGCGGCCCGCTCCACGAACCCCTTGACCGCCCTGCCCGCGAGGCCTGGGGTCGCAACCGCGAGATCAATCCTCCAACCCGCATTCGTGTCGAAGGCCCGCCCCCGGTACGACCACCACGAGTACGGCCCCTCGACGTCCGGGTGCAGCGCGCGCACGACGTCGACGTAACCGCCGTCCGTCTCGTCGAACACGCGGCTGAGCCAGGCCCGCTCCTCCGGCAGGAACCCGGAGCTCTTCTGGTTGGCGCGCCAGTTCTTGAGGTCGGCCTGCTGGTGGGCGATGTTCCAGTCGCCGCAGACCACGACCTCACGGCCGTCGGCGGCAGCGCGTTCGCGCAGGTTCTTCAGGTACACGAGGAACTCGTCCATGAAGCGGACCTTCTCGTCCTGCCGCGCGGTACCGACCTCGCCGGAGGGGAGATAGAGGGAGGCGACGGTGACACCGGGCAGGTCGACCTCGACGTAGCGGCCACTGGTGTCGAACTCCGCCGACCCGAAGCCGATCCGGACGCGGTCCGGCTCACGGCGGGTGTAAAGCGAGACACCGGCGCGCCCCTTGGCGGCGGCGGGCGCGTGCACGACATGCCAGCCCTCGGGAGCACGGACGCCCTCGGGCAGCTGCTGCGGCTCGGCGCGCACCTCCTGCAGGCAGAGCACATCGGCGGAGGTGTCCGCGAGCCACTCCACGAAGCCCTTCTTCGCGGCGGCGCGCAGTCCATTCACATTGGCGGAGGTCACAGTGAGCACCCGCGAACGATACCGGCACACTGGATCGGACTCTCTTGCCGATCTGATCAATTTATGGTGATGACCATGCACATACGCCAGGTCCCCTTCGACCACCCGGACGCCGTGAAGCTGAACGACCAGGTACAGGCCGAGTACCACGTCCGCTACGGCGACGGTGGCGACGCCACGACCCTGGCGCCGGAGGACTTCGAGCCGCCGAACGGCGTCTTCCTGATCGCGTACGACGAGACGGACGCCCCCGTGGCCACGGGCGGCTGGCGCGCCCGGAACGCGAACGGCGAGGGCAACCTGGACGGCGACGCCGAGCTCAAGCGCATGTACGTCGTCGACGTGGCGCGCGGCCGGGGCCTCGCCCGCCGCATCCTCGCCGCCCTGGAGGACAACGCCCGCACGGCCGGCCGCAGCCGCATGGTCCTGGAAACCGGCAACAAGCAGCCGGAGGCCATCGCCCTGTACACGTCGAGCGGTTACGAGCCGTGCGTGAAGTTCGGCTACTACCGCTTCCACGAGGACAGCAGGTGCTTCGCGAAGCCGCTGTGAGGACACCGCCCACATGACAGAAGACCCGCTCCTGAATCAGGAGCGGGTCTTCATGATGCGTGGACCTGTGGGGATTTGAACCCCAGACCCCCTCGATGCGAACGAGGTGCGCTACCAGACTGCGCCACAGGCCCTTGCAACGAGTGAAACTCTAGCATCCCCGTCCGGGTGCTTGGAAATCCGTTCCCGGCTGGTCAGGGCGCGGTGATCCCGCCCCGTCCGTTCACTCGTTGGCCGCGCGCGGCCGGTCGCCTTCCTCGTACTGGTCGAAGAGCGGCGTACGGCCCCGCTCGCGTGCACGGCGGGCGGAGGCGGCGCGACGGGCGTCGCTGCGGTCGCCCACCGCCGGCTTGTCCTCCGCGTCGTCCGGCAGTTCATCCGATCCGCCGTCCTCCGCGACGGGCGTCGCCTCCTGGCCCGACTGCTCCGGAGTGGCGGCACTGCTGGACCGCGCCGAACTCCACGCGTCCGGCGCCCCGAGGTCCACGTTCGAGGTGGCTCGCGGAGCGACCGGCGCGGTCACGTACGTCGGCAGTGGCACCGGTACCGGGTCCCAGCTGTCGCCGTGCCCCGGCCTGTGCTGCCGCTCGCGCTGCTGGTCGATCCACTCGGCGTGGTCGGTCTGCTCGACGAGGGCGCGCCGGTCGGCGGCGAGCGCCGAGAGTCCGGGATCGGTCTCCGTCGCTGGTCCCTCTTCCGGTTCGTCGGCGTCCACGCCGGTGCTCACGGACGCGCGCCGGCGCGGCTGGCGCGCGCGCTCCCGCAGTCGCTGTGCGGCGGCCTCGGCCCGGCGCCGATCCATCTGGTAGGCGAAGCGACGGTGTTCCTGGGAGCGCAGGTACGCGATGTACGCGCTGAGCATCACGGCGGGCACGCCGGGCGCCCACAGGAAGGCGAGTCCTCCGACGGCGGCGACGATCGTGCCGAGCGTGAAGGCCAGGAAGAGCATCACGGTCGTACGCCGTCGGCGCGCGAGTACCTTCGTGCGCCGGGCGCGCGCCGCGGCCGCTTCCGCGGCGGCCGTGCGCCGGGGTGCGGGGGCATGCGTCTGAGCCTGGGATTGCGCGGAGGCGGCGGACACGGGTGCCTGCTTGCGCGTCGGCGCGCCACCGTGTTCGGGCGCGGGCGTGTTCGTTTTCGCGCGAGCCGGTTCGCCGTGCCCTGCTTCCCGCCCTGCTTCCCTGCCGGCCTCACGCGCGGGCTCGCGCGGCGCCTCCCGGCGCTCCGAAGCCGACGGCTGGACCGTCGCCTGGGCCTGCGGACGGGTCGGAGGCATGGCGAAGGCCCGGACGTCCACCGACTCGGTGACGGCATCCGGTTCGTCGGCGCCGTGCTCCCCCTCGTCGGTGGAGCGCGCGCGCAGGTCCTTGGCGTACCGACGCTCCATGCCCGCCCGTCCGGACAGCAACCGGATGGCCGTGCTGAAGCGTTCCGTCGGACGGGCCTCGTTCAGCTCGTCCTGCCTACGGAGCCACATCGGCACCAAGTAGGCGGCCCAGGCCCCGACAATGACTGCGTAGATGAGGCCGCTGCTGCTCACGCCTCACACGGTAGAGGGGTTTGCGTGAGGCCATCTGCCAATTGCGCCGGTGTGTCGCACGATCTGGCTGATATTTCGAGCTTTTTTTGTGACCGATCCGATCAGCAGGCCGCATGAGTCGTGAATTCAATGACCCGAGACGGTCATGCACCGATCATTTTCGAACACATATTCCTATGCGGGATTGTCGTGCGGCGTACTCCTGGAGCGTGCCCGCTGCCAGCGTCGGAGCAACCCGTCGGGCACCTCTTCCGCGGTGAGCGCGAACACGAGATGGTCCCGCCAGGCGCCGTCGATGTGGAGATAACGCGGCCGCAGCCCCTCCTCGCGGAATCCGAGTTTCTCGACGACCCGACGGCTGGGCCCGTTCTCGGGGCGAATGCAGACCTCGATGCGGTGCAGGCCGACCGTGCGGAAACAGTGGTCCACGACAAGCGCCACGGCCGTCGGCATCACGCCGCGGCCGGCCACCGACTGGTCCACCCAGTAGCCGACGTGCCCCGAGCACATCGAGCCCCAGGTGATTCCGGCGACCGTCAACTGCCCGACCAGCTGCCCCCGGTACTCGATGACGAACGGCAGCATCCGCCCCGCGTTCGCCTCGGACCTGAGGTGGCGGACCATCTGACGGTAGGTCGGCCGGTGCGCGATCGGCCCGCTCGGGGTGGGCGGCGGAATGGTCGCCTCCCAGGGGCGCAGCCAGTCCCGGTTGCGCCGGTTGACCTCACGCCAGAGCCGCTGGTCACGCATCTTTATCGGCCTCAGGACGACATCGCCGTCCGCCAGTACGACGGGCCAGGATGGGCTGTTCAGCTCGCACCCCCACTGCCGGGGCCGGGTCTCGGGTGGTCGCCGCCGCGGATCTGGTCGACGGCGTGCATCAACAGGGGCTCCAGAACGGCCAGTCCGTCCTTCACCCCGCCACTGGAACCCGGCAGGTTGACGATCAGTGTGCGTCCCGCCACCCCGGCCAGGCCCCGGGAGAGCGCGGCGGTCGGCACCTTCTCCCGTCCGAACGCCCGGATGGCCTCCGCGATGCCCGGCACCTCGTATGCGATCACCGCGCGGGTCGCCTCGGGGGTGCGGTCGGTGGGCGAGATGCCGGTGCCGCCGGTGGTGACGACGACGTCGTATCCGGAATCGACCGCGGCCTGCAGGGCCTCCTCCACGGGATGCCCGTCGGCCACGACCTGCGGCCCCTCGACGGTGAAACCGAAGCGCTTCAGGCCGTCGGCGATCAACGGGCCGCCCTTGTCCTCGTAGACCCCGGCGGCGGCCCGGTTGGAGGCGGTGATCACAAGAGCGCGATAGGTCATGCCCGGCTCCAGTCGCCCGACTTGCCGCCCGTCTTCTCCTCCACCCGCACGTCCGTGATGACCGCTCCCTTGTCGACCGCCTTGACCATGTCGATCACGGTGAGCGCGGCGACGGACACCGCGGTGAGGGCCTCCATCTCGACGCCCGTGCGGTCCGTCGTCTTCACGGTGGCCCTGATCTCCACGGCGTCGTCCGCGACCGACAGGTCCAGTTTCACACCGGACACCGACAACGGGTGGCACAGCGGGATCAGGTCCGGCGTGCGTTTGGCGCCCATGATGCCCGCGATCCGCGCGGTGGCCAGTGCGTCGCCCTTGGGGACGCCCTCGCCGCGCAGCAGCTCGATCACTCGGGGTGAAACCAGAACACGTCCACTGGCACGCGCGGTGCGTGCGGTGACGTCCTTGCCGGAGACATCGACCATGCGGGCGGCTCCCGCTTCGTCGATGTGCGTCAGTCGGTCCTGCGTACTCATGGTTGTGCGGCGCTCCCGGTCCGGCCTGTTGTGCGCGACACGGTACCGCCAACCAGGGGTGTTCAGCCGAGCTGGACCACTTCGACCTCGGACCCGGGCTCGACGGACTCCACGTCCTCCGGGACGACGATCAGCGCGTTGGCCTGTGCGAGGGCGGCCACCAGATGGGATCCGGCGCCGCCGACCGGGGCGACCGAGCCGTCGGCGTACGCACCGCGCAGGAACTGCCGGCGTCCCTTGGGCGAGGTCAGCGCCTTGTCCGCGGTCAGGGTCGCCCTGGTCCGCGGCCGGTGGACGTCGTCGAGACCCATGAGGGTGCGGATCGCGGGGCGGACGAACAGTTCGAAGGAGACGTACGACGACACCGGGTTGCCCGGCAGGGCCAGCAGCGGGGTGTGGTCGGGGCCGATGGAGCCGAAGCCCTGGGGCTTGCCGGGCTGCATGGCGAGCTTGCGGAAGTCGACACCGCTGCCCGGCTCGTCCTCGTCGCCCACGGAGGACAGCGCCTCCTTGACGACGTCGTACGCCCCGACGCTCACGCCGCCCGTGGTGACCACGAGGTCGGCGCGGACGAGCTGGTCCTCGATGGTGGAGCGCAGGGTCTCGGCGTCGTCGGCGACGGCGCCCACGCGGTAGGCGATGGCGCCGGCGTCCCGGGCGGCCGCGGTGAGGGCGAAGCTGTTGGAGTCGTAGATCTGGCCGGTGCCGAGGCTCTCGTCGGGCTGGACGAGTTCGCTGCCGGTGGACATGACGACCACGCGCGGGCGCGGGCGCACGCGTACGGTGCCGCGGCCGATCGCGGCGAGCAGGGCGATCTGCGGGGGGCCGAGGACCGTGCCGGCGTCCAGGGCGCGGTCGCCGGCCCGCACGTCGCTGCCCTCGGCGCGCACATGCGCGCGTGTCTCGGCGGGCCGGTGCACGTGCACGTGTCCCTCGGCGCCCTCGGGGGCGAGACTGCGGGCACGCATCCCGGTCACCGGGCCCTCGCCGAGGCCTCCGTCGGTCCACTCGACGGGGACGACGGTCTCGGCGCCGGGCGGCAGCGGGGCACCGGTCATGATGCGGGCGGCCTGCCCGGGGCCGACCTGCAGCAGCTCCGCCTGACCCGCCGCGACGTCCCCGACGACGTCCAGGACGGCCGGGAACTCCTCGCTCGCGCCCGCCACGTCCGCGACCCGCACCGCGTACCCGTCCATGGAGCTGTTGTCGAACGGCGGCAGGGACACCGGGACCGTGACGTCCTCGACCAGGACGCAGCCCTGGGCGTCGAGCAGCTGCAGCTCGATGGGTTCGAGGGGGCGGACGGTCGCGAGGATGTCCTCCAGGTGTTCGTCCACCGACCAGAGGTGGTCCTGGTCGGTGGGGCGGGTCGCGGCGCTGCTCAACTCGCTACATCTCCTCGGCTACGAAACTGCGAAGCCAGGTCCGGAAGTCCGGGCCCAGATCTTCACGTTCGCACGCGAGTCTGACAATGGCACGCAGATAGTCGCCGCGGTCCCCGGTGTCATAGCGGCGCCCCTTGAAGACGACGCCGTGCACCGGCCCGCCGACCTTCTCGTCCTGTGCGAGCTGCTGGAGGGCGTCGGTGAGCTGGATCTCGTTGCCCCGGCCCGGCTCGGTCTTGCGGAGTATGTCGAAGATGTGCGGGTCGAGGACGTACCGGCCGATGACCGCGTAGTTCGACGGGGCGTCGGACGCCTCCGGCTTCTCGACCAGGCCGCCCACCCTGACGACGTCGCTGTCCTCGGTCTCCTCGACGACGGCACAGCCGTAGAGGTGGATCTGCTCGGGCGCGACCTCCATCAGCGCGATGACGCTGCCGCCGTACTGCTCCTGCACCTCGATCATCCGCTTGAGCAGCGGGTCGCGGGCGTCGATCAGGTCGTCGCCGAGGAGGACGGCGAAGGGCTCGTGGCCCACGTGGGGGGCCGCGCACAGGACGGCGTGGCCGAGGCCGCGCGGGTCGCCCTGGCGCACGTAGTGCATGGTGGCGAGGTCGCTGGACTCCTGGACCTTGGCGAGCCGGCTGGCGTCGCCCTTCTTCTGGAGGGCGGACTCGAGCTCGTAGTTGCGGTCGAAGTGGTCCTCCAGGGGGCGCTTGTTGCGTCCCGTGATCATGAGTACGTCATCGAGGCCCGCCGAGACGGCCTCCTCGACCACGTACTGGATCGCCGGCTTGTCGACCACCGGCAGCATCTCCTTGGGAGTGGCCTTGGTTGCCGGCAGGAAGCGGGTGCCGAGCCCTGCTGCCGGAATGACAGCCTTGCTGATCCGAGGGTGCGACTGAGTCATGTTCGCCACCCTATCCGGTGCCTTTGCCTGGAATCTGTGGCTCCGGTTAATAAGCTCTTATATGAGCGTATTAGAAGGGTATGGGTGCAGATTTTGAGTCACATCGGACGTCCCACCGAGCCTGACAAGCGAACGTTGCGGCAAGAATACCTGGCGGTGAGGAACAGGTTGACGGCCGATGACGTGCGAGAAGCGGCGGCCGCGCTGGCCGACCGGGCCCTTGAGCTGCCCGAACTGGCGCGTGCGCGCACGGTGGCGGCGTACGTCTCGGTGGGGAGCGAACCGGGCACGCTCACCCTCCTCGACGCGCTGCGCGAGCGGGGCGTGCGCGTTCTGCTCCCGGCGCTTCTTCCGGACAACGATCTGGACTGGGGCGCCTACACCGGCGAGGGCTCTGTCGCGCGCGTCCAGCACGGCGGGAAAATGGCCCTCTTCGAGCCCTCCGGCGAGCGGCTGGGCCCGGACGCCGTGACCGGCGCCGACGTCGTGCTGCTGCCCGGCCTGGCGGTGGACGGGCGCGGGATGCGCCTGGGGCGCGGCGGAGGGTCGTACGACCGGGTGCTTGCGCGCCTGGAGCGCGCGGGCGCACGACCGGCGCTGGTAGTGCTCCTGTACGACTCCGAGGTCGTCGCGCATGTCCCGGAGGAGGCGCATGACCGGCTGGTGCACGCGGTCGTGACGCCGTCGGGCGTGCGCCGCTTCCGTAGCGGCGCATGAACATCTGGGGGACGCATGGGATCGCGTGCGTCCCCTCGTCCTCCTCGCGTACGCAGGGGCCCGCCACACGCACGTGTGGCGGGCCCCTTCTTCGCTCTACCGCCGGAGGCTCACGGCTTCAGCACCAGGGTGTCGGTCGTGCTCTTGTCGACGGCGTCGTCCGAGAACGACCAGTCCAGCAACTCGCCCTTGACCCACTTGCCGGTCTGGTCGGTGTAGTGCGCGCTGTAGGCGTGCCCGGAGGCGCCGGTGAGGTTGATCCACTTCGACTTGTCGAGGTCGCCGAGGTTGACCACCATGCGCATCGACGGCACCCAGACGACGCCGTAGCCGCCCGCGGCGTTCCAGCCGGTCGCGTTGACCGTGGCCTCGCCGCCGCTGAGCTTCCAGGGGCCGCGGTTGAGCATGTACTTCACGATGTCGGGACCTTCGGTGCCCAGGGTCTGGTTCTTCAGGAACAGACGGTGCAGCCGGCCCCAGCTCCAGGTGTCGATGTCCTTGCCGAGCTTGGCGGTCAGCTCCCAGCGGGCGTCGATCATGGCTCGCTTGAACAGCTCGTCCCGGTTGTTGGCCTCGGGACGGTCACCGGCGCCCTTCGGGGTCTTCCACCAGTCGCTGTTCTCGTCGTCCATGAGGTTGCGCACGACCTCGAACCAGCGGTCGCCGCCGTCGGGCTGCGCCTGGTCGGCGTCACGCTGGCCGCACTCGCGGACCTTGTCCGCCTCGTCCGCGGGCCCGGTGGTGGTGATGGGGTCGACCCACAGGCACTGGCCCTTGACCCGCAGCTCCTTGGGCAGCTTGTTGCCGAAGGCGAGCTTGAGGATGTTGCGCCAGACGGCGTTGAAGTAGGCGGCCGCCGCCGAGTCGGCGTCCTGGGTGTAGTCCCAGCCCTCCAGCAGCTCCTGCGCCTGACGGACGTCCTTGTCCTTGACGTCGATCTTCAGCAGCTTGGGCACGAGCAGCTTGGCGATCTCGCTGCTGTTGTCGAGCTGCATCTGGCGCATGTCGTCGGTGGAGACCTTGCCGCCGCCCTTGATCTTCTGCTCGATCAGGTCGGTGATGCGCTGGCTGCGGGTGCCGTAGCCCCAGTCCGTGGTGAGCGTGTAGGGGTACTTGTCCTTGTCGATCACGGCCTGGTTGGCGGTCACGATGTAGCCGCGCGACGGGTTGTACTCGTAGGGCAGCTCGTCCTGCTCGATGTACTTGCCGGTCCAGGCGTACTTGGGGTCCCAGCCCGGGGCCGGGATGGCGCCGGTGTCGCCCTTCGCGCGGATCGGGATGCGGCCGGGCAGCGTGTAGCCGATGTTCTCGGAGTCGGCGTAGACGAGGTTCTGCGAGGGCACGTCGAACAGGGCCGCCGCCGCGCGGAAGTCGCTCCAGTTCGACGCCTTGTCCATCGCGAACACGGCGTCCATGGAAGTGCCCGGGTCGAGCGCGGTCCAGCGCAGGGCGACGCCGTAGCCGTCGCCGCGGTCGGGGGCCGCGTTGTCGACGGTGGCCTTCTTGCCGACCTTCACGAGTTCGTCGTAGCGGTCGGAGAGCAGGGGGCCGTTGTTCGTCTCACGGACGACGATCTTCTTGGACTCGCCGCCGGCGACCTTGATGGTCTCCTCGCGCGTGGTGAAGGGCTTGGTCTTGCCGTCGTAGAGGTAGCCGTCGCCGGAGAGCTTCTCCAGGTAGAGGTCGGTGACGTCGACGCCGGAGTTCGTCATGCCCCAGGCGATCTTCGCGTTGTGGCCGATGACCACGCCGGGCATGCCCGCGAAGGTGTAGCCGGAGACGTCGTACTGGCACGTGCTGGAGACGGTCCGGCAGTGCAGGCCCATCTGGTACCAGACGGACGGCAGGGAGGCCGACAGGTGCGGGTCGTTGGCCAACAGCGGCTTGCCGGTGATGGTGTGCGAGCCGTCCACGACCCAGGAGTTGGAGCCGATGCCCTGGCCGTTGACGCCGACGGCCGTGGGGACGTCGTCCAGGACGTTGTAGAGGCCCGAGAGCTGGCTCTGGAGCGCCGAGGCAGCCGAGGAGGAGGTCGACGACGCGGTGGAGGCCGACGTGCCCGTGGTGCCGCTCGTGGACGTTCCGGAGCCGCTCGAGGAAGTGCCGGTGCCGGTCGTCCCGCTGTTCTCCGTGCTGCCGTTCTGCTCGAACGTCTGGGTCAGCTCGTTGTACTGGCCCTCCTGGACGATCGTCTGGTTCCGGCTGTACGGGTACTCGGGGTACAGGTCGGCGATCTGCTTCGGGCCGAGGCGGCTCGTCATCAGGGCGCGATCTATCTCGTCCTGCATGTTGCCGCGCAGGTCCCAGGCCATGGCCTTCAGCCACGCGACCGAGTCGACCGGGGTCCACTTCCCGGGCTTGTAGTCGTTCTTGAAGCCGAGCGCCGCGTACTCCAGGGAGATGTCCTTGCCGCTCTTGCCCTGGAGGTAGGCGTTGACTCCCTTGGCGTAGGCCTGGAGGTACTTCTTGGTGGAGGCCGACAGCTTGGTGTCGTACTCCTTCTTCGCTACCCGGTCCCAGCCCAGTGTGCGCAGGAACTCGTCGTCGTCGACCTGGCCCTTGCCGAACATCTCCGACAGGCGCCCTGAGGTCATGTGCCGGCGCACGTCCATCTCGTAGAAGCGGTCCTGCGCCTGGACGTAGCCCTGCGCCATGAACAGGTCCGCGTCCGAGGAGGCGTAGATCTGCGGGATGCCGTAGCTGTCGCGCTTGACGTCCACGGGGCCCGACAGGCCTTCGAGCTCGATGGAGCCCTTGGTCTGCGGGAAGGAGGCGCGGACGGTGCTCACCGACCAGTAGCCGCCGTAGGCGAAGCCGCCGATGACGGCCATGACGAGGACGAGAACGATCAGACGGGCTCTGCGCCCCTTCTTCCTGCCGGACTTGCCGGGCTGCTGACCCGATGAGGCGGTGGTGGTGGGGGGCATCGCTGTCCTTGCTGTCCTAACGCGAGCGGCAGGGCGGGCTGTGCTTTCGACGGGGAGCCTGCGTCACATCCCCGGCCGGATCAGCGCACGCACCAGGCGTCGCGCGCCCGGCCGGGGATGTGACGCAGGCTCTGCGCGCTGGAGCAACCATAGGCGCAGGGCCCAGGCGGACTTGACGCGGACTGGGGAACCAGCGCGGACGAGCGTTCGATCTTGGCTCGCGAAGCGTCAAGAAATCGTCAAGAGTTAGGTAAGGTAACGAAGTACTTGGATGCGGAGTCCCACCACTTCGTGTCCTATGTACGTGAGCTCACGCGCGCGTGATGCGGGTGAGCCAGGGAAGGGAACGGCCGCTGACTGTCCACCACCTCAACCAGCTCCTGTTCGTCTGCTCGCTCGTCCTGCTCGTCGCTGTGGCAGCGGTCCGGATCTCCTCGCGCAGCGGGCTCCCCAGCCTGCTCGTGTACCTGGGGATCGGGATCGCCATGGGCCAGGACGGCATCGGCGACATCAAGTTCGACAACGCCGAGCTGACCCAGGTCATCGGGTACGCGGCCCTGGTCGTGATCCTGGCCGAGGGTGGCCTCGGCACGAAGTGGAAGGAGATCAAGCCGGCCCTTCCGGCCGCCACCGCGCTGGCGCTGGGCGGGGTCGCGGTGAGCGTCGGGGTCACGGCGACGGCCGCGCACTACCTGATCGGCCTCGAGTGGCGTCAGGCGCTCATCATCGGGGCGGTCGTCTCCTCCACGGACGCGGCGGCGGTCTTCTCGGTGCTGCGCAAGATCCCGCTCCCCACGCGCGTGACGGGCACGCTGGAGGCCGAGTCCGGCTTCAACGACGCCCCGGTGGTCATCCTGGTGGTCGCCTTCTCCCAGGCGGGCCCGGTCGAGCACTGGTACACGCTGATCGGCGAGATAACCCTGGAGCTGGCCATCGGCGCGGCCATCGGCATCGCGGTGGGCTGGCTTGGCTCCTGGGGCCTCAGGCATGTCGCCCTGCCCGCCTCCGGCCTGTATCCGATCGCGGTCATGGCGATCGCCGTCACCGCGTACGCGGCGGGCGCGCTGGCACACGGCAGCGGCTTCCTCGCCGTCTATCTCGCCTCCATGGCGATGGGCAACGCCAAGCTGCCGCACTGGCCCGCCACCCGCGGCTTCGCCGACGGGCTCGGCTGGATCGCCCAGATCGGCATGTTCGTCCTGCTGGGCCTGCTGGTCACCCCGCACGAGCTGGGCGACGACGTACTGCCCGGGCTCGTCATCGGGCTGGTGTTGACCATGGTGGCGCGGCCCCTGAGCGTCGTGCTGTGCCTGACGCCGTTCCGGGTGCCCTGGCAGGAGCAGACGCTCATGTCCTGGGCCGGACTGCGCGGCGCCGTGCCCATCATCCTGGCGACGATCCCCATGGTGAGCGGCGTCGAGGGCAGCCGTCGCATCTTCAACATCGTCTTCGTCCTGGTCGTCGTATACACCCTTGTGCAGGGTCCGACGCTGCCCTGGCTGGCACGCAAGCTGCGCCTGGGCGGGGACCCTGAGGCCGCCGACCTCGGCATCGAGTCGGCGCCCCTGGAGCGGCTGCGCGGGCACCTGCTGTCCGTCGCGATCCCCGAGGGGTCCCGGATGCACGGCGTCGAGGTCAACGAGCTGCGGCTGCCGGCCGGGGCCGCGGTCACTCTCGTCGTCCGCGAGGGAAAATCGTTCGTTCCGCTGCCCACCACGGTGCTGCGGCGCGGGGACGAACTGCTCGTCGTCGCCACCGACCCCGTCCGCGACGCCGCGGAACGGCGGCTGCGCGCGGTGGGCCACGGCGGCAAGCTGGCCGACTGGCTGGGCACGGACGGCGCCGACGGCACACGTTAAGAGCGTGTTACGCGCGGCCCTGTACGATGAGCTCGCACCCCTGATCGAACCAACTCTGCCTGACGCAGAGCTGGCGCGACCGTATGGCGGCCGAGACGTCCCTGAGCAGTCCGGCATCTACCGCAGTCCGCGCAAGAGGACAGCTCTCGGCGCCGCCCCTTTGGAAGGGGAGCCGCGCTACCAGGCGGCAGAAAGGCACGGGCCGTGGCATCCACGGTCACCTCCTCCCGCCCCGGATACGGGCAGCTGCTGCGTACCCGCGGCGCCTGGACGTTCCTGCTCCCCGGCTTCGCGGCGCGCCAGCCGTTCGCGATGCTCACCCTTTCCCTCGTGCTGCTCGTGCAGCACACCACCGGCTCGTACGGCGCGGCGGGCGCCGTCGCGGCCGTCACCGGTGTCGCCATGGCGCTGTTCGCGCCCTACAGCGGCCGTCTCGCGGACCGCCACGGCCAGCGCGCCGTGTTGATCCCCGGCGTGCTGGTGCACACCCTTTCGGGCCTGTCCCTGACGGCCCTCGCCCTCGCGCACGCGCCCCTGTGGGCGTTGTTCGCGGCGGCCGTGCCCACCGGTGCTTCGGTGCCGCAGATCGGGCCCATGGTGCGCGCCCGCTGGGGCGTGAAGCTGCAGGGCTCGCCCCTGATGACCACGGCGGCGGCCTTCGAGTCCGTCACGGACGAGCTGACCTTCGTCTTCGGCCCGCTGCTCGCCACCGCCCTGTGCACCGCCGTGCACCCGGCCGCGGGCCTGCTGACGGAGGCGTCCCTGACACTGCTCGGCGGCCTGCTGTTCGCCGCGCAGAAGAGCACGCAGCCGTCGGTCACGGCCGTCGACGGGCACGCACGCGTGGAGCACGCCTCGGCACTGCGCATCCCCGGGGTGCGGGTCCTGATCGTGACGTTCCTGGGCATCGGTTCCGTCTTCGGCGGCATGCAGGTCTCGCTGGCCGCGTTCAGCGAGTCGATCGGCGAACCCGGCCTGAACGGTGTCCTGTACGGCGTCTTCGCCGCGGGCAATATGCTCTCCGGCCTGGTCTGCGGCGCCATCGCCTGGAAGGTGGCCCCCCAGCGGCGCTTGATCGTCGGATACGGCGCCCTCGCGCTGACGGCCTCCGGCCTGTGGGCCGCGCAGTCGGTGCTCGTCCTGGCGGGCCTCGGCCTCCTGGTCGGCATGTGCATCGCGCCCACCCTGATCACCGGCTACACCCTGGTCGAGAGCCTGGTCCCGGCCGGCGCCCGCACCGAGGCCTTCACCTGGCTGACCGGCGCGGTGGCGCTCGGCCAGGCGGCCGCCGTCACGATCGCCGGACAGCTGGAGGACCGCCTCTGGGGCGGCGCCGGGTTCCTGGTGCCGATGGGTGGCACTCTGCTCGCCCTGGCGACTCTGCTGGCGCTGCGTTCACACCTCGTGGCGCGACCCCGCGGCCGGACCGTCGCACGTGGCATCGGTCACCGAGTGCCGGTGGCAGTGGACTGATCCCCGGGAATACGTCACTATGGACCATCGTTAGCACTCATTGAGTGAGAGTGCCAGGAGGAAGACAGTGCCCACCTATCAGTACCAGTGCACCGAGTGCGGCGAGGGCCTCGAGGCGGTGCAGAAGTTCACCGACGACGCTCTGACCGAGTGCCCCAACTGCCAGGGTCGCCTCAAGAAGGTGTTCTCCGCGGTCGGCATCGTCTTCAAGGGCTCCGGCTTCTACCGCAACGACAGCCGCGGCTCCTCGTCGAGCAGCTCCCCGGCGTCGTCGTCCTCGAAGCCGTCGACGTCCACCTCGTCGTCGTCCGAGTCGTCCTCGTCTTCTTCCTCGTCCTCCTCGGACTCGAAGTCGTCGAGCTCGGGCACCTCGTCCAGCAGCAGCTCCGCCGCATAGGTCTCACTTCCGGGACCCTGCCGTCGTAAGACGGCGGGGTCTTCGGCGTTTCCCGAGCCCGGCCGCCGCGGCTTTCCGGGGCCGGATACTGTGCTGGTCATGGCGAACGCAGAGATCGGCGTAATCGGCGGCTCCGGCTTCTACTCGTTCCTCGACGACGTGACCGAGGTTCAGGTGGACACCCCCTACGGTCCGCCCAGCGACTCCCTCTTCCTCGGCGAGGTCGCCGGCCGACGGGTCGCCTTCCTGCCCCGGCACGGCCGCGGCCACCATCTGCCGCCGCACCGGATCAACTACCGGGCCAATCTGTGGGCACTCAGGTCGGTGGGGGCACGGCAGGTCCTCGGCCCGTGCGCCGTGGGCGGGCTGCGCCCCGAGTACGGCCCGGGCACGCTGCTCGTGCCGGACCAGCTGGTCGACCGTACGAAGTCCCGGGCGGGAACGTACTTCGACGGGCTGCCGCTGCCGGACGGCGGTGTGCCGAACGTGGTGCACGTGTCGCTGGCCGACCCGTACTGCCCCGTCGGGCGGGCGGCCGCGCTGAAGGCGGCCCGTGGGCGGGACTGGGAGGCGGTGGACGGCGGCACGCTCGTGGTGATCGAGGGGCCGCGGTTCTCGACCCGCGCCGAGTCGGTGTGGCATCAGGCCCAGGGCTGGTCGGTGGTGGGCATGACCGGCCACCCCGAGGCGGCGCTCGCCCGTGAACTGGAGCTCTGCTACACGTCGTTGACCCTGGTCACCGATCTCGACGCGGGCGCCGAGACCGGCGAGGGCGTCTCGCACGACGAGGTGCTGCGGGTGTTCGCGGCGAACGTGGACAGGCTGCGGGGTGTGCTGTTCGACGCGGTGGCGGCGCTGCCTGCGAGCGGGGAGCGGGACTGTCTGTGCGTGAACGCGCTGGGCGGGATGAATCCGGGGTTCGAACTGCCGTAGCGGCGACGGAAGTTCTCGTTCGGGTGAGGGAGTTTTCCACAACCAGCGGGTAGTCCACCGGCCCCGGCGGGAACCGGCGCGAAGCCTCATCGTGGCAGCGCAAGCCGATGTCTCGTCGCTGGTGGTGGTCCTCATGTCCTTCGCTCCGTCCCCCTCTCCCCTCGCTCCCCTCCCACTGGGCACCGACGCTCCCCCGACCTGCGAGGTCCCGCACTTCGCGCCGGTGCGGGTGCGCGGCGGACGCCGGCAACTACGGCGGCTCGTACGGCACCGCGGGCGGGCCCTGGCCCTAGGCCTGGCCGTCACCGCGGCCGCGCTGGTGGCGGCGGGCCCGCACGGCGTCGACGGGGCGCGGGGGCATCCGGCAACCGAGCCGGTGCGCGAGCACCGTGCCGTGGAGACGGTGTCGGCGCCGGTGCGGATCGCCGACGGTGCGACGGTCCGGCTGCTGCGCCCCGGGGACCGGGTCGACGTCATCGCCGCCGAAGAGTCGGCGCTGGGCGGGGATGCGCGGGTGGTCGCGCGCGGGGCGCGGGTGACGAAGGTGCCGGAGCCGCTGGACGGTGTGACCGAGAGCGGGGCACTGATCGTGCTCTCGGTGCCGCGGTCGACGGCGGCACGCCTCGCGGGCGCGAGCGCGACGGCACGGCTGGCGGTGACGCTGTGCTGAGCTGTGCGGCCCGTCCGTTGCGGGTGTTTCTGTCACGGGCCCCTTTCGAGCTACCCCATTGGACAGGGTCACCTCGCGTTGACGTAGGTTGCGGAGCTGTTTGTTCCACAACCTGTGCGTGTGAGAAGAGGCCTCTAGGTGAGCGAGAAGAAGCCGAACGTCCTGGAGGGCTTCAAGGCCTTTCTGATGCGCGGGAACGTCGTCGATCTGGCTGTCGCGGTGGTCATCGGCGCCGCCTTCACCAACATCGTCAACTCGGTGGTGAAGGGAATCATCAACCCGCTGGTAGGGACGATCGGGACGAAGAACCTCGACGGTTACAGCTCGTGCCTCAAGGGCCCGTGCACAGGTACCGGCGACAGCGCGACGGGTGTCCGGATTCTGTGGGGCTCGGTCCTCGGCGCGACGCTCACCTTCCTGATCACCGCGGCCGTCGTCTACTTCCTGATGGTGCTGCCGATGTCGAAGTACCTGGCCCGGATGGAGGCCCGCCGGAAGGCGAAGGAGGGCACGCACGAGGTCATCGAGGTGACCGAGCTGGAGGTCCTCAAGGAGATCCGCGACGCCCTGGTCGCGCAGCGGGGCTCGGGCCACGACGGGCGCTAGCGAGCCGGGCCGTGCGCCTCGCTCAGAGGTGGTGGGGCGGCTTCTCGTCGAGGAAGCGCTTCAGGTCGGCCGCGCTGTCGCCGTCGGCGCGCGGTCGGTCGCCCCAGCCTCGGTCGGTGTCGTCCGGGGACTGCTGGTCCAGCGGATCGTCGAAGACCAGCGCGGGCTTCGGCTCGGAGGGCGTGGGGTCGGGGGCGGTGCTCACCGGTCCAGGGTACGGCAGCGGTCCCGACGGCTCGTATGACGCGGATCCCTCACTCCGGCAGCTCGTTAACGGCCGCGAGGGAATTTCCGGCCGGTATCTGCTGTGCTTGGGCCATGACGTCCAGTCCGACACGCAGTCCACTGCGCAGACTCACCGCCCGGGCCCGGGACGAGGCCCACAGGGTCGCCTCGCCGCTGGAGCTCTTCTTCGACCTGTGCTTCGTCGTGGCCATCGCCCAGGCGGGCGTGGCGCTCGTGCACGCCATCGCCGAGGGCCACGCCGGCGAGGGGATCCTCAACTACGCGATGGTCTTCTTCGCCATCTGGTGGGCGTGGATGAACTTCACGTGGTTCTCCTCGGCGTACGACAACGACGACGCGCTCTACCGGGTCGTCACCCTGGTACAGATCGCCGGTGTTCTGGTGCTGGCGGCCGGGGTGTCCCGGGCTTTCGAGGACCACGAGTTCCTGGCGGTGTGGCTGGGCTATGTGATCATGCGGCTGGCGCTGATCGCGCAGTGGCTGCGGGTGGCGCGTTCGAGCGAGGGCGCGGAGCGGACGATGGCCCTGCGGTACGCGTTCGGCGTGCTGCTGTGCCAGGTCGGCTGGCTGGGGCTGCTGGTGCTGCCCGAGGGCGGGCGGGTCTGGGTCTTCCTGGTGATGGCGGTGCTGGAGATGTGTGTGCCGCCCTTCGCCGAGAGGGACCATCCGACGTCGTGGCATCCGCACCACATCGCGGAACGGTACGGGCTGTTCACGATCATCGTGCTCGGCGAGACGATCGCCGCCGCCACGGTCGCCGTGAAGTCCGGCATCGACGAGAACGACGCGCTGGACGAGCTGCTGCCGATCGCCATGGGCGGACTGCTGATCATCTTCGCCGCCTGGTGGATCTACTTCGTGGTGCCCATCCACGGCCGTCTGCGCTCCAACAAGCAGGCGTTCCTGTGGGGATACGGCCACTACCTGGTGTTCGCGTCGGCCGCCGCGATCGGGGCGGGCCTGGAGGTGGCCGTGGAACAGGCCGTCGGCAAGGCACACATCTCGACACTGGCCGCTTCGGCCGCGGTGACGCTGCCGACCACCCTCTACCTGCTGACCGTCTGGGTCCTGCACTCGCGGCATTTCAAGGTGGGCATCGCGCAGCAACTGGTGCTGCCGGTCACGGCGTTGCTGGTGATCTGCTGCACCTTCCTGGGCGACTGGGCGGTGCTTGCTGCGGGCATCGTGGCGACGCTGGCCGTGGTGACCGGGACGACGTTGACCGCGCGCATGGCGGCCCGGGAGCGCGGGGAGCCGGTTCGGGCGGCGTGACCTCGTCCGGCTGGGGCCACCTCGTCCGGCGGGGCTGGACGAGACTGGTTCCATGACAGTTGACGCTCTGACGGATGTCGCCGGGGTGCGCGTGGGGCACGCGACGCGCACCGGCGACGGTTGGCTCACCGGTACCACCGTCGTGCTCGCCCCGGAGGGCGGGGCCGTCGCCGCAGTGGACGTACGCGGTGGAGGTCCCGGCACCAAGGAGACCGACGCGCTCGATCCGCGCAACCTGGTGCAGAAGGTCGAGGCGATCGTGCTGACCGGGGGCAGCGCGTACGGGCTCGACGCGGCCTCCGGGGTGATGGCCTGGCTGGAGGAGCAGGGGCGGGGGGTGCGGGTGGGGCCGGAGCCCTCGCATGTGGTACCGGTCGTGCCTGCCGCGTGTGTCTTCGACCTCGGGCGGGGCGGTGACTTCCGGGCCCGGCCGGACGCGGCGACCGGGCGGGCCGCCGTCGAGGCCGCCGCGGCGAGTGCCTTCGGTGCGGAGGTGCCGGAGGGGTGTGTGGGGGCGGGGACGGGGGCGGCGGCCGGGGCGATGAAGGGCGGGGTGGGGACGGCGAGCGTCGTCCTTCCCTCGGGGATCACCGTGGCGGCGTTGGTGGTGGCCAACGCGGTGGGGGCGGTGTCCGATCCGGAGACGGGGGTTCTGTACGGGGAGTTGTTCGACGGGCGGGTGCGGTATCCGGAGGAGCGGGTGCATGACGCCGCGCGCCGGCGGCTCGCCGAGACCGCGGCGAAGAATGCGCCGCCGCCTCTGAACACCACGCTCGCGGTGGTGGCCACCGACGCGGAACTGTCGAAGGCGCAGGCCCAGAAGGTGGCCGGGACCGCGCACGACGGCATCGCGCGAGCCGTGCGGCCAGTGCACCTGCTGCACGACGGCGACACGGTGTTCGCCCTGGCCACGGGGGCGCGGCCGCTCGACGCCGGGGATCCGCTCGCGCTCAACCCCGTGCTCGCCGCGGGTGCGGATGTGGTGACGCGGGCGATCGTGCGGGCCGTGCGGGCGGCGGAGTCGGTGGAGGGGGTGGGGGGAGTGTGGCCGGCCTATCGGGAGCTGTACGGCACGTGATGCCTCCGGCCGGTTCGGCGGCCTGTGCGGCTGGGTGGGGGCGGGCGTTCTGCGCAGTTCCCCGCGCCCCTGAATGCCTGCGGCGGCCCGTGCGGCCTCGGTGGGGGCGGGTGTAGCGCGTGCGGGTGTGTTGGAGGTCGGGGCCGGGGTGGGGGGTGTCCGTCCTCGCGCCGGTGACTGCAACTCCCCAGGGGCGCGGGGAACTGCGCGATCAGCCCCCACCGGCCCGCACCCGCCCTACGACATCACCTGGCACCCCATTTGGGCGCCCCAGCATTCCGTCCGGGTTCTGTCACGTGATGGCATTCGTCGCGTTGTCAGGGAACCCGGGCGGGGACCGGGTCGCTCTTTCTTCACGGAGTGGAGCGGACAGCGCACATCACACGAATCTGGAGCATCTCGTGACAACGCCGGACATAGCAGCGCGGCGCGCACTGGGGACCTGTGCCGTCCTGATGGTCGGCGCCCTCACCCTTACGGCGTGCGGAGGCGGCTCCGACGCCGAGAGCGAAGGCAAGGGCGGCAAGGACCCCGCGAAGACCTCCGCGGCGGAGATCGCCATCTCCGCCGAGAACGGTTCGACGGGCGCGTCGATCAACTCGACCGGCGTGAAGGTCAGTGACGGCACGCTGACCGGCGTGAAGATGACGGTGGCGGGCACGGGGCAGGACGTGCCGGGGTCGATGGCCGCGGGCGGGGGGAGCTGGAAGCCCACGGAGCAGCTGGAGCGCGGGACGAAGTACCGGATCACCGCGACGGCGAAGGACTCGGACGGCAAGTCCGTGGCCGCGAAGTCCGTCTTCACGACCGTCTCCAAGGCGAACAGCTTCATCGGGACGTACGCGCCGGACAACGGGACGACGGTCGGCGTGGGGATGCCGGTGTCGTTCAGCTTCGACAAGGCAATCAGCGACAAGAAGGCGGTGCAGTCGCACATCACGGTGACGTCCAGCACCGGGCAGCAGGTGGTCGGGCACTGGTTCGGGGCGCAGCGGCTCGACTTCCGGCCCGAGGAGTACTGGAAGGCCGGCTCCAAGGTCACGATGAAGATCGACCTGGACGGGGTCAAGGGCGCGGGCGGCGTCACCGGTGTGCAGGAGAAGACCGTCAGCTTCACCGTCGGGCGCTCCCAGGTGTCCACGGTGGACGCCGACACGCAGACCATGAAGGTCGTACGGGACGGGCAGACCATCAAGTCGGTGCCGATCTCGACGGGCAGTCCGGAGTTCACCACGTACAACGGGCAGATGGTGATCTCCGAGAAGTACAAGAAGATCCGCATGGACAGCCGGACGGTCGCCCTCGCCAACGCGTACGACATCCCCGATGTCCCGGACGCGATGCGGCTGACGCAGTCCGGGACCTTCATCCACGGCAACTACTGGTACAACAAGGGCAATCCGCCGTTCGGGCGCGAGGGCACCAGCCATGGTTGCGTCGGGCTGCAGGACGTGAAGGGCGGCCAGGGGGACACCCCGGCGAAGTGGTTCTACGACAGCTCACTGATCGGGGACGTGGTGATCGTGAAGAACTCCCCCGACAAGACGGTGGCGCCCGACAACGGGCTGAACGGCTGGAACCTCTCGTGGAACGAGTGGGTCGCGGGGAGCGCCGTCAGCACCTCCTGATCATCGCAAAGCGCTTCTGACCGGGGGTTTTTGACGGATCATCGGGCCGCGTGGGAACTTCCCGCGCGGCCGGGTCGTTTTCCGGGCGTACGTTTTCTCGGTTCCCGGACATGATGTCCGACCGAGGAGCTACGGTATGCACCCACAAGGTGACATGCAGCAACGCCGGGAGAAACCTTGAGCGTTCCGTACGAGACGGCAGCGTACGAACAACCCGAGTCGCCCGAGTCTCCGGAGGAGCATCTCGCGCGGCTCCTCGGGCGTGCCCTGAACTCCTTCGAGCTGCCCGACGAGACGATTCGGCGACTGGACTGCGCGCTGGCGCACGACAGTTCGCTGCACTCCGCGCACCACAGCGCGGGGCTGCACCGTGAGACGTACCGGCACACGTGGCTGCTCGACGACGGTTCGGCGCTCACTCTGTGGGAGCTCGTCCACAACACCGCGCGGGACAGCGTTCCGCAGCACGAGGTGTATGTCGACGAGGAGGAGGTGCGTGCGGCGACCGCGCGGCTGCCGTTACCGCCGGACACCCCGGACTTCGAGCTGCCGGTGACGGTGCAGCTCACAGCCGTGCAGACACCGCGGCACGCCTACGTCCCGGACGACTCGGCGGACCACGCGCGCCGGCTCCTGCGTCGCGCGGAGAACACGGACCGGCCGGGCCCCGAGACCGCCGCGCTACTGACCGAGGCGTTCGCCCACCAGATCACGCAGGCGTTCGGTCGCCCGTGCCGGGCGGGGCGCGCCGGACTGGGCTTCTCGCTGTACGAGCACGCGTTCCTGCTGCGCGACGGCGCGGAGATCTCCCTGTGGGAGGTCGAGCACACGGCGACGCCCGACGGGCGGCACATGTGCGAGGTGTACGTCACCGAGGACGCGGCCCGCGACGCCATGGAGCGGCGCGCGGCTCGGGTCTCCTGAGGGATTCCCGCCCACGTACACAAACGCCCCCGTAGGCTCCGGCGCCTGTGTCAACGGCCGCCGCTGAGCTGTCGTACCAGACCCGCGAACGCGTCCTCCTCCGCCGGGGTCAGCTCGACGGACTCGCGGCCGGGGCCGGTCTGTCGCTGGTGGGGCAGGGCGGGCAGGCCATGGCCGGAGCGCCACAGCGCGGCCTCGCGGCGGCCGCGGCGCAGCATGACGGCCAGCCCGATCGCCCAGGCGACGGCCACCAGGACGAGAAGGGTCATACCAAGCAACTGGTAGACGGAGACGTGCTCAGGCATGCGTTCCAGTAGACACCACGGTCCGGGACTTTGGTCCCGGACCGTGACGTATCTCGCAGGTGCCGTGAACAACTCACAGCCGCCCAAAGGGGCAGGGGTTATGCGGCAACCGGCTGCTTCTGATCGGCCGTCGGGGCGTCGGCGGCCGCCGTCGCCGCGGTGGCCGCCGTCCCCGTGGCCGGCTTGCGCATGCTCTTCAGGACGACCACCAGGCCGGTCGTGACGCACACGCCCGCCGCGATGGCGATCAGGTAGAGGAACGGGCTGCCGATCAGCGGGACCACGAAGATGCCGCCGTGCGGGGCGCGCAGGGTGGCGCCGAAGGCCATCGACAGGGCACCGGTGACCGCGCCGCCCGCCATGGAGGCGGGAATGACGCGCAGCGGGTCGGCCGCGGCGAACGGGATCGCGCCCTCGGAGATGAAGGAGGCGCCCAGGACCCAGGCCGCCTTGCCGTTCTCGCGCTCGGTCTCGGTGAAGAGCTTCTTGCGGACGGTCGTTGCCAGCGCCATGCCCAGCGGCGGGACCATGCCCGCGGCCATCACGGCGGCCATGACCTTCATCGCGGAGTCGCTCGGGTCCTGGACGGCGATGCCGGCGGTGGCGAAGGCGTACGCGACCTTGTTGACCGGGCCGCCGAGGTCGAAGCACATCATCAGGCCGAGGAGAACGCCGAGCAGGATGGCGTTGGAGCCGGAGAGGCCGTTGAGCCAGTCCGTCATGCCCTTCTGGGCCTCGGCGATGGGCTTGCCGACCACCACGAACATCAGGAAGCCGACGATCAGCGAGGAGATCAGCGGGATCACCACCACCGGCATGATGCCGCGCAGCACCGGTGGGATCTTGATCCGCTGGATCGAGAGGACCACACCACCCGCCAGCAGACCTGCGACCAGGCCGCCCAGGAAGCCGGCGGCGATCTGCGAGGAGATCATTCCGCCAACGAAGCCGGGGACGAGACCGGGGCGGTCCGCCATGCCGTAGGCGATGTATCCGGCGAGGACCGGGATGAGGAAGCCGAAGGCGACCCCGCCGATCTGGAACAGCAGGGCGCCCCAGCTGTCGATCTCGGTCCAGGAGAAGTGCTTCATGACCGAGGGCGCGTCGGCGATCTTCCAGCCACCGATCGCGAACCCGAGAGCGATCAGCAGACCGCCCGCGGCGACGAACGGGACCATGTAACTCACGCCGGTCATCAGCCACTTGCGGAGCTTGGTGCCGTAGCTGTCGCCGGACTCGCCGGCCCGCTCGACCGGCGTGGAGCCGGGTCGGCCCGCCGCGCTGACCTCGCCGCGCTCGGCCTTCCCACGGACCTCGGTGATGAGTTCGGTCGGGCGGTTGATGCCCGCTTTCACGCCGACGTCGACGGTGGGCTTGCCGGCGAATCGGTCCTTCTCGCGTACGGGGACGTCGTGCGCGAAGATCACGCCGTCCGCGTCCGCGATGACCGCCGGGTCGAGCCGGGTGAAGCCGGCCGAGCCCTGTGTCTCGACGACGAGTTCGACGCCCGCCTCGCGGCCGGCGTTCTCCAGCGACTCGGCCGCCATGTAGGTGTGGGCGATGCCGGTCGGGCAGGACGTGACGGCGACGATCCGGAAGGGGCGCGTGTCCTGCGCCGGCTCCTCCGTCGATGCCGCTGCCGTACTGGCCGTTGCGGCATCGGCGGAGGCCGCCGCCGATGCCGCAACGGAGTCTTCACCGGCACCCGCGGTGGCCTCGGGGGCCGCCTCCGCCGGTTCCTCGTCCCCACGGATCAGCGCCGCGGCGCTCTCCGCGTCCCTCGCCGACCGCAGCGCGTCCGTGAACTCGGTGTTCATCAGCTGGCGCGCGAGCGAGGACAGGATCGTCAGGTGGGCGTCGTCCGCGCCGGCCGGTGCGGCGATCAGGAAAATCAGGTCGGCCGGACCGTCCGCCGCGCCGAAGTCGATCCCGGCCGCGCTGCGCCCGAAGGCGAGCGTCGGCTCGGTGACGTGTTCGCTGCGGCAGTGCGGGATGCCGATACCGCCGTCGAGGCCGGTGGGCATCTGTGCCTCGCGGGCGGCCACGTCGGCGAGGAAGCCCTCCAGGTCGGTCACCCGGCCCAGGGCGACCATGCGCTCGGCGAGGGCACGCGCCGCCGCTTCCTTGGTGTCGGCGGACAGGTCGAGATCGACCAGGTCCGCGGTGATCATGTCGCTCATCGCGGGCTCCTTCGCACGCGTATCGCCCGGGGAGTGGGGTGGGCGGTGGTGAGGGGGACGGGGGTGCAGCGGTGTGGGGTTTCGGGGGTGGTGGGAAACACCACCGTGGTGGAAAGCATCGGGCGGGTCACGACACCGGCTCCTTCAGCACACGGTCCATGGGCACCTCGGCCGTGACCGTCACCGCGGCCGGGTCCAGGTCGTCCGGCGTCGGCATCTCGCTGCCGGGCAGCTGGACGGCCGCCGCCCCGTGCGCGACCGCGGAGGCGAGGGCCTCGGGGCCGCTGCCGCCGGCGATCAGGAAGCCGGCCAGCGACGAGTCGCCGGCGCCGACATTGCTGCGTACGACCTTCACGTGCGCGCTGCCGAACCAGGCGCCCGAGCCGTCCACGAGCAGCTGTCCGTCGGCGCCCAGGCTGGCGAGCACGGCGCGCGCGCCCATCTCACGCAGTTCCTCGGCCGCTTTCACGGCGTCGCCCACCGTGGCGAGAGGGCGTCCGACGGCCTCCGCGAGCTCCTCGGCATTCGGCTTCACCACGTCGGGCCGTTCGCGCAGCGCCTCCAGGAGCGCGCGCCCCGAGGTGTCCAGCGCGATCCGCGCACCACCGGCGTGCGCCCGCGCGACCACCTCGGCGTACCACGAGGGCGCGAGCCCCCGGGGCAGGCTCCCGCAGCACGCGATCCACGAGGCGTCGCGCGACTGCTCGCGCACGGTCTCCAGCAGGAGCTCCTGCTCGGCGGCGGACAACTCCGGTCCCGGCGCGTTGATCTTCGTGAGCACCCCGTCCGACTCGGCGAGCGCGATGTTCGAGCGAGTGGCGCCCGCGACCGGCACCGGCGCGACCTCGATGCCCTGCGCGTCGAGCAGGTCGGCGACGAGCGCCCCCGGCGCACCGCCCAGGGGCAGGACCGCGACCGTGCGCTGCCCGGCTGCCGTGACGGCGCGCGAGACGTTGACGCCCTTGCCGCCGGGATCCATGCGTTCGCCGGTGGCGCGGATGACCTCGCCGCGCTCCAGGGACGGGACCTCGTACGTACGGTCCAGGGACGGATTCGGGGTGACGGTGAGGATCATGCGCGCACTACTTCCGTGCCGCCGCGCTCGATCACGGCGGCGTCGTCGGGACTCAGCCCGCTGTCGGTGATCAGCAGGTCCACGTCGCTCAGGTCGCCGAAGCGGGCGAAGTGCTCCTGGCCGTGCTTGGCCGAGTCGGCGAGCAGGACCACTCGGCGGGCGGCGGCGATCGCCGCGCGCTTGACCGCGGCCTCGGCGAGGTCGGGGGTGGTGAGGCCGTGATCGGCGGAGAAGCCGTTGGCCGCCACGAAGAGGACGTCGGCCCGGATCTCGCCGTACGCCCGCAGGGCCCAGGCGTCGACCGCGGCGCGCGTACGGTGCCGTACGCGCCCCCCGACGAGGTGAAGCTGGATGCCGGGGTGGTCCGCGAGGCGGGCCGCGATCGGCAGGCTGTGGGTGACGACGGTGAGCGAGGCCTCCAGCGGGACGGCGGCGGCCAGACGGGCGACGGTCGTACCGGCGTCGAGGATCAGGGTGCCCTCGGTCGGCAGTTCCGCGAGGGCCGCCTTGGCGATGTGGTCCTTCTCGTCGGCCGCGGTCGTCTCCCGCTCGGCGAGGTCCGGCTCGAAGTCGAGGCGCCCGGCCGGGATGGCCCCGCCGTGCACCCGGCGCAGCAGCCCCGCGCGGTCGAGGGCCTTCAGGTCCCGGCGGATCGTCTCGGCCGTGACCTGGAACTCCTCGGCCAGTGAGACGACGTCGACCCGCCCGCCGTCACGAGCGAGCCGGAGGATCTCCTGCTGCCGCTCCGGTGCGTACATGTCCGTTCGCCTCCGCCCATGCCCGAACGTGTGGTTTCGGACGGAGGCTACGCCTGCATTTCCGGAAAGTAAACAGGTTCGGGCGCGATCCGGGCATGAACGGACTTCCGGTCCTGTTCACGCGGGCCAGAAGGGGCACGTCAGAAGGGCCCGGCACCTGACAACAGGTACCGGGCCCCACGCCGAGCAACCCCTACACGAGCTCGGGCGCCTTCTCCTCCACCACCGGAAGCTGCGCCCCTGCGTCTTCCCCCTCCACGTGCTGCGCGGGCCGCTTCGGCAGCGCGAACATCAGCAGGAAGATCACGCCCATCACCGCCGCGACCCACCCGAGCGCGTACTGGAAGGCGTCCACGAAGGCCGGGCCCACCTGAGCGGGTCGCAGGTCGTCGCCGATGACCCCGAAGAACACCACGGACACCAGCCCGAGTCCGAGCGCGTTGCCCATCTGCTGCACGGTGTTGATGAGCCCCGACGCCGAACCGGCGTGCTCGCGCGGCACCTCCGAGAGCACCGCGTCCGTCAGCGGCGCGACGATCAGCCCCATGCCGACACCCATCACGACCAGCGGCAACGCCATCTGCCACGAGCTGATCCCCATGCCGTACCGCTCGGCCTCCCAGAGGTAGAGCAGCACACCCACCGCCATCAGCAGCGCACCGGCCTGGAGCACCTTGCGCCCGAAGCGCGGGACGAGCTTCTGCACCGACAGACCCGCCGCCGTGGAGACCGCGATCGAGAACGGCACCCCCGTCAGCCCCGCACGCAGCGGGCTCCAGCCCAGCCCGGTCTGCATGTACAGCGTCCACACCAGGAAGAAGATGCCGAGCCCGACCCCGAACACGGTCTGCACCGCGATGCCGGCCGCGAAGCTCTTCACCTTGAACAGCGACAGCTCGACCAGCGGCGACCCGTCCCGCGCGCCCTTCCGCTTCTCGTACGCCACCAGCGCGGCGAAGACGAGGGGCGCACCGGCCATCGACACATACCCCCACAGCGGCCAGTCCAGCTCCTCACCGCGGGTCAGCGGGTAGAGCAGCAGCAACAACCCCACCACCACGAGTCCCACGCCCACCAGGTCCAGCTTCAGCGCCCGCGGAGCCTTGGACTCGGTGATGAAACGGCTGCCGAGCACGAGCCCCACGATCCCGACCGGCAGGTTGATGAGGAAGATCGGCCGCCACTCGAGCCCGAAGAGGTTCCACTCGGTCAGCAGGGCGCCGAGCAGCGGACCGGAGACGGCACCGAGACCCACGATCGCGCCGAACAGTCCGAACACCTTCCCCCGCTCGTGCGCCGGAAAGGTCGCGTGCACGATCGACAGGACCTGCGGCACCATCATCGCCGCCATGCCGCCCTGCAGGATCCGGGCCGCGACCAGCATCTCCGGGTTCGCGGCGAAGCCGCACAGCGCCGACGCGATCGTGAACCCGCCGATGCCGACGAGGAACAGCCGCTTGCGCCCGTGGATGTCACCGAGCCGCCCGCCGGTGATCAGGCCCGCGGCGAAGGCGAGGGCATAGCCGGCGGTGATCCACTGGATCTGGCTGACGGAGGCACCGGCGTCCTGCCGGATGGACGGGATGGCGATGTTGACGATGGTGACGTCGACCAGGTCCATGAAGGCCGCGGTCATCACGATGGCGAGGGCGAACCAGCGACGCCGGTCGCCCGCGGCGGGCGGTGCGTCGAGGGTGTCCGAAAGGGGGGTCTCGGTGGAGGTCATGCCTTGAAGCTACGACCCCATTAGGTCAGATCGTGTCCTAGTTCTACGGCATCCTCGAACTCATGACGACGGACACCCCGGCACGGCTCCTGACGCTCCTCTCCCTCCTGCAGACGCCCCGTGAATGGCCCGGCGGTGAGCTCGCCGACCGCCTCGGGGTCTCCCGCCGCACGGTCCGACGGGACATCGACCGCCTCCGCGAGCTTGGCTATCCCGTCCAGGCGACGAAGGGCTCCGACGGCGGCTACCGGCTCGTCGCGGGCAAGGCCATGCCCCCGCTCGTCCTCGACGACGAGGAGGCGGTGGCCATCGCGGTCGGGCTGCGGGCGGGGGCGGGGCACGCGGTCGAGGGGATGGACGAGGCGTCCGTACGGGCACTGGCGAAACTGGAACAGGTCCTGCCCTCCCGCCTACGGCACCGGGTGTCCACCCTCCAGGCCGCGACGACTCCGCTGACCAGCGGGGACGGGGCGAGCATCGCGACCGAGACCCTGACGGTGATGGCGTCCACCGTGGCCGGGCACGAGCGGCTGCGGTTCTCCTACCGGGCGAAGGACGGGGCCGAGTCCCGGCGCGTCGTGGAGCCGTACCGTCTGGTCTCCACCGGGCAACGGTGGTACCTCGTCGCCTACGACCTCGACCGCGGCGACTGGCGGACCTTCCGGGTCGACCGGGTGAACGATCCCTTCGCCACGGGGGCCCGGTTCGCACCGCGGGAGTTGCCGACGGGGAGTGCGGCGGAGTATCTGCGGCAGTCGATGTACCGCCGTCAGGAGACGTACGAGATCGCCGTGACGTTCGAGGCGGATGTGGCGGTGGTGGGGGCCCGGGTGCCGGCGTGGATGGGGGTGCCGGAGTCTCTCGGGGAGGGGCGGTGCCTGTTGCGGGCGACCGTGGGGGACGCGGTGGAGTGGATGGCGGTGCGGTTGGCGATGACGGGGGTGGAGTTCCGTGTGGAGGAACCTGCGGAACTGGTGTCTGCGGTACGGGAGTTGGGGGGACGGTTGATCCGGGCGAGTCGCGTGCGCGGGGCTTGAGCCGGGCGCCTATGGGGGTGCCAAGTCGGGTTGTCGGGCGGGTGCGGGTGAGTGGGGGCTGGTCGCGCAGTTCCCCGCGCCCCTAGGGGGCTGCAGTCACCCGCACCACGAACGGACCGATCCTCACCCTCTCGCATCACGACGGACCTGCTCACAACCGGCGCACCATGCCGATGTGACAGAATCTGCCGTCCGGTGGGTCACCCCGTGGTTCAGGTACGGGGTGACCCACCGTTCCGTTTGCCGGGGCGCAAAAGGAGCCGGACCCCGGCGCCCGGGGGGAGGGGCGCCGAAGTCCGGCTCGGGGAGAGTCCCGGCGCGGGGGGGGTTGCGTCGGGACTTGGTTCAGGAGGGTCCGAAGGCTCCGAAGGCATGGCCTCCGGGACCCGAACACCTGGACCCTGAAGTCTTGTTCCCAGGGTCCGCCAGGTTGAAGCGGCCTAGTACAGCCATGTTTACGCGGTCTTTCGCCACCCGGCGTACGCGGGCAGACCCCGCCTACGCCGCCGCGTCGAACCCGGTGGACCGCGCGAGCTTCTTCAGCTCCAGCAGGGCGTGCTTCTCGATCTGCCGGATCCGCTCACGGGTGAGGCCGTGCTCCTTGCCGACCTCGGTCAGGGTGCGCTCGCGCCCGTCGTCGATGCCGTACCGCATCTTGATGATGGAAGCGGTGCGCTGGTCGAGGCGGCCGATGAGGTCGTCCAGTTCCTCGCTGCGCAGCAACGTCAGCACCGACTGCTCCGGCGAGACCGCGGAGGTGTCCTCCAGCAGGTCACCGAACTGGGTGTCGCCGTCGTCGTCCACCGACATGTTCAGCGAGACCGGGTCGCGGGCCCAGTCCAGGACGTCGACCACGCGCTCCGCGTTGGAACCGAGCTCCGCGGCGATCTCCGCGGGCTCCGGGTCGCGGCCGTGCTCGCGGTTGAACTCGCGCTGCACACGGCGGATGCGGCCCAGCTCCTCCACCAGGTGGACGGGCAGCCGGATGGTGCGGGACTGGTCGGCGATGGAGCGGGTGATGGCCTGCCGGATCCACCAGGTGGCGTACGTCGAGAACTTGAAGCCCTTGCGGTAGTCGAACTTCTCGACCGCGCGCACCAGGCCGGCGTTGCCCTCCTGGATCAGGTCGAGCAGGGGCAGACCGCTGCGGGGGTAGCGGCGGGCCACGGCCACGACCAGGCGGAGGTTGGAGCGGATGAACACGTCCTTGGCGCGCTCACCCTCCTCCACCAGGGCCTCCAGCTCCTCGCGGGTGGCGTCCGCCTTGGCTTCCTCGTACCCGTCGAGGACCTGTCGGGCGAACACACCCGCCTCGATGATCTGGGACAGCTCGACTTCCTTGGCGGCGTCGAGCAGCGGCGTACGCGCGATCTCGTCGAGGTACATGCCGACCAGGTCGCGGTCGGCGATCTCGCCGCCATGGACGCGAACACTGCGCGCCGCGTCGGTAGACCCGCCGGTGGCGGACTTACGACGGGCGACGGCACGGGTTGCCATGCGTGCTCCCTTGCGATGTTGGGTCAGCGGGTGGTCCTTCGGACGCTGGTTCCCGGCTCCGGTCTGCTTCCGGACTCTCCTCGGGTGCCCTGCATCCGATGGAAACAACGACTGGAAACCGGACAGAATTCCCAAGGCGTGCCGCTATTTTTCTGATCTTGCAGTACCCTGTCCGGCCACACGAGGAGGCGTGATGCCGTCGGAACGTACAGAGGTGCAGGTCAGGCCGGGAGCCGAAAGCGACCTCGGGGCCCTCACCGACATCTACAACCACTACGTTCGTGAGACGCCCATCACATTCGATACCGCCGTCTTCACTCCGGAAGAGCGCCGCCCTTGGCTGCTCTCCCACCCTGAAGACGGGCCGTACCGCTTGATGGTTGCCACCGACACGGATCCGACAGGAACCTCACAGCGGATCCTCGGGTACGCCACATCCAGCCCCTTCCGCGCCAAGCCCGCGTACGCGACCTCCGTGGAGGTCACCGTCTACCTCGCCCCGGACGCGGGCGGCCGGGGCATCGGCACCCTCCTCTACAAGGCTCTCTTCGAGGCACTGGCCGACGAGGATCTGCATCGCGCCTACGCGGGCATCGCACAACCCAACGAAGCGTCCACGCGGCTGCATGAACGCTTCGGTTTCCGGCACGTCGGCACCTACCGGGAGGTGGGCAGGAAGTTCGGCCGCTACTGGGATGTGGCCTGGTACGAAAAGCCCCTCTAGATCGTTCCTAAAGACTGAGCGGGAGTGAGTCCTGTTGCCAGGACCCATGCTCAGCCGGGTGTCCCGAACGGTGGTGGCCACCCTGGTCGTCCGCTTTCGCTCCACGGCCCGGCGGCGCGCATCCGGTGCGCGGTCCGGGAATGTGGGGGCGGGTTTCCTCACGCCGACGAATCTCCGGTCGGGCCTGGGCGGTCCGATGCCCCGCACCATCACTCCGGTGGAACGGGAGCGGTGTCGTCCGTCGCCTGATCGGATGCCCGAGGGCGCGTCGCCCGACCGCGATGCTCGCCGCATCGTGCCGGGAAATCGTGCGAGCCGGGGTACTCAGCGGTTTCTGCCAGTGCTGGGCGCCCCAGCGGGAGGTGTAGGCGGGGTCGACCGCGACGACGGCAATGTTCTGTTCGGCGGCCATCGAGACGAGGCGGGCTTTGAGTTTTGCGGTGGGGAAGCGGGAGATGAGGCGACGGAAGCGTTTGTTGCGGCCGTGCTTCTCGCGGCTGGTGCCATCGCTGAAGTCGAGGTCCTCGATGGCGATCGCGGCGGCCCCGCAGTGCCGCGTGTGGTGCAGCAGCCTTGTCAGGGCGTGCCGGATCTGCGCGTCCCGGTGCTGGGCGGTGCCGGTCAGGTCGTAGAAGAAGTGCTGCGGTTCGCCGACCGGGTTGCCGTGCCCGTCCAACTGCCAGGCGGCGAGGTGGTCGTCGTTCATGTCCACCCCCACCACCCCCCGTGCCAGGGCCGCCTGAAGGGGCAGGACGGGGGCGGCGGCGCGCTGCCAGGACGCAGTGATGTACCAGCGGCCGCGTGCCGGGTCGTGGTGGATGCGGTAAGCCACCGCCCGGTTGACGGTGACCCGATCACGCCACTCCTGCCCCCGGTGTGGGAACCGTACGGTGGCGTCGAGGACGTAGCGGCCGTGCGGCGCGTTGGCCAGGTGAGCCAGCGGAGCCGGGAGCTTGACCGAGAGTCGGCCGGTGTCGGTGACGCGGATGGTCTCGTTGCCGAAGCGCTTGCCCGACTCCCCGTCGGCGGCCAGGAACATGCGCTCCGCCTGCCAGCGCATCCGCCACGCCTGCTCGTCCAGTCCGGCCGCCGCAAGGTGGTGGCGGGTGTTCGCGAGGCGTTTGCCGCCGCGCACCACCCGCACCCGGCCCGCCGCCCAGTCCGCCTCCATCCCCGCCAGCCGGGCCTTCAGCGTCTGCAGACGGCGGGACTTGGCATGCCACTCGCCTCGCGAGGCATACCCGCGCACCAGCCCTGCCCGATTGTCGGCCTTGGCACCCAAGGGCCGGGCCAGCCGCGCCTCGATGGACACGATCTGCCCACGCAGCCAGGCCATGTAGGCGGCCTGCCCGCGCCTCGCCAGCGCCCACTGATCATGGCTGGCCTTGGTGATACTGCCCGCCCAGCGCGCCGACGACCTCCCCGTCAGCGACCGTTTGCGCACCGCCCACGAGGCCGCATCATGACCCAGCCCCTGCCGGGACCGCTCCGCGAGATCACCAGCCGCCAGCGACCCCAAGAACACCCCGACCTCGGTGAGCACCGCCGCATCCGCATCCGACACCCGCAGCCGGTCCCGGACGGCCACTCCGGCCGGACCGGGCACCACGAATGACGCCGCCACCTCCCGC
>NZ_JAVREZ010000034.1:0-70709 GCF_031845645.1 Streptomyces doebereineriae
CCGGGGCGAAGGTCGGGTCGTCGAAGACCGTCCGGTAGTTCGCCAGGCCGGTGAAGGGCGCATCCCCCTGCACGAACGAGCGCACGGTGTAGTGGCGCAGGCTCAGGTCGAGGTTGCGGTACAGCGGATAGGCGTAGAACAGGACGAGGTACAGGGTCACCGGGGCGAGGAACGCCCAGGCGGCCCACTGCGAGGAGACGGGACGACGGCGCCGGTCGGTTGCGCGGGCCGGGGGCGGGGCGGCGGTGGCCGCCCCGTTCCGGTCGCGCACCGGCTGCCGGTCCGGCAGGTGCGTGGTGCGGTTCATCTGGGGCCGGGAGTCCTTGCTACTTGGCGGCGGCGACCTGGGCCGCGACCATCGCGTCCTTGGGTGACTGGGACCCGCTGAGGGCGGACTGAACGGCCTTCCACATCTGCTCGGAGATCTTCGGGTACTTGGTGCCCAGGTCGTCACTGGTGCGGCCCTTGGCCGCCTTGACCGCCTCGATCCACGGCGTCAGCTCCGGGTTGGCCGCCTTCTCCTTGGCCTGGATGATGCTGGTGGGCGCCACGTAGGACAGCGTTTTGTCGGTGAAGTTCAGGTTCTCGTCGCCGGTCAGGCAGGAGACCAGCTTCTGCGAGGTGGTGTAGCGGCCGGTGTCGTCCTGGACCGGGACGGTGACGAACTCGCCGCCGGTGGGGGCGGAGGCGTTGCCTCCCGCGGCGGCGGGTATGGGCAGGACCCCGTAGTCGAGGCCGCCCTTGTCGGCGGCTGCGAGCTGCCAGGTGCCGTTCTCGGCGAACGCGTAGTCGCCGCTCGCGAACTCCTGCCAGCTGGTGGTCTGGGTGTTGTTGATGACCGAGTTGGGCGCGTAGCCCTTCGTCAGCCAGTTCTTCCACAGCGACAGCGCCGAGACGCCCTGAGGCGAGTCGAGCTCGGTCAGCTTCGCTCCCGAGCCCCAGAACCAGGGCAGGAACTGGAAGCTGCCCTCCTCGGTGCCGATCGCCGAGAACGTGATGCCCTTCTTCCCCGCCTGCTTGACCTTGGCGAGTGCCGCGGTCAGCGACTTCCAGTCCTTGATCGAGGCGATGTCCACGCCGGCTTCCTTCAGGACCTTCTTGTTGTAGTAGAGGGCCAGGGTGTTGGCGCCGATCGGGGTGCCGTAGGTCTTGCCGCCCGACTGGCCGGCCGCGAGCAGGTTGGGGTCCACCTTCGTGGTGTCGATCTTGTTGTCGTCGGTCGTGGTGAGCACGCCCGCTTCCGCCAGCGTCGACACCACGGGGTTGTCGACGATCAGCACGTCCGGGGAGTTTCCCTGCTGCGCCGCGAGCAGCGCCTTGTTCGTGAGGTCACTGGTGTCGAAGGCAGTCCGCTTGATCTTCACGCCGGCGCCCTTGCCGCAGGTGTCCAGCACCTGGGCCCAGGCCGAGGTCTTGTCGAACTGCGGGTACGGGTCCCAGACGGTGTACGTGCCGCTGCCGGCGCTGTGGGTGCCGCTGCTACCCGAGCCGGAGCCGCAGGCGGTGACGCCGGCGGTGACGGCGACGACGGTCAGGACTGCGGCGGTGAGACGCCGTCTGGCATATCTGTTCATTGCGCGTTCCTCATGGGTTTTGGCACAGGTGTGCCCTTGGATCGGCACAGGTGTGCCCTGGGAGGGGTGATCGGGGCCTGCCGGGCTCGCCGAACCGAGCGGTGAGTGCGCGGTCGGCCAGTGTGGAGTGTGACGGGGGGAGTGCGGGGTGACGTCAGGGGTGCGTGTGAGCGGCGGGTGCGGTGCTCGCTCGCAACGAGATCGGCGGCGCGAGCAGGTGATGTCGGGCCGGTGTGTCGGGATGGTCGAGCCGCTCGACGAGCAGGTCGACGGCGAGCCGGCCCAGCTGCTCCGCAGGCACGTCCGCCGCGGTGAGCTGCGGGGTCACCGTCTCCGCCCAACGGCTTGCCACGACCCCGGTGACGGAGAAGTCGCGGGGCACATGGCGGCCGGCCTGGGCCAGCCCTCCGTAGAGGCCGCCGAGCGCGGCCTCGTTCAGGGTGACCAGGGCCGTGGTGGCCGGGTCGTCGTGCAGGATCCGCTCCAGACAGGCGAGGCCGGAGGCAGGGTCGTCCCCGCAGCAGTACGTCCGGACGGCCAGCCCGCGTTCCGCCGCGGCCTTGGTGAACCCGTCGAGCCCCCGGTGGGCGGACTCGTACCCGGCCCGCAGGAGCTGTTCGGGCCGGTTGACGAAGGCGATCCTGCGGTGGCCCAGGTCCGCGAGGTGGTGCACACAGGCGGCGGCCAGTGCTGTGTGGTCCAGGCCCACCCACCAGCCGCCCTCCGGGTGGGCGGTGCGGCCGATGGCGACGGAGGGGAAGTCCACCGCGGTCAGGTGGTCGAGCCGGTCGTCCTGCAGCCGGATCTCCATCAGGATCGCGCCGTCGACCCGCCGCTCGCCCAGCAGCCGCTGGAACGAACGGTCGCTGTCCGCACCGCTCGGTGAGAGCAGCACGTCGTAGTCGTAGGCCGCGGCGGCCTCGGTGACGCTGCCGATGAAGTCCAGCTGCATGCCGGTGTAGTGGTTCCCGGCCGGCGGGAAGACCAGACCGATGGTGTCGGTCCGGCCGTTGGCGAGGGCCCGCGCACTCGCGTTGGGCTGGTAGCCCAGCTCGTCGATGACCCGCTGGATCTTCTGACGGGTGTCCTCGGACACGGGGCGCTTCCCGCTCAGAGCGTAGGACACGGTGCTCCGCGAGACACCGGCCCGCTTGGCAATCTCACCGATGTTCACGGAGGGCTCCCTGCCGAGGTCGGTCGAACCGGTTCGATGGATCCAGGGACTGAAATCAGCCAAGTGTCGATCGTCGAACCGGTTCGCGTGAAGTGAAGGTAGGAGCAACCCGGACGAGTGTCAACGCCTCGAACCGAAATTCTCGTAACGGCCCGGAAACGTCAGTGTGTGGAGGTGTAATGCCTGGCCTGTCCGGGTGTACCCCCGAGCGCTAGTAGGCCGGATGTCGAATTCGACAGTTGGGGCTGCCCTGCACCCGCCAGGACGGGCAGCCTGTGCGGTCGAATGGATCCGGGTCCTGGGGTACTGCTGGCCGGTTTCGTCGGCGCCGGCCTCCTCGAACCGGTTCGATGAAATGTCGAAGGTCGTGACCGCTGTCGAGGCGGCACGCACACATCGGGCTGAGCGCGTCGGCGATCTTTCCGGGGCGAGGTGTCGGACTTGATCGGGGCCGTCAGCACTCTGTCGATGACCCGGTTCAGGGCGTGGACCCGGGCGTGAGGACTATCGCCAGCTGCGTCTGCCGGCTCGCACAACCCGACCTGCTCCTCGGATCGGTTCACCGTGCTGCGAAGGCCGGCGCATCGGCCATCAGGCGGTGAGCTGTGTGAACGCGTCCGTGACGGCGGCGCCGTCACGGACGAAGACCGGGATACGTTCCAGTGGCGCGGGCGCGTCGAACGTGGTGCCGCCCTCGTGGAGCTCGCCGGTGGCGGTGTCGGTCCAGCGGGCGCCGGCCGGGAGGTGGACGGCGCGGCTGCGGGCTCCGGCCTTGGCGACCGGCGCGACGAGGATGTCCGGTCCGAGGAGGAACTGGTCGTCGACGGTCCAGGCGTGCGCGTCCTCGGGGAAGCCGAAGAACAGGGGACGCATCACCGGCGCCCCGGTGCGGTGCGCCTGCTCGGACAACTCCAGCAGATAGGGGCGCAGCCGCTCGCGCAGCCGCAGGTGCGCGGTCAGGATCGGGTATGCCTGTTCTCCGTACGACCAGACCTCGTTCGGTCCGCCGGTCATGTCCGCGGAGAAGGTGGGGTGGTTCGGCGCACGGTCGCCGTGCAGCCGCATGATGGGGCTGAAGGTGCCGTACTGGAACCACCGGACCAGCAACTCCTGGTAGGCCGGGTCGGTGGGGTCGCCACCGAGGAAGCCGCCGATGTCGGTGTTCCACCATGGGATGCCGCTCATCGCGACGTTCAGTCCGGCCCGGATCTGCTGGGCCAGCGACTCGAAGGTGGGCTGGATGTCACCGGACCACAGGGCGGCACCGTAGCGCTGGCTGCCGGCCCAGGCGGAGCGGACGAGGCTGAGTGGGCGCTCGTCGCCGGCCTCGTTCAGGCCTTCGGCGACGGCACGGGCGACCTGCTTCCCGTAGAGGTTGCCCACCTGGGTACCGGGACCCGCCGAGTAGACCCCGCGGACGGCCAGTTCGAGAGGCAGGTCCGGCTCGCAGGCGTCGAGCCAGAAGGCGGAGACACCGAGCGAGTGGTAGTGCTCGCTCAGTTGCTGCCAGAGATGGCGGCGGGCGTCCGGATGGGTGGCGTCGAAGTAGGTCATCGGCCGGTAGTCCGTGCCGCGTCCGCGGGCGGGCCAGTGGAAGGCCAGCAGACCGCCGTGGCTGTCGCCGACGAGGAGCCCGCTGTCGTGCAGCGGGTCGTGGTTACGGCTGCCGGGGTCCACGGAGGGCCAGACGGACACCGCCAACTTGACGCCGAGCGACTCCAGTTCTTTGATCATGGCGGCCGGGTCGGGCCAGTCGATGGGATCGAAGTCCCAGTCACCCATGTGGGTCCAGTGGAAGAAGTCGCAGACCATCACCGACAGAGGCAGCCCGCGCTCCTTGTACTCCCGGGCGACTGCCAGGAGTTCGTCCTGGGTGCGGTAGCGCAGCTTGGACTGCCAGAAACCGGCTGCCCATTCGGGCAGCAGCGGAGGGTGGCCGGTGGCCTCGGCGTAGGCCTCCATGATCTGGGCCGGGGTGTCGCCCGCAGTGATCCAGTAGTCGATCCGGTGGGCCGAGTCGGCGACCCAGCGGGTGGCATCCCTGCCCAGCTCGACCCTGCCCATCGCGGGGTTGTTCCAGAGCAGGCCGTAGCCGCGGGAGGAGTGCAGGAAGGGGATGGTGACCACCGTGTTGCCCTGGACCAGATCGATCACCAGGCCCTTCTGGTCGAGGCAGCCGTGCAGATGCTGGCCAAGGCCGTGGATCCGTTCGCCGTCGTACGCCTCGAAGCGCTGCTCGATGCGGTAGGTGCCGTCGTCGAGCGGTGCGTAGGAGCGCGCCTGCGGGCTTGCCTGGTAGGGGCGCTTGTCGGAGAGCAGTTCGCGGCCCGTGGCGGTGTGCAGGAAGCGCAGCGAGCCGTCGTTGCCGGCCTCCACGGTGAGACAGCCGTTGACCATGCGGGCGCTGCCGGCCGCGTCCGCGGTCACGGTGGTGGCAGGGCACGCGGCGGGGACGTCGAGGGCGCCGGGGAGTGTGTCGTCGGGAGCGTGACCGGGGCGGGCGCGGACCGGTACCGAGTTCGGCCCCCAGGGCTCGACGAGGAGGACCTCGTGCGGGGTGCGTCGTTCGAGGACGCCGTCCTGGGTGGTGAAGACGGTCATGGCTGGGGATTCCTTCTCGGTCTGGATGCCGACGGTGCTCGGAGGTCACATTCGGACGACGTTCCCGGACGCAGCGAAGAGGTCCGTAGGTCTGGACGTTCCACTCGTCGAAGGACGGTTTGATCTGATTCTCTTGAGGAGCTGCTCTGGTCACTTGAGTCCGGACGTGGCGGTGCTGGTGACGAAGCCACGCTGCAGGATCAGGAACAGGACCAGCGAGGGCACGATGTACAGGATGGCGCCCGCTCCGACGACGGTGTAGAGCCCGGTTCCGTGCTCGGTGACGTAGCCGGTGGCCATCTTCACCGCGAGTGTGGTGCGGTCGTCGTCCAGCAGCAGTGCGGGGGAGATGTAGTCGCCCCAGCTCCAGCTGAAGGAGAGGACCAGGCTGGTGGCGATGACGGGCCAGGACTGAGGGAGGAAGATCCGCCAGAAGATGCGGATCTGTCCGCAGCCGTCGATGATCGCCGCCTCCTCCAGTTCCTTGGGCATGTTGCTGAAGAACTGCCGGAAGAGGAAGATCAGGTACGGCGCTCCGCACAGCCCCCACAGCACCCACGGCACATACGTGTTGACCAGGCCGGCCTTGGAGAACAGCAGGTAGGTCGGGATGAGGGTGATGATCTGCGGCGTCATCATCGTGGACAGCATGAGGCCGAAGATGATCCGTTTGCCGGGCCCGCTGAGTCGGGCGAAGCCGTAGCCGGCCCAAGCCGAGGCCAGGGTGATCAGGGTCGAGTAGATGCCGGCGATCGTCAGCGAGTTGCGGGCGTAGCCGAAAAAGTCGAAGAGGGTGAGGGCCAGGCGGAAGTTCTCCAGGGTCGGGTGGTGCGGCCACCAGTGGATGGGCACCGCGCGCAGTTCGGAGGGATCCTTGAACGCGCTGATCAGGAGCCAGCCGAAGGGGCTGAGCATGAGCACCAGGATCGCGACCAGAAGCATGTAGACGACTTTGCGTCGGGCCAGGACCATCAGTTGTCTCCGATCGTCCGGGGCTTGTTCTTCGCGTGTTCGGGATCGACGGAGTAGAAGACCACTCCCTTGCTCAGCCTGAAGACGAGGAAGGTGACGGCCATGACGAACGCGAAGAGCACCCAGAGCAGGGCGGAGGCGTAGCCGTAGCGGCCGTTGGAGAAGTACTGCGCGAAGACGTCGATCATGATCAGCTGGTTGCTCTCGGGGACGGCTCCTACGCCCTTGGGGGTGGGGTCGATCGAGATGAGGAGCGGCAGGAAGCTCTGCAGCGTTGCGATGATCTGGGTCACCACCTGGAAGAACAGCACGGGGGAGAGGAGGGGCAGGGTGATCCGGGTGAAGGACTGCCACCAGCTCGCCCCGTCCACCCGCGCTGCGTCGAGCAGTTCCGCGGGGATGTCCTGGAGTCCCGCCAACGAGATGATCATGACGTTCCCGCAGCCCCACACGGTCAGGGAGATCAGTACATAGCGGGCGTAGGGATCCGCCAGCCAGGAGAGTCCGTTCACGCCGAAGAGGTCCAGCAGGCCGTTGGCCGAACCCGAGTCACGGTCGAAGATCAGCTTGAAGACGAGGGCGGAACCGACCGGTGGCACCACGGCCGGCAGATAGACCAGCGTGCGGAACACGCCCCGGGCGCGGATCGGCTGATTCAGCAGCACCGCGAGGAACAGTCCCGCGGCGACCGTCAGCGGCACCGTGATGACGGTGAACAGGCCGGTGCGGGTCAGCGACGCCAGTGTGTCCGGGTCGGTGAAGACCTCACGGTAGTTGGCCAGCCCCACGTAGCGGGAGTTCGGCGAGAGCCCGTCGGAGTTGGTGAAACTCAGCCACAGCGCGTACCCCAGCGGGAAGACCGTCATGGCGAGGAAACCCAGCAGCCAGGGGCCGGCGAACACATAGAACGCCCCGGTCCGGCGGGCCCGCAGCGAGCGGGGACGACGTGCTCGCGTCGAGCCGGGCCGGGTGACGGCCGCCCGCATCGGCGAACGCGCGTCCGGCGCGGCGAGCTGTTCGGTACTCACCCCACCAGCTCCTTGCCCCGCGCGAGCTGTTCGTTCATCCGGGAGTTGAGCGTGTCCGCGACCTTCCCGGCCGAGGTGCCGGACTTGACCGCGTCCGGCAGCACCTTCGTGAGCACCGCGTTGAGGGCGTCCATCTGGGCGTACGGGCTGACGGGCAGCACCGAGAAGTAGGGCAGCTCCCGTTGCTGGACCTCGTAGGACTGCTTGTGGAAAGCGGTGTCCCGCGGCATCTTCGAGCGCAGCGAGTTCAGGGAGGGGATGCCCCAGCCGGTGGTCGCGCGGTCCCGGGCGGGCTTGCCGCCGAAGTACCACTCGAAGTACTTCCAGGCGGCGTCCTTGTTCTTGGCGCCCTTGGGGATCCAGTAGCCGGTGCCGCTGAAACAAGGGCTGATGCGGTGGCTGCCGAGCTGGGGTGCGGGGGCGAACCGGGAGACCTCGGCGATCTTGGCGTCGCCGCCGATCGTCCCGCCGAACCAGTAGCCGTCGGTGGCCATCGCCATACGGTTGGCCTGGTAGGTGGGCCAGTCCCAGCCGTCCGGGTTGGGGTTGACGACGCTCGGACCGATGTCGGCCTTCGCGTAGTCCAGATACCACGTCAGCGCCTTGAGCGCTTCGGGCGAGGAGAAGTCCACCGTGGCCAGGTCCTCGGCGAACAGGCTTCCGCCGGCTGACGCGGCCATCCACATGACCTCGGTGAGGGGGCCGCCCAGAGCCGTGCCGCTGAGGCCGTACACCTTCACCTTGCCGAGCCTGCGCTTGACCAGGCGCTTGCCGAGGTCCAGCCACTCGTCGCAGGACAACGGTTCGGTGTCGCTGGGGAGTTCCAGTCCGGCCGCCTCGAACATGTCGGTGCGGTACCAGAACATGCAGTCCTGCGAGTAGTCCTTGGCCATGCCGTAGCGGGGGCCCGTGCCCTGCTTCCTGGTCGAGCTGTCGTAGCGCCACACGTCGTTGGCCGGGGCGAGGTCGGAGGGCTTGAGCACGTCGCTCTTGGCGAAGTACGCATCCAGGTCGGACATCAGATCGCGCGCGGCGAAGTAGGGCACATCCGTCGCGCCGACGCCGCGGACCACGTCCGGCGGGTTCTTGCCGGCCAGCATGGCGTTGAGCTTGGTGATGTCGTAGGTGACGATGTCGAGGTTCATGCCGAGAGCCTGCTCGGCGTTCTGCTTGTCCTTCTTGGGCCAGGCGACGTCCATGATGGTGAGCGTCTCCTCGGCACCCTTGGCACCGCTCCCGGAGTCGACGGAGGCGGCACAGCCGGGCAGGGCTGCGGCGGAGAGAGCGGCGCCGGCGGAGGCGGCCAGGAAGCGGCGCCGGTCGAGGGAGCCTCTGGATGAAACGGGCATGGCGATGAAGCCTTTCGCGCGGGTTGAGGGCAGGGGTGTGTGCGAGGACGACGGCGCTGCCGCGCGGGAGAGGACGCGCGGGGAGGGACCTCAGGGCAGGGAGAAGGAAGCGCTGTCGCGCACCCGGATGTGGTGTACGGCCTCGTCGGCTGCCGCCGAACACGGGTGAAGGCCGAGAGACGGGGGACCGGTGCTTCGTCTGTGCGGCGTCACGCCCCGAAACGCCTGCCACAGGAAACCGGTTGTGAAAACTTGCGGCGAACGCTAGGTGCGGTTTCCAAGTGGTGTCAAGAGCTCGGAACCTCCCAAAAGACTCGGCCCGACCGGGTGTTCGCTTCCGTCGACATCACCTTGACGCAAGCCTCTTGACTCTTCCGGTGGGACGGTGGCAGCTTCTTGTAGCGCTACAAGAAACCGGTTGCTAACACTTCGACACCTCGAACGAGGCAGCCACGCTCGGGAATCGCCGCGCCACCCCCGCTCGCGCCCCGCTGCAACACGCCCCGCAGCAATGCTCCCAGCAGCAACGCCCCGCAACGCCTCGCGCCCCCCATGCGCCTCCCCAACGACGCAGGAGTACGTCCGTGCCCAACGCCACCGCGGTCATCAACCTCGACATCGAGGGCCCGACGATCAGCCGACATCTCTACGGCCACTTCGCCGAGCACCTGGGCCGCTGCGTCTACGGCGGCTTCTGGGTCGGGGAGGACTCGCCGATACCCAACGAAGGAGGCATCCGGCTCGACGTCGTCCAGGCGTTGCGGGCCCTGAACATCCCCAACCTGCGCTGGCCGGGCGGCTGTTTCGCCGACGAGTACCACTGGAAGGACGGCATCGGTCAGCGTGAGCAGCGGCCCCGGATGGTCAATACCCATTGGGGTGAGGTGGAGGAGAACAACCACTTCGGCACCCACGAGTTCATGGCTCTGTGCGAACTCCTCGGCGCCGAGCCGTACATCAGCGGCAACGTCGGCTCCGGCACCGTCCAGGAGATGAGTGAGTGGGTCGAGTACCTCACCCGCGACGGCGACAGCCCCATGGTCCGGCTGCGCAAGGCCAACGGCCGAGACGAGCCCTGGCGCGTGAAGTACTGGGGCATCGGCAACGAGACCTGGGGCTGCGGCGGCAACATGCGCGCCGAGTACTCCGCCGACCTGGCCCGCCAGTACGCCACGTACTGCCGCGACCACGGCGACAACAAGCTGTACCGCATCGCCTCGGGCGCTTCCGACGACGACTACAAGTGGACCGAGACGCTGATGCAGCAGATCAGCTGCTTCGGCTGCGAGGCCACACCGAAGAACTTCTTCCAGGGCCTGTCCGTGCACTACTACACGATCGCCGGCCCCTGGGAGGCGAAGGGCAGCGCCACCGCCTTCGACACCGACGACTACTACCGCACGATGGCCGCGGCCCGCCGGATCGACCGCATCCTCACCGGCCACTCCACCGTCATGGACGTCTACGACCCCGGCCGCACCCTCGGTCTGGTCCTGGACGAGTGGGGCACCTGGTGGGACGTCGAGCCCGGCACCAACCCCGGGTTCCTGTTTCAGCAGAACAGCCTGCGTGACGCGCTCGTGGCGAGCACCCACTTCGACATCTTCCACAAGCATGCCGCCCGCCTGCACATGGCGAACATCGCCCAGACCGTCAACGTCCTGCAGGCCATGGTCCTCACGGACGGCGACGCGCTCGTGCTGACCCCGACCTACCACGTCTTCGAGATGAACAAGGGCCACCAGGACTCCACTTCGCTCGCCGTCCACCTGCGCGGCGACGGCACCCGGCGCACGGTCGGCGACGCGGAGTTGGAGACCCTGTCCGCCTCCGCCAGCGTCAAGGACGGGACGGTGCTCATCTCGTTGTCCAACCTCGACGCCGAGGAGCTTGCCGAGGTGACGCTCGACCTGCGTGGCGGTGCCGTCGGCGAGCCGACCGCCCGCATCCTGACCGCCGACCGGCTCCAGGACCACAACACCCCCGGAGCCCCGGACACGGTCGGCCCGCGCCCCTTCGGCGACCTCAAGACGACCGACCAGGGGTTCACCTTGACGCTGCCGCCCCACTCGTTCGTCACGCTCAGCGCCCCGCTGGACTGACGAAACATCACTTCCCTTCGGCGCAGACCCACTTCACTTTGACAAGGAGCCGCACATGAACACGAACCCGTCCCGCCGCAGAACCCTCCAGGCCGCGGGAGCCGCCGCCCTCGCCGCCGGCCTGTCCTCCCTGACCGCCACGGCGGCCCACGCCGACGGCACGGCGGACGGCGACACCGCCCCCGAGCCGAAGCTGGTCACCTACCCGATACCGTCCGGCGTGGCCACCCAGGCCAGCTTCAAGGTGCGGGTGCGCACCGCCCCCGACGGCGAGTGGCAGACCCTCTCCTGCTATGCGCCGGGCACGAAGGAGATCAACCCCACCACCGGCTCCGGCAAGGTCTGGGGCTCCTCGATGGTGTACTTCGACTTCCAGGGCTCCGTCGAGATCGAGGTGACGTACCTCAAGGGCGGGACCACCAAGGCCCGGGTCCGTCCCGACTCCCTCGGCATCAAGCCCGAACTTGGCGGCGACACCCTGGTGTTCACGCTGGACGAGCCGAAGGACGTGGTCGTCCAGATCAACGACGAGATCTTCGACTGCCTGCACGTCATCACGAACCGCGTCGAACACCACGCCCCGTCCGCCGACGACCCGGACGTCATCTACTACGGCCCCGGCCTGCACACGATCCCCGGCGACATCCTCTACGTCCCCAGTGGCAAGACCGTCTACCTGGCGGGCGGTGCCGTCGTCATCGGGCAGATCAACTTCAAGCAGACCGAGAAGGCCTGCCTCAGGGGCCACGGCGTGCTGGTACCGAGGGGCAATGTCGGCGGCGTCCAGCTCACCCAGAGCAAGAAAATCCGTGTCGAGGACGTCATCCTGCTCGGCAACGGCCTGGGTTGCTGGGAGGCCGACGGCGGCCTGGTCAAGAAGGTCCGGGTCTTCACGTGGGGACAGTGGGGCGACGGCCTCCCCCTCTACAGCTCCAAAAACATCACCTACGACGGCTGTTTCGTCCGCAGCTCCGACGACAGCCACTCCATCTACGCCCACCGCGGTGAGTGGTACGGCGACACCCGCGACATCACCATCAAGAACGCCACCCTGTGGGCGGACGTCGCGCACCCGGTCAACATCGGCACGCACGGCAACAGCGACGACCCGGAGGTGATCGAGAACCTCGTCATCAAGAACGTCGACATCCTCGACCACCGCGAGCCCCAGTTGAACTACCAGGGCTGCATCGCCCTAAACGCCGGCGACTCCAACCTCATCAAGAACATCCGCATCGAGGACGTCCGGGTCGAGGACTTCCGCTGGGGCCAGCTCCTCAACTTCAGGGTCATGTTCAACAAGACGTACAACACCTCGGCCGGCCGCGGCATCGAGGACGTCTACATCAAGAACCTCACCTACACGGGCACCCACGCCAACCCGTCGCTGTTCCTCGGCTACGACGCCGACCACGCCATCAAGAACGTCACCTTCGAGAACCTCGTGGTCAACGGCGTGGTCATCGCCGACACCATGCGCAAGCCCACCTGGTACTACACCACCGACACCGTGCAGTGGTACGTCAACGAGCACGTGACGAACCTGAAGTTCCTCACCACCGCCGAGGCTCGGGCGGCCGCGGCGTCATAGGTCCGACCGCGCCTGAGAAGAGGGCGTTGTCCGACCTCCCCCACGCTGCGGGAGATCTCCCCGGCTTCGGCAACGCCCCTCCCACGTGGGTCCTGTGCTCCGTTTCACACAACTCCCGAGCCTCGACGCCACGCAGTTTCGACCAAGTCGGCATCCTCCCCGATCAGAGCCTGTCGGGTCCCGTTCGATTGGAGTCGCACATCCTATGAGCCGCAACGATCTCCCCCCACTCGGCCAAGGCGCGCCCCAACGCCTCCACACCGAGCCCCCGAGCCGACGAGGCGTCCTGCGTGCCGCCGGCGGAGTGGCTCTCGCAGGCGCGTTCGGCGCCGCCTCCGCACGTTCCGCCGACGCCGTCGGCAGGCGGCACAGTGTCCGCAATCTGGCCCTCGCCGCGGCACCGTCCGTCTGGACGCACCCCGGCGCTCTGCACCACCCCGGCGACATCAACCGTGCCAAGGTCAGAGTCGCCGCGGGCATCGACCCGTGGTACGCGGACTGGCAGGTGCTGACCGCCAACGCGCACTCCGCGTCCACCTGGGTGGCCAACCCCCAGGAGACCGTCTACCGCGGCGGGAGCTACCAGAACTACGCGATCCTCTACAACGACATCGCCGCCGCCTACCAGAACGCCCTGCGCTGGCTGATCACCGGTGACACCGCCCACGCCGACTGCGCGGCTGCCATCTGCAACGCCTGGTCCAGCACCCTGACCACGATCACGGGCAGCACGGACGCGATCCTGGCCGCGGGAATCTACGGCTGGCAGTTTGCCAACGTCGGCGAACTGCTGCGCGACTACGGCGTGTTCGACCTCGAAGCCTTCCAGCAGATGCTGCTGAACGTGTTCTACCCGATCAACCACGGCTTCCTGCGCGATCACAACTTCGTCTGCGACAGCCACTACTGGGCCAACTGGGACCTGTGCAACATGGCCTCGATCATGGCCATCGCGATCCTGTGCGAGGACGGTGACAAGTTCGACGAGGCCGTCACCTACTTCCAGAGCGGCGTGGGCAACGGCGCCATCGGCAACGCGGTCCCGTACCTGTACACGGACGACGACGGCTACGAGCTGGGCCAGTGGCAGGAGTCCGGCCGCGACCAGGGCCACACCCTCATGGGGATGGGGCAGATGGGCGCGCTCTGCGAGATGGCCTGGAACCAGGGCGTCGACCTGTACGGCTACGACGACAACCGGTTCTTCAAGGCGGCCCAGTACGTCGCCAAGTACAACATCGGCCTGGACGTGCCGTACACCACCTACAGCTGGGGCAGCGGCAGCGGCTGCACGTACAACGAGCAGACCACCATCTCCTCGTCCGGCCGCGGAGGCATCCGCCCGGTGTGGGCGATGCTCCACTACCACTACAACCGGATCAAGGGCCTGGATGACAAGTACATTGCGGCCATGTCCAGCGAACTCGTCGGCATCGAGGGCGGCGGCGGGGACTACGGCACCACCAGCGGCGCATACGACCAGCTCGGCTTCGGCCAGCTGATGTACGCCAAGTAGCGGGCTCCGGCCAACCGCGGAAAGAACAAGGAGAGTTGACGACCATGAGTGAATCCGGCCTGGAGACGGTCGTGGAGGTGGACACCCGGGCTCCGGGCACGGCCATCTCGACCGACTTGTTCGGGGCGTTCTTCGAGGACCTCAACTACGCGGCGGACGGCGGTCTCTACGCCGAACTCGTACAGAACAGGTCCTTCGAGTACGGGCCGGCCGACCGTCCCGAATGGCACTCCCTCACTGCCTGGGAGCTGGTGGAGCGGGACGGTGCCGCTGGATCGCTCACGGTCTCCACCGACGACCCTCCGCACCCCGCCAACCCGCACTACGCGGTGCTGACCAGCACCACCGCCGCCGGTGCGGGCCTGCGGAACGAGGGGTTCGACGGCATCCCGGTCCGGGCGGGGGAGACGTACGACGTGAGCGTCTTCGCCCGCCTGGCCGGGGGCCCGGCCGACCGGCTGGTCGCGCGGATCGAGAGCCGGGACGGCGAACGAGTCCACGGGCAGGCGGAGTTGGGTCCGCTGGGCGGCGCCTGGAGACGCCATGCGGCGGTCATCGCCTGTGAAGTCACCGACCCCGACGCCCGCCTCACCCTCACGGCCGCCAGGCCCGGCACCATCCACCTGGACCTGGTCTCGCTCTTCCCGCAGGCCACCTTCAAGGGCCGGCCGAACGGTCTGCGCGCCGACCTGGCACAGACCATCGCCGACCTGAAGCCGACGTTCCTGCGTTTTCCCGGCGGTTGCCTCGCCCATGGGCAGGGCCTTGCCAACATGTACCGCTGGTCCGAGACCATCGGCCCGCTCCACGAGCGCCGTCAGCAGTTCAACATCTGGCACTACCACCAGTCGATGGGCCTCGGCTACTACGAGTATTTCCAGTTCTGCGAGGACATCGGAGCGAAGCCGCTGCCCGTCGTCGCGGCCGGGGTCTGCTGCCAGAACAGCGACGTGACCGGCCAGGCGGGCATCCCCGACGAGGACATGGACGCCTACATCGCCGAGGTGCTGGCCCTGGTGGAGTGGGCCAACGGCCCCGCCGACTCGCCCTGGGGATCTGTGCGCGCCGCCGCCGGACACCCCGAGCCGTTCGGCCTGGAGTACCTCGGCGTCGGAAACGAGGACGCCGTCACCGACACCTTCCGCGACTGTTTCTCCCGCATCCACGACGCACTGCGCGAACACCACCCCGAGATCACGGTCATCGGCACCCTCGGCCCGTCCACCTTCGGGGAGGACTGGGAGAAGGGCTGGGCGTTCGCCCGCGAGCGGAACCTTCCCGTCGTCGACGAGCACTCCTACAAATCGCCCCGCTGGTTCCTGGAGAACACCCGCCGCTTCGACACCATGGACCGCGAGGGCCCCCACCTCTACATCGGCGAGTACGGCAGCTGGCGCAACAACGGCCGAAGCGCCATCGCCGAAGCGGCCTACATGATCGCCATGGAACGCAATGGCGATGTCGTCCGGCTGGCCTCTTACGCCCCGCTGCTGGCCAAGCGCGACCACACTCAGTGGCTGCCCGACCTGATCTACTTCGACAACACGAACGTCTGGCCCACCCTCAACTACCACGTGCAGCGGATGCATTCGGTTAACTCGGGCGACACCGCCCTGCCCGTGACGGTCACCGGAGCTCCCCAGGAGCCGTCCGCTCCTCAGAACCCGCGGCACACGGTCCACATCGGAACCGGCGCCGGCACCCGCGCGGAGTTCACGGATGTGTCCGTCGGCCCCCTGAGTGGTGAGTCCGAGCCGGCCCCGGACCTCGGCGACTGGCAGGCCGAGTCCGGCGTATGGGAGCCGTATGGCGAGGGCGGTGTCCGGCAGACGGCGACCGGAACGGATGCCAGGCTGCTGCTGCCGGACGCGGTGGACGGGCTGTCGTACGTTCTCTCCGTACGGGCCCGGAAGACAGACGGTGCCGAGGGCTTCGTCCTGGGCTTCGCCGGCACGTCGCCGGGGAACTGGTGTCATTGGACGCTCGGCGGCTGGGAGAACCGTTCGACGTGGCTGCAGCGCGTGGACGACGGCGTACCGGACGAACTCAGTGAGCGCCGGGCCGAGCCGGTCGAGAGCGGCCGCTGGTACGACCTGCGGGTCGAGGTCGACGGCCGACACATCCGGTGCTACCGCGACGGCGAACTCGTCCACGACGTCGAGGACGTCCGGCCGGAGCCCGAGGTCTTCGCCGTCTCGGCCGTCCGCGACAGCGCCACAGGCGAGGTGATCGTCAAGATCGCGAACACCACGCCGGAAGCCGCCACGGTCCGCGTCCGACTGTCCGGCTCCGAGGGTGACACCGGCTACGCGCGCACCACCCTCACCGTCTCCCCGGACGCCGACAGCCGTTTCGGCCCTGCCCCGGCCGCCCCGGCCCACGACCGGCTGACCGGGCCGGACTGCGCCGTCCCCGCGTACTCCTTCACCGTTCTGCGCACGAACCCGCGGCTTAGCATGCCAGTGGGGTCCCAGACCGCAGACCGGGGGCGAACGTGGTAACGATGCAGGACGTGGCGAAGGCGGCAGGAGTCTCGCCGATGACCGTGTCCAACGTCATCAACGATCATCCGAACGTGCGCCCGTCGACGCGGGCGAAGGTCCTGGAGGCGATGGCCCGGCTCGACTACCGGGTCAATGTCGCCGCCCGCAATCTGAGCAAGGGCCGCACCGGGGTCATCGGTCTCGCCGTCCCCGAGGTCAACAGTGCCTACTACGGACGGCTGGCCGTCGGCATCATCGCCGCCGCCGAGCGGCGGGGCCTGCGGGTGAGCATCGAGCAGACCGCCTCCCGGGAGAACGAGCTGGATGCGCTGTCCCTGTCGCGCAACCACCAGTACGACGGGCTCATCCTCAGCGCCGCCGGCATGAGCCAGGCCGACGCCGAGCGGCTCAAGGTGGAGCACCCGGTGGTCGTCCTCGGCGACCGGATCTTCGGCGGCCCTGTGGACCATGTCGCCATGCCCAACCTCGAGGCCTCCCGGGTGGCCGCCCGGCACCTGGTCGAGCGGGGCTGCCGGCGCATCGCGATCATGTGCGGGGCCGTGGAAGAGGTCAACCCCTCCAGCCTCCGCCTCACCGGTTACCGGCAGGCACTCGAGGATGCCGATCTGCCCGCGGACCCCGGCCTGATCCAGCAGGTGGGCAGGCTCGACATGCGTGAAGGTGCGCGGCGCGCCCGGGAGATGACGCAGAGCGGGCTCGACTTCGACGGAGTGTTCTGCGTGACGGACTCCCTGGCCATGGGCGTGATACGAGGGCTGGCCGATGCCGGGATCCGGGTGCCCGACCAGGTCAAGGTGATCGGCTTCGACAACGTCTCGGACAGCGAGTTCTTCATCCCCTCCCTCTCCACCATCGATCCTGACCACGACGGTATGGCCGAGCGTGCGGTCGACCTCCTCATCAGGCGCATCGAACAGACCGGGCCCTCGACGCGGCACCGGGACTTCATCGGCGACTTCTCGCTGGTGATCCGGGAGTCGACGGGAGGCTGACCCCGCCCCGCCCCGCCCCGCCGCGCGCCGCGCCGCACGAGCACGAACAAAGGAGACCCCTGTGAACCCCGTGGCCGAGGCGCCACTCTTCAGCGACCCGATACACGACGGCGCCGCCGACCCCACAGCCATCTGGAACCGCCAAACCAGTGAATGGTGGCTCGTCTACACCAACCGCCGCACTACCGCCCCCGGCCCCGGCGTCTCCTGGGTGTACGGCACCGACCTGGGCGTGGCCGCCTCGGCAGACGGCGGCCGCACCTGGACCTACCGGGGCACCCTCACGGGCCTGGAGACCGAGTGGGGGCGCAACACCTTCTGGGCGCCGGAGATCATCTGGCACGACGGCCTTTACCACCTGTACGTCAGCTACATTCGCGGCATACGCGACGACTGGAACGGCGCCGCCTCCATCCGCCACTACACCAGCACCGACCTGCTGGACTGGGCCCCTCACGGCGCCCTGGACCTCGGCTCCGACGGGGTCATCGACGCCTGCGTGTTCCCGCTGCCGGGCGGCGGCTGGCGCATGTGGTTCAAGGACGGCCGCCGCGGCTCGCTCACCTACGCCGCCGACAGCCCCGACCTATACCAGTGGCACCCCACCGGCCTCGCCGTCGGCCATCGCCCGCATGAGGGCCCCAACGTCTTCGAACTCGGCGGCCACTACTGGATGCTCGTCGACGAGTGGCGCGGCCAGGGCGTGCTGCGCTCCGACGACCTGACCACCTGGGACCACCAGGGCCTGATCCTCGACAAGCCGGGCAGCCGCCCCGACGACGGAGCCATCGGCCTGCACGCCGACGTGGTCGTCCAGGACGAGACGGCCTATGTCTTCTACTTCACCCACCCGGGCCGCGTCGGCGCCGCAGCCGGGGAGGACACCTACGCGACCCGCCGCTCCTCCCTCCAGGTCGCCGCAGCCCGGGTCATCGACGGCAGGCTCCACTGTGACCGCGACGAGCCCCTACGACTCGATCTGTCCCCTGTGTCCTAAGCGTGTTGCACAAAGCTCTGAGCTGGGCATCTTCTTGGTTTGGCTGGGTGTGAAGGTGTGGTCCGACAGGAGGCTGAGCACATCGGGAGGTGTTCTGCGCCGGACCCGGTTCCCTTCCGGACGGCGAGCATCTCGACGAGTTCGCCGGCGCTCGCCATGGTGTGCCAGCAACATCTGACCTAGTGCCCCATTGCCAGTCCACCGCTGGCCAACTCAAATACTGCGAAGGCCGGTTGGGGCTTCTGCTGGCCGACGCCGTGCTCGACTGGGGAGGGCGGCCGTTACCTCGCCATGCGCCCCGGGCGCAGTACCCGCAAAGCGTGGCAGGTCGCACCGGAGCGCGAGCAGGCAGCTCTGGTCACAGGCGGACGCCACCGCACAACGGTCTGGTGCGCGCTTAAGGCTCGTGCGGCTGGGTTATGCGCAACCGGCCGTGCCCGGCCGCCTCGTGACAGACGGCCGGGCGCAGTACCCTGCGCGGCTCAGGAGCTCGGAAACGCGGCGCGCACCCGCGCCAGCTCCTCGGCGGTGACGGGCAGGACCGTTCCATGCCGGGGCCGTGAAGGGAGCTGATAGTCGCTCGGCAGTGACCAGTCAGGCTCGGAGAGGCTGTCGGTGTGGAAGGGCAGGTAGCCGCGTCCTCCGGCCTCGTCCATGAACACCCACCAGCCGTCACCGGAGTTGTCTCTGAAGACCGTGGGTCCCTCGACCCAGTCGGTGCCGACGCCGGTGCGGACGCAGTCGTCGACCAGCTGCCACGTGCGCGGTGTCGAGTCGGGGGTGTCGACGGCGGTCAGGACGCGGGAGCGTTCCAGTACGACGTCGCGGGCGCAGGATCCGACGACCTTGTCGTCGGTGGTGACGCGGTAGTACCAGCCGCCGTCCCTGGCCACGGTCGAGTCGATGACGCCGCCGCCCGGATCGTTCCAGACCTTCGGTTTGCTGAAGGTGTGGAAGTCCCGTGTGGTCGCGTACATCATGCGCGGGTAGGTGCTGCCGGTGTGCTCGGTGTCGTCGGCCGCGTAGAGGTTGGAGGACCAGTAGACGACGTACTCACCCAGCTTCGGGTCCCAGGTGGCCTCGGGCGCCCAGGTCATGCCGGCCTGGTCGCCGGAGACCTTCACGTGGCGCTGCTCTGACCAGTGGACGAGGTCGGTGGACTCCCACACCTCCAGGTACTGGCTACCGAAGCGCATCTCGTAGCCCCAGCCCTTGCCGCCGTTGATCTTCAGGTCGGTGGCGACGAGGTAGAACTTGTCGCGCTCGGGTGAGCGGACGATGAACGGGTCGCGGACGCCCTTCTCGCCGAGGGAGGAGGTGAGCACCGGATTGTTGTCGTTCAGGTCGTCCCAGTGCAGGGGGTCGTTGCCGCGGGAGGCGCCGAAGTACACCTGCTCGCCGTCGGTGTAACGCTCGCCCGCGAAGTAGGGGAAGAAGTACCCCTCCATGGGCTTCTGTTCCGGGAGTGGGCGGACGGTGACGTCGAAGCGGCGCTTGACCTGATGCTGATCGAGCCGGACGGTGGCCGTCAGGGTGACATGGAGGGGTGGCCGGCCGTGGGTGGGGCGGTTGACCTCGCCGGTCGGGGTGATGGTTCGGGGCTTGCTGGACCCCCATTGAACGGCCGCGCCGTGCAAGGAGGCGGTGGGGAGGGTGAGGTAGCCGCATACATCGGTAGCATTCCAGACCGTCAACGCGGCGGCGGCTTCTGCGAGTTCGGAGTCGGTGGCCGGTGCTGGCACCGCCTGTGCGGGCAGAGGGGCGCACATTGTGGCGGCAACGGCGAGGGAGACCAGCAGGGGAGTGGACGGACGACGCGGGGCGCGGCGTCGAGCGGGCGGGAAAGGCATGGGCGGCTCGTCCTTTCACCTTTGGGAGGGACTGTCCTTTACCGCGATCGGCATATCGAACAACGTTCGCTTTGCCGGATGGACCGTAAGAGGCGAGTGATGCCACCGTCAGTACCCTTGCTTCCGCGGGCGATTGGCTCGCGTGGGCTCCGTGAGGGTCGTCGGAGAAACCCTGGCTCGCCTCCGAACCAGGACGTCGGAACCGGTCTCGTGGATGACCGCAAAGTGGCGGAATGCGTGGACACGGTCTTGGCCTGGTGATGGCCGAGGGGGGCAACCTCGCACCACTCCGCCCGTGCCGTCCGCGACCACATGTGCGCCGCGTTTCTGATCAGACTCTGATCCGGCTGTGATGCCGCTCTGAACCCCGCTCGGTTCCCTGTTGCACAACGGCAGGCCCGACCCGCGCTCGCTCCGTCGGGACCCACCGTCCACGCACCCCCAGGCACAGAAGCGAGAGACGAGTGACGCACACCATCAAGCGCTACGCGACGGCCTGCGCGGCCGTGGCCACCGCGATCGCCGGAGTGATCGCCAGCGCCCCCGTGGCCGACGCGAACCCGCCGTCCGGTGTCAACATCCGTGGCAAGGAGCCCTTCAACACCGACACGCTGATGTCCAAGCTGTGCGGCGACATGAGTGGCGCCGACAAGTCCTTCGTCTTCAACATCAACACCGGTCAGATCGTCGACAGCGACAAGGCGTACGGGAAGGCGCCGTACTACCACATCGCCGCCGGTGCGTCCCGCAGTGTGCACTCCGACCTGCCGTACGGCGAGCACTGGGCGCTCACGAACGGCTGGGAGGTCGTCGTCGGCAACTGCGAGTTCCCGCAGTCGTCCACCTGGACCTGGTACGACAAGGAGAGGAGGATATCCAACGACTCGGTGACCAACTGCGGGCACGGCGGGGGCGGTCTGTCGGTCAACGAGTCCTACGCGACCACCCGCGGCGCCTCCGTGTCCATCGGGGTCAACACGAAGCTCTCCTACAAGCTCACCGACCAGCTCTCCGCCGAAATCGGCTTCAGCGCCAGTTACTCCTGGTCCTGGTCCAAGACCCACACGCTGGGACGTACGGTCACCGTCAATCCCTCGTACGGCCGGCAGGGCTACATCGACGCCCGCCCGCTGAAGCGGACCGTCCGGATCAACCCGGTGTTCCACGTTCAGTACTACAACTGGAGCGACGGCCAGTCCGAGGTCGGCACCGTGGTCCACAGCTGGCGCGGACGCGGCTACAGCCGCATCTGGTCCTACGGCTACTACGTCGACACCTATGCGGACGTCCTCAACGGTGACGGCACCCCCGCCATGGACTACGTCGTCCGCGACAAGCCCGGCAACTGCAAGTAGCGGCCTTCCGCGGGTCATTGGGCCGACGGAGCCCGGTGACCCGCGTCCCGCGCCATCAGGTATCCGACCCCGCGCACGGTCCTGATCAGCGACTGGTCGCGGTCCCCCAGCTTGCGCCGCAGGTAGTAGACGTAGGTCTCCACCACGCCGGACTCGCCGTGGAACTCCGACCGCCAGACCCGGTCGAGGATCTGCGCCTTGGTGACGACCTGACCCGCGTTGTCCATCAGGAAGCCGAGCAGGTCGAACTCCCGGCACGAGAGGGTGACTTCCCGCCCGTCCCGCCACACCTCGCGGGTCGCCGGATCCAGTGTCACGTCCCCGGCACGCAGCAGCCGGCAGTCGAGGGCCCGCCCGCGCCGCAGCAGCACATGGACGCGGGCGACCAGCTCTTCCAGCTCGAAGGGCTTGGTGACGTAGTCGTCGGCGCCCAACATCAGCCCGCGCACCTTCGCCTCCGTCCGGTCGTGGGCGGTGAGAAAGAGGACGGGCGCGTCGATGCCGGCGGCACGCAGGGCGCCGTACGTCTCGAAGCCGTCGCCGTCCGGGAGGAACACGTCGAGGACCACGAGGTCGGGGCGTACGGTGAGGCCGGCCGGGACGGCGTCCTCACCGAGACCGGCCACGTACACCTCGAAGCCGAGCTCGCGGAGCTTCGTCAGCAGCGGACGCGTACCGCTGTCGGCGTCCACGACGAGCACGCGCGGCGGTTTGGATGATCTGTGCACCTTCACGTTGTGGAGGATGCGATTCCGCGACGTGGGGTGCACGCTGCGGAGGCGAACAAGACGTGACATCCTCATGACCAGACTTGAGAACGGCCGAGGTGACAAGGGCAGCCCCCGGGCCGGAACCCAGGGGCCACGCAGTCAGGGAAGGGTGCGCTCGACCTTTGTCGTGCCGGAGCCGACGGGCCCTATCCGCAGCACCGTTCCGGTCAGGTCGGTCAGCGGTCTGACCTCCACCCGTCCGCGCCCGCCGGGTGCCGACGCCGTGACCCGGTAGTCCGCCGGGCGGGCGTCGCCGATCTCCACCTCCAGCATCGCGCGGGAGTTGGGCGGCACCGTCACCCGTGTCGTATGGGCGTCGTTCGACCGGTGCACGGTGACCTCGACCGGTCCGCGCAGGGACGGCACTCTTCCCGCGACGTCGGTCAGGGCGCCGGTCCTGGGGCGGATCAGGAACTCGGCCGCGCCGGGGGCGGTGACGCGGACGCCGAGCACGTGCCGGGGGATCGCGTTGGCCGGGGCGGACGCCCAGGCGTGGGAGAGCGTCATGTTGGACTTCAGTGCGGGGTCCCAGGCCTCGGTGACGATGGTGGCCTTCAGCGAGTCCAGCATGTGCAGCCATGAGTTGGTGGCCGTGGAGGTGAGCAGCGCGAGCGCGGCGTCGGCGCGGCCGAGGCGGAAGAGGGCGTCGAGGAGGAACTGCGCCCCGTACACGCTCGTCCGCATGCCGCCCGCAGCGAGGGTGTCCCCGAGCCGGGTCCGCGCGGCGTCGTCCAGAGCGTCCGCCACGCCGAGCGCGACCGGGAAGGCGGTGGCGTGCTGGGCGCTGTGCGTGGTGCCCTCGCCGTCGAGGAACCGGCCCGTGGCACTGTCGAGCAGGGTGGCGCGCATCGCGATGGCGAGGGTGTCGGCGCGTGCGCGCAGGGTCTTCTCGTCGTCGCCCTTGCCGAGTACCGCGGCGCACCGGGCCAGGGCGTCGAAGGCCGCGTACTGGAAGGCGTTGACGACGGTGTTGACGTTCGTGAAGACGTATCCGTCGCGGCTGGCGGTCGGCCAGTCGACGAGGTCGCCCAGGTCCTGGCTGGTGCTTCCGGGCGCCTTGCGGACCAGGCCCCGGGAGTCCAGGTAGGCGGTGAGGTTCTTCGCGGCGAGCAGGTCGTAGTCCTTGGCGAGCTGCCGGTCGTCGCCGGTGGCGAGGTAGTCCTCCCAGGCCGACAACGCGCACATCAGCCGGTATTCGGTGGGCCAGGTGCCCTTGCGGACCAGGTAGTCGTTCGACCAGCGGGCCAGGGCGTAGGAGCGCTGGACGCCGTACTCGGAGAGCTGGTTGATCAGCGCGTCGCCCTCGTAGGGGCCGCGTTCCCGGGTCGGGGTGTCGGTGTAGAGGTCGCCGCGGGTGGCCTCGATGGAATACCGGCACAGCTCCCAGACCCGGTCCAGTGCCGGGTCGGAGCTGCGGAAGGAGACCTCCGCGTCGTCCCAGTCGAGCCGCCAGGCCCGCCCGGTGACGACGGCCCCGGACAGGTCGAGCGTGGTGCGCAGTTCGGCCCAGCGGAAGCCGCGGTAGCCCCAGTGTTCGAAGTCCTGCTTCCCGTCGCGCAGGGTCCACACCTCGCGGTAGGTGTTGGTGGCGCGCAGCTGATACCGGACGGTGCCGTCGGAGTTCAACTCCTCGCCGAGCCGCACCTCGACCGTGTCCCCCGCGCTCCCGCTGACCTCCAGGGACAGCCCGCCGACGATCTCCCGGCCGAGGTCGACCAGCCAGCGGCCGTCGGCGACCTTCGTGACGGAGGCGGGGACGACGTCGTGCAGCCGCGGCGGTTCGATCAGCGCCGGGACGAGCGAGGCGATCGCCGTACGGACCACCGCAGTGTGCCAGTCACCGTCGTCGAAGCCGGGCCGGGTCCAGCCGACGGGCTCCTGCCGCAGGTCCCAGTGCTCCTGCGGGACCGTGTAGTAGCTGCTGCCCGCGCTCCCCTTCGCGGGCAGCAGCCCGGCCTGGCGACGCGCCTTCCAGTCGTCTCCCGAGGCGACGGTGGTCCGGCTGCCGTCGGTGTACGTGATCTCCAGCTGGGCCAGGAACTTCTGCTCCGAGGTGGTCCAGCACAGCGCGGCGAGAGCGTTCGGTCCACCGTCGCCCCGCAGGGTGGAGGTGACGTCGAACGCCTGGTACGCGGTCCCGGTACCCGATCGCACTGAAGCGTGCCCGACCACCGTGCCGTTGCTCCACACCTTGGCCACGTACTGCCGGGCCGGGTCCGGCGAGGCGGCCGCCACGTAGAGGATGCCGGCGGCTATCTCCTTGCCCGTCGCCGTGTCGTACTCATGCCGCAGCAGCGCCCAGGTGTCGTCGGCGCCGTAGGAGGAGAGCGAGGAGGCGCCGGTGGGGAAGGTGAGTGTGCCGCCGGAGACCGTGCCGGCGGAGAAGGTGCTCTTGTCGGAGGCGAAGTCGTCGTCGAGGAGGACGGTGCCGTCGGCGGCGGTGAACGTGACCCGGTCGTATACCTGCGACTCGGTGAGGCCGTTGCGCAGGCCGATGTTGCCGGAGGCGTAGCGGGTGTCGGTGGTGGTGTCGACGACGGTGCCGTTGACGCTGGTGGTGAAGGTGGAGCCCGTCATGGTGACGGCGAGGTCCAGCCACGCCCCGGTGGTGATGGCCGACGGCAGCTTCACCTCGCCGAGAACGCTGTACGTGCCGTTCACGCAGACGTGTTTGCGCAGGATGCCGGGACTGCCGGCGCGCAGCTGCCACATGTAGTTGTTGGCGGTGTTCGCGGCGCGGAACCACACCCCGGAGGCCACCGTGGTGATCTTCAGCCGGGCGGCGAAGGTGCCGTCGGTCATGACCGGCCCGGCCGGTGCCCAGATCGGCTCGGCCTCCCACTCGTCCTCGACCGAGGTGGCGAGCAGGGCGGGCGCCGCCCGTCGTCGGTGACAGTGATCCGGAGCGAGTGCACCCCGTAGTCCAGCACCACCGCGGCCCGGGTCGCGGAGGCGTGCTTGTGCGTGTTGGTGAGTGCTTCCTGGATGATCCGGTAGGCGGTCAGCTCGGTCGCGGGTGCCACTGGCGACGGATCGCCGGCGCGGGCCACCGACACGGGCATCCCGCTCGCCCGGAACCCGCTGACCAGGGCATCGAGATCGGCCAGGGTCGCGATGGGGGCGCGCGAGCCGGGCGCGTCGTCGGGCTGACGCAGCAGACCGACGGTGGCGCGCAGTTCGTCGAGCGCGGCGCGGCTGTTGTCCTTGATGTGGGCCAGTGCCGCGTAGGCCTGTTCCGGGTTGGCGCGCATGAGGTGGTGGGCCACCCCAGCCTGGGCGTTGACCAGGGTGATGTGGTGGGTGACCACGTCGTGCAGGTCGCGCGCGATGCGCACGCGTTCCTCCGTGACCCGGCGCCGGGCTTCTTCCTCCCGCGTGCGTTCGGCGTGTTCCACGCGTTCCCTGGCCGCCGCGAGGTTCTGGCGGCGGTTGAGGACGGTGCGGCCGAGCGCGGTGGCCGCGATCGCGAGGTCGAACCGCAGCAGGCCGGGACCCCCCACCACGGACTGCGCATGGGTCGCGGCGTAGACACCAGTGATCGCCACGGCCGCCAAGGAGCCGACGATCCACGCGGTGCGCCGGTTGCCGAGGAGGGCGAGGGTGTACAGGGCGACGAGACTCGCCCCCGGTGTCGGCGAGATGTGCGAGGCGACGGCCATCAGTGTGAGGTCGCCGGCCAGGGTGAAGAGGGCGACGCCCAGGGGCCAGCGACTCCGGAAGGCCAGCGGCACGCACGACAGCGCCGTCCATACCACCTCGTCCCACCGCGGCTGGTGCCAGTGGGACGGGCCGACGGCGGTCGCCGCCACGGCGATCACGATCAGCGGAACGGCGGGCAGCGCGTCTCTGATCCGGTCATGACGAGCCAGCCACTGTCGCCACACCATGGGCAGTTCCATTCCCTCACTCTAAGGAGCGCAGGCCGGCGGAACCCGGGGTCACCCCGTTTTCCGCCGACCCGCGCGCGGGAAGTCGGTCCGTCGTGCCAACCGTCAGTTGACCAGGTCGGCGGTCGTCCGTTCCGGCACCGCCTGCGGCTGCGCCGGCTGGTCGGCAGGGCCTTCCACGGACACGTTGGGCAGTGCCTTGTCGAGACTGCGGGGCAGCCACCAGTTGGCTTTCCCGCACAGGTGCATGAGGGCGGGGACGACCATCATGCGGATCAGCAGGGCGTCCGCGGCGACCGCCACCGCGAGGCTGACCCCGAACTCGGAGATCACCCGCATGCCGCCGAACACGAAGGAGCCGAAGACGCAGACCATGATGGTGGCGGCCACGGCGATGACCTTGCCGGTCTCGGCCTGCCCGACCCGGACCGAGCGGTGGCTGTCACCGGTGTGGGACCACTCCTCGCGCATCCGGCTGACGAGGAAGACCTGGTAGTCCATGGACAGGCCGAACATGATGCCGACGACCAGGATCGGCACGAACGACTCGATCGGTCCGCCGGCGCCGAGCCCGAGCAGTCCGGCGCCGAAGCCGTACTGGAAGACGACCACGATCGCGCCGAACGCCACCCCGATGCTGAGGATGTTGAGCACGGCGCCCACCGCCGGGATGAGCAGGCTGCGGAAGGCGACGGTCAGCAGCAGGAAGCCGAGCGCGGCGATCACCAGCACGAACACGGGCAGCTTGCCCATCAGGACCGACGCGAAGTCGTCGTTGCTCGCGGTGACACCGCCCACGTAGACCTTCATCGACGTGCCCTGCTCGGCTTGCGGGATCACGTCGTCACGCAGGTGGTGGATCAGGTCGGAGGTGGCTTCGGACTGCGGGGAGGTCGTCGGGACGACGGAGACCACTCCGATGGTCTGCCCGTCCTTCATGGGCGCGGCGTCGGCACCGGCGACACCGTCGACCTTTCCGAGAGCGGTGACCAGCTTCGCCTCGGCTGCCTTGTCGGCGGCGGTGGGTGCCTGGACGGCCAGGACGAGCGGGCCGTTGAAGCCGTGGCCGAAGCCGTCGGCGATCATGTCGTACGCCTGACGGTTCGTCGAGGACGTGGGCAGGTTGCCGTCGTCGGACGCGCCGAGGCGCAGGGAGAGCGTCGGGAACGCGAGCGCCGTCAACACGGCCAGAGCGACGAGACCCAGAGTCTTGGGCCTGGCCTGCACCCGCTCGGCCCACCGGCCCCACGCGCCGGTGCGGCCCGAGGAACGCGGCTGTGTCCCGCCGGCCGTCTCACGGCGCTCCTTGCGACTGAGGACGCGCGGACCGATCAGGCCGAGCATCGCCGGCAACAGGGTGATGGCGGCCAGGACGGTCAGCACCACGGTGACGGCGGCGCCGATCGCCATGCCGTTGATGATGCCGACGTTCAGGGTGAGCATGCCGAGCAGCGCGACGACGACGGTGAGGCCGGCGAAGACCACGGCCCGGCCGGAGGTGTTGAGGGACTTGGCGACCGACTCGGCGACGCTCATGCCGGACATCAGGTTGGCGCGGTGGCGGTTGACGATGAACAGGGCGTAGTCGATGCCCACGCCCAGGCCGATCAGCGAGCCGAGGGTCAGCGTGGTGTCGGAGAGCGTGATGAGGTGGCTGAGCAGCATCACCGTGACCGCGGAGGTGCCGACTCCGATGACGGCCGTGATGATGGGCAGCGCCGCCACCCAGACAGCCCGGAAGACGAACAGCAGCACGATGAAGGCGAGGACGATGCCCATGGCGTCGGCGACCGCGTTCGGCTCCGGGTTGACGGTGAACGCCTGCCCGTTGAGGGCGATGTGCAGGCTCCCCGTCTCCGGTTCGGTGGCGAGTGCCTTCACGTGGTCGATCTGGGCGTCCGAGACGTCCTGGTCGAACGCGACCGTCGCGTAGGCGGTCCTGCCGTCCTTGCTGATCTGTCCCTTGCCGACAGGGGTGTAGGGGCTGGTCACCGCGGCGACGCCCGGTGCGTCGGCGATGCCGTTGAGCGTGCCGGTCATCGCCTTCTCGGCGGCGGGCTCGGTGACCTCGCCGCCGTCCACCTGCCAGACCACTCGGCCGCTCTTGCCCGCGGCGCTGTCGGAGGCATGCTGCAGCAGAGCCGTGGCCTTGGCCGAGTCGGTGTCCTGCGAGGTCGGGCTGTTGCCGAAGGCGCTGCCGGCGGCGCCGACCCCGGCCCCCAGGGCGAGCAACAGGCCCACCCAGGCCAGGACGACGGCGAGCCGGTGCCTGTGACACCAGCGGGCGAGAGGGGACATCGACGTGCCTTTCCAGAAAATGCCATGCGACCGGGCCGGTGATCACGGCCCACCCTCACGCTCGCAGTTCTCCGGCCTCTCGTCATTGGCCATTCGCAGACACTTGCGCCTACTGCGATCGCAGCAGACGCGGTGGCGAAGAACGGCGTGCCACCCCGTGGGCGGAGCGGAAGCCGCTGATTCAGACGTGGTGAGCAGCTTGAGGCGCGAGGGCTCGCCGCGCCCGCCCCCGCACCCGCCTCCGGACGATTGGGGAAGGTCAGGTGGGCGCCCAGAAGGCGTGCCTGGCGACCACGATCGTCAGGTCCAAGCCGGTCCCGGTCCCCGGCACGGGGTACGGAAGCGCTGAGGGCCTGAGGTGTGGAGGACCGCGAAGAGGTCGGGCGGGAAGCCCGTTCCGTGGTCGCGGACGCGACGAGCCCATCCCCGCACCACGTCCTCGAACAGGGCCGGGCCGGTCTTGAGGCAGTCGTGGCTGTAGTTGCGCAGCTGGACGATCACGCCGAGGAACTGGCTCAGGTACCGTATGACGAAGGACGGGGCGAAGATCATCGTCTTGGTGTTGCCGGTCTGACGGCGGACCTCGATGGGAGGGACGCGACGACATCCACGAGGCCCTCTTCGGACTCGCCGTTCGCCTGATCACGCGTGGGCACGTCCGTAGGCTTCGGCAGGGCCAGTTGGCGGACCTTTCCCTGCGCACGCTCGGGCGTCGAGTCTGATGGCTGTGCACCCCTTGGTCAGTTGCGAAGGACTGTCGGCGCCATGTCGGGACACCGCCCGCCCTGTTGCCCGAGCGGTGCCCCGACAGGACCCGGTCAGACGCGGCGGCGGGTGAAGCGCTGGTTGGGGTTGCCGCTGTAGGTGTACTGGGCGATGCGGGCGCCGTCGGCGGCGGAGTACTCCCAGACATCCATGGCCAGGCCGGACTCCCGGTTGACGAGGCTGATCGCGCCACCGCCGTGGTCGACCACGCGCCACTGCTGGCTAGTGGCGCTGGTGTCGGCCTGCTGGACGATATCCGCGCCGGTCGCGGTGCCCGTGGGCTGGAGGAACAGGCCACTGTGCAGTGCCTTGACACGGATGTGACCGTCGCCGGCGTCGACGAACTCGAATTGCTGGTTGGGGCGACTGTTGGTGGTCCGCTGGACGAGTTGTGCGCCGGCGGCGGTGGAGCCACCGTTGATCTCGGCGGCCTTGCCGCTGTGCTGGGCCAGCAGGGTGTAGAGGCCCGGGCCGCTGGGGGACTCGCCCAGCTGGGCTTCCCACCTGGTGTTGGACCCGGACGCGTCGGCCGGGAGGCGGTCCCGTGCGGCGGTGTCGCCGTACATGGTCCAGCGGGCCCAGTCGACGACGGTCCTGGGGAAGCGCTGGTCGCTCCAGAAGCTGGTGTGGCTGCCGCCGACGAAGGTGAGGAACGCCTTGGGCCAGGTGATCTCCGCGTACGCCTGCCGGGCCGAGGAGTACGACGTGGTCGAGTCCCGGTCGCCGTGGACGAACAGGACCTTGGCCGAGACCGAACCGGATGGGTTGCCCATGTCCACGCAGGACTGAGGGTTGGCGGACTTGATCCGGCTGTCGGGCCAGGAGGTCAGCAGACCGTGGGTGACCATGCCGCCCAGGGAGTGGCCCGAGACGCCGACGCCGATGCCGGTGTTGATGTGCCCGGCCAGGGGTCCGCTCGCGTTGAGCGCGAGGGTGTTGGTGAGGATCTGCGAGACGTCCTTGGACGTGTTGCCGTTGTTGACGTCGTCGAAGTTGTGGTTGAAGTGCGGGGCGGGGACGATGAAGCCCGCCGAGGCCAGGGCCCGGATGATGAACAGGGAGTTCTGCGGGCTGCTCCCGTAGCCGTGGGTGAAGTTGTAGACGGGGAAGAGCCCGGCGGCGACCGGGGCGTCCGTCACCGGACTGCCGCCGGCGGTGCCGGTGGCCGGGTAGTAGACGTACGTGGTGCACGGGCGGCTGCCACGGGTCCAGTTGTACCGGCGCACGCCGACCGCGAACGGCGTGGTCGGCGCGGTGTCCAGTGGCGCGGCGGCGGCTGGTGCCTGTCCTGCCCCGAGCAGGGACAGGCCCACGCCCGTCGCTCCGGCCGCGGTCATGCTGAGGAATGTCCGTCGTCGCAGGGTCATGGTGACTCCTTGGGTGCGGGGATGGGTGGGGGGTTTGGCGTTCGGTTGGTCCCGTTGCCGGGTGCGTCCCGTCGGCACAGAGGCCGACAGGTCGACGGGGCGCACGGCGCAACAGGGGGTGTGGGTGCTCCGGCCAGCCGCGAGGGGCGGCAGGACCGGCGTGTGGTTGGTCGGGTGCACCAGATGTCGGGGTGAGTGTGGCCGTCCCGTCGCCCAAGGCCTGGTTCTCCCAGGTGCTTCGGCAGTTGTTGCTGTCGGCCACCGAGTGAGCGGAGCACTGCTGTGAAGCGGTGATGATGTCGCCGGTGCCGTCGTGGTCTCGGCGGTGTGGCTTCGGTGAAGCAGGCTAGGAGGTGGTCACGTCGTGTTCGCTGTGGCTGGGCATGACGTCGATGACCGCCGTGACCGGCCCTGCGCCGGTCGTCCCGGTGACTGTCACCTCACCCGGCCTGTCGGTCGCGCCAGGTGGCAACGGCTGCCAGCGGACGGGGACAGCGGTGATCTTGTTGTTGGCGGTGGTGAGCACGCGGATGGAGGAGGGCAGCTTCGGGACGGCCCTCACCATCGTGCTGGTGTAGACGGTGTCCTGGAGGATGTGCTTGGCGCGGCTGGCGTTGAAGACGTTGATGGACGCGTGCGGGTCCCACGTGTTCGCCAGTCCGGGCACGGCCCGGAACATGGGCTGGTAGCCGGCCGGTTCCCACACCAGCGCCCCCGAACCTCGGTTGTCGACCACGTCGTTGGCGGCCTGGAACACCCTCCGGATCGCGTCCGCCTGCCCCTGAATGGTTCGTGGGTACGGCGAGTTGGGCAACGGCGAGCCATCGCCGCCCGAGGCGGGGTAGGCGGTTTCGGCGATGTCGATGTTGTAGCCGGGGTGCGTGGTGGCCATGGTGTTGAGGTTGAGATCCAGTGTCTCGGGCGTACCGTGCCATTCCGGGTAGTACGAGATGGCCAGCACATCGGGGTTCTGGCCCTTTGCCTTCACCCGGGTGAGGAATTGGTGCCAGAACTCCATGGTCTTGGCGAGCTTGTCCTTGTCGACGATCACGTGTATCTCGACCTTGGATGTCGGTGACGCGTCGCGGACGGCCTTGATCCCGGCCGCGGCCAGGGTGGTGAACCGGTCCCACGACTGGTGGTAGAGCCGTTGCTCCGCCGGGTCGGTTGACCGCCAGTACTTCCACAGCAGGCCACCGCCGGGCTTGGACTGGTAGATATCGGCCTGGTCGACGAAGTACGGCGGACTCGTCGTGCCGATCTGGGCCGCCTCGCTGCCGTACATGAAGCCATTGATGATCTCGTTGCCGACGGCCACCTTCCCCGGCGTGGTGCCCTGCCGGATCAGCCGCTTCAGATAGTCGGCGGTGAAGTCGTACACGGCCTGGGACAGGTCTGCGAACTCCAGCTCGGCCCAGGCGCGTGGCTTGGGTTGCTTGCTCGGGTCCGCCCAGGAGTCCGCGTAGTGGAAGTCGATCCCCAGGCCCATGCCCCGCTGTTTGACCCACTTGGCTGAGGCCAGTGAGCGCTCCGGGCCCTGGCGGGGTATCGGCGTCGGTTGACCGGTGCTCTCGCTGCGCGGCTCGTTGAATATCCGCAGTCGGCTGTACTCGATGCCACGGTCCTTGGCCACGTCGAGCAGTTGGGGTCCGGCGCCACGGTCCTCGGCCAGGGGGTCGACCCAGTACCGCTGGTCCTGGACGTCGTCCATCCAGGACAGATCGGCGCCGAGGGTGAGGTCGTCGCGCAGGTAGTTGAAGACCTGGAGCTCGCTGACGCCTGCCGGGGCCCGGCCCGGCCCAGCTGTGAACGTCAGCCGGACGAAGCGCGTTCCCGGCCGGGTGAACAGGTGCACCTCCCCTCGTGACACGGCCCGGTCGTGGGATCTGTCGGTGATGGCCTTCCACCGGCGGCCGTCGGACGAAGCCTCGAGGACGTACTGGTGGGCCACGCCGCGGTCCGGGAAGAGCACGTTGACCTTGCGCAGGTTGTCGTAGGTTCCACCGAGGTCGACGGTGAGCCACTGCCGGGCGCCGGCAGTACCGGGTTGCCAGGACGTCGTCGGGTCGCCGTCGATGGCCAGACGGGCGTCGGACGAGCCGGAGGCGGCCGTCGCCGAAGCCCAGGGCTTGGCAGCGATATTGCTCTCGATCGGCTTGATGTCCGCGGTTCCGAAGGTCGCGTGGGCCGGCTCGGGCACCATGAGTAGGTTCGCGGACACCATGGTGACCAACGTCGTCGCGACCGCGATGGCGCGGGGCAGACGCGTTCTGCTCATGTCCTTCTCCTGACGATGTCACGTACGGGCGGCATGGGCTGTTCCCTAAGCTCTGCCGGTCGCGAAGACCGGCAGAGCAGGGGGATGTCAGTCAGCCGACATCGAGGTAGTCGACGTTGGGCAGCCCGGTTGCCGTGGTCGGATCCAGCCGGATGGTGTTGCTGCCGGCGTTCAGCGGGACCGTCACGGTCTTGGTCGTCCACGTCGTCCACGCACCGGTGGACTCGAACGAAAGCGCCCCTGCCGTGGCTCCGTTGACGACGAGGTTCGCCGGCCTCGCACCGCTGGTGGCGCCATTGGCGAACCGGATCCCCAGCGTCGCCGTGCGGGCGGTTTCGGAGGTCACGGTGAACTCCGCGAACGCCCCCACAGCGGGGTCGCCGTTGCAGAACCCGCTGCCGGAATAGCCGGCTTGATTGGAGTCGATCGTGCCCCGGCACTGAGCCGGAGCGGTCTCCGCCTCGTAACGCCCCGGAGGTGCTGGTGTGCCGGCAGAGGTCTTGACGAGTGAGAGTTGGTCGACGATTACGCCGCCCGAACCCGACGCCCGCACGCTGACGGTGGCGGCCCCGCCGGGTAGCTCGATGCCGGTGAGCTCGCGCTTGGCCCAGCCGCTCGACGACGGGATGCCGAGGGTGCGCTGGCTGCCGTTGGCGCCGGTGATCACGACCTGTCCGGCGCTGCCCCGAGCGTGCAGGGACAGGGTGTAGGTGCCTGCGGGCACCGACTCGATGCGCTGCTCGACGCCGCCGCTGTTGCTCACCTGGAGGGCGAAGCGAGACCCGTTCACCCCACCGTTGACGTTGGTCACCGAACCGCCGAGGTTCCGCCATCCCCGTACGCTGGAGACGATGACGCGGTCGGCCTGGATGTCGGGGTTGAGGATGTAGTTGTTCGCCGGCCCGACGCGCCACTCTCCGGTCGTGGCGTTGAACTGCCACTGGCTCACCGAGTGGAACTGCGGCCGTGCGCCGGTCTTGGTGATCGGCACCCACTGGTTGTACCCGATGCCGTTCCAGGCGAAGTCGGCCCAGCGGTCGCCGGCGTAGAGCACCGTGTTCTGCTTGGTGCCCTTGACCGTCACGAAGAACCCGGTCTGGGTCACGTGGCTGTAGTCCATCTCGGTGCCGGCAAGGACGTACTCGCTGCTGTAGGAGCCCTGGACGTTGCTGCTGGTCGACTCATTGACGTAGTTGACCGAGGTGTTCCAGCCGTGCAGGTCCGACGCCGCGTGGTAGTACTTGCCGTCGAGCTTGAACATGGCGTTGCCCTCGCGACCGGAGCCGCTGCGGATCTGCACGGCTGGCTCGATCCGCAGCGAGTCGGACTCCCGGAACTTGGCCACGAAGCCGCGCGAGCGTCCTTCGCGGTTGGAGAAGATCAGGTAGTCCCTGCCGTCCTCGTCGGTGAAGACGGTCTGGTCTCCGGTGCCGGTCGTGGGCGAGCTGGTGACCTGGGTCTGGAAGTAGCCGTAGTCGAAGGTGTCGGTGGGTGAGTCGCCCTGCAGCAGCAGGACACCGTGCCCGCCTCCGACGTAGGCCTGGGTGGCGAGCACGTACTTGCCGGTGTTCTCGTTGTACGAGACCCCGAGCCGCCCGACCCATCCCGCCTGACCGAGGGTGGCCCCGTTGTTGATCTTGGTCGAGCGTGTCGCGACGTTGTTCTCGAACTTCCAGTTCACCAGGTCCTTGGAGGAGTACACGGGGACCGAGACGAAGCTGACGTTGCCGTCGTACTTCTTCGTCGGATTGGCCCGGTAGAGCTCGGCGCCGCTGTAGTGCACGCCGTACCAGTAGTAGGTGTCGCCGAACTTGAAGACCCCACCGCCCTGCGAATAGATGGGGTTGCCGCTGGTGTCGTTCCAGAAGGTGTTGTTCGTGATGGTCTGGAACGTGCCCTCGTCGGCGGCCTTCAGATCGGCGGCGGCGGTCATCAGTGCCGTCTCCGCGTCGGCGACGTCCGACGTGGTGGCCGAGGAGTCGTCGGCGACCTCGGCCGCGGCGGTCAACGCCTTGGCGAAGGGCTTCCAGGAGTCAGCCGTGTATTTCGTCGGAGTGCGCGTCTGGTAGTCGGACACCAGGTACTCGAGGCCGCGATCCACCACCGGTCCAGCCGCCGCCCCGTGGTCCTGGAGGTCCGTCGCCTGTCTCTGCGTTGCGGGTGTCTCCGCCGCGGCGGTGCTCGCCGACAGCGGCGCCGCCAACGCCACGGACAACAGGGTGGCGGCGGCTAACTTCCAGTATTGGGAGACGACACGCGGTCTTTGCCTCAAGAGGATCACCTTCCGTCATTCTCAAAGGCGCCGAGATCCGGCGCGCTTCCGTCAAAGGGCAGTCCCACGTCGGTGCCCTTGTCGATCAGGGCACTGTTCGCCGCGAGACGCAGGTGGGGCAGCACGGGCAGACTCCCGTCGGTCTGGCGGGGCGCGTCCCAACCGGACGTCGCCACACTCCGGAACTGGGAGTCCGACAGGGGGACGCCGAGGTTCCAGGAGTTGTACGCGGCGCTCGTGCCGCTCATGTTCGACGTCGCCGTTCCGCTGTAGGCGAGGTTGTTGCGCAGGTTGCCCCGGCCGACGGCGGCGCCGCGCGAGTCGATTCCCAGCATGTTGAAGTTGGGGCGGTTTCCGTAGCCGGTGTTGTTGAAGAAGTCGTTGGCCACCGGGTGGTGGTTGGCGTAGAAACCGGCCGCCCTGTTGAGGAATGCCACCGAGAAGCGGACGGTGTGCTTGGGCGCGTTGGCCTCGTAGTCTCCCCCGTAGCCGCCGGACTTGAAGCCGGCTCCGTTGCCGGAGGGCGTCGTCGTCCCCGGCACGTACCCGTTGCGCCAGGCCCACGAGTTCTCGATGAGCACAGGCGAGTAGGTGGAGATGAGATCGAACCCGTCATCGGCGTTCCACCACGAGCGACAGCCCCGGAACACGTTCGCGGCGCGGCCGGTCGGCGTGTAGTGCGAACCGAATCCGTCGGCGTTCTCGCCGGGACCGTCGTTGCTGCGCAGGTCGTAGTTGTTGTGCGCGTCCGAGTTGAGGACGAGGTTGCCGCTCCCGCCGCTGATGAACAGGCCGGTGCCCATGTGGTGGTGGGTGTTGATCTGCTCGAAGACGTTGTTGCTGCCGGAGACCCAGAGCCCCCAGGACTCGGCGTTGCGGTTGTTGTTCTGGGGAACGCCCTTGACTTCCAGTCCTTTGAGGTGGATCCAGCTGCCGGTGACGTCGAAGCCCTTGATGCGGCAGTCGTCCGTCATCCGCGAGAAGTCGAAGACCGGTTTCTCGCCCGGCTGGGCCCAGTACCGGATCGGGTTGCCCGAGCTGCCGCTCTTGTTGAGGGTGATCGCGTCGACTCTGGCGGTCTGGCTCGAACAGGCGCTGTTCGCGCGGGTGTAGGCGTAGGTCCCGCCCCGGAAGTAGACCGTGTCGCCCGCATTGGCGACGGCCTGTGCACGGGCGATCGATGCCCACGGGGCGGCCTGCGTGCCTGCCGCTCCGTCGTTCCCGTTCGGGGCGACGTAGTAGGTGTTTCCGGCCGCCGCGGCGCTCGCGGGCGCCGAGCCGGGGGTCATGGCGACGGAACTCGCCGTGACCAGGGAGAGCAGAAGGGCAGGGGTGCCGAACTTCGCGGTTCTCACAGCGTCATCTCCCGAGTCAGGTGATTTCCCGTGCGGCAGCAGGACTCGTGCCTGCCAGAAGAACTCAGCGCAGGTGCGAAAGCTGCTTGGCGAAGAGTGGGACCACGCGCGTGCTTCTTCAGAACTTCATGGCGCCGGCGGCCAGGTTGGCGATGAAGTGGCGCGAGCCGAGCAGGAAGATCCCGATCAGCGGGATCACCGACATGAGCGCTCCGGCGTCTACACCATCGACTTGTCGTTGGTGTAGACGCCGTTCAGCTGCTGCACGGCCACCTGCAGTGTCACCTTGCCCATGTCGGTCATCACGATCAGTGGACACAGGTTGTGCGGGTGGGCGTGCCGAGGAGGGGCCCGCTTCGCCGGTCGTACCCTCCGCCTCCGCCTACGTCGCACGCCGCGGCCCGATCGGAGCCGAGCCGCTTCCGCACACCACCGTCGGGTAGGGACGACTGCGTCTTCGGTCTGCGGCACCGCCGTCATTGAGGCCACCCGTGAACCGACCGGCCTCGGTTCGCGCCCACCGCCGCGTGCTACTTGAGATACGCGGCGAGCGGGAGGTTCTGGCGGCGCACGTCTCCGGCGACGAGCCCTGCGACGCGCTGGGCGCCGTAGGTGTCGAAGTGGGTGTGGTCGTTGCAGAAGAAGGTGCCCAGGGGACCGCTGCCTCCGTAGTCGCCGTTGTTCGGGCAGAAGTGCAGACTGTTGTAGAGCGAGACACTGAGCGTCTGCAGGTCGATGACGGGCGCCCTGGTGGCGGATCCGGCGGCGAAGGTCTCGTTGACGAAGCCGCGGTTCTTGGTCGCCGTGCCGCCGGAGCAGGTGATGGCGGCCACCGGGGTGAGCAGCACCGGGTGCGCGCCCCGGGCCAGGGCGGCCTGCGCCATCATGGTCATCAGCTGTTGGTACCGGGCCGGGCCGACGTGCCGGGGGCAGGTCGAGGAGGAGTCGTTGATGCCGAACTGGATGAACAGGTAGTCACCGGCCTTCATTCCGGTGGTCGAGTTCAGCATCGCCTGCCAGCGGGACGAGTACGAGGTGGACGTGAGGCGGCACTCACCGTCCGAGCCCTTGGTGCTGCTCACGTTCCCCTCGTACAGCCAGGTCTGGATGCTCCGGCCGCCCACGGCCTGGTTCTTGACGGTCACATCACTGCTGAACAGAGCGTCGAACTGGCTGCCCCAGCCGACCGGACAACGGCCGGAACTCGGGTTGGCCATGGTGGAGTCGCCGGCCAGCCACACGGTGACCGGTGCGGCGACCGTCCGTGCGGCCGGGCCCGGGGCCGCCTGGGCCTGGGCATGGGAGGCGCTGGTGCAGTTCGTGGCGACGGGGTCCGCCGCGGATGCGGCGCTGACACCGACGCTCGACAAGGCGATCATCAGCGCGGTCGTGATGAGAATCCGTAAGTTCCTCAACGGGTCCCTCCTTGGGACTGGCGCCGGACGTTCGGTCAGCGCAGGTACGCGGCCAGGGGCAGGCGCTGCTCGCGGATGCTCTGGAGCACCAGCCCGCCCATCTGGCTCGCCCCGTACTGCGAGAAGTGGGTGTTGTCCGTGACACCGTCGACGGAGGAGCGCAGGAAGAGCTGCGCGGAGGCAGACGGGCCGAGGGACTCGACGAGCGCCTTGCTCTTGGCGGTCAGATCGATCACCGGAACCCTCTGGGCCGTCCCGACCGAGCGCATCTCGGCGGGCAGGTTCACGCCGACGCCGTTGACGTGCAGGGCCGTTGACGTGAGCCGGTTGCCGTCGAACAGCCGGCGGACCGGCGGCGTCACCAGGACGGGGACGCCGCCCTTCGCACGGACCTGCGTGATCATGGAGGTCAGGTTGCTCCGGAAGGCCGACGCGGTGGTCTGCTTGTCGTTGTGGCCGAACTGGATGAAGACCGCGTCGTTTGCCCTGACCTGAGGCAGCAGCGCCGGGAAGAGCGCCGAGTTCCTCAGGAAGCTGCCCGAACTCTCCCCCGAGTCTGCGTAGTTGGCGACGGACGCTCCGGGGCCCACCGCCGGCGTGATCATCTGGCCCCATCCCGTGTACGGGGCCACGGGCTGGTCGCACACGGTCGAGTCGCCGGCCAGGTAGGCGACCAGCGGCTGGGTCGCCGGTTTCACCGAGACGGCCGAGACCTGCGGGTTGGTCCCCGAGAACCGGATGTCCAGACCGGGGTTTCCGGTGCCGCCCTGGCCGGTGGGCTGCCCCTCCGGCTGTCGCACGTTGACCGTGAAGGAGTACGTGGCGGCGGCACCGGCCGCCGTCTTCGTCGCCGGAAGCGTCAGGCGCCGGGCCTCCACCCACATGTCGGTCTCGGCGGCAGTGGCGCCGCCGATGGAGACCGTCACGTCGTAGTTGCCGGGTGAGACCGCGTAGTGACACTTGATCGGCGCGGTGCCGGAACAACCGGCCGGCAGTGCCCGCGTGGCGGCATCCGCATGCGCCGCACCGGTGCCGACCAGCGTCGCAAGGGTCAGCAGACCCACTGCTCCCAGCCTGACCCCGTGCCCTTCGAGTCCTAATGTCATGCTCATTACAATTACCAATCCCAGTCCTTGACCGGAGAGTTGCCCGGGTTGAGGTCCATGGCCCGACGCTCAGGCCTGGGTGAAGCCGTTCATGATGGCGGTGGGCCGCTTGCTGGAGGAGTCCCAGGCGCCCATGTTGTAGCCGGTGAAGGGGGACATGCACTCAGGCTCCCAGTAGAAGATGCCCTGCCCGCCGTTGGCCTTGAGGGCCTTGATGTAGGCGACCAGCGAGGCCTGGGTGGAGGAGACGCGGTCCACCCGACCGCCGAACTCGCTCTGCAGGAACGGTTTGCCGTAGGCGTCGGAGATCTTCTTCATGTTCGCCACGATCCCGGGGGCGAGGTCGGCGCTGCCGTAGGACGAGAACACCGACATGTCCCACTTGCCGCCGCTTGCCGCGAAGCGGCTGAAGAACGTCGTCATCGCGTCGTACTTCTGCGGCTGGGCCAGGTGGATACACACGGTCGAGTTCGGTGACACCGCCTTGACCTGGTCGTATGCGGCATTGAGCAGCCCCGTCATCTGCGCCCCGTTGGAGACGCTGCCGACCGGGCGGCAGATCCCGCTGTTGATCTCGTTGCCGATCTGCACCCAGGCGGGCAGCACGTCGTTGTTCCTCATGACCGTCATGGTCTGGTTCACGTACGTGCCCATCGCGGTACGCATCTGGCTGTAGCTCATGCTCCGCCAGGCCGCGGGCGGGTTCTGCACGCCGACGGAGTTCCAGGTGTCGCCGAACATGTAGTCGAGCATGATCGACATCCCGGCGGCCTTGACCCGCTTGGCGAAGGCGGCCACCTCATTGATGCTGCAGTGCCCGTTGGCCGGGTCGTTGGACGGGTTGACGAAGGTGCGCAGGCGTACGGCGGTGATGCCGTACCCCTTGAGGATCGTCAGCAGGTCCTGGGTCTGCCCGCCGGCGTTCTTCCAGGAGTAGCCACGCGCCTCCATCTGAGGTGCCCAGCTGATGTCGACGCCCTTGACAAAGCTCGCCGCGGCCTCGGCAGGCGTGTCGAGTTCGGCGAACGCGACGGCGGTGGCGATCGCCCCGGCGGTCGCGGTGGTGGCCCTGAGCAGGGTTCGCCGGCTGAGGCGCCCGGCAACTGGTGTGGGGGGTTGCGGGGACATGGTCGGTCCTTTCCTTCCGTCGGCCGTGGGTGAGACGTCGCGGCCGGCGGAGAGCGGGTCAGCGAGAAAGGGACTCTCGGGGGCAAGGGGAGTGAGGGTGACAACTGACGCTCAAGCCGCAGGAGTTGGTGTAGCCGCGTGCGATCCGGCCGATGCTGCCTCCCTCGGTGCGGCGACATCTAAGGCAGGAGTGCTGACGAGTGGCACATGTCGAAGAGGGCGGCCTTGGCATGCCAGGGCCGCTCCTTCAGATCGGACCTGTGAACGATCACAGAGCTGTTGCGACGGAAGTGCGCAATCGCATCACAACGAACCGGAGGTGCATCACGCAGCTTCTCGATCGGGCACGAAGCTGTCAACCGTTGCTCACCAATCCATGGAAGAAGCAGTGCGATCCTGTGGGCGGGTGCTCGCTGTGCCTCGGCTGTGAGCTGTCTGAAACGGTGGGAGTCATACCAGTTCAAGTGCTCTTTCAGGAGGAAGGTAGCGACGGGGACGAGGCTGCGCGCGGGCATCTCGTCGGCTCGCGCTCGAACACGCTCGAACAGGAAAAGCCAACAGAATGCTTGACGGGCTATCAGTGAATTTCTACCCTCGCAGCGAATGGGAGCGTTCCCACGCTGTGGTCGGAGCGCTGTCTCCGCGATCTTCGCACCCCCCACACATCGGAGGTCATCGTGGCCGACCCGCACCGGCATCCGCGCACCGCATCGCCTCCATGGCGATACCAACGCCGGTCGAGCAAGAGGCTGTTCGGCGGCTTGACGGCCGCCACCGCACTGTCCCTCGCCGCACTCACCGGACTGCCACACACCGCGCACGCCGCGACCGCGCGGCAGGTGGAACGCCTCGATCGGGGCCTGACCAGCGTCCACACCGGCAGCGGGAACCTGGTCTCGTGGCGGTGGCTGGCCACCGACCCGAACGACGTGGCCTTCAACGTCTACCGTGGCGGCACCAGACTCAACTCCTCGCCCCTGACCACCTCGACGAACTACTTGGACGCCGGCGCCCCGGACTCGGCCGACTACACGGTGCGCGCGGTGGTGAACGGCGTCGAGCAGGCGCCGTCCGAGCACGCGCTTCAGTTCCGCACCGGTTACAAGGACGTGCCGATCTCCCCGCCGCCCGGGGGCACTTCACCGGGCAACTCGCCGTACACCTACGAGGCCAACGACGCCTCCGTCGGCGACCTCGACGGCGACGGTGCCCTGGACATCGTTCTGAAGTGGCAGCCGACGAACGCCAAGGACAACTCCCAGTCCGGCTACACGGGCAACACGATCGTCGACGGCGTCAAGCTCGACGGCACTCGCCTGTGGCGGATCGACCTGGGCCGCAACATCCGTTCCGGCGCGCACTACACGCAGTTCCAGGTGTACGACTACGACGGCGACGGCGAGGCCGAGGTCGCCATGAAGACCGCTGACGGCACGAAGGACGGAACCGGCGCGGTCATAGGCAGTTCCTCGGCCGATCACCGCAACTCCTCGGGCTACGTGCTGTCCGGCCCCGAGTACCTGACAATGTTCAACGGGCAGACGGGCAAGGCGATGCAGTCCGTCGACTACGTCCCAGGCCGAGGCACGGTGTCGTCCTGGGGGGACTCCTACGGCAATCGCGTGGACCGGTTCCTGGCGGGCACGGCCTACCTGGACGGTTCCCGCCCCTCGGTGATCATGGCTCGCGGCTACTACACCCGCGCGGTGATCGCGGCCTGGGACTGGCGGAACGGACAGTTCACCCGCCGGTGGACCTTCGACTCCAACGCCAACAGCGGCTACGCCGGCCAGGGCAACCACCAGTTGTCGGTCGCGGACGTGGACGGGGACGGCAAGGACGAGGTCGTCTACGGCGCGATGGCCGTCGACGACAACGGCAACGGCCTGTGGACGACGCGGAACGGCCACGGGGACGCGATGCACGTGGGCGACCTCGACCCGTCCCGGCCGGGTCTGGAGGAGTTCAAGGTCGACGAGGACAGCTCCAAGCCGTCCTCCTGGATGGCGGACGCGAGGACCGGCCAGATCCTCTGGTCCACCCCGGCCGGCGGTGACAACGGCCGGGGCGTGTCCGGTGACATCTGGTCCGGCAGCGCGGGCGCCGAGTCGTGGTCGTCGCTCGTGAGTGGCGTCCGCAACCCCAAGGGCGCGGTGGTCGCCAGCCGTAAGCCCGGGTCGAGCAACTTCCTGGCGTGGTGGGACGGCGACACCACGCGCGAACTCCTCGACGGTACCCACATCGACAAGTACGGCACCTCCGGCGACACCCGCCTGCTCACCGGCTCCGGGGTCCACGCCAACAACGGCACCAAGTCGACGCCGTCCTTGTCCGGCGACATCCTCGGCGACTGGCGCGAGGAGGTCATCTGGCCGACGTCCAACAACACGGCCCTGCGGATCTACTCCACGCCGTACCAGACCAATACGCGGATCACGACCCTCCTCCACGACACCCAGTACCGCACGGCCCTGGCCTGGCAGAACACTGCCTACAACCAGCCCCCGCACCCCAGCTTCTTCATCGGCGGCAACATGCCCACGCCACCCCGCCCCACCGTCGCGCTGCCGAACAGCCTCTGAGCTGGACAGCCGACTTCCCTGATGCTTGAGCGAGTTCAAGCATCAGGGAAGGGGTGTTCTTCGGGTACAGGACCTGTCGGAGGCGGTTGCACGGACCGGGCTGAGATCCGCAGTGCGCTCAAGCTCGCCGGATACGTCAACACCGCCGCCGGACGCCGAGCCCACACCGAACGCCCACACGTCCTCACTCTCTACGGCATCACCTGATCAAACCGGACGACCAGGGCAGACGCCAGGGCCCTGCGCCCTTGTCGCTCCTGGCGGGTTCACCGGGAGCCGAGCGTGGATGCGGCCGCGAGGCGGGTGCCCTGTCGCCAGACCGCGCGAATCGACAGGCTGTCGTTGATGGTCGTGGTGGGATCACCGTCGACCAGGACGAGATCTGCCCGCAGGCCTTGCTCGACGCGGCCCCGATCGTGGAGGCCGAACCGTCGTGCTGTCAGTGAAGTCGCCGAGCGCAGGGCTTCGGTGGGGCTGAAACCGGCCTGTACGAGCAGTTGCAGCTCGCCGTGCAGACTTGCTCCGTGGGTCACGCCGCGCACGGCCAGAGCCGCGGCGTCGGTGCCTGCGATCACGTCGACCCCAGCCTGGCGCAGGGCGGCGATCGTGGCCAGTGCCATGTCGAAGTGCGCGGCGGGCAAGCCGCCGAACGTGTCGGAGAGGTGCGCCCGCAATTCCGGCGCAAGCTTTCCCGCAACGCGGGGATCTTGCGCCAGGTCCGTGCTGTGCGACAACCCGACGATGGAGGCAAGGGGAGTCAGTGTCGGCACCACGAACACGTTCGCGCTTGCGATGCGGTCGACGATCTCCGGGGTGTGGGCCGTGTCGGCGAACAGATGGGCGAGGCCGTCGACGCCGGCGTCGACCATCTGTTCGGTCTCGTGCAGCGTCATGGCGTGGGCCATCACCATCTTCCCGCGAGCGTGCGCCTCGGCGATCACGGCGGCGTGAATCTCCAGTGGTACGTGCGGCAACTGGAAGCCGAACGCCTCGCCACTCTCGGCTATCAGCTTGATGTAGTCGGCGCCCTCGCTGATCCGATCGTCGACGAACCCGGCCGCCTCTGCGACGGTGGTCGCGGTCGGCCAGACCGGATCGTTGAGGCCCTTCCGGAACTGATGAGGGTGGCCGTCGAGGTGGGTGAGCGAAAAGGAGGCGCTCCGCACGTCCGCGAAAGTCCGGTCGGCCTCGACCTCGGCGCGCAGTGGAATCATGGTGGCGGGGACCGAGCCCATGTCGAGTTCGGTGGTGACGCCGAAGGTCAGCGCCTGGCGCAGCATCGCGGCGTCGGTGTGGGTGTGTGCGTCGATCAGGCCCGGGAGCAGGGTTGCGCCGGTGGCGTCGACGATTTCCACCCCGGTGACACGCGGCCCGCCCACCGAGACGATGACGCCGTCGGCGACGTGCACGTCGACCTGGCCCAGGTTCTTCTCGCCGTCGAACACCTTCGCACCGACGATGACGAACTCGTTCACAGGACTCTCCTCGCAATGCTGGACGTGTACTGGTTTCGGGCTTCACGGCTACGACGTCTGCCAGACCGGCAGGATGGCCGCCGAAGGGTGTTCGGGGGCGTGGTGACCGTCTGTTCGGCTGGGCGGGCGAGGGCGACCCCACGGGGGTCGCCGTTCCGGACGGACTGGGCCTACCGGCCCCGTCGTGCGGGTGGGATGGGAATCGGCTCGACTCCTGGCACGACGCGGGTGGTCAGGGTGCCGAGTTGTTCGACGGTGACGGTGACGACGTCGCCGGGTTGCAGGGGGCGGTGGGCGTTCAGGCCTTCGCGACCCCACAGTTCGGCGAGGCAGCCGCCGCCGCAGGTGCCGGAGCCGAGGACGTCGCCGGGGCGGATCTCGGTGCCACGGGAGGCGTAGGCGATCATGTCGGCGTAGGAGAACGCCATGGACGACCAGCGGTCCTGCCCCAGCCGTTCGCCGTTGACGTCGACGGTCATCGTCAGGTCGAACGCGGTGTCGGTGCGCCAGGGTTGCAGCTCGTCGGGGGTGACCAGGACCGGTCCGAGGGTGGTGGCGGTGTCCTTGCCCTTGGTGGGGCCGAGCCGGACCTGCATCTCGGCGAACTGGACGTCGCGCGCCGACCAGTCGACGAGGATGGTGTAGCCGGCGACGTAGGCGTCGGCGTCGCCGGGGTGGATGTCGCGACCGGTGCGGCCGATGACGGCGGCGACCTCCAGCTCCAGGTCGAACATCCGGCTGCCGGGCGGTACGGGGACGTCGTCGGCGGGGCCGAGGATCGCGTAGGGGTTGGTGAAGTAGAACGCGGGTGCCTCGTACCAGCGCTCGGGGACGGTCGCGTCGGGTCCGCCGAGTCTGGAGACACCTTCGACGTGCCGTTCGAAGGTCATGAAGTCCCGCACAGCGGGAGGATCGGGGATCGGCGCGCGCAGCCGAAGGTCGCCGACCGCCCGGGGCGCGGCAGGCGCCGCCAGGGCCTGCTCCCCGGCCGCCCGCAGGGTGCCGTCGCGCAGGAGGCCGAGCATCGTGACGCCGCGGCCCAGGGGATGGACCTGGTCGTGGTGGAGGACGCCGACCCGATCACCGTCGTCGTCGGCATAGGTCACGAACCGCACAGTCGCGCTTCCCTTCAGACGGAGGTGTGCATCGGGCGGCCGAGCCAGGCGACCGCGTCCCCGAAGGCGGCGATCACGTCGAGGTCCCGGCCGGCGTGGTCGGCGTAGACGCGGTGCAGGTTGAGCACGATCCGTTCGGCGTCGCCCCAACCCGTGAACTCGCCCAGGTCGACCTGGCGGGCGGCCTGCAGGGGCGTCAGGCCCCGGGAGAGCCCGTCCTTGGCGGTGTCGAGGATGAGCCGGTAATAGCGGCGGTGCTCGTCCAGGACCCGGGTGATGTCGGTGCCGGTGAGGACCGGGCCGTGGCCGGGGACGACGACGACGGGTTGCAGGGACTCCAGCCAGTCGACCGCGGCGAGGGCCCCGTCCACCGAGCCCATGAAGACCAGCGGGGTGAGTCCGGCGAACACCAGATCGCCGGAGAACAGCACGCGTTCTTCGGGCAGCCAGGCGATCAGATCTCCGGTGGTATGCGCCGGGCGGCCGGGGTGCAGCAGCTCGATCCGCCGACCTGCGACGTGCAGGGTGAGTGCGGAGCCGGCCGAGATGTCGGGAAGCCTGCGGGTCACCGGCCCCCAGTCCGGGACCGGGTTCCACAGCGGTGGGCAGCCGTCGATGACCGGGTCGGCCTGAAGCCCTTCCCGCATCCGGCTGTGCCCGACGATCACTGTCGTGGAGGGGAGGAGGCTGTTGCCGTAGGTGTGGTCACCGTGCTGATGGGTGTTCACCGCCAGCCGGACGGGCGCCCCGCCGGTGACCGTGTCCACGGCGTCGAGAAAGCGGCGGGTGCGAGCCGCGGTGGCACAGGTGTCGATCACCAGGACCCCGTCGTCGCCGGCCACCGCGCCGGCGTTGTTGACCCACCAGGTCCCGTCCGGCTGCACCCAGGCGTGGATCCCGGGAAGCAACTCCTGGAGTTCCGCCGCGTCCGCTGTGGGAGGAGGAGCGGAGTTCGTGTCCGGGGTGTCGGTCATGACCCGGCCTGTCCGTCGTCCATCACGGTGGCGACGCGGCTGCGGCCGTGCTGTTCGTACGTGGCGAAGTGCATGGCAGTCCTTGGGAGTTGGGTGGGTTGACGCAGGCCGGGGGCTCGGCGGCATGGCAGGCGGGGGAGTGCGCCGAGCCCCCGGGGTCATGGGGTCAGGCCGGCGGAGCGACGAAGACGCCGCGGTCGACGTTGTTGAGCATTTCCTTGGCGACCATCTCGTTCATCGGGTTGGACGTGCCCCACTGGTCGGCGTTCTCGGGCTTCGTCAGGTCGTAGATGTGCGGGTGCCGAGTGTCCTCGTCCAGCCTTTCGAGCTCGGTGGTGTACTCCGCTCCCCGTCCCAGCGCTCCAGGAGCGCGAGCGTGGTCAACGCGGGCTCGTCCAGCGCCGTACGCAGGTCGAGCGCTCGGCCGTCCGGGGCCACGAGGCCCGGGAACCTGGTCTCGCCCGCGGCCGAAAGGGCGCCGACGGCGAACGGTCCGGAGAAGTGGGTAAAGGGTGCCGACGTGGCTGCGGATGTCACGGAGATTTCCTCCCGATTGCGGTGCCACTAATCTGGCCCGTAGATTGCAATCAGGGAAATTGATTTCCTGTATATAGGAATCCAGCCGGTGAATACCGATGGTGCCGGCTCCGGAATTGGGACCCTGGCGTTTGCGGGTCGTCCGGTTTGATCAGGTGATTGCCGTGGAGGGTGAGGATGCGTGGGCGTTCGGTGTGGGCTCGGCGTCCGGCGGCGGTGTTGACGTATCCGGCGAGCTTGGGCGCGCTGCGGATCAAGTCGCGGACGGCGGCGGGCGCGGCAGGCGTGTTACGGGTCCTGACCTGGGGTTTGTCTTCTCCGGAGACGACACCTCGCACCCAGTGGGCGGTGTTTCCCACGGTCCGGGTTCGCGAGCTCAGGAAGCGATCTCGGCTGCTCTTGCCTGCTCGGCGAACAGGTCGGTGATGGCGTGGACGGTCTCGCTGGAGCACTTCTTCGCTCCATAGAGACGGCGGCGTTGGATGCGCAGGACTTGGGCGGCGTGCGGGAAGAGCAGGCCGTCGACGGTGACGACCTGCACGAGTCGTTGTTCGTGGCGGCCGTGGCCCCGGTCGTCGGCGCGGTGAATCACGGGGATCTTCTTCCAGGGCACAGCGTGGAGTTGGCGGGCCTGGCCGCGGTAGCGGGCGCCACATTCGTGCAGGGCTGACGGTGTCTCAGGGACGGTTCCGGGAAGCCGCCGTGGACGGCGGGCCGAGACGCGCACGATCGCGGCCTGATGGCGGACTTCGTCCGTGGACGCTGGAGCGCCGAGCTCGAGGACCTGTTCCTGCGAGTGATCGGAAGATTCGGCCGGGTCGGCGCGGCGCCGGATGCGGGACTACATCCGGGCCTGCTGAGCTCGGTCGGCCGCAAGCACAGCCGGCGGCTGGCCGAGTACGCCGGTCACAACGGCCCGCACGGGCCGCAGCACCTCGTCGGTTATGGAGCGAGTGACGGAATCGGATGGCGTCCCGCCGGGTGGTGTAGCCGGTCAACGGACCGGAACTCGCAGGTCAGACCGGGTACTTCGGCCGGCTGGCGCCCTCTCGGCGTCTGACCGGGCCAGCGCTACCTCGTCGAGGGAATCGCTACCACGGGAATGAAGTAGCCGCACGGCGGGCGATCACGGAACCGAACAACTGGGCGTCGCGTTGGAGTGGCCAATCATGCCGACCGGGTCCCGTACCGAACCGGCATGGTGTCAGTTTCACCATGCGCGCGTCCGGGGCGGGGCAACGGACCTGTGGGCGAGCCTCCCGTCCGGACGCGGCCGTACTCCCTGAGCCGGTGGCCCCCGCGAGACGGCCTGCCTCACATCGAGTTCAACGGCCCTGCCCGGCTTCCGTCGGGACGGGGTCCGCGCTCTCCCGCAACTCGCCGAGTACGCGCGCCTGCTCGGCCTGGTAGCGCTCAATGGCCGCGAGTTTGAGGCCTTCGTATCCACGGACCGCATCGGGCAGTTCCGCGAGTCGGCGGACTTCGGCCAGGTTCTCCTCGTTCAGGAGCGCGAGCGCGGTGCTGATCGACTCGCGGTACTCGGCGACGAGTTCACGCTCGATGCGTCGCATGTGCTGGAGTCCGAACACATCGAGGCGGGTCCCTCGAACGCGCCGCAGTGCACGCAGCAGTTTGAGGGCCGGGCGGAACCAGCTTCCGAGAGCGATCTTCCTTTCCATGCCCAGGGCTCGCAGGACGGGCGGATGCAGGCGGTAGGAGCGTCGGCTCGCGCTTCCGAATGCCGCGGTGATGTGGTCGTCCACGGCTGGGTCAATGGCGAGTCGTGCGACCTCGTACTCGTCCTTGTATGCCATGAGCTTGTGGAAACAGCGGGCGACAGCCTCGGTCAGCTCGGTCGAGCCGTCGGCGGCAGCGCGCTCCGTGGCCGCCACCGTGTGGACGAAGTCGACGTAGGCACGAGCGTAGCGCCTGTCCTGGTAGTCGATGAGGTCTGCCACGCGCACGGTGAGGAGGCGATGCAGCTCCGATTCCTCATCATCGGTGACCAACGCCACGAGCTCGGTGGTCCCGGCGGGCAGCCGCAGTTCCACGTCTGGGAGCGTCGGGCCGGCAAGCGCGGCACTCAGCGCCTCGGGGTCGGCGACCGCCTGGCGGCCTCGCCGGAAGGCTTGCACATTGCGTTCAACGGCGACTCCGTTCAGGGCGATGGCCTCTTCGATGGCCGAAGCCGGCATCGGCAGCAGCCCGGTTTGGTACGCGGCTCCCACCAGCAGCATGTTGGCGTACTGCTCGTCGTCGAACAGCCGCTCGGCCAGCGCGCCGGAGTCCAGAGCGATGAGCTGGCGCATTGCGTCGTGGACGGCATGACGTACGACATCGGGAGCCGGGAAACTGACGGCGGTGTCGACCACCATCTGCCCGGTGGGTATCTCGGTCGTGGTCATGACGGCGACGGTGCGATCCGCGGAGGCGACGGACAGGTACTGCGGGTCGGTCGCGACGAGCGGATCGCACGCGAGATAGAGGTCGCACTGCCCCGCGGCGATCTTGGCGCCCTGTTCGACGACATCCTCAGTGATCTTGATGTCGGAGACGACCGCGCCGCCCTTCTGGGCCAGTCCGGTCTGGTCGAGGCTGCGGGCGTGGCGGCCGTCGATGACGGCCGCGGTCGCCAGCACCTGCGAGATGGTGACGATGCCGGTTCCCCCGATCCCGGTGATCCGCATGCCGAAGGAGTCGGCGCCGGCCGTGCGGGCCGGCTCGGCGATGTCGGTGGCCCCCAGGGCGGGAAGCTCGGCGCGCTTCGGCTTGCCGGCGGGCGTGATGGTCATGAACGCCGGGCAGTCGCCGTCGAGACACGAATAGTCCAGGTTGCACGAGGACTGGTCGATCCTGGTCTTGCGGCCGAACTCGGTCGAGACCGGGTGCACCGACAGACAGTTCGACTTGCGGCCGCAGTCACCGCAACCCTCGCAGATGCGCTCGTTGATCCAGACTCGCGTCGTCGGCGCGTCGGCCTTGCCGCGCCGACGCGCACGCCGTTTCTCGGCGGCGCATTCCTGGTCATGGATGAGGACCGTGACACCGGCAGTGGCCTTCAGCTCCGCCAGCGCTCCCTCGATCTTGGCCCGGTCCAGAACCTTCACCGACTTCGGAAGCCGGGCCCGCGGGATGCGGGCCCTGTCCTCCGTCGTGATGATCACTTTGGCGACGCCTTCGTGCAGCAGCATGGCGGCGAGCCGGTCGACCGGAAGGGCGCCGACGGCGTCCTGGCCGCCGGTCATGGCGACCGTTCCGTTGTAGAGCAGCTTGAACGTGACGTTCACCCCCGCGGCGACCGCTGCCCGGACGGCCAGACTGCCCGAATGCATGAAGGTGCCGTCACCGATGTTCTGCACGAAGTGGTCGGCGTCGACGAACGGTTCCATCCCGATCCACTGAGCCCCTTCCCCGCCCATCTGGGTCATGCCGACGACCGGGCCGACCTGTTCGGGATCCATGAACACGACCATGGAGTGGCAGCCGATCCCAGCGCCGACCAGCGAGTCCCCGCCGGCGGTGGTCGAGGTGTTGTGCGGACACCCCGAGCAGTAGTACGGGTTGCGGGCCAGGAGCGGCAGCGACAACGCCGTACGGGCCTTGGGCCGCTGACGCCATGCGCGGGCGGCTTCGATGCCGAGCCGCGCGAGCACCCTGGACAGCCCGGTGGCGATGCTGTCGGCGTCGAGCTCTCCTGAGTGACTGAACAGCGATCGCCCGTCCTGGTCCTGTTTGCCGTGGACGACCGGGGCGTTGGGTCGGCCGTAGAGGGTCTCCTTGACGGCGGTTTCGAGGAACGGCCGTTTCTCCTCGACGACGACCAGCTGGTCGAGACCGTCCGCGAAGTCGACGATGGCATCGCGTTCGAGGGGGAAGATCATGCCGAGTTTGAGGATCCTGATGCCGTACCGGGCGAGGTCTGTGTCGGTGAGGCCGATGATGCGGAGGGCCTCGCGGACGTCGAGATAGGTCTTGCCGGATGTCAGGATGCCGATTTTGTCCGACGGCCCGCGCTGGACTACGCGGTTGAGGCCGTTGAGCCGGGCGTACTCCACGGCACGAGGGAGGCGGATGTCGTGCAGGCTGCGTTCGAGGCCCATGAGGTTGGCGCCCAGGAGCATGGAGCTCGGCTTGTGCGGGCTGGGGCTCCCGTCGCCCTCGGTGCCCGTGATCCGATCGCGTGCCACGACGGCCGTGGACGCTGAGTCCGCCACGGCGGTGGTGATCTTCAGGCCCGACCACAGGCCGCTGAACCGGGAGAGGAACTGCGCGTGGAGCCCGAAGTCGAGGACGTCCTGGGCATCGGCCGGGTACAGCGTCGGGATCGCCAGGTCCGCGAGCGTCGCCTCGCTGGCACACGGCACGCTGGACGACTTGGCTCCCGGGTCGTCGCCGACCAACGCGACGGCACCGCCGAAAGGGCCGGTTCCCACCAGGTTCGCGTGGCGGAGGGCGTCGGAGGCGCGATCGAGGCCGGGGGACTTGCCGTACCAGATGCCCACGACGCCGTCGCACCGTGAGGTGCCGATCTGGCCGGCCAACTGGCTGCCCATGACGGCGGTCGCGGCGAGCTCCTCGTTCAGCCCCGGTTTGTGGACGATGTCGTGCTCGTGCAACAACGCCCCGCGTCGGCTCAACTCGATGTCGTAGCCGGCGAGTGGTGATCCCTCGTAGCCCGAGACGAATGTCGCGGTATGCAGTCCGTTCGTGTTGTCACGCCGGGAGCGGTCCAGCAGAACGCGGACGAGAGCCTGGATCCCGGAGACGTGCACGACGCCTTCCTCGCGGCGGTAGCGGTCATCCAGACGGAAGCGTCGGCTGCCCGGCTGCTCGGTCTCGGTGATGGGTGCAGTCATCGTCCTCTTCCTCACAACAATCTGGGGCTGCTAAAGGTCCCGCCCGTCCGCGCGTGCGCAGAGACGGCTTCCTCGCGATCAGGCTGGTTCGGTCAGCCGCGCGGTCGTCCATCCGAGCAGCGCGCCGCGGAACGCCGACACCAGTCGGTGCGTGATCTGCGTGGGCGACAGCGCGAGCGTGTCACGGAGATCGAAGATCTCCCGGGGGTCGAAGAGGACGTTCCACAGGAAGGCGGCCTCGTCCTCGACGCCGACGAGCTCGCCCACCCCGAGAATCATCACGAGCTCGCGGATGGGGCGGGCGAGGGCCTCCGCCTGGCCTTCCAAGTACGGCTCATCGGCCTTGTACCGCGCGAGGAACCCTTCCGATGACCGGCGGTGCACCAGCGCCGCGCCTTCGGCGAGGATGAGGTCCACCCAGAAGCCGCAGACACTCTCGAGCAGGGCCAGACCGTTGCTCGGCTGCTCGAGACTGTGATCGCGGAACTTGCTCACGATGTCCCGTCGGTAGGCGCTGAGGGCGTCGTCCGCGGACTCGAAGTGCCGGTAAGCCGTCGCGACCGACACATCCGCCTGCCGAGCGATGTCGGCGAGGCTGATCGGCTGCTCGCAACGCTCGAAAAGCTCTGCGGCGGCCTGGATCAGCTTGGCGTTGTTCAACCGCTGATCCCTGCGCATGCGCGTCCTCTCCATGTACGCGGCTCATTTCGTGGGCGCCTGCTTGGCCTGCGTGCGCATGCCCTGCTCGGATTCCGCGATCCGCGCCAGCTCGGTGGCGATGTCATACGCCTTCTTCAGGGGCACTGCGACGATGCCGTCCGCGTCGGCCACGACCACGTCACCGGGGTTGATGACGACACCGCCGATAGCGACGGGCGTCCCGACGGCTCCCGGGCCGTGTTTCCACGGCCCTGCCGGCGTGACCGAACGCGACCACACGGGGAATTGCTGCTGCCGGATCTCGTCGCGGTCCCTGACCGCTCCGTCGACGATCGCTCCCACGGCTCCCCGTGAGGAGAAGTACTGGCTGAGGATGTCGCCCATCACGGCCCGGCCCGGGTAACCGAATCCGTTGATGACGAGGAAGTCGCCGGGTTCGATGTGCGCGACGGCGTCGATCACGGCCAGATCGTCTCCGGCGACCGTCAGAACCGTCAGGGCGCTGCCTACGGCACGGCAGCCGTCCCAGAGGGGTGTGATGCCACCGTCGGGCATGCCGAGGCGCCCGAGTGCGTCACCGATGTTCGCGACCGAGTGCCGCTGGAACTGCGCTAGCAACTCCCCGTCAGGACGCTGCCACTTCGGGCCGACCTCGATGTTGGGCGAGCCGGCCGATGTCGGCGCGTAGGTCATTTCTGTCCTTCCCCTGTCACGTGATGAATGGGTGCCTGGACGACGTCGATCTCGACGGAGGCGTCCGGGAGCCCGTGCGCCCGGGCTGTGACGGTGATCCGTCCCGTTTCCCCGGTGGCCCGGACGATCGCCAGGGCACGCCCCTTGAACGACGTGGCGGAATCGTCGAGGAAGCCCTCCTCGGTGGCCGGAGCTCCCGTACCAAATCCTTGGAGGACACCAGGACCGTCGACCTGGATCGTGATCTTTGTGTCCCGGTTCGGGTTGAGCACACCGCCGTCGTCGATCAGGGTGATGTCGATGTAGACCAACCGCTGTGGATCGGCGCCGAGTTCGGTGCGGTCCGTCTCCAGGCTCAGGCGCGTGGGTTCACCGGCGGTGCGCAGCGCCGAGCGTCCCACCTCCGCTCCTCCGCGGTACGCCACGACCTCCAGGACGCCGGGCTCGTATGGCACGTCGGCTTCGGCGACGAAGTTCCGCTCGCTGCCGACGGGCACGGTCGCGACGGTAGTGCCGTTGAGCCGGAACTCGACCTCCTCGCCCGCCGCGTACGCCTCGACATGGAGCAGCGAGCCGACAGGAACGTCGAAGGTCCAGCTGGGGGAGACATCGGTCCAGGTCCATGCCCTGGGCTTGATCACGTAACCGTCCTCGCGGGGGCGTCGCACAGCGAGGTAGGGCGTCTGTGTGAGCCCGTAGACGATCTCGCGATAGTACGAGATCGGGTGACGCTGTCCGACGATGTCGATGTCCCCGCACTCGGCGGTGAGCCACGGGTACGGGGCGCGGTGCACCTGCTGGTCCTCGGGATAGACGTGCCGGCCGGTTCCCACCTCGCCGAGGAAGTCCCATGCGGTCCAGGTGAAGTCGCCGATGACGTGGGGGTTCTCGGTGACGAGCTGCCACAGCCGGTCGATCTTCGTCGGGAAGGTCTCCGAGCCCACGACGACGCGGTTGGGGTGGGCCTCCTTGTCGAGCATGTACCGGCTCTCGCCGTAGTTGAGCCCCACGACGTCGAGCACGGAGGCGGGTTCGGCGAGTCGCTCACCGACGACCGGCGAGGCCATCAGGGCGTCGATCAGATGCGTCACCTGGCCCAGGTAGTCGTTCAGCCCCCGGACAGGGGCGGCGTCCTGCTCCAGTTCCGCCTTCAGCGCGGGGATCTTGTCGCGGGCGATGTACATGCCCTGGAGCGCGTGGGTGACCAGACGGGTGGGGTCCTGCGCGCGCACCCGGTCGGCGATCTGGCGGCCCAGGCGCGTACCGTGCGGGGTTCCGGCTTCGATGATCTCGTTGCCGATCGAGTACATGATCACGCTGGGGTGGTTGAAGTCCTTCGCCACGAGCGAGTCGACGTCGCGTTCCCACCACTGCGGGAATCTGCGCGAGTAGTCGTCACCCGACTTCGCGACCGTCCACACGTCGAACAGCTCGTCCATGACGAGCATGCCGAGACGGTCGCACGCGTCGAGCAGGGCAATGCTCATCGGGTTGTGCGCGGAGCGTACGGCGTTGAAGCCCGCGGCCTTCAGCATCCGCACCCGCCGCTCGGCGGCGTCGGCGAAGTCGGCGGCGCCGAGGATGCCGTTGTCGTGGTGGATCGCACCGCCGCGGAGCTTGACGGTCTCGCCGTTGATCCGCAGGCCGCGGATGGGATCGGCGGTGACGGTGCGGATACCGAAGTACGTGGAAGCCTCGTCGAGCGGGCCGCTTTCGTCGTGGAGGTGCACGGACGCGTGGTAGAGGTGGGGCGCGTCGACGCTCCACAGTGACGGCCGCTGGACATAGGCCCGCTGATGGGTGGTGATCCCTTCGCCCGCCAGGAGCGTGACCCGGGCTCGGTCGGACGCCACCACCTCGCCCCCGGCGTCCAGGATCTCGAGAAGCACTTCGACGACGCGAGTGGAGACGTCCTCGTTGACGATCTCGGTCGCCGCCACCACGGTGGCGAGATCGGCGTCGATGTCCGGTGTGGTCACTTGCAGGCCGGTCGGAGTGACGTGGACGAGGTCGCCGACGAGGATGCCGACGGGGCGGTGGAGGCCGCCCCCCGAGTACCAGCGGGAGTCCTGGTGTGCCTGTGCGTCCACCCGGACGGTGTTGACCCGGCCGTACTGCAGGAAGGGGTCCGCGCTGACGTGGAAGCGGGAGTATCCGCCTGCCCACTGACCGGCGAGAGCACCGTTGATGTAGACCATCGCGTCGCGGTAAACACCTTCGAACTCGAAGGTGACTCGCTTCGTCGCCCATTCCTCCGGAACGTCGAACTGCTTCTCGTAGGTCCACTTTCCGTCGCGGAAGTAGCCCGTCTGCGGTCCACCGGAGTTCTGCGCGGACCGCCCTCCCCCCAGCATGGCGTCGTGCGGCAGGGTGACTTGTTCGTCACCGGCACCGGCGACCACGATCGCCTCGTGAACGGACACGAGAGGGCCGACGCGCCACGCGTCGTTGAACGGGATGCGGATCATTGAAACTTCCTTGCTCGATCGTTCTAGAGGGTCGCGGCCGTGGGGTCCCAGTTCTCGTCCAGGGGGGCCGGCGATGCCACGGTGGATTCGAGGGGCAGCGGTGCCCCGGCTCGTGCCGCCTCCTCTATGGCGAGGAGCACGTCGAGAACGTGGCAGGCGAGAGCGCCGGAGGCGCGTTCCGGTACGTCGTCGCGTATCGAGCGAGCGAGCTCCAGCACCCCCACTCCCCGGCCCCACGTGGACCCGACAGCGGGTACGTCTTCCGGTTCCGCATGGAGAGGGACGAACCTGCCTGTTCCAGCGAAGCGGTTGGGGTCGGGGACCTCGAGTGAGGCTTCCGTGCCGTGCAGTTCGAGGAGGTCGCGGCGGATCCCCGAATCGAAGCTCGTGACGAGGGTCGCCCGAGCGCCGGAGGCGAACTCGAGCAGAGCCATGTGCTGACTCGGTACGCGCACGTCGAACTCGGTCCCGGCGCCCGCACCGACTAGGACACGCCTGACGGCTCGTGCGGTTGAGGAAACCGAGCTCACGCGCCGGACGGCACCCAAGGTCTGCACGAGCGCGGTGACGTGGTACGGCCCCATGTCCAGCAGCGGGCCGGCTCCCTGGTCGTAATAGAAGGCGGGATTCGGGTGGGTGCCTTCCGGTCCCGGGGACTGCATGATCGCCAGCGCGCTCTTCGGTTCGCCGATGCGGCCCGCGAGGACCGCTCGTTGTGCCGTCTGCAGGGCACCACCGAGGAACGTGTCGGGCGCGCAGGCCACGCGAAGTCCTCTCCGACCGGCCTTGTCCAGCAGCAGTCGTGCTTCGCGGCGGCTGATGGCGAGGGGCTTCTCACTCCAAACGTGCTTGCCGCTCGCGAGGCTGCGGGCCGACACGTCGAAGTGGGCGGCGGGGACGGTGAGGTTCAGCACGATCTCGATGTCGTCGTGGGCCAGGAGCTCGTGGACGAGCAGGTGCCGCAACCCGAACTGCCGCGCACGAGCGCGGGCGCGCTCCTGGTCGAGGTCCGCTATCGCGACCACGTTCAGATCAGGGAACCGCGTCAGGTTCTCGAGGTAGTGGCTGCTGATGACGCCGGCGCCGATGACGCCGACACCCACTCGCTTGGAGTTCACCGGTCGACCTCCACCAGGTGGCGCAGGCTCTGCTGCACGGCTTCGAACGGGTCGCCCGCGTAGTCGTCCAGTTCCACGACGCGGACCGCGTCCGGTGCGGCCTTCAGGATGTCCGCCACCGGCATCGCACCCTGGCCAACCGGCTGCTGCTCCAGGAGGGTTGTGGTGTACGGGCCGTCCTTGACGTGCAAGAACCTGACGCGCGCCCCGAGCCGGGAGATCAACTCCACGGCGGAAGCGCCACCGACCTCGGCCCAGAAGGTGTCGAGTTCCAGGACGACGTCCTCCTCCAGCGCCTCCGCGAAGACTTCGAGGCCGGTCCTGCCGCCGAAGTCCTGACGGACCTCGTGGTCGTGGTTGTGGTACCCGATGGTGACGCCTGCGTCCCGGGCAAGCCTCGCGACGCCGTTCAGACTCGCAGCCGCCGCTTCGATGTCTGCCCGCGTGGTCCAGCGCTGAGCGATGATGTGCGGTTCGATGAGCGTGCCGATTCCGAGCTCTGCTGCCACGCGGACAGCCGCGGAAGCATTTCCATCGACAAGGCTCGCGTGTGCGCTGAGAGGGCACAGAGGTGTCTCGGCCAGCGCACGCTGGTACGCGTCGCGGTACTGCTCGAACTTCCACAGCTCCACGTTCTCGAATCCCATACCGGCAACACGCGCGAGCGTCCCCGGGAGATCGGTCTCGATGGCGTTGCGCAGCGTATAGAGCTGCACTGAGTACAGGCGCTCCGTCATTCGCGTTCTCCCTGGTCCGGCGCGAGTTCTCCCGCATGAGCCGTTGTCACCGTCTCGGCCAGGACGGCGAGCGCGTGGTCCACCGGTTCAACTGAAGAGGGCAGGTTCAGGAAGCCGTGCAGTACGCCGGGCACCGTGACATGCCGCACGGGTACGCCCGACTTCACGAGTGAGGCCGCGAATGCCTCGCTGCTGGCGCGCAGATCGTCGTACTCGGCGTCGAGTACCAGGGTGGGACAGAGTCCGTCCAGGACGGCGCCCGCGGGGAAGGCGTAGCTGTGCGGATCCGGCGTGCTGCCCAGGTAGTTGGCCGTCATCTCGGCCACGTCCTCCGGCAGGATCCGGACCATGCGCGGCAACGGCGCGAACGCCTCGGCCAGCGGCGGCGCGAGGGGCGGCGAGACGGAGTGCATGGTCGCATAGGCCAGTACCACGGTGGCGGGCAGCCAGTTGTCGTCGTCTCGCAGGCGAAGTACGGCTCCTGCGGCGAGGTTCGCCCCCGCGCTCGCGCCACCGACGGTGATCCGCGCCGGCTCGATGCCGAGCACCGCGGCGTTCTTGCGCACCCATCGGACGCCCGTCACGACGTCGTCGTGCGGCACCGGATACGTCACGCCGTCGGCCGCGAGCCGGTAATCCACGCTCACGACCACGGCGTCGGCCCTGGCGCACACCTCGCGGGCGGTCCAGTCGGCCTCGTGCATGTCGAGATCGCCGAAGGCCCATCCGCCGCCGTGCACCCAGACCAGGCCAGAGCGAGGCCGCTGCGGTGCTGACGGCGGCCGGTAGACGCGGACGGCTATCGGGCCGTGCGGGCCGGGAATGCTTTCGTCGCTGGTTTCGACGGAGGGCAGTGCCGGTGCCGCCTTCCAGGTCCGGTATTCCTGCAGGCGCGGTTGCACAGCCGGATCGGCGAGTGCCTGGCGCCAGGACGGGAGGTCCTCGATCAGGCCGAGCCGGGCGGAGATGCTGGGATGCAGGGTCATCAGGGTCAGGTCTCCAAGGGCACGGGGGGAAGCGGGTTGCAGCGTGCGTCGGCGGGAGGGGGCGGGGGAATTCCGCTCAGCCGCGTGGCCTGCCGGAGTGCCGGGCGGCAGGCCTACTTCACGCTCCCGGCGGTCAGGCCGGAGCGCCAGAAGCGCTGCAGGACGAGAAACGCGACGATCAAGGGGATCACCGAGAGGAACGCGCCGGTGATGGTGATGTTGTAAGGGATGCCTTGGTTCACCCCTTCCCGCCAGTTGGCCAGCCCGACGGTGACCGGCTGGAGTTCGTCGCTGTTGAGCATGAGCAGGGGCAGCAGGTAGTTGTTCCAGATGCTGACGAACTGGAACAGGAAGATGGTGACCAGCGCGGGGGACATGATCGGCATGGCGACCCGCCAGAAGATCCGGGCCTCGCCGGCACCGTCGAGTCGCGCGGCTTCGATCAGTTCGTCCGGTACCGACGCTCCGGCGTAGATGCGCGACAGGTAGACCCCGAACGGGCTGACGACGCTGGGCAGGAAGACGGCCCAGTAGGTGTTGACGAGATGGACCTGACTGAACATCAGGTACAGGGGCAGCGCGAACATGACGTCCGGGATCAGGACGGCGCCGAGGATGACGTTGAAGGTCAGGTCGCGACCACGGAAGGGGTACTTGGCCAGCGCGTACCCGGCCATGGCGGACAGCGTCGTGCTCACCGCCGCGCCGCCGATGCTGTAGAGGGCGCTGTTCAGCAGCCACCGGGCGAAGATGCCGTCCTGTTCCTGGAAGACGTCACGGATGTTGGTCCACAGGTCGAAGTGGGAGAACCACAGCCCGTTCGTGGTGAACAGGTAGCCGCTGTTCTTCGTCGCGGTGACCAGCAGCCACCAAACCGGGATGAGCGTGTACAGGGCGAAGAGCGCCATGACCGCGAACACGCCCGCCCGGCCGGCCAGCGATGACGTACGCAATCGCCCGGGAGGCCCGGCGGCGGCACGTGCTGCTGAGGGAGTGACGGTCGTCATGCGAAGGTGCCCTTCCGCTGGGTGAACTTGAGGAAGCCGAACGACAGCACGAAGGTCAGCAGGGCGAGGATGACCGACTGGGTGGCCGCGTAGTTGTAGTTGTTGATGTCCGCCGACTGCTGTGTGGCCAGGATCGGCGTGTAGGTCGGGGAGACGGTCGGGGCGACCTGACTCAGCACCGCGGGCTCGTTGAACAGCTGGGCGGTGCCGATGATGGAGAACACCGTGGTGAGGATCAGCGCCGGCCGTACCGCGGGAATCTTCACGTGCCAGGCGACCCGCCACCCGGAACAGCCGTCCATCACAGCGGCTTCGGTCAGTTCGCCGGGGATCGCCTGCAAGGCCGAGTAGATGATCAGCATGTTGAAGCCGGTCCAGGCCCACGTCATCATGTTGCCGATCGAGGCGAGCACGAGGTCGTCGGACAGGAAGTTCACTTCGAGCCCAAAGTGCCGCAGCGCGGCGGTGAACGGGCTGACGCTCGGCGCGTACAGGAACGACCACATGATCGCGGCGATCACGCCCGGCAGCGCGTAGGGCAGGAAGTAGATCTGCCGGAAGACCTTCTTGAACACGGCGCCACGCGAGTCCAGCAGCAGCGCCAGCAGGAGCGCCAGGCCCAGCATCACCGGCACCTGCACGATGCCGAGCGTGAACACCCGCAGGAACGACGACATGAACCGGCTGTCGTGCAGAGCCGTCACGTAGTTGTCGAACCCGGCGAAGACAGTCGTCGACGGTCCCAGTCCGAGGCCGCTGCGGCGCGTCCTGAAGAAGCTCTGGTACACCGCGTAGCCGATCGGTGCGAGCAACATCGCCGTGAACAACAGCCCGAACGGTGCCAGGAAGAGCACCGCGGAACGAGTGTGGCCACGGCCGGGGACACGCTTCGCTGCCGAGCCGGCGATGGGGTGGGCGAGAGCGTCGCCAGGCGTTCTTGTCGCCATGCCTGCTCCTTGCTCGTGAAGTGGTCCCGTGAAGTGAGGAACCGACTGGTCATTGGTGCTGGTCGGGCTGGTCGTCGCCCTGCGGGGGCGCGGGCGGTGGTGGCACGGGGGAGGCCGGACCCCCGCATGTCGAGGCCAAGTGGGTGAACCCGCGGCGCCGGCGCCCGGCAGGTCAGGAAGGCCGCCGGGTGCCCGCCGTCGTTCACCGCGCGCGTCACTTCCCGACGCTCAGCCCCTGGCTCTTCATGGCCGCGACGGTGCTGTCCTGGACGGAGGTCACGGTCTTCGGGATGGTGCCCTGCCCGGCTCCGGCCTTCTTGAGCCCGTCCTTCATGTCGGACTGAACCTGGCTCATCGTCGGGCCCCACACCCAGCCCGTGCTCGTGTTCGCGGCCGCTGTCTTGAACACGTCGTAGATGTTCTGTCCGCCGAAGTACTTCGACGGCTGGTCCACGGCAGGCAGCTGCTGTCCGCTCGTCGCGGCCGGGTAGATGCCCGTGTTCTTGATCAGATTGGTGACACTGTTGCTGTCGGTGCTCATCCAGGTCGCGAACTCCGTGGCTTCCTTCGGGTGTTCGCAGCCCTTGAGCACCACGGTCGCCGAGCCTCCGCGGTTACCGGCCGCCTTCTGCCCGGCGGACCACTGGGGCATGGGCGCCACGGCCCACTTGCCGGACAGCTCGGGCAGGTTCTTGGAGATCAGCGGAGCAGCCCACACGGCGCTGACGAGCGACAGCAGCTGCCCGTCCTGCACCTTCTTGAACCAGGCCGTGTCCAGCATCGGGTCACTGGTGACCAGCTTCTTGTCCAGCAGGCCCTGCCAGTACTGCGCGACCTTGCTCGTCTGCGGGTTATCAATGGTCACCTGCCACCGGTCGTTCGCGGTACCGAACCACTTGCCTCCGGCCTGCCAAGTCAGCGCCCCCAGGTCATAGGCGTCCTGTGGCGTGGTCGTCAGGTAGGCCGAGGGGTTCGCGCTGTGCACCTTCTGCGCGGCCGCGGCGAAATCGTCCCAGGTCTTCGGTGGCGAGATCTTGTACTTCTTGAACAGGTCGCTGCGGTAGTACATCGCCATGGGCCCGGTGTCGACCGGGATGCCGAACACCCTGTCGCCGACGCTGGACATCTGCCAGGTCCACGGCACGAACTTGTCCTTGCCGGCGTCGGCGTACTGGGAGATGTCCTCCAGCGCGCCGGTGGCGATGAAGTTCGAGAGGGTGTCGTAGCCCACCTGTCCGAGACAGGGTGCGTTGCCGGCCTTCACCGCGTTCTGCATCTTGGCGTAGCCGCCGATGCTGCCCGCCGGGATCTGGCTGTACTTGACCTTGATGTCGGGGTGCGACTTGTTCCACAGCGCCACGGACTTGTCGAGGCCGACCGCCGCCCCCCAGAACTCCACCGTCACCGGCTTGCCGCCGGAACTCGAACCGCCCGAGTCGCCGGACCCGCTACAGGCGCTGAGCGTGACGAGCGAGGCAACGGCCAACATGGCCCCAGCCCCCTTCACCCACCTTGAAGCCATGGGAACTCCTTCCGTCGGCCGTCCGCCTTGCGGAGCCTGCCGGTTGATCTGCGAGCGGCGTGTCGCGCACGGAGTCGTTGAGAGCTTCCCGTCATCGGGGACTCATCCCTACGAACACTGCCGAACGGCTTGCGATTGGGGTTTCACTTGAGGTGTGCGCCAGCCCTTGTTGGCCCGTCTGGCCTACGTGATGCGCTGGCCCCGCGGAGCAGGGTCCGAGGCTCGGAGTGCTTGCGTTCGAACTGAGCGGCTCACTCTGAAGTGCGAAGCGAATCTCAGTTGCGTCGACTATGGGGCCGGGTGCGCCGCCTGTCAACGCTTTCTCGTCGACTTTTGGTAAAGAGCCTGGCTCACCGAAAGGGCCGCTGGGCAGCACGGACTTCGGGACCTCTGTGACGCACTCGAGATCTCCGGGGGCCATGTGTATGCGCGCTGTCGGCCAGGCCGATATGTGATCGAAATCGAGGGGGCAGTGCTAAAGCGCGTTGATGACGTGCGTAAAGCGGCGCAGGCCCTCTTCGAGTGCCGCTTCGTCCGTGGCGAAGGACAGGCGTACGTGTCCCTCGCCCGACGGGCCGAATTCGGACCCGGCGCGTACGAGCACGCCTCCGTCGGCGAACCGTTGCACGAGTTCGACGGAGGGCAGGGCGCTGTCGATGCGGGGGAATGCGTAGAACGCTCCGAGAGGCCGGACGACGCTCACCGCGTCGAGACCGTCGAGGTGGCGCATGACCAGATCTCGCCGGCGCTGGAAGCGCGTCGAGAGTGCGTGCAGATCTTTGTCGGGAATGCGTAGCGCCTCGACGGCCGCGTCCTGGACGAAGGTGTTCAGAGGCCCATTGATCGTCCGGTGAACGAGGTTGATCTTTTCGGCGACAGCGGCGGCGGCGCAGATGAAACCGATGCGCCAGCCGGTCATTGAGTACGACTTTGAGAACGTGCCGGAGAGCACCACCCGGTCCCGCACAGAGATCAGTTCAGATGCCGAGGTGAACGTGATCTCGTCGAAGACGATGTCGCTGTATGCCTCGTCCGATAGGAGGTAGAGGTCGGGGTGGTCGCGGAGAATGGCGCCGACTCCTTCGATATCGGCTTTGGAGAACACCATTCCGGTGGGATTCACGGGATTGCACAGGATGAGCATGCGGGCTCCCGCTGCGGCCGCCGCGAGTTTGTGCAGGTCGATCGAGCCGTCAGGCCGCGTGGAGATCCACTCGGCCTTGGCCCCTGCCATGGCCGCGTGGTCCGCGTACAGGGAGTAGGTCGGTTCGGGGAGCAGTACTCGATCGCCCGGGTTCACCAGAGCGAGGACGGTGGCTGCGAGGCCGGCGCTGCCTCCGTGAGTGACGACGACATTCGCCGGGTCGACCTCGGGGCCCTGGGAACGCGCCAGGTGGGAGGCGATCTCCTGCCGGAGATCCGGCGACCCTGTGATCTGCGAGTAACGAGTGCGACCGGCGCGCAACGCCCGGACGGCAGCCTCCACCACTGGCTGCGGCGTGTTGCTGTCTGGTTCACCCATGGCCAGAGAGACGGCGCCCGGCACCGCAACGCCCAGCGTTTTGGGCCGCCTCGACGCTGCTCTGATGCGTTCCGGGAGAGAACCGGCCGTTAGGGAGGGGAGGGCGCTCATCCGATCTCCAGGGGGTCACGACGGATGTAAAGTGCGAGCACATTCTCACATCGTGATGAGCGGTACAAGGGTGGGGGCGCGGATGGGTCGGCCGGAGGCAGGTGGTTGCAGAGGTCCGAGCGGGTGCCCGGTGGGCGCGCTGTGGTCCGGTGGGCATGCCTGAAGCCCACCGCAGACGCCGTGGGTGGTTGGTTCCTGGTGCTGAGCTACGGCCCCCGCGGGGAGCCGCCCCTCACCGGCTGCCGGTCGTGTGCCTCAGGCTCCGGCCCAGCCCTGGAGAGCCCCGTAGTAGGCCGCCGTCAAACGGCTGATCGCTTCCTCCTCCGGGAGGCCGGTGCTGATCAGGTCCAGGATCTCGCGTGGATCGAACATGGCGTTGTACAGGAACAACGCGTGATCGAAATGATCGTCCGGCACGTCCAGGTGCCGCATCACACTGCGAATGGGGCGCTCCCAGGTGTCCCGGACCGGGGTGATCACCTCGTCGTTGTCGCGCAGGCGGGTGAGGAAGCCCGTGCGCGACCGGATCTGGACCATGGCAGGGCCGTAGCTGCGGACCAGACGAGCCCATTCCCGCACCACGTCCTCGAACAGGGCCGGGCCGGTCTTGGGGCAGTCGTGGCTGTAGTTGCGCAGCTGGACGATCACGCCGAGCAGGTAGGCCTTGAGGAGCTCCTCGACCGACGGGAAGTACCGGTAAGCCGTGGCCAGCGACAGGTCGGCCCGCTCCGCGATGACCGCCATGGTCATCGCGCCGGGCTCGGTCCTGAGCGCTTCTCCCACGGCCTCCAGGAGCTTGCGCCGGTTGCGGACCGCGTCGCGGCGCATACCGCGCCCAGCACCCTGTTCCTCGTTCCTGACCGTCAGGGGGAGCCTCCCGGGATGCTTCGTCGGAGAGGTGTCTCACCTCTGGACAAGACGATAGTGATGTCCGTCCGAGTCGCTCAAGCGGCCGGCCCTTGGCTTGTGCCGGGATGTGCATGAATTGCTCTGCCGAGCTGGTATCGAGGCTGCACCATATGGACTGTCATCGCCTCGGAGAGGCTGGTGCGAGCCTGACCACCGGCGGGGCACCGCCGGCGATGCCCTCGACATTCTCCGGGTTCGGTGACAGCACCCGTGGGCGCCGGCCGAGTCCTGTGCTCGTAACGGCCCAGCACTCGGCATGGCGGGTGGTCCGTCGTAGGGGGCGACTACCCGAAGGCGATCTTCCGCCGTCTTCCTCGGTGTCCCCCCGGCCTCAGACCGGCGGGCGAAGGGACGGATCTCAGCGCGGGGTGATCGTCACCTCGGCCCGGTTGAAGCGGGAGCTGTTGCCCCTGGTGTGGAACGGCGCGTTGTCGGGGCTGGGGCCCGTACTCGACGTGTCGGCCTGCGGCGAGTACTGCTGGTGCGGGTTGCCGGGGCCCAGTGCGAGCGGAATCGTCAAGCGCCCCTGGGCGTCAGCGGTGGCCGACCGCACTGAAGCTCCCGCGTGGTCGCGGACGGTGACGTGATACCGCCTGCCCGGTCGAGCCAGTGAGGGCGTCAGTACCGTGGCCGAGCCGTTCCCGACCACCGTGAAGCGGCGCTCACGGGCCACCTCCAGTGCGCTGAACTCGGTAACATCCCGCCGCATCCGTACGGTCCAGCCGTAGGCGCTGTACTGCGGCCTGATCGACGAGAAGGTGAACGACCGGGGAGTGGCGCGGTGCTGCGCGTGGCGGGCGAAGTAGGCCTTCAGGTGCGGTATCCAGTCCCGGAGGTCAGCCTGCCAGTAGGGCCATGTGTGGCTGCCGGGTCCGTAGTCGTGCCACCGGTGCCGGATGCCGAGATCCCGCAGGCGCTCGTGGAAGGACACGTTCTCCTGCCGGATCCGTTGTTCCGTGGCGTCCACGGCCTCGCCGTCGTGCCGGGGCTGGCCGTTGCCCGTGTACAGGGACATGTCCGTGTGGGCCAGATTGGCCGCCAGGTCCCAGGGGTTGTCCCCGCGCCAGCGGACTTCCTGCGTCGCCCACGGGCCCCAGAGGGAGGGGTGGAGCTGCTCGATGATGGTGCGCATCTGGACGTTCTGGTGGTCGACGTCTCCGGAGAACGAGCCGACGGCACCGAAGAGGTCAGGGTGCCGGGCGGCGTACGAGACCGTCCCGAACCCGCCCATCGACAGTCCGGCGGCAGCCCGCGCCCCGCGCTCGGGGATCGTGCGGTAGTGCTCGTCCACCCACGGGAGGAGCCTGTTGATGTGGAAGGTCTCCCACATCGGCCGGCCGCGGTGGCCGTTGTTCCACCAGTCGGCATACCACTCCGTGGAGCCGGCGTCCGGCATCACCACGATCGCGGGCAGGCCAGCAGTGATCTTCTCCGCGGCACCGTCCTGTGTCCAGCTCGAAGCGCTCTGCCCTCCACCGTGGTACAGGTACAGCACGGGGTAACTACGTCCCTTCTCTGCGTCGTAGCCATGGGGGAGCAGTACGCGCACCTTGGTCGTGCCGTCGAGAGCGGACGAGGTGAAGGTCAGCTCGCTGAGCCGCGGCGAGAGTTTCTTCTGATTCACCAGCGCGATGCCGGGTTCGGTGTGGGCTGCCGCGACTGCCTCGGCTGTCTTGGCGGGAGGGTGACTGCATCCGAAGACCATCACCGCGCTCAGAGCGAGTGCCGCGGGGATCCTCACGCGCCTGCCGTTCAAGATTGTCCGTCTCCTTGTCGTCATGTTTCGCTTCTCTGTCTGTTCCGGGCTCGCGGCGCGGACGGCAGGGCCGGTGCGAGACGCCCGCGGACCAGCCCGGTGGTCCTGGCCGACTCGCGGCCGAACTGGGGGTCTTGAGGTGAACGTGTCCTGGTCCCTGCGTCCGATGGCAGGGCGGCGGACCTGGATTCCGGCTGGGATCGAGGGGCGCTCGATGCCCAGCCGGGTCCCTCCTACGGGGTGGCGTCCGCGACGGTGTACACGGTGCTGTCGTCGTGGAACAGGACGCCCTCTCCAGGCTTGCTGACCTGGAGCTCGAGGTAGAGCGGCTGGTCGGTGTCCGGGGCCTCGAAGGCGAGTGGCAGTTGCCTGTTGCCGCCGAGTGCGATGCGGGTCTTGATCGTGCCGTGGTCGGTGACCTTCCCGTCGGAGGTGCCGACGTGGAGGCTCCAGGTGACGTTGACCCGGGTGCCGTGCAGGGTGTCGTTGAAGACCGTCAAGGCGCGGGTTGCCCGGCCGGGGCTGACACTGCCTGTGGTGGTGGGCCATTCTCCAGCTTCGTTGGAGATCTTGTTGGCGTTCCAGAAGCCGGTGTCGACGGCGGCGACAGGGTTGAACGCGTTCTGGATCAGTTGGATGTGGGGGTTGGCCCATGGGGCGGACAGGTTGTCCTCGCCGTACAGCGGATGCAGTCCCGCTGTCGGGTAACCCCATTCGACGTTGATGTCGGTGCGCTTGACACCGGGGACGACGGAGGACCAGAGGTCCAGCAGCGTGTAGGGCCGCACGTCCGAGGCACCCTGGCCACGCATCCGCAGGGACCCGGAGGCGAACCACACGGCACCCTGCGGAGTGTTGTCGCCGGGCCAGACGAACTCCGTTTGGCCCTGTGGCTTGCCGGCCGGTCCGTTGCAGACGCTCTCGGTGTAGGCGGCTGGGTATACCCCGTCGGCGTAGTGGCAGAAGACGGTGTAGTTGGCGTGCGCAAGATTGCCGGCGGTGGCGTCGACTGCGGAGTCGGTGCTGATGGGCCGGGTGGTGTCCATCGCCATGATCGTCTGGTACAGCGCCTCGTCGAACTCGGCACCGGCGCCCGGGTTGTCGGTGTAGCCCACGACCGGTTCGTTGGACTGGCTCCAACGCAGCACTGAGGCGTGGTTGCGGTCTCGCCTCACCAGATCGGCCGTGTGCTGAAGCATGTTGTCGCGGCCGGTGATGAAGTTCTGCCGGTTGTTGGAGCCACGGATGGCGGTCTCGTCCTGAATCATCAGACCGCGCGCGTCGGCGACGTCGAGCATGTAGGGCGTGGCCGGGATCTGGTGGATGCGGACGCCGCTGAAATTCAGCCGCAGATAGTTGTCCACGACCTGCGGCCAGCCGCCGTTGCCCTGCGAGGGCTCAAGGAACCCGGGCAGGGTGTCGTAGGCGTCGCTGCGGCCGTGGTGGTCGATGTTGTCGTAGTTCGCCCCCTGCAGGCTGTCGCCGCGGAAGTTGATGTGGCGCCCGTTGAGCTCGTAATGGTCTCCGTCCTGGGCGAGTTCGCGGAAGCCGAACCGAACTCGGGATCGGGAGGTGGTGATACCGGCGGTGGTGGCTTGCAGTCGCAGGTCGTGCAGCTGCGCGCGGTAGCCCGACCGGTGCGGGATGTTGGGCCACCAGTACGACTCCGAGCCTGCTCGCCACGACAGCGGACCCACGGTGATGGTCTTGGTGGCGTGGGCCGGGACCGTGACCATCCTGCGGGGGACGGCGGGGTACGCCCAGTTCTCGTCGTTCCAGGAGTCCACCGTCCCGGTCAGGCGCACCTTGCGCGCCATGCCGGTGGTGTTGGTGAGCTCGACGTCGTAGGTCAGGGTGCGGTCCGCGACCGAGGTCTGCACGAAGGTGTCGGAGATGTGCACCGCGGGGAAAACCTGGAGGTCGGCGGAGCGGAAGATGCCCTGAGCCACGTCGTCGGACCATGAGGCGCCCTCGGGCACGGTGTAGCGGCCGTCGTCCCCGATCAAGGCCTTGCGCCCCTCGACCCGCACTCGGATGAGGTGAGAGCTTCCGGGCTCGACATAGTCGCTGATGTCGAACACCGACGGCGTGAACGCCGTCACCTGGCTGCCGACCTTCCGGCCGTCGACCCAGACGGTGGCCCGGTGGTTGATCGCCCCGAACGCGAGCTTGGTGGCCTGTGGTCCCGCGATGTCGGGCACGCGGATGCGCCGCTGATAATCGGCGACCGAGAGGTCGTCCCAGCCCTGCTTGAGCCAGCCGCCGCCGGGCACCTCGATGGTGGTCGACTCCTCGGTGGCGGGGGTGTCCTCACAGGTCATCGGCCCCATCGTGGGACGCGGACCGGGGGTGCAGGTAGTGGTCGTCACGGGATCGAACTGCCAGGTCCCGGCCAGGTCGACGTTCTCGGCGGGCCGAGGCCCGGACACCCCGCCCAGGTAGGAGTGCGCGAACGTGGGCGCCGATGTCTCCGGCGGGGCACCCCCGGCGCCCGGCGCACCACTCGCCGTGGACGCGACCGTCGCGGGGGAGAACAGGCTGGCGCTGACAAGCGCTGTAGCCGCCGCGATGGCGCGGAGCCAGCGGCGGGGGCCGTTCCTGGACGGGACCCTGGTTGGACGGGTGGTCATCCCTCACACTCCTCAGGTCTCCCGAGCTCGGCTCGGCTGCGTCGCACATCAACGCCAGGCGCGAGGCAGTGTGATCTCGGCGCTCGCATACCGGCCTGGTCGAGGATCCGGAGAGACCCGCCGCCAAGTCAATACCTACTCGAAGTAAATTTTCGGAGTGCCTGCATCAGCGCCACGTCGGCTGCGGTCAAAAGGCCCGACGTGGACACCGGCCGACGGCGCGAGTCAGTCTTGGTGCGAGGTGTGGTCGACGAGGCAGGAGACGACCATGCGAAGAGCGGCGGTGGTGTCCAGGTCGGGGTCGAGCAGCCACTGGAGCTGCAGGCCGTCCATGAGGGCGGGGACAAGTTGGGTGAGGGCGTCGACGTCCACCGAGGCGTCCACAGTGCCTTCGGCGATCCGAGCCTCGATGTCACGCCGGCTCATGGCGCGCATGTGTTCGTAGCGGCGCTGGAACCACTCGTGTGCCGGGTGGTCGGGGTCGGTGGCCTCTCCGGCCAGCGCGGTGTACAGGCGGGCAAGCCCGGGTGAGCGCTTCGTCCTGGCCAACGCCCGTTCTGCCTCGCCCACCAGCGAGCCATCGGCGTCGTGCTCGATTGCCGCGGCCGCCAGGTCCCGCTTGTCCCGTTCCTCCAGCACCGCCAGGAGCAACTCCTCCCTGGAGCCGAAGTAGTGCAGCAGGCCCGGGCGGGTGATGCCGACGCGCGACGCGATTTCCTGCAAGGTGGAGTTGCGCAGCCCTTCTTTGGCCAGCACCTCAAGCGCGACCTCGATGATCTCCCGTCGCCGGGCGATCCCCTTGACGTACGGACCACGGGGAACGGGCTGACGACTCATGGCGCGAGAGTACTGGCGCGCTGGTCAGCACCACAAGAACCGACCGCGTGACGGCGGTGGCAGTGCTCCTCGGCTACGATCACGCGCCCGAGGTGACGCTGTCTCGTCGGCGGCCGAGCTTTTCACGGGCCGGGTTGGTGTGGGTCGTAGCAGCCGACGCCGCTCAGTCGTCGTCGGCCTCCAACACTCGGCGAAATACCTCTTCACCGCTCAACGATCGACACGACCGCATGCCAACCTCGACTGCCGCCCGGCTTGACGAACTGCCGGTAACAGGCCGATGTGCATCGTCCGCCGCTCTCGCTGCCGAGACCCTGGTGGAGGTCTTCACTCCGAAACCCGCCGAACGCTTCACCAACCGCTCCTTCGCCGGTCGGCAGCGGACACGGCGGTGAGTTCGGCGCGGGCCTCGGGCGGGTCGAGGACCTCGACGGTGGCACCCATGGAGAGAGCAGGCCGAGAGGACCATCTCATCGACGCGGGGCAGGCGCTTCTGTCGCTTCTTGACGATCTTCGGTTCGAAGGAGCCGTCGCGGTCGCGGCGCACGGTTATCTCCACCGGGCCCACGTCGGTCAGCACGGTCTTGGAGCGTTTGCCGTTGCAGGAGTTACCGCGGTTCTTGCCGGCCGCATCGTGCTTGTCATAGCCGAGGCGGTCGGTGATCTCGCCCTCCAGGGCTGCTCCAGCAGCCGCATGGGCAGCTGCCGGCAGCCCGCCCTCGCCGGTCAGTTGCAGACCCTCGGCCGCCTGGGCCCGGTGCACCAGTTCGTCGATCAAGTGGTCGTCCACGGCCTTCGCCGACACCATCTCTGCCGACTCGACAGACTTGGGATCGGTCACGTTCTCACTGGTCATCGATGTGTCTTCCATGATCGGGAGTTACATCGAATGTCTGGCTCTGGCCCGTAGTCGGTGGTGACGTTGGGTGCCCGTCAAGCGAGCAGAATGCGGTGGCGGAGGAGGTCGAATCCGGCACGTCCGTGCATCTGCCTCATGATCCGTTTGGTGCGGGTGTTGACG
>NZ_JAVREZ010000035.1:0-70495 GCF_031845645.1 Streptomyces doebereineriae
ACGTTGGTCGTCTTGTTGAAGCTGAACTTCAGACGACCGAGGGCCTCCCGGCCCGGCAGCAGTTCCGCGGACTCGGCCTCGAGCTCGTGAGCGTCCATCATGATCAATTCCCCCTCAGGGATGGGCATTTCCGGTCGGACCGAGTCAGGTTCCCCCCGCACTCTGTCCAACTTGGTCGGACGCGCTGTCCAACGAGATTGGACACTAGGGCCTGGCGGCGCCCTTGCGCAACCTGTTCGGGGAATCACCCTTTCGGCGGCGGGAGGGGCCGCCCGTAGAATCGGCTGCGACATGGACGGTTCCGCCGAGCGGCGAGCAGGAAGTGACCCACCCGTGGCCAACGCACTGCAGCAGTTGATCCGTGAGCGCCTGGACCGCAAGGGCTGGTCCTACGGCGACGTGGCGCGCCGCGGCGGCATCCCGCGCTCCACCGTCCACCACCTGGCGACCACCGACCGCGTCGTCCGCATGCCCCAGTCGACCACCCTGGAGGGCCTGTCCAAGGGGCTGGAACTGCCGTTGGACACCGTCCGCCGCTCCGCCGCCGAGGCCTGCGGCATCCATGTGTACGGCTCACCGGCCGGCCAGGACCCCGAGGGCACGGCCCGCCCGGCCGACCCCGAGGTGGACCTGCTCATCGCCAGCCTCCAGAAACTCTCGGCCGACGACCGCCGCCACGTGACCGCACTCGTGGAGTCCCTACTGGACCGCACCCCGAAGAAGTAACCACCTGCCCGGGCCCGAGCGACGCCCTGGAGAACGGCCCCGCCCCAGGCAAGCGGCCACCCGGGCGCTGACTCACCCCGCGGACGCGGCTCCTCCGGCCCTCGCCCCGCAAGCAGCCGCCCCCTCCCCCGGGCGACCTTCCGGGCGCCCTCGCACGACGCCCTCCGGAGACCCACCCCGCACCACGCCCCCTCCCGGGCCGCACGAGTAACCGCCCGGGACCCCGGCCCACCCCTTGGCCAAGGAAGTGACCGTCCGGAAGCATGTCCCGGCGGTCCGCGACCGCGGATGTTCACTCTTCCGTGGAGTCAGAAAAAGAATTTCGACTGTGGCCGAAAGCACCGCACTCCCCCGCTAGTCTCTCGTCCTGCCCGAGGAGCGAGAGCCGCACGACCCCGGGCTCCCAGGGGGGAATGTGTTGTTCGTGCATGGCGGGCCGGCCACAGCCGTGGTCCGCGGGCCCGCCGGTGAATCGGTCGTTCTGCTCTCCGGCGAGCTGCCCGAGGTACTGACCGATCAGTCAGTGACCGAACTCGTGGAACTGGCCGCCGCCGTCCTGGACGCGGACGAGCTGCCCCTGTTCCACACCTGTCTGAGAACACTGCGCCGCGACGGCATGCGCGCCGGCCGCCGGATCGAGATCGACGGTGCCGTGCTGACCGTCTACGAGGGTTGACGGCGGAGTGCCGGCCCACGCGTGAGAACTCACTGCGTGGGCGGGAAAGTGCCCGGAGCCGGACTTGAACCGGCACGCCCGCGAAGGGGCAGCGAGGTTTAAGCTCGCCGTGTCTGCATTCCACCATCCGGGCAGGCCATGGGCGCCGCGTCGAAGGTCCGAGCCTATCGGGGTGCATCCCCCGAACTGCGGACGGGCGGACCGATGTTGTCTTATTTTATTGACGTCTGAGGGTGCATCAGACCACGGAACACGCCATCCGCACTTGCCAATAGCGTTACGTGGGACCCCTGGCCGCGCATGCGGAATGACGGAATTTCACCGTCCGAACGAGGACGCTCCACCTGTTCTCTGCACTTGCCCCGATCAGGGGCCGCCGTCATCCCCAGGTATGACACCGAGCGGCTCGGTCCCTCCGAAGTCTGCCCTCGGAACCAGGACTGCGGCTGACTACACGGCGCGCTGCGGCCACCACGATGGAAGACGTCCTTCAACGATGTCGTCCCGCTAGGAGTTCCATCCCGTGACCACCACACCCGTCGCCGGCCGGACCACCACCGTGGCCGCGCGCGCCACGGATCTGTCGAAGATCTACGGACAGGGCGAGACCCAGGTGGTCGCTCTGGACCGGGTCACCGTCGAGTTCCACCAGGCCGAGTTCACCGCGATCATGGGCCCCTCCGGCTCCGGCAAGTCCACGCTGATGCACTGCGTCGCCGGCCTCGACACCTTCTCCTCCGGTTCGGTCCGCATCGGCGAGACCGAGCTCGGCTCCCTGAAGGACAAGCAGCTGACCAAGCTGCGGCGGGACAAGATCGGGTTCATCTTCCAGGCGTTCAATCTGCTGCCGACCCTGACGGCCCTGGAGAACATCACCCTCCCGATGGACATCGCCGGCCGCAAACCGGACAAGCAGTGGCTGGAGTCGGTCATCCAGATGGTCGGGCTGCGGGACCGCCTCAGCCATCGGCCCGCCCAGCTCTCCGGCGGCCAGCAGCAGCGCGTCGCCGTCGCCCGGGCGCTGGCGTCCAGGCCCGACATCATCTTCGGCGACGAGCCGACCGGAAACCTCGACTCACGCTCCGGCGCCGAGGTGCTGGGCTTCCTGCGCAACTCCGTTCGGGAGCTGGGGCAGACGGTCGTCATGGTGACCCACGACCCGGTGGCCGCGGCGTACGCGGACCGGGTGGTGTTCCTCGCGGACGGCCGGATCGTCGACGAGATGTACCAGCCCACCGCCGACAACGTCCTCGACTTCATGAAGCAGTTCGACGCGAAGGGCCGCACCTCCTGATGTTCCGCACCGCCCTGCGCAACGTACTCGCGCACAAGGCCAGACTGCTCATGACCGTGCTCGCCGTCATGCTCGGCGTGGCGTTCGTGTCCGGCACGCTGGTCTTCACCAACACCATCTCCGAGGCCTACCAGAAGAGTTCGGCCAAGGGCTTCGACCAGGTCGACGTGGCCGTCACCGCCGAGTCCCGGGAGGACGAGGGCAACACGATCGGGAAGAACCCCGACCTGACCCAGGCGCTGCTCGAGAAGAGCGCCGAGGTCCCGGGGGCCTCGAACGCCATCGGCGTCGTCAGCGGCTTCACCGCCATCGCCGACAAGGACGGCAAGCTCATCGGCGGCGGCTTCCAGTCGCAGGGCGGCAACTACTACGGGGACAAGGACCCCCGGTACCCGCTGTCCGAGGGCGCCGCACCGCACGGCGCGAACCAGGTCGCGATCGACTCCGAGACCGCGAAGCGAGCCGGCTACAAGGTCGGCGACACCGTGCGCATCTCGGTCGACGGCCCGGTCCTGAAGCCGGTCGTCACCGGCATCTTCACCACCGACGACGGCAATGTCGCCGCCGGCGGCAGCCTCGCCCTCTTCGACACGGCCACCGCCCAGAAGCTGTTCGGCAAGCCGGGAACGTACGACGAGATCGACGTGAAGGCGGCCTCCGGCACCTCCCAGACCGCGCTGAAGGCCGCGCTGGACAAGGCGCTTCCCGCGGACCTGGTGCAGACCGAGACCGGCAAGGAACTCGCCGACGAGCAGGCCGAGATGATCTCGTCCTCGATGAGCGGTCTCAAGCAGGGACTGCTGGTCTTCGCGGGCATCGCGCTCTTCGTCGGCACCTTCATCATCGCCAACACCTTCACCATGCTGGTCGCCCAGCGCACCAAGGAGCTGGCGCTGCTCAGGGCCGTCGGCGCATCCCGCAGGCAGGTCACGCGGTCGGTGCTGATCGAGGCGTTCGTGGTGGGCCTGGTCGCCGCCGTGACCGGTCTCGTGGCCGGTATCGGCATCGGCGCGGGGCTCAAGTCCCTCATGGGCACGCTCGGGGCGACCGTCCCGGACGGGCCGCTCGTCATCACGCCGGGCACGGTCGGGGTGGCCCTCGCGGTCGGTGTCCTGATCACCATGCTGGCGGCGTGGCTGCCGGGCCGCAGGGCGGCGAAGATCCCGCCGGTGGCGGCGATGAGCAGTGTGCACGCGAAGGCGACGACCAAGTCGCTGGTGCTGCGCAACACGCTGGGCGCGCTGTTCAGCGGGGCGGGTGTCGCCGTCATCCTGGCGGCCACCACCATGGACGGCTCGGACGGCCAGGCCCCCATGGGCATGGGCGCGGTCCTGCTGATCATCGGTGTCTTCATCCTCACCCCCCTGCTGTCCCGCCCACTGATCGCGGCCGCGGCACCGCTCCTGCGCGTCTTCGGCATCTCCGGGAAGCTGGCCCGCCAGAACTCGGTGCGCAACCCGCGCCGTACGGCCGCCACCGCCTCCGCGCTGATGATCGGGCTCACCCTGATCACCGGTATGACGGTGATGGCGGGCAGCCTGCAGAAGTCGATCGACAAGATGGCCTCGGCTGCCGTCAAGGCGGACTACGTCGTCTCCATGGCCAACGGCAACGAACTCTCGGCGGACGTCGAGAAGAAGCTGGCGAAGGTCGACGACGTCACCGCCGTCAGCCCGCTGCGCAACGCGGCCTCCCGTATCGACGGCCAAACCGAGTACCTGACCGGCGTCAACGGCTCCGCGATCGGCGAGCTGACCGACCTCAAGGTGGACGACGGCGCGTTCAAGGTCGGCGGCAGCCAGGTGGTCGTGGACCAGGACCGGGCCAAGTCCTTCGGCTGGAAGGCGGGTTCGACCTTCACCGTCCACTACGAGGACGGCAAGGCGCAGAAGCTCACGGTCGCCGGGGTCTACGAGGGCAACGAGCTGATCAGCGGCATCATGCTCGACACCGCGACACTCAATCCGCACCTGAGCGAACTGTCCGACATGCAGGTCATGCTGAAGACGTCCGACGGCGCCTCCGCCGCGACCAAGGACAAGCTGGAGAAGGCCCTCGGCTCCAACCCGGCCATCAAGGTCCAGGACAAGAAGGATCTGTCCGACTCCATCGCGCAGATGTTCACGCTGATGCTGAACATGCTCTACGGCCTGCTCGCCATGGCGGTGATCGTCGCGGTCCTCGGAGTCATCAACACCCTGGCCATGTCGGTGTTCGAGCGGTCCCAGGAGATCGGCATGCTCCGCGCGATCGGCCTGGACCGCAAGGGCATCAAACGGATGGTCCGTCTGGAGTCCCTGGTCATCTCCCTGTTCGGCGGGGTCCTGGGCATCGGTCTGGGCGTCTTCTTCGGCTGGGCGGCCGGTGAGCTCCTCGGCACGAAGATGGCGACGTACGAACTCGTCCTGCCCTGGGCCCGGATGGGGGTGTTCCTGCTGCTGGCGGCGACGGTGGGCATCCTCGCCGCCCTGTGGCCGGCCCGCCGGGCGGCCCGCATGAACATGCTGGCAGCGATCAAGGCGGAGTAAGCCCAAGCAGCCGTACGGCAGTTGGGGCCCGCCGCCCGGCGGCGGGCCCTTCTTCCTGCCCGCCGCCCGGCACGGAACCCAGGCGCCGCGGCCGTCCTGAGCACACCTACCGCCGAACAGCCATTCGGCACTTGGGGTCGGTTGCCCGCCAACGGGCCCCTCCATCCTGCACGGGGTGCCGCCAACCGGCACGGAACCCAGACGCCGCGGCCGGTCACCGACCAGTCACACCCGCCACTCTGCCGGGCGGCGGGGCCGCTGGGCCGTACCCGTGGGTGGGCGGTGACGTGCGGCGACTCCGCCGGGAGTCAGTTCCAGGTGCGGGATCTCAGCGGCAGCCCGGATGCACCGGATTCGGCGGTTCTGATGGCGAGTACCTGGTTGACGCCGATGCGGTTGCGTTCGAAGGCGAGGGCGCACGCGGCCATGTACAGCCGCCATACGCGGGCCCGCCCGGGACCGGCGAGCCGGATCGCGCGCTGCCACTGGGCCTCCAGGTTGGTGACCCAGCGGCGCAGGGTGTGGGCGTAGTGCTCGCGGATCGACTCCACGTCCCGCACCTCGAACCCGGCGCGCTCCAGCATGGTCACGGTGGTGCCGAGGGGGGCGAGTTCGCCGTCGGGGAAGACATAGGCGTCGATGAACCCGTCGAGGTCGTACGCCGATTCGTCGCGATGCGGGCGCCGGGCGATCTGGTGGTTGAGGAGCCGTCCACCGGGCTTCAGGAGCTGCAGCAGGACCTCGGCGTACTCCAAGTACCGTTCCGCGCCGACGTGTTCGGCCATACCGATGGAGGAGACGGCGTCGTACGGCCCGTCGGTCACGTCCCGGTAGTCCTGCACCCGGATCTCGACCCGGTCGGTGAGCCCCTCGTCGGCGACGCGCTTGCGGGCGTAGGCCGCCTGCTCCTGGGAGAGGGTGATGCCGACGACGCTCACGCCGTACTCGCGGGCGGCGTGGATGGCCATGGAGCCCCACCCGCAGCCCACGTCGAGGAGCCTTTGCCCGGCTCGCAGATCGAGCTTGCGGCAGACGAGGTCGAGCTTGTCGCGCTGGGCGCGCTCCAGGGTTCCCCCGGGTTCGGGAGCCTCCCAGTAGGCGCACGAGTACACCATCGACGGTCCGAGGACGATCTCGTAGAAGCCGTTGCCGACGTCGTAGTGGTGGCTGATGGCCCGCTTGTCGCTGCGCCTGGTGTGCAGATGGCCGCGGGCCCGGCGGATCTCCTCGGGCGGCGGGGCGGGCGGCAGCGGCGGTCCGGCGAGAGCGACGAGCCCGCGGACGGCGGAGCGCACCTCGGGGTCGCGCAGGGCCTGGAAGAGGGTCCTGGCATCCTCCCCGCGCTCCCACACGAGCCCCGAGATCAGCTCGAGGGCGGTGTAGAGATCACCGTCGATGTCCAGGTCTCCCGTGACCCAGGCGCGGGCCAGCCCCAGCTCACCCGGCTTGAACAGCAGTCGGCGCACGGCACGCCGGTTGCGCACGACCAGCGCGGGCGCCTCGGGCGGGCCGGCCTCCGAACCGTCCCAGGCGCGGATCCGCACCGGGAGCGGCACTCCCAGCAACTGTCCGATGAGGTTCCTGAGCCGCAGCGCGGCATCTGCCATGGCGTACACCTCCGTGACGAGGATCCCGGAATTGTCCACCTTGGTAAACAGCGGCATGCCGGGGCGCAGTCCCTTCGGCGGGTTACGTCTGGGCAAAACACATGCAGCGACCATGTACATCCGGTGGGCGCGGGAACGCCGAAGGACCTCCCGCACCACGGATGGCGGGAGGTCCTTCGGGGTGGATCAGCGACCGGAGCCGGTCAGGAGGCCTTCGCCTCGGTCTTCTTCGGCTCGGCGGCCGGCACGGGCCTCGCGGCCTCGTAGAACTCCTCGCGCGGGTGCTCCATCGCGCCGAGGGATACGACCTCGCGCTTGAGGAACATACCGAGGGTCCAGTCGGCGAAGACGCGGACCTTGCGGTTCCAGGTCGGCATGGCCAGACCGTGGTAGCCGCGGTGCATGTACCAGGCGAGACGGCCCTTGAGCTTGATCTTCATCTTGCCCATGACGATCATCGCGACGCCCTTGTGCAGGCCGAGACCCGCGACAGCACCCTTGTTGGAGTGGCTGTAGTCCTTCTGCGGGAAGCCCCGCATCCCGGAGATCACGTTGTCGCCGAGGACCCGCGCCTGCCGCAGCGCGTGCTGGGCGTTCGGCGGGCACCAGGCGTTCTCGACGCCGGCCTTGCGGGCGGCGACGTCCGGGACCTGGGCGTTGTCGCCCGCGGCCCAGATGTAGTCGGTGCCGGTGACCTGGAGGGTCGGCTGGGCGTCGACGTGGCCGCGCGGGCCCAGCGGGAGGCCGTAGCGGGCCAGGACCGGGTTCGGCTTGACGCCGGCCGTCCACACGATGGTGCTGGAGTCGACCTCGAGGCCGTTCTTGAGGACCACGTGGCCGTCGACGCAGGAGTCCATCGACGTGGAGAGGTAGATCTCCACGCCCCGGCTCTCCAGGTGCTCCTTGCCGTACTGGCCGAGCTTGGGGCCGACCTCGGGGAGGATCTTGTCGGCGGCGTCGACGAGGATGAACCGCATGTCCTCGCGCGAGACGTTGGTGTAGTACTTGGCCGCGTCGCGGGCCATGTCCTCGACCTCGCCGATGGTCTCCGCACCTGCGAAGCCACCGCCGACGAAGACGAAGGTGAGCGCCTTGCGGCGGATCTCCTCGTCGGTCGTGGAGTCGGCCTTGTCGAGCTGCTCAAGCACGTGGTTGCGCAGGCCGATGGCCTCCTCGATGCCCTTCATACCGATGCCCTGCTCGGCGAGGCCGGGGATCGGGAAGGTGCGGGAGACCGCGCCGAGCGCGATCACCAGGTAGTCGAAGGGCAGCTCGTACGCCTCGCCGACCAGCGGGGCGATTGAGGCGACCTTGCGGTCCTGGTCGATGGTGGTGACCCGGCCGGTGAGAACCTCCGCCTTGGGCAGCACACGTCGCAGCGGGACGACGACGTGGCGCGGGGAGATGTTGCCGGCGGCGGTTTCGGGGAGGAAGGGCTGGTAGGTCATGTACGACCGGGGGTCGACGACCGTGACGGTCGCCTCGCCGTAGCGCATCTTCTTGAGAATGCGCCGAGCTGCGTACAGGCCTACGTACCCACCGCCTACTACGAGGATCCTGGGACGCTCCGTGGTGCTCATGCCATCGAGTATCCACCCGCCCCAGGGGGGTCGCTCGTGCGCCCCTTCACAAGCTCTTGCAGAGGGTGTGTTATCCTCCGCGACTCGCGTGATCCAGGTCATGGCGCGAGATGGGAACCACCGTATAGGGCGACCCGTTGTCAATGCCGCGTGAGCTGCCTCTCTGCACCGAAAGCCCTCCTGTGAGAGACCCGCGCAACCCCCTCACGCGACCCTCGCCCAAGGTCCGCATCCCCCCGTTTTGAACGTGTTCACACGGGTGCTGGGACCCCGGAAGGGTCAACCGGACCAGATTCGTCGTCCGACAGGGCCCAATTCCTTGTGAAGAACTTCACGAACTTTCCCGGCGACACGTCAAAGAGGGGCCCCGAAGGGCCCCCCGGACGCGCTCATACGTTGTTCTCCCTGCTCAGCAGAGGTGCTCGGCAGAGTCCTACGCGACCGACCACGCGATGCCGTCGAGGATGTCGTGCTCGCTCACGACGACCTCCTCGGCGCCGATCCGCTCCATGATCGACAGGAGTACGAGGGCCCCGGCGGCGATGACGTCCACGCGCCCGGGGTGCATGGAGGGGACGGCCGCGCGCTCGGCGTGGGTGGAGTGCAGCAGCCAGTCGGTGATCTCACGGACGCGGTCGTGGGAGACCCGGGAGTGGTGGATGGCCTGCGAGTCGTACTCGGGCAGCTCCTGCGCGATCGCCGACACGGTGGTGACGGACCCGGCGAGCCCCACCAGCGTGCGCGCCTCGCGCAGCGGGACGGTCTCCTCGGCCAGGTCGAGAGCGGCCTCGACGTCGGCCCGCATGGCGGCGATCTGCGCGTCGGTGGGCGGGTCGCTGACGACCCCGTCCCGTACGAGGTGCCGCTCGGTCATCCGCACACAGCCCACGTCGACGGAGCGTGCGGCGCGCACATGGTCGTCGCCCACCACGAACTCCGTCGAACCACCGCCGATGTCCACCACGAGGTAGGGCCTGGCCAGGTGGTCGCTGCCCCCCAGCTCCTTGGTCGCCCCGGTGAAGGAGAACTCCGCCTCCTGGTCCCCGGAGATGACCTCGGGCTCGACCCCGAGGATGTCGAGGACCCCGCGCACGAACTCGTCCCGGTTCTCCGCGTCCCGGGAGGCGGAGGTGGCGACGAACCGCAGCCGCTCGGCCCCGTGCTCCTTGATGGCTTCCGCGTACTCCCGGCACGCGGCGAAGGTCCGCTCCAGCGCCTCGGGGGCGAGCCGCCCGGTCCGGTCGACGCCCTGTCCGAGCCGCACGATGGTCATACGCCGGTCCAGGTCGACCAGTTCGCCGGTCTCGGGGTCGCAGTCGGCGACGAGGAGGCGGATGGAGTTCGTACCGCAGTCGACGGCGGCGACGCGGGTCACTGGGCGTTCTCCTCTGCGAGGGACACGCAGGCGCCCTTGCGCCACCACTCCGGCAGCATCGCGATCGCCTCGTCGCCCAGCGGGTTGACGCCCGGGCCCGCGGCGAGCGAGTGGCCCACCAGGACGTGCAGGCACTTCACCCGGTCCGGCATGCCGCCCGCGCTCGGAAAGCCCTCCAGCACCTCGATGGCGTCACGGCGGGCGATGTAGTCCTCGTGCGCGGCCCGGTACGCCGCCGCGAGCTCCGGATCGGTCTGGAGCCGCTCCGTCATCTCCTTCATGACGCCGTTCGCCTCGAGGGTGCCGATCGCCGAGGCGGCGCGCGGGCACGTCAGGTAGTACGTCGTCGGGAAGGGCGTGCCGTCGGGGAGGCGGGGAGCCGTCTCCACCACGTCCGGCTGACCGCAGGGGCAGCGGTGCGCGATCGCGCGCAGTCCGCGCGGCGGCCGGCCGAGCTGCTGCTTGAAGGCCTCGACGTCCGCGTCGGTCGGCTCGGTTCGCGGAGTGGAGGGCGGAGGCGTTTCCATGCCTGTCTTTCTATCGGTCCATCGGTCGGTTCACTGGTCGGAGGCGTCGGACTTGTCGACCCCGTCCCAGACGTTCGCGTACCAGGGGCGGTCCGCGGTCCCGAGGTCGGTGTGCGACTGCCTGGCCGCGCCCGGGTCGACCACGACGAAGCCCGTCTCGCCCGGCATCACATAGTGCAGCCGCTGCCGGATCTGCTGCTCGGCGTAGGTGTCGTCCTGCCAGCGCGCCTTGAGGTCGCGCAGCTTCTCCACCCGCTCGGCGGCCTGCGCCTTCTCCCGCTGCAGATCGGCGATCTCGGCGCGCTGGGAGACGTACTCCCTTATCGGGTACGCCAGCGCCACCACCAGCGTGCACAGCACGAGCGCGAGCAGCGCGGCCCGGCCGGTCAGCCGGGAGCGGCGGGCCTGTCGCTTGGTCTGGGAGCGGTAGACACGGGCCGCGGTCTGCTCGCCGAGCAGTCTGATCCTGGTCGCGGTGGAGAAACGGTCCCGGTCCTTCACAGCCATCGGCTTCCGCCTCCCCTTCTACGTGCGTACGTCCCCGCACACGGTACGGGACCGGTACGGGGACGTACGTACGACTGGCTAAGGCTTAGCCCTGCCGGGGTCAGCCCTTGAAGCGGGGGAAGGCCGAGCGGCCCGCGTACACCGCCGCGTCGTCGAGGATCTCCTCGATGCGCAGGAGCTGGTTGTACTTGGCGACGCGCTCGGAGCGGGCCGGGGCGCCGGTCTTGATCTGGCCGCAGTTGGTGGCGACGGCGAGGTCGGCGATGGTGACGTCCTCCGTCTCGCCGGAGCGGTGGGACATCATGCACTTGAAGCCGCTGCGCTGGGCGAGCTCGACGGCGTCCAGGGTCTCGGTGAGCGAGCCGATCTGGTTCACCTTGACGAGCAGCGCGTTGGCGGCGCCGTCGTCGATGCCGCGGGCCAGGCGCTCCGGGTTGGTGACGAACAGGTCGTCGCCGACGATCTGGACCTTGTCACCGAGCTTGTCGGTGAGGACCTTCCAGCCGGCCCAGTCGTCCTCGAACAGCGGGTCCTCGATGGAGACGAGCGGGTAGGCCGCCACGAGCTCCTCGTAGTACTCCGTCATCTCGGCCGCTGAGCGGTCCTTGCCCTCGAACTGGTACTTGCCGTCCTTGTAGAACTCGGAGGCGGCGACGTCGAGCGCCAGGGCGACCTGCTCGCCGGGGATGTAACCGGCTTCCTTGATGGCCTCGAGGATGAGGTCCAGGGCGGCGCGGTTGGACTCCAGGTTCGGCGCGAAGCCGCCCTCGTCACCGAGGCCGGTGGACAGGCCCTTGCTCTTCAGGACCTTCTTGAGGGTGTGGTAGACCTCGGTGCCCCAGCGCAGCGCCTCGGAGAAGGACTCCGCGCCGATCGGGGCGATCATGAACTCCTGGATGTCCACGTTGGAGTCGGCGTGCGAGCCGCCGTTCAGGATGTTCATCATCGGCACCGGCAGCAGGTGCGCGTTCGGGCCGCCCAGGTAGCGGAAGAGCGGGAGGTCGCTGGCCTCGGAGGCGGCGTGGGCGACGGCGAGGGAGACGCCGAGGATGGCGTTGGCGCCGAGCGAGCCCTTGTTGTCGGTGGCGTCCAGGTCGAACATGGCCTGGTCGATCAGGCGCTGCTCGGTGGCGTCGTAGCCGACGAGCTCCGGGCCGATTTGCTCGATGACGGCGAGGACGGCCTTCTCGACACCCTTGCCCTGGTAGCGGTTGGGGTCACCGTCGCGGAGCTCGATGGCCTCGAAGGCACCCGTGGAGGCGCCGGACGGAACGGCGGCACGACCCGTGCTGCCGTCGTCGAGGCCGACCTCGACCTCGACCGTGGGGTTGCCTCGGGAGTCCAGGATTTCCCGGGCTACGACGACGTCGATGGACGGCACGAGCATCTCCTTCTTGGGGTGTGACACGGTCCGCCGGGACCGCGGTGGGTTCTGCGAGACCGAGCCTAACCGGCTCCGGTGGATCGGCCACCGTGTGGACCGCCCCGTGGACAGAACCGAGAGTAAATTGTTTCTGAACTGAACAAAGACGTCCCGGCAGCGGCGCATGAAAAACCCCGCTCCGGTGCGTACGGGGGAACACGCACCGGAGCGGGGAGCCCGTGGGGACGGGGGGGGACCCTCACGAGGCCTTCATCATGAAGGACACGGATGTGAGGGCGCTGTGGTTCGGCTGGGTCTTACTTCAGGTGCAGCTGCTGACCCGGGTAGATGAAGTCGGCGTCGGTGATGATGTCCTTGTTCAGCTTGAACAGCTTCTGCCAGCCGCCCTTGACCTGGTGCTTCTCGGCGATCGAGCTGAGGGTGTCACCCTTGACGACCTTGTACTCGCCGTCGCCCTTCTTGACCTTCTTGCCGGTCGGGGTGGTGACGGTCTTCTTGGCCGCCGGGCGGTCGGTCGAACGGGAGGCGCTCTGCTCCTCGGTCGAACGGCTGCTCGTGTTCGAGGAGCTGTTGGAGGAGGACGAGCTGCTGCCGCCGCTGTAGGTGGCGCTGGACAGGCCCGTGCCGCAGACCGGCCAGGCACCCTTGCCCTGCGAGGCGAGGACCTTCTCGGCGACGGCGATCTGCTGGGACTTGCTGGCCTGGTTGGCCTGCGCGGCGTACTGCGTGCCGCCGTACGCGGCCCAGGTGGAGGCCGAGAACTGGAGACCGCCGTAGTAGCCGTTGCCGGTGTTGATGGACCAGTTGCCGCCGGACTCGCACTGGGCGACGGTGTCCCACTCGGAGGCGGTGGCGGCGGAGGCGTTGCCGGCCGCCATCAGCGGGGCGGCGATGGCGACACCGGTGACACCGGCGAGCGCGGCGGCGCGGGTGGCCTTGGACGGACGACGGTGCTTGCCCTTACCGGAAAACAGCATGGTGGATCCCCTCACCGACGCCTGCGAGGTGAGCTGTCGGGTTCGGGCCGGTTGAGTTGCCCGGTCGCGCACCCTGCGGTGCGCGGCTTCACCCCAAGCCGGTCCAGCGTGAACTGCTGGGTCCGGCGCTTACCTTGGGTCCCCCGCTCCTGCCTACGGCGCTTGACGCGACGACTGTTCCCGTACGGCCGCTGGCAGGATTCGGCGTTGCGACAGACGGGGCTCGGGTTGCCGAGCGGTCACGACCGTAGACACGCGTTCGGCGGAATTTCAAAGACGATCAGGGCTTCTGAGACTCATCCCACACTTTCACCAAAGTGGACATTCGGTGCGAAGTGTGACGTGAACTCCCGCTGTTTTTCTGGGCTTTTCAGCCCTATTCAACCCCTGTGTCGAGCGCCTGACCGGCGACGATGTTGCTCGGGTCGGCCCCGATACGGTCCTTGTTCTCGGCGTAGAGGGCGCGCCATCCGCCGTCGAGGCCAAGGGAGTCGGCGATGGAGGCGAGGGAGTCGCCCTCCTGGACGGTGTAGGTACGGGCGGCGTGCCGGCCGACCGTGGCGGAAGCCGTGCTCTTCGTCGCACTCCCCTCGGCGCTGCCGCCCCGGTGCTTGCCGGAGCCGAGGGCGCCGACGTCCACGAGGGCCGAAGAGCTGCCCTCCTGCCACGACTTGTCCGCTTCATCCTCTTCTGGACTCACCACGGGCGAGCTGTCGGAAGGCTGCGCTTCTTCCGTGGCGGAACCTTCGGAACTCGAAGAGTTCTTTTTGTCCGACTTGGCGGAACCAGCGTCGCCGCTGGAGGAGGTGGCCGACGGCGAGGGAGTCGCGGACGAGCCGTCCAGCGCGTCGAGCAGACCGGAAGACTCCTCGGAGCCCGACGAGTTGGAGGAACCGGACGAATCGGATGATTCCGACGAGCCGGAGGCCGAAGCCGAGGGCGTCCCGCTCTCCAGACCCGTGTCGACATCCGCCGAGCCCGAGTCCTTGCTGAGACCGTTGAGCAGACCGCAGGTCGGCCATGCGGCGATGCCCTGGTCCGCGAGGAGCTTCTCGGCCACGGCTATCTGCTGGTTGCGGCTGGCCAGGTCCGCGGTCTTGGCGTACTCGAGGCCGCCGTACTTCTCCCAGTTCTCCTGGGACATCTGGAGGCCGCCGTAGTAGCCGTTGCCGTCGTTCGCGCTCCAGGAGCCGCCGCTCTCGCACTCCGCGACCCGGTCCCAGGTGGTGCCGGTGGCGGCGCTCGCTCCGGTCGCTCCAAGCAGTGGGATCGCGATGGCGGATCCCGTCACACCGGCCGCAATGAGGAGAGCCGGAGCCTGACGGGGGCGACGGTGACGACCGTTCCCGGAGAGCATGAGGGGACCTTTCCCGAGAGAGCAGGGACCTGCGCGGCGGATGTTGCAGGGCACCGCGCTGGTCCGTGAACGTATAGGGGTTCGATCACTTGTCACAAGTTAATGCCGCGTAGATCACGTGAAGATCACAGACTTGAGGTCGCGTCATGTTTACGCGGCCCCGCGCGGGGATAGGCCGGACCCCTCGGTCGATTACCGGACGGGCGTGAACTCCACGGGCAAAGTACGCAGTCCACGCATGATGAGCCCCCCACGCCAGCGCAAATCGGCTGAATCCACCCCGAGTTGCAGGTCCGGGAGACGGGTGAGGAGGGTGGCGAGCGCGGTCTGCCCCTCCAGGCGGGCGAGCGGGGCACCGAGGCAGTAGTGGATGCCGTGGCCGTAACCGAGGTGCTGATTGTCACGGCGGGACAGATCGAGCACATCGGGGTCGGCGAACCGCTCGGGATCCCGGTCCGCCGCCGCGAGCACGACGAGCACCGGGTCACCGGCCGCGATGTCCTGACCGCCGATCCGCAGGGGCTCGGTGGCGAACCGCCAGGTGGCCAGCTCGACCGGGCCGTCGTACCGCAGGAGCTCCTCCACACCGGTCTCCAGAAGGCCTCTTTCCCGGTCGGCCAGGGACTGCTGCAGCCGGTTCCGCTGCTCGGGGTGGGTGAGGAGGGCGTACACGCCGTTGCCGATGAGATTGACCGTGGTCTCGAAACCGGCGAACAGAAGGATGAAGGCCATTGCCGCGGCCTCGTTCTCGGTGAGGTGCTCGCCGTGATCGGAGGCGCGGATCAGCCCGGAGATGAGGTCCTCGCCCGGGGCCGGCTCGTCGGGCAGCGCTTCCCGCTTCCGGTGGATGAGCTCGGCGAGATAGCCGCGCATCTTCTTCACGGACCGCGCGACCCCACCCCGTGGGCCTCCTCCGTGACGGATCATCATGCCCGCCCAGTCCCGGAAGTCGTCCTGGTCCTCGCGCGGGACGCCGAGCAGGTCGCAGATCGCGTAGATGGGGAGCGGGAAGGCGAAGTCGTGGATGAGGTCGGCGGTGCCGGTGGCGGCGAACCCGTCGATGAGACGGTCGGTCAACTCCTGCACTCGCGGCGTGAATTCGGCGACCCTCCTGGGCGTGAACGCCTTGCTGACGAGCCGTCGGAGCCTGGTGTGATCCGGCGGGTCGATGTTCAGCAGATGCGTCATCAGCTCCGCCTTGCGCTCCCCCGGGATCCCCGTTTTGCCCTTGGCGTGCGCGGGCTCGTCGTGGTGGGCCGGGTTCTTGCTGAGCCGCTGGTCGGCGAGGGCCTGCTTGGCATCGGCGTACCGGGTGACCAGCCAGGCCTCCACCCCGCTGGGCAGCCGGGTCCTGTGCACGGGGGCGTGCTCGCGGAGCCAGGCGTAGGCGGGGTAGGGGTTGGTGGCGAACTCCCAGGAGAACAACTCGGGGGCGGGAGTCGCGGCGGCGGGGACGGCAGGACACGCGGGGGTGCCGGGGGTCGCAGGGCCGGCGGGGTTGGCTCGGGGCTGGTCGGTCACTCCTTGACGTTATCCGGCGGGTGGGGTGCCTCGACCTCCCGGATCGCGTCCCGGTACAGGCGGGCCGCCGCACGCAGGGCCGCCTCCGGGTCGACGCCCTCCGCCTCGGCGCGGGCGGCCAGGACGAGGAGTTCGTAACCGATGCCCTCGGTCTTCGGGAGCGGGACGTCCAGGCCGGCCATGCGCACCCGCGACGCCAGCTTCGCCGCGAGGGCGAGGCCGGGCTGGCCGAGGGGGATGCCTTCCGTCACCGAACTGCGCTGCTTCTCTATCGCCTTGGTGCGCAGCCAGTGCGCCTTGACCTCCTCCGGCGTGCTGGCCGTCTCGTCGCCGAAGACGTGCGGATGACGGTGGATGAGCTTGGCGACGATGCCGCCGGCGACGTCGTCGACGGAGAAGGGGGCGTCCGGGTCCTCCTCGGCGATGCGGGAGTGGAAGACGACCTGGAGCAGGACGTCCCCGAGTTCCTCGCGCAGTTCGTCGCGGTCGCCCTCCTCGATGGCCTCGACGAGTTCGTACGCCTCCTCGATGCCGTATTTGGCGAGGCCCTCGTGGGTCTGCTGGGAGGACCACGGGCACTCGGCGCGGATCCGGTCCATGACCTGGACGAGGTCGAGGAGCCGGGCACCGGGCAGGTCGTAGGAGGCGGGGAGCAGCTCCAGCTCGGGCATCTGTATCCGTCCGGATCCGGCGAGGCGTGCCAGACCGTCCGTGAGGGCCGGCTCGCCCTCGCCCGTGGCCACGACGACCACCGTGTGTCCACCCGCGCACGCTCCGACCAGCTCCTCGGCGGTCGGGGACGTCTCGTCGACCGCTATCCCCGCCTCCCTCAGATACGGCAGCTGGGGGTGGGCTCCGTCCGCGCACAGCACACGGTCGGCGGCGTGCAGCGCCTGCCAGGCGGGCCAGGACAGCAGGCCGGGGGCGACGCGGTGGCTGGTGGTGAGCAGGACGATGCGGCCGGGGGCGGACGCCGTGTCGGGGTCCTGGTCAGGGGCGGGCTCGAAGCCGGTTGCGTTCACAGTTCGAAGCTAACGCACGGCGTCGACGGAGCGATCAGTTTGTCCACAGGCAGGGAGTGGCGGGGTGATCGTACGATCATCCACCTGCCGTGAGGGCTGCCTCGGTCCGGCTACGCGCTCTGCTCGCTCCCCGTCGTCGTGACCTCCCGCACCCACGGGGTCTTCGCGTCGACGCGGGTGCTCTTCGCGACGTCCCAGGTGCCGTAGCGCGGGTTGAGGTCGACGTCAAGTTGCTTGGACGCCTTGCTCAGGGCGTTCCAGAAGGCGGGGTCGCCGGTGCCGGTGCCGAGCTTCCCGGCGAGTTTCTGGGCTTCCAGCTGGAGGAGGAGGTTCTCGTCGAGGCGTTCCGGGGCGATGCCGTACTGCTGGAGCCATGCCGTCTCCAGGCCCTTGGCGCCGCCCGCCTGCTCCTCCAGGCCGGAGCGCAGCTCCTGGACTTCCTTGCGGTTGACGGACACGCCCGCGTTCTCGGCCGCCCGGTGCAGCACCTGGTCGAGGACCATGCCGTGCAGGACGTCGCGGGTGAGGGTGCCGGTCTTGGCGATGGCCTGCGCGTACTGCGCCTCGTCGGTGACGGCCGCCCGCTGGGCGTCACGCACCTCGGTCACCCGGTTCTCCAGCTGCGCGACGGTGATCCGCTGCCCGCCGACGACGGCTGCGGCGCCGGGATGCGCGTCGCTTCCGCACGCGGTGAGCAGGGGTGCCGCGGCGGCGAGCGCGGCGGAGAGGACGAGCGCGGTGCGACGACGGCGGTGCAAGGAGGCCTCCCGAGGAGATTGTGCGACGGTGCACAAGGTCTTGCGGTGATCGATGGTAGGCAGGGGACCGGCTCTGGCCAACCCATTCGACCAACGATTCACCAGGACTTCGGGCACCGCCGCGCCACGCGCGCGTGGTTGCCGTCAGCCGGTGATCGCCACCGGCCCGTCCCAGGCGTCCCGGTCCACGGTGATCGTGTAGCCGTTGCGCGACTCCTTGCTGTTCACGAGGTACTGGTGGCCACGGCTGTGGTCCGTGTACTGCGTGGCGCCGAAGGGCCAGTCCGCGGTGGTGGTGTTCTGCTTGTCCCACAGCGCGTACCAGAGGTTGCCCGGCAGGTCGGTCTTGTCGGTCGCGTTGGCGATCGCCTTGGCGCTGGAACTGGTGAAGCCGTAGAAGCCCGCTCGGTACGTCTTCGCGCGCAGGGTCTTGTCGAAGGCGCGCACGTAGGTGAGCACGGCGTTGTTGCACGACTTGTTCGTGATGTCGTACGCCTCCATGTCCAGGTAGATCGGGCTGCCGGCCTTCATGCCGAGCGCGGAGGCCTTGGCCACCGCGTCCGCGCCGTCGGTCGCGCCCAGGGAGGCGGCGGTGGTGGCGGTGAGCTTCTCCGGGTTGGAGCCGCTCTGGCAGGGCGGCTGGGCTCCGACGTAGAGCGGGATGAGCTTCCAGCCGACCGCGCTGACCGACTTGACCCAGGAGGCGGTGAGGTTGGGCTGGGAGCAGCCGCGGTTCTTGCCGCCCACGTAGACGGCGGCGGCGCCGTAGAGGCCGCCGTGCCAGGCCTTCATCGCGGAGAGGGAGGGGGCGGCGCAGGTGTCGAAGGCGCGGCCGGTGTACGTCTTCTGCGCGGGCCAGGTGGTCGCGGCCATCGAGCTCTGCGCGGCGAGGCCCGCGCCGGCGACCACGGCGGCTCCGGCGACGCCCCACGTGACGTATCTGCGCTTCTTCGACTGCCGATGGCTGGACATGGACGACCCCACCCCTTGGTTGTGCTGTGCGTGTTGTGCGTGACTGAAACGAGCAAAGGTATCCGGCGCCGGTTCTGCCTTTCGGAAACTCAACCCCCTGAAGGTGACAAGTTTCCCACTGGGAGCGGCAAAATCTGACACTCGCCCTAGCGCACCTGGCCCAGCCACTGGAGCGTCCGGCGGACCTCCACCGCGAGCGGGTGCGCCGGTCCGTGCAGGCGCTCCACGTCGTGCAGCAGTCGCGCGAGTGTGTCGTGGGCGGCGGCGCGGTCGCCGAGGGCGAGCAGGAGGTGGCCGATGCGGCGGCGGACGTCGTGGGCGAGCTGGGGGTCGCCGGCCACGTACTGGTTCTCGTAGTACGGCAGCAGGGCGCGGTATTCGGCCAGCGCGGCCGCGGGTTCGCCGAGTTGTTCCAGACACTGGGCCGCGTCGTAGCGGAAGCGCAGGGACTGCGGGTCGGCGTGGCCCGCCTCGGTGGCGCGTTCGTCGGCGAGGCGGCGCAGTTCGGGCAGTGCGCGGCGGTACTGGCCGTCGTCCATGAGGGTGGCGGCGTACTGCTTGCGCAGGGTGCGGACGACCGGGGAGTTCACGCCGTGCTGTTCGGCGGCCGCGGGCAGGATCGCGCCGAGGATGTCGACGGCCTGGGTGATGCGGCCCTCACCGAGGAGCCGCTTGACCTCGTCGACCGCGCGCGCGACGTCCGGTTTCTCGGTCGCCTCGGGGACCGGCGTGACCGGGGCGGGCTGGGGTGCCGGCGTACGCGCCCGGTCCGGCCAGGGGGCGTGCGGACGGAGGAAGGGGCGTGTGGGGTCGAGGGGCGCCCCTGTGGGCGTTCCGCGCGCGGGCAGCAGGAGCGCCAGGTCCTCGTACACGTCCTGTGCGGAGGCCGGGCGGTGCTGCGGGTCCTTGGCGAGCAGCCGCAGGACGAGCGCTTCGAGGGCCTCGGGGACTTCGGGGCGGGTGCGGCGCACGGGCAGCGGGGGCTCGTACAGGTGGCGGTGCAGCACGCCGAGCGCGGTGGAGCCCGCGAAGGGGACGTCGCCGCTGAGGAGTTCGTGCAGCAGTACGCCGAGTGCGTACAGGTCGGTGTACGGGCCGACCGCGCCGCCCATGGCCTGCTCGGGCGCCATGTAGGCGGGCGAGCCGATCGGCGAACCGGTGTGGGTGAGGCGGGTGGTGTCGGTGTCCATGACGGAGGCGACACCGAGGTCGAGGACGGTGACCGTGCCGTCCTGCTTCACCATCACGTTGCGGGGCTTGAGGTCGCGGTGGACGATCGGCACGGCGTGCACGGCGCTCAATACGGCGCACAGTTGCGCGGCGACCGCGACCGCCCACTGCCAGGGGTACGGGTCGTGCTCGGCGAGGTGGTCGGAGAGGTCCGCGCCGTCGACGTACTGCATGACGAGGAACAGCTCCTCGCCCTCGCTGCCCGCATCGTGGACGGTGACGAGCCCGGGGTGGTCGACCTGCGCGGTCACCCGGCACTCCCGCACGAACCGGCGGCGCAGTTCGTCGGCCTCCTGCCCGGCCACCTTGTCGGGGCGCAGCAGCTTCACCGCCACGCGCCGGTCGAGCCGCTGGTCGTACGCCGTCCACACCTGCCCCATGCCGCCCTGTCCGATGAGCGTGGACAGTTCATAGCGGCCGGCGACGACACGTCCTGTCGCCACGGTCACCTGCCGCCCTCGGGGTTGCCGTCGTGCTTGCGCAGATAGTCGCTGAGCTCGTCGAGTTCGGCGCGCACCTGGTCGATCCGGGCGGGCGCGGGGCGCTGCGGGGGCGGGACGGGACCGGGGGCGGAGACCGGCGGAGCCGGCGGCTGCGGCAGGAGCGTGGACGTGTACGGCGGCGTCGGCTGCGGATAGCCGTAGCCGCTGTGGACGGTCGGGCCCTGGGGCGGCGGGTGGCCGGCGAACCGCCGCTGCTGGTGCACCCGGATGTCCATCACGAGGAAGTACACACTGCTGAAGAGGCCGAAAAGCAGAACCAGCGACATGGCGACGTCGGTCCTGGGATCACTCTCGGGCAGTGAGCCGACCACCGCGAAACACGCGATGGACAGCGGAAGGCTCGCCCAGGACAGCACCCAGTCGATCGACCGCCCGCGCAGGAACGCGATCCGGAACAGCGGAGCGCAGGCGAGCAGGCCGCACGAGAGGAAACCGACGGCGGCGAACAGCACGCGCAAGCCGATGACGGTGCCCGAGCTGCGGGCGGGCGGCACCGCGCCGTGGCCGTACATGAACGCTCCTGAACCGGGATTCGATGTGGGGTTCGAGCGTATAGGCCGATACCGACAACCGGTCACGGGTTGTACCGAACCGTTGTCGTCCTGATCAGTCGGGCGCGACCGTTCCGTCGGTGAGCCCGTCGTACATCCCGCGCACGAGCTGCTCTCCGATCCGGCCCGCGTGCCTGAGCGCCCGCTCGAACTCGTCGAGCACGCGGAAGCGTTCGCCGTAGCGCCGTTGCTCGTCGAGCGGGAGCCTGGGCAACTGGAGCCTGCGCACGTCCAGGCGGGTCGCGGTGGAGGCATAACTGCTGGCCTGGCGGTTGTTGGCGGTGCCGCGCAGGAAGCCGGCCAGGAACCAGGGGTCGAGCGCCGCGGGATCGGGGCGCAGCAGCACGAGGTTGCGCCCCAGGGCGGCGCCCCCGGTCGTCGCGTCGATCACGCGCGCCATCGACCCCCCGCCCAGCACCGGTACGACGACATCGCCCGGTTCGGTCAGTACGGCCTCCTCCTCGCTCTCGGGCAGCGTCCCCGAGGGGTCGGCCCCGAAGAGGACGTCGTGGTCCGTGAGCACGGGCACGCGTGCGTGGCCGCCGTTTCCGCCCGTGCGCAGCATCAGGGCTCCCCCGCGCGCCAGTTCGCCGATGGTGATGAGCGGCCACCGCGCGGGCTGCGCGGCGTCGGCGCGCGGCGGGGTGAGGTCGGCGGTCAGGCGCAGGGTCTCGCCCAGGTGCTCGCGCACGGCCGTGAGCTGTTCGGCGCCGTCGGCCGCCGTGGCGGGTGGCAGGTGGCGGGCCGGAGCGAGGTCCACGTCGTCGTCGAGGAGTTCGATGACGGGCAGCGCGCGGGCCAGTCCGGGCCGTTCGGCGAAGCGGCCGGGCCGCCCGAATGCCTGCCAGGCGTCGAGAACGGCCTCGCGCACGGCCCGCCAGTCGGGCCCGCCGCGCCCCTCCCCCGCGAACTGCCCCACGTCGACGAGGAGCACCTCCGGCTGCGCGGGCGCCTTCTCCGGGCGGCGCAGCACCCACAGGTGCAGCGGGATGTTGTACGGCGGTGCCGCCCCGACCGGCAGGGCGATCACGGCGCGCAGGGCACCGCGGCGCAGCAGGTCGGCGCGGATGCGGCGGCCGGAGCGGCGGGAGGCGGCGGCGGGCGGCATGAGCAGGACGCCGGCGCCGCCGTCCTTGAGGCGGGCGAGTGCGTGCTGGACCCAGGCGAGCTCGGACTCGGTGCGGGCCGGGAAGCCGTACTCCCAGCGGGGGTCGTAGGCGAGTTCGTCGTGGCCCCAGTTGCGCTCGTTGAACGGCGGGTGGCACAGGACGGCGTCGGCGCGCAGCCGCGGGTGGGCGTCGGCGCGCAGGCTGTCGCCGACCGCACCGCGCACCGTGGACCAGGTCTGCAGTGCAAGCCGGAGCGTGGTGAGCGCTGCGAGTTCGGGGGCGCTGTCCTGGGCGTGGAGCTCCTGGTCGGGGCGCGTGGCGGCGGCCCGCAGAAGGGCGCCGGTGCCGCAGGCCGGGTCCAGGACGGTGCGGGCGGGGCCGGCGAGGTCGGCCATGAGAGCGGCCAGGTCAGCGGGGGTAAGCGTGTACTGGCGCGGGTTGGCGTCGAGGTGCCGGCCCAGCAGGAACTCGAAGGTCTGCCGGGCGCCCAGCTCGGCGGCCAGCTCGGCGACGCCCCGCAGGAGAGGGGCGGAGGGAAGGAGTTCCGGGCCGGTGGGGAGGTGAAGGGCGGGGTGGGTGTTCACAGCGGAGGGGGTGTGAACACCGGAGGGGGTGTGAGCATCGGAGGCGAGGGGTGCGGGATTCACGGCATCCGCGGTGTTCACGGCATCCGCGGTGTTCACAGCGGGCGCGGTGTTCATGGCCGACTCGGGTCCGAATCGCGGTGTGAACACCTCCCGCAGCGCCCCCGGCAGCATCTTCGAGAGGCGCTCGTCCGAGCCGGCGCTCACCTCCAGCCAGACGGTCGGGCGGTCGTGGATCAGCAGCAGGAGGCAGCCCGCGTGGGTGAGTGCGGTGACCGGGCCCTCAGGGTGGCCGGAAAGCTGCTGCCAGACGCGTTCCCGCAGGGGGACCTCAGCGAGTTTTCCCTGCTTGCGCAGCCAGGACTCGACCTCGGCGAGCGCGAAGGACGGACTGGTCTCGGTGCCGCCGACAGGCCTTGGGAAGTCGGCGTGCCGACGGCGCCAGTTGCTGACGGCCGCGCGGCCCACGCCGGCCAGCCGTGCGATACCGGCAGCGGTCACCTCAGTCGCGTTGTCCTGCACCCGCCGCTCCCCTCGTCGTACCGCAGCAGTCCTGCGTCAGGCCTGTGACGCCGAGCATACCGATGTCTGCAAGATCTACCCCTTCACGGTCGTGTACACCATGGTTCCCGTGAACCGTGTTGACTCGGTTCACAGGCTCTGTTCTTATTGACCCAGCGAACGAGCGCCCGCCGAGCAGCGGTGGTCGCCGCGTCGGAGGGGGATACAGCCATGGGCATGAAGGGCAAGGTCGCGCTGGGCGCCGTCGTGGGAGTCGTCGTCATCGGAGTCGTGTCGGCGAACGCCGGGGACAAGGGGGACGGCGGCACCTCCGTCGGCACCGACAAGGGCTCTTCGGCGTCCGCGGAGCGCGAGGCCGGGGGCAAGAAGGGCGTCAAGGACACCGGCAAGGCCGAGGTCGCCGAGAAGAAGGCCGCGTTCGCGGGGGACGGCGACTTCCAGGTCGGTTCGGACATCAAGCCCGGCACGTATCGCACCACCGGCAACAGCGACGGCATGTGCTACTGGGAGCGGGCCAAGGACGCCTCGGGCGAGATGGACTCGCTACTGGCCAACGACAATGTCACCGGCACCAGTTACGTCACCGTCAAGGCCACCGACAAGCTCTTCAAGTCGAGCGACTGCAACGACTGGGAGGCCGTCGGCAAGAAGGCGAAGGGCTCCCCCGCCGCCCGGATGTCCGGCGACGGCGGAATGTTCGCAGTCGGCGCCGACATCGCCCCGGGCACCTACCAGTCCACCGGCAACACCGACGACTCCTGCTACTGGGAGCGCACCAAGGACGCCGGGCACGGCGTCGAGTCGATCCTCGCGAACGACAACGTCAACGGCACGGCCGTCGTCAGGATCAGCGCCTCGGACGCCTACTTCAAGACCAACGGCTGCAAGGGCTGGAAGAAGACCGGCTGAGCCGGCCGGTCCGCTTCCGTCTCCTTTCGCTCACCACCGGCGGCGCGTCCCACGCTCAGCGCGCTCCGCACCTCATCACCTCACCGCATCCCCACCAAGGAATCACCATGCGTCGTACCGCACTTGCCGCTCTCTGCATCGCCGCCGCGGCCACCGCAGGACTCACCGGCTGCCAGCCGGGCCAGGACAAGGCGGACAGCAGGACGAGCGCGTCCAGCGCATCCGCCGAGCCGGGCAGGTCGGCCGCGAAGAAGGAACCGTTCGCCGGGCTGACCGGCGGCGAGATAGCCGACCGGGCCACAAAGGCCACGACCGGTGCCTCTTCGCTGCGGATGAAAGGCGCCATCCCCGACGACGAGAGCGGCGGCACCATCAGCCTCGACGTCCTCCTGAACAAGAAGGGCGAGTGCGCCGGCACCATCGGCATGGGCGGCAAGGGCAAGGCCGACCTGATCAAGACCGGCGACATCGTGTACATGAAGTTCGACGAGGCGCTTCTGCGTGAGCAGAGCGAGGGCGAGTCGAAGGCGGACACCGACGCGGCCGTGGCCATGCTGGCCGGCAAGTGGACCAAGACGAAGGCGACGGGTGAGGACGCCAAGGAGTTCGAGGGCTTCTGCGACCTGGGCGCGGTGCTCGACGGCGCCGAGGACGGCAACTCCGACGCGAGCCGCGGCAGCACGGCCACCGTCGACGGGGCGCCGGCGATCACTCTGCACGAGAAGGACGGCAAGGACCGCTACACGCTGTATGTCGCCACCGAGGGCAAGCCGTATCTGCTGCGGATCGACAGCACGGCCGGAGCCGACCAGGGGTCTGTCACCTTCAGCGACTTCGACGAACCGGTCCCGGCGGGGAAGCCGGCCGGCGAGATCCTGGACCTCGACGCCCTGGGCGGCTGAGCCACCGGAACCGACCGCGCCACACCGAGACGCGGACGCGACAAGGATGCGGCACGCTCAAAGGGCGTGCCGCATCCACACGTTGGGCTCGACATACACCGCGTACCCGCTCTCCGGCTCGCACCGCACCGGCACCAGCGCCCCGGGCACCTCGATGTCGCCCTGGGTGTCGAAGGGCAGTCCGGTCCAGCGGCGCCACTGATCCAGGGAGCCGGACACCGTCATGGAGGCCGGTGCCACCGCGTGGACGACGCCGCCGGCCCGGGCGTGGACGCGCAGCCAGGGGTCGTACGGCAGACCGTCGTGGCGTACCCGGTAGGCGTACTCCTGGATCGGCGTGCGCGGTTCCAGGTGCTTGGCGCTGGGGCGGACCGGCGCGACGACCTCACTGAAGCCGTGGGCGCGGGCGTTGTCACGCATCGCCGAGAGCATCCGGGCGGACAGGCCGTGGCCCTGGAGACGCGGGTCGACGACGACCGAGATCGCGCTGACCGTGTCGGGCCGTACGCCATGACGCAGATCTTCGAACGCCCACACCAGCACCTCGTCCCAGCCCCGGGCGGGCAGTTCACCGCGGTCCTCGGCATGGAGGGCGAAGGGGACGCTGTGGGCGTGCGCGACGATCTCGCCCCGCTCGTCCTCGGCGAACAGCACGTGCTCGGGGAGTTCGCCGGAGATCCGTCCGTAGTGGGCGTTGCCCACGGGGTCCTCGGTCACGAACTCCGGCCAGCTGTTGGCCATGCCGAGAACGCGCTCCCGCATCTCGGGGCGCTCGGCGAGACTCGACACCTTCAGCTCCATGCGGTCACCGTAGGCGCGGGCCCGCCCACCGGAAAGCGCATTTCCTGCCTGCCCCGGGTCGTGACACGTTCGGCGCAAGCCCTGGGGGCCACGGCGCGCGAGCCCTGAGGCCTGTGGCCGACGCGAGTCCTCAGTCCGCGTGGAACCGCGGCGGGGCGGCCGTCGGATTGCCGCCGGCCGGGAGCTTCTGGCCGGGGCAGCCCGAGAGGACCTTCTCCATCGCGGACTTCTCGGCGGTCGTGACCCACAGGCCGTACTTCTTCTTCACGGCGACCTGCGCGGCCACATACGTGCACCGGTACCCCTTGTTCGGCGGCAGCCAGGTCGCCGTGTCACCGTCCCCCTTGGAACGGTTGGTACTCGCGTCGACGGCGAGGAGGTTGAGGGGGTCGTTGGCGAGAGCTATCCGCTTGCTGGGCTCCCAGTACTTGGCCCCCTTCTGCCAGGCGTCGGAGAGCGCCACCACGTGGTCGATGTCGACCTGGCTGCGACCACGCCGGTAGGTCACCTCCTTGCCCGAGTACGGGTCCGACTCGAGCACGCCGTAGGACACCTTGCAGTCCCCTCGGGTGTACTTCACGTCCTCCAGATCCCGTTTGAGTATGTCGTCGCGGGTGTCGCAGTCGTTCGAGTCCGTGTCCGCCCACGCGGTGCCGAACCGGTCGCGCTCGTAACCCGTTTTGGGCGCCCGCCCCTTCACGGTGAGCGACTCGGCGGCGGTGAGGGCCGCGCCCGAACCGCCCGCACCCCCGGTCTCCTCCGGTCCGCCGGATCCTGTGGTCGTCTCCGCCTTGCACCCGGCCACGGCGAACACCAGCACGACGGCGGCCGCGGCCCCGCCCCTCAGACGCATCACGTGCGCCCCTCCCCTTGAAACCCGGTCCGGCCCCCGCAGGGGGCGCTTTCCCTCGTACGGCGTTGCGCACACCGTAGCGAGCGGGGGCACCGCGGCATTCAGGAGGTCCAGACCACACCCCTCCCAGGTGGGCAATGCGGACATATCAGCCGTATCGTCGTTGCTGAGTCACCTCCGGAAGGAGTTCGGGATGGGCATCTTCGACAGGTTCAAGAGCAACCGCCAGGCGCAGGACAAGGCCAAGGACATGTCCGACGTGGCGGAACGGAAGGTCAACGAGCGGACGGGCAACAAGTACGAGAGCCAGGTCGACGACGCACAGCGGAAGATCGAGGGGTCGCTCGGCATGGATCGCGACCGGCCCGAGCAGCCGTAAGGCCGAAGACCCGTCCGCGGAGGTTCGTCTCCCGCGGGCGGCTTCACGTCCCGGAAGGGGCACCCGCAGGCCACGGCAGCACCGTGAGCTCCGGCCATTCCTCCTTCCAGCGCGCGGCCTTGGCCTCGTAGACCTCTCTCGGAGCGAGCACGGGGTTGGGGCGGACCACGAGGTTGAACACGTCGGACAGGCCGTGGGGTGCGTAGACGCGCCACGTCCCGCCGGGCTGCAGCCGCACGCCCAGACAGCAAGTCGTCGCGGCGAAGCGGTCGATGGCGGACTCGGTGGAGTCATACGGCGGGCAGGGCACTCCGAACTTCCGCTCGTACCAGAGGTGCACCCGGGCCTCGTTGCGGATCTCCACCTCGGCCTGCAGGCCTTCGAACACTTCCTGTCCCGCCTTGATGACGGCGTCCTCGGCCTCCCAGGAGAGATCGGTGTCGTCGAAGTAGAAGATGTCGTAGTCCCTGATACCCCGGGTCGGGGGCCTGCCGGTGGCCACGTTCCACACGGTCTGGAACAGGCAGCCCGCTGTCACGTACCAGCCCGGCAGGTCAAGCGTCGCCGTCCTGGCCATCACCTCGGTCAGGGTCTCGTTCCGGCCGAGCGCGGAACGGAACGCGTCCAGTTGTTCCTCAAGCGGAAGTCGTCCGAGCATCCGTCCTGACTATCACGGTCACACCTTGCCGATGCCCAGGGTCGTCTCCGACGGAAGCAGCCCGGAGGACAGCACGGCGACCCAGAACTCGCCGAGCAGGTCCGCGAGTCGGGCCGTGTCGGCCGTCCCGAGCAACTGCCATGGCGCGGCGGCGAGTTGGTCGGTGTGGTGTTCCACCCGGTGACGCAGGTCGCGGCCGGTGTCCGTGGCCTCGCCGGTCTCGTCGAGCAGGCCACGGGCCGTCAGGCGCTCGCGCGCGGACGCCCATTCCGTCGCGCTCCAGCCTCGGCTCTCGAAGCGCTCCACGGACGCGGCGCCGATCGCGGCGAAGGAGACCAGCGACTCGACCGGGTCGAGGCCGGCCACGAGCAGGGCCGCTATGTGGCCGTCGCCGCGGTGCTCGCGCAGGATCGTCGCCGCCTGCCACAGCTGGAGGTGAGGGGCCTCGGGCCACTCCAACGCGGCGTTGGCCGCGGCGAGCGGACGGCCCGCGGTGTTCACCGCCTCGGCCGCACGCCGGGCGAGGGCGGCGGCCTCCCCCAGCCCGGGGCTGTCGATGCGGTCACCGAAGATCGCGCGGTAGGCCCGGTCGATCCCCCGCAGCCTCGCCGCAAGCAACGCGCCGGGCTCGGCGGTCGCCCAGGCGGAGTCGATGTGCTCGGCGACCATGCGGGGGCTGAAGCTGTAGAAGGCGGACGCCACCCGCTCGGCGCCCACCGGCCCCAACGGCGCGGCACGCAGGGGGAAGTAGCTCGGCCAGCGCTCCTTCGTGTCGTACCCGAGCGCTGCCGCCTCCTCGAAGACCTCCGGTGCGTAGTAGAGCACCGCGTGCAGGGGTTCCAGCAGGTGCCAGAGCTGGCGCACGCGGGCCGGCTCCACAGCGTGCCCCACTGTGTCGGTCTCCCTCTCGGTCCTGCCGTCGTGCTTCGACATGACATACCTCCCCGTCGTCGGCGAAGTCCCTCGAACCCACCCGGAACTTGACACTGACTAGATTGCCTCGGCAGCCCGAACTTGTCAATGCCTAGATCGGGCGTACGCTCTGTCCATGGCATCCGCGGAAACCGACAAGCCGAACCGCCCCGACAAACAGGACCGCCCCTACCACCACGGCGACCTTCGCCACGCGATCCTCACCGCCGCCCTCGACGTCATCACCGCCGACGGCCCCGCCGGGCTGAGCCTGCGCGACCTGGCCCGCCGCGCCGGTGTCTCGCACGCGGCCCCGGCCCACCACTTCAGAGACCGCACCGGGCTCCTGACGGCGATCGCCGCCGAAGGCTTCGCGCTGCTCGCGGCCGCCCTCAACGACGCCTCGGACCTCAAGGACGCGGGCGTGCGCTATGTGCGCTTCGCCCGCGAACACCCGGCTCACTTCCAGGTGATGTTCGCACCCGGACTGCTGCGCGCCGACGACCTCGAACTCACCACGGCCCGCGCCCTGGCCACCGACGCCCTGCGCACCTCGGTCTCAGCCGTACACGCCGAGGACTTCGGCATCGACAGCCGCCTCGCGGGAGTCGCCGCCTGGTCCCTCGCCCACGGCTTCGCCACGCTGCTCCTCAGCCACAACCTGGACGGCCCGGTCGGCGACCGTGACCCCGAGGAGGTCTTCAGCACCCTCGCGACCACGTTGTTCCGTACGTCCTGAGCTCACCCGGTGGCCCGACCGCGGCTCACCCGGTCGAGGCCACTCGGTCACGGTCCCCCGCCGTCACGACCCCAGGATCGACGTGAGGAACTCCCCCACCCAGCCGAGCAACTCCCGCCCGACCAGCGGCTTTCCGCCCACCTTCGCCGTCTTCGGGCGTGGCACCAGCACCTGGTGCACGGCCGGCTTGATGACGGTGCCCGGGTAGAGCCGCTTGACCCGCAACTCCTGCGATTCCCGCAACTCCACCGGCGCGAAGCGGATGTTGGTGCCCTGGAGGACGATCTCGCCGACGCCACACGCGCGGGCGAGCATCCGAAGCCCCGCCACCAGCAACAGGTTCTCCACCGGCTCGGGCAACTTGCCGTAGCGGTCGACGAGTTCCTCCCGTACGGCCTTGACGTCCTCCTCGGTGTTCACCGAGGCGATGGCGCGGTAGGCCTGCAGACGCAGCCGCTCGCCCGGCGCGTAGTCGTGCGGGACGTGCGCGTCGACCGGGAGCTCGATCTTGACCTCCAGCGGCGGCTCCTCCTCGACACCGCCCTCCAGAGAGGCCCGGTAGTCCGCGACGGCCTCGCCGACCATCCGGACGTACAGATCGAAACCGACGCCCGCGATGTGCCCGGACTGCTCGCCGCCGAGGAGGTTGCCCGCGCCGCGGATCTCCAGGTCCTTCATCGCGACGTACATGCCCGCGCCCATCTCCGTGTGCTGGGCGATCGTCGCCAGGCGCTCGTGCGCCGTCTCCGTCAGCGGCTTCTCCGGGGGGTACAGGAAGTAGGCGTAGCCCCGCTCCCGGCCACGCCCCACCCGGCCGCGCAGCTGGTGCAGCTGGGACAGGCCGAAGTTGTCGCCGCGCTCCACGATCAGTGTGTTCGCGTTGGAGATGTCGATGCCCGACTCGACGATCGTGGTCGACACGAGCACGTCGAACTTCTTCTCCCAGAAGTCGACGACGACCTGCTCGAGGGCCTGTTCCGACATCTGGCCGTGGGCGGTCGCGATGCGCGCCTCGGGGACGATCTCGCGCAGGCGCGACGCCGCCCGGTCGATCGACTCGACGCGGTTGTGGATGTAGAAGACCTGGCCCTCGCGCAGCAGTTCACGACGGATGGCCGCGCCGATCTGCCTCTCCTCGTACGGCCCGACGAACGTGAGCACCGGGTGGCGCTCCTCCGGGGGCGTGGTGATCGTCGACATCTCGCGGATGCCGGTGACCGCCATCTCCAGGGTGCGCGGGATGGGGGTCGCGGACATGGTCAGCACGTCGACGTTGGCGCGGAGCTTCTTCAGCTGCTCCTTGTGCTCGACGCCGAAGCGCTGCTCCTCGTCGACGACGACCAGGCCGAGGTCCTTGAACTTGGTCTCCGAGGAGAACAGCCGGTGGGTGCCGATCACGACGTCCACCGAGCCCTCGCGCAGCCCCTCCAGGACGGCCTTCGCCTCGGTGTCGGTCTGGAAGCGGCTGAGCGCCTTCACGACCACCGGGAACTGCGAGTACCGCTCGGAGAACGTCCCGAAGTGCTGCTGCACCAGCAGGGTCGTCGGTACGAGGACGGCCACCTGCTTGCCGTCCTGTACGGCCTTGAAGGCGGCCCTGACCGCGATCTCGGTCTTGCCGTAGCCGACGTCGCCGCAGACCAGGCGGTCCATGGGGATCGACTTCTCCATGTCCTCCTTGACCTCGGCGATGGTGGTGAGCTGGTCGGGCGTCTCCGCGTACGGGAAGGCGTCCTCCAGTTCGCGCTGCCAGGGGGTGTCCGGGCCGAAGGTGTGCCCGGGGGCCGCCATGCGCGCGCTGTACAGCCTGATCAGGTCGGCGGCGATCTCCTTGACGGCCTTCTTCGCGCGTGCCTTGGTCTTGGTCCAGTCGGCGCCGCCGAGGCGGTGCAGCGTGGGGGCCTCGCCGCCGACGTACTTGGTGATCTGCTCCAGCTGGTCGGTGGGGATGTAGAGCCGGTCGCCGGGCTGGCCGCGCTTGGCGGGGGCGTACTCGACGACGAGGTACTCGCGCGTGGCGCCCTGCACGGTCCGCTGGACCATCTCGATGTAGCGGCCGACGCCGTGCTGTTCGTGGACGATGTAGTCGCCCGTCTCCAGGGTGAGCGGGTCGATCGTCTTGCGGCGCCGGGCGGGCATCCGGGCGCCGTCCTTGCCGGCCGCCTTCTGGCCGGTCAGGTCGGTCTCGGTCAGCACGGCGAGTCTCAGCGCCGGGTCGACGAAGCCGTACTCGATCGAGCCGCACGCCACGTGCACGACGGACGGACTCAAGGACGCGAGCTCCGCGTCGAGACGGGCCGCGATGCCCTCGCCGCCGAGCACCTCGACGGTACGGGCCGCGGGGCCGTGCGCCTCGGTCACGAAGACCGCGCGCCAGCCGTCGGCGAGCCAGCCCTTGGTGTCGGCGAGGGCCTTGGCGGTGTCGCCGCGGTAGGTCTCGGGGGCGTGCATGCCCAGCTGGAGGGTATCCGCCTCCAGTTCGAGATCCGCCGCGAACGGCGACACCGACCACCACATCATGTCCAGCTCGCGCGCGCGGTCGCGGACGTCGGCGATGGCCCACAGGGAGGCCGCGCCGACGTCGATGGGCGCCTCGCCGCCGCCCGCGGTGGCCGCCCAGGACGCCTGGAGGAACTCCTGCGAGGTGGCCACGAGGTCGGACGCACGTGTGCGGACCCGCTCCGGATCGCACACGACGGCCATGGCGCCCTTGGGCAGGACGTCGATCAGGAGCTCCATGTCGTCGACGAGGACGGGGGCCAGGGACTCCATGCCCTCCACGGCGATCCCCTCGCCGATCCTGCCGAGCAGGTCGCCGAGCTCGGGGTGCTCCTCGGCGAGGGCACGCGCGCGGGCGCGTACGTCGTCCGTCAGGAGCAGTTCGCGGCAGGGCGGGGCCCACAGGCCGTGTTCGGCGACCTCCAGCGAGCGCTGGTCGGCGACCTTGAAGTAGCGGATCTCCTCGACGTCGTCGCCCCAGAACTCGACGCGCAGGGGGTGTTCCTCGGTGGGCGGGAAGACATCGAGGATGCCGCCTCGTACGGCGAACTCGCCGCGCTTCTCTACGAGCTCCACGCGCGCGTACGCGGCGGCTGCGAGAGCCTCCACGATCGTGTTCAGGTCGGCGGTCTGCCCGGTGCGCAGGGCGACCGGTTCCAGGTCGCCGAGGCCCTTGACCTGTGGCTGGAGCACGGACCGTACGGGTGCGACGACCACGGAGACCGGGCCGGTCTCGGGGTCGTCGGGGCGGGGGTGGGCAAGGCGCCGCAGGACGGCAAGGCGGCGGCCGACGGTGTCGCTGCGGGGGCTGAGACGCTCGTGCGGGAGGGTCTCCCAGGACGGGTACTCCACGACCCCCTCCGACGGGAGCAGGGAGCGCAGGGCCGCGGCCAGGTCCTCCGCCTCGCGGCCCGTCGCCGTCACCGCGAGCACGGGCCGGCCGGCCTCCCGCGCGAGGGCGGCGATCGCGAAGGGACGGGCCGCCGGTGGGCCGACCAGGTCGACGTGCATGCGGTTGCCGTCCTGGGCCGCCGTGATCGCTTCCGCGAGGGCGGGGTCCTTGACGACGGCGTCGAGCAGACCGTGCAGGCTCATTCTGGGCGGCTTTCGTCCGGGGGTTTCTGGGGGTGGACAACGCGAAGGGCCCGACACAACGAAGGGCCGGGGGGTCTCCAGCCTACGACGGCCTCGGCCCGGCCGTCGGAGCCTGTGGACAACCCCGCCCCGCCCGCGGCCGCCCTGTGGACAGCGAAGAGCCCGCAAGCTGCTCCCTGTGGACAACAAAGTGCCCGGCGCCGAGAAGTCCCCCCGTGACTTCTCGGCGCCGGGCGTTCCCCCGTCCCCAGGGTGGCTATTCGGTCGCGATCGCCTTCAGGACGTTCATCCGGCCCGCCCGGAACGCCGGGATCAGGGCGGCGAACAGGCCCACGAAGGCCGATCCGACGAAGACGCCGATGATCGTCGGCCAGGGGATCTCCAGGACCTTCAGGCCCTCCAGGGCGAGGAGCTTCTGGGCGGTCGCGCCCCAGCCCATGCCGAGGCCCAGGCCGAGCAGTGCGCCGAAGAGCGCGATGACCACCGACTCCATACGGATCATCCGTCGCAGCTGGCGCCGCGAGAGGCCGATCGCTCGCATGAGGCCGATCTCCCGGGTCCGCTCGACCACCGAGAGCGCCAGGGTGTTCACGACACCGAGGATCGCGACGATGATCGCGAGGGCCAGCAGGCCGTAGATCATGTTCAGGAGCTGCCCGATCTGGTCCTTGAAGGCTTCCTTGTAGTCGGTCTGGTCGCGCACGGTGTACTGCGGATAGTCGTGCAGCGCCGACTTCAGCGACTTGTACGCGGCGTCCTGCTGCCCGTCCTTGGCGTTGGCGAAGACCAACTGGTCGAGCGGCATCTTGTCGGCCGGCACGTACTTGGCGAGCGTGGCGATCGAGATGTACTTCGAACCCGCGTCGATGACGACGTCACTGCTGGTGATCGCCCGGACCGTCAACTCGGCGGTGGCGCCGTCCTTGAAGGCGACCTTGATCTTCGAACCCAGGTGGATGCCGTGCGCCTTGGCGAACTTCTCATGCACGGACATCGAGTCGGGCCGGTAGGCGTCGGCGAGCTTCCCCGCGACGGTCTTGGTCTGCAGGTCGGTCGCGTAGGACGGGTCGGCCGCCGTGATGTCGGTGTCCTTGAGCGTCTTGCCGTCGGGGGTCGTGTAGTCGGCCTCCGTGATCCTGTACTCGGTGACCCGCTCGAGGCCGGGCGTGTCCTTGACGGCCTTCACCGCGGCCGGCGTGACCAGCTGCCCGCTGTCGGACTGGATGATGAAGTCCGTACCGACCGTCTTGTCGAGCTCGTCCGTGGCCGAGGCGACCATGGACGAACCGACGACCGACAGACAGGCGACCAGCGCGAGGCCGATCATCAGGGCGGCTGCCGTGGCTCCCGTACGGCGCGGGTTGCGCAGGGCGTTGCGCTCGGCCATGCGGCCGACCGGGCCGAACACCCTGAGGACGACCGCGCCCAGGACGCGCACCACACCGCCGGCGAGGAGCGGGCCGATCACGACGAAGCCGATCAGGGAGAGCACCACGCCGAGGCCGAGCCACAGGGAGCCCTCCTTGGCCTTGTCCGCCTGGGTGACCAGGTAGAGCGAGTAGGCGCCGCCGGCGGTCAGGAGCGTGCCCAGCAGGGCCCTTACGCGACCCGCCTTGGCGTCGGCGGGGGCGCCCGCGTCCCGGAGGGCGGCCATGGGCGAGACCTTGCCCGCCCGGCGGGCGGGCAGCCAGGCGGCCAGGACGGTGACGACCACGCCGAGGAGCAGTCCGACCACCGGGGTCGTCCAGGCGATCGTCAGGTCGCTGGTCGACAGGTGTATGCCCAGGGAGCTCATGAGTTTCATCAGGCCGACCGCGAGGCCGACGCCGGCGCCGACCCCGAGCACCGAACCGGTCACGCCCAGCAGCAGCGCCTCGACCAGCACGGAACGGTTGACCTGCTTGCGGCTGGACCCGATGGCCCGCATCAGGCCGATCTCACGGGTGCGCTGCGCGACGAGCATCGAGAAGGTGTTGATGATCAGGAAGATGCCGACGAGGAAGGCGATCCCGGCGAAGCCGAGCATCGCGTACTTCATGACGTTCATGAAGCCCTCGACGTCCTTCTGGTTGGCGTCGGCGGTCTCCTTGGCCGTCTGCACCTTGTAGCCGCCGCCGAGTTCGGCCGCGACGTTCGTCTTGAGCTGTGCGTCGGTGACCCCGGAAGCGGCCGTGACGTTGACGTTGGTGTACACGCCCGTCTCGCCGACCAGGGTCTCCTGGGCCGTCTTCGTGTCCATGTAGAAGATCGCGGCACCGGGGTTGGTGACCTGGAACTCGGCGACGCCGGAGATCTTCGCGGTGTGCGTGCCGACCGCGCTGATGACGCCGATCTCTTCACCGAGCTTCAGGTGGTGCTTGTCGACGGTGTCCTTGTCGACCATGATCTGGCCGGAGTTCTTCGGCGCCGCACCGGAGGTGATCTTCATGGTGCGGGCTTCGTTGCGGTTCCAGTTGCCGACGATGGTCGGGCCGCCGCCGGACGGCGAGAGGCTGTCCTTGTCGGCGTCCACGACGGTCACCGAGGTCGAGAAGACGGTCCCCTCCGCCGTCTTCACGCCCTGCGCCTCGCGCACCTTGCCGAGCACGGAGGCCGGCATGACCGGCGGCTTGCCGTTGTCCGAGGTCGTCTCGCCGCTGTCGGAGGCGCCCTTGGCGCTCACCGTCACATCCGAGGACGTGGCCGCGAAGAGCTTGTCGAAGGTGGTGTTCATCGTGTCGGTGAACACCAGCGTCCCGCAGACGAAGGCGACCGACAGCAGGACCGCCACGGCCGACAGGGCCATGCGTCCCTTGTGCGCGAAGAAGTTGCGCATGGAGGTCTTCATGACGGTCATGACGTACGCCCCCGGGCGTCGAAGTCCTTCATGCGGTCCAGGACGGCCTCCGCGGTGGGCTTGTGCATCTCGTCGACGATCCGGCCGTCGGCGAGGTACAGCACACGGTCCGCGTACGAGGCGGCCACCGGGTCGTGCGTGACCATCACGATGGTCTGCCCGAGCTCGTCGACGGAACGGCGCAGGAAGCCCAGTACCTCGGCACCGGCGCGCGAGTCGAGGTTTCCGGTCGGCTCGTCACCGAAGATGATCTCGGGACGCGCGGCCAGGGCGCGGGCCACGGCGACACGCTGCTGCTGTCCGCCGGAGAGCTGGGTGGGCCGGTGCCTGAGTCGGTCGGAAAGTCCCACGGTGTCCACCACGCGCGCGAGCCACTGCTTGTCGGGCTTGCGCCCGGCGATGTCCATGGGCAGCGTGATGTTCTCGAGCGCATTGAGCGTCGGCAGCAGGTTGAACGCCTGGAAGATGAATCCGACCCGGTCCCGGCGCAGCTGTGTGAGCTTCTTGTCCTTCAGGCCGGTGATCTCGGTGTCGTCCAGGTAGATCTGACCGCTCGTCACGGTGTCGAGACCGGCGAGGCAGTGCATGAGGGTGGACTTGCCGGACCCCGAGGGGCCCATGATCGCGGTGAACTGTCCGCGAGCGATGTCCACGTCGACATGGTCGAGGGCGACGACACGGGTCTCACCGGACCCGTACGCCTTGACGACCTGCCGCGCCCGCGCGGCAACGGCCGTACGCCCTCCAGTGCCCCCGTGCCTGGTGATGGTTACAGCCGATGTCACGGTATGTCTCCTATGTCGGTCAGCTAATCAACAGCCGATCAGTAGGGCGATCGGTTCGTTGCTTGGGTACGGCGTTCAGTCTGGTGCCGCGAGACGGTCCGGCGCGCTGGTGCTCAGCACCCTCTTCTACGGGGGAAAACCCCACCCCCGCCGATCCGGTCGTCCCCTCCCCCACCGCTCCCCAGCGGCGTAAAGCCAGGTTAAGGACGGACCATGGCCCTTCTCCTCCTCCGCCGGTACGAACCCTCCCTGAGCCGTAGTACGGAGGTACCCCTAGGGGCAGTCCACCGCCAGGTGGAGGCGATCCAGGAGTACGGCTCCACCCTCCGCCGCAGTGAGGCTGCGCCCTGCCGTCGCGTGAGGTTCAAGTGGGAGAGTGGTCGCCGGCAGATAGATGCAGGGGGAAGGAATCCGCGTGGACGACACCAAGCCGGCGATACGGGAGCCCGCGCGGCACGTCTCCACGAACCGGCGCGGGGCTGTCGTAGCGGCCCTGATGCTGGCGATGGCCCTTGCGGCCCTGGACGCCACCATCGTCTCCACGGCGGTCCCGCAGATCGTGGGCGACCTGGGCGGTTTCTCGGTCTTCTCCTGGCTGTTCTCCGGCTATCTGCTGGCCGTGACGGTGACGCTGCCGGTCTACGGCAAGCTCTCCGACACCTTCGGGCGCAAGCCGGTGCTGGTCGCGGGCTCGGTGGTGTTCCTGCTCGGCTCGCTGCTGTGCGCGGTGGCGTGGAACATGGGGGCGCTGATCGCGTTCCGGATCGTCCAGGGGCTGGGCGGCGGCGCGCTGCAGGGCACGGTCCAGACGCTCGCCGCCGATCTGTATCCGCTCGAGGAGCGCCCGAAGATCCAGGCCAAGCTGTCCACGGTGTGGGCGGTGGCGGCGGTCGCGGGACCGGGCATCGGCGGGGTGCTCGCCGCGTACGCGGACTGGCGGTGGATCTTCCTGGTCAATCTGCCGATCGGCGCGGTGGCGCTGTGGCTGATCGTCCGTCACCTGCACGAGCCGCGGCGCGCCGAGAAGACCTCCACGCGCGCGCGTGTCGACTGGGTGGGCGCGCTGGCGGTGTTCGCGTGCGGGGGCGTGCTGCTGACGGCGCTCGTGCAGGGCGGGGTGGCCTGGGCGTGGCTGTCGTGGCCGTCACTGGGCCTGTTCGGCACGGGACTTGCCCTGGTGGCCGCCGTGGTCCTGATCGAACGCCGGGCGGCGGAGCCGATCATCCCCGGCTGGGTGTGGCGCCGCCGCACGATCGCCGCGGTGAACCTGGCACTGGGCGCCCTGGGACTCCTCATGGTCGCCCCTACGGTCTTCCTGCCGACGTACGCCCAATCGGTGCTCGGTCTCACCCCGGTCGCCGCCGGATTCGTGCTGTCGGTATGGACGTTGAGCTGGCCGGTGTCGGCGGCCCTGAGCCAGCACGTGTACCGGCGCATCGGCTTCCGCAACACGGCGATGCTCGGCATCGGTACGGCGGCCCTGATCCTGTTCGCCTTCCCCTTCCTCCCCTACCCGGGCGCGGCCTGGCAGCCCACCCTGCTGATGCTGCTCCTGGGCGCCGCGCTGGGCCTGTTCCAACTCCCCCTGATCGTCGGCGTCCAGTCGACGGTCGGCTGGGCGGAACGCGGCACGACCACGGCGTCGGTCCTCTTCTGCCGCCAGACCGGCCAGACGGTGGGCGCGGCGGTCTTCGGCGCGGTGGCCAACGGCGTCCTGGCCGCCCGCCTGGGCGGCGCGAGCGATCTCGACTCCGTCACGCGCGCGTTGGACGCCGGCACGGCCCCGGAGACGACCCGCGCGGCCATCGCGGACGCGGTGCACACGGTGTACGTGGGGGCGGGGTGCGCGGCGGCCCTGGCGTTCGTGGTGCTGCTGGTGCTGGCGCCGCGGCGGTTTCCGGTGATCGAGGAGCAGTGAGCGGGGGCCGGCAGGGCAGCCACGCCAAGGAGAAACCCGGTCAGAAGACCATCTGGCCGAGGAAGAGTGCGGCGCCACCGAACAGCAGGAGCGCGGTGATCGCCGTCTTGCAGGGACCGTCACCGCGGAAGCCGCGGACCTCGATCCGTTCGGGCTTGAGCGGGTCGTAGAGCACGTCGACCTTGCCTTTCGGGAAGGACCCCAGCCCGGGCGGATACGTCTTGTAGTGAGGCGACTCGACGACGATCTCGTCACCGCCGGGCGGAGTGAAGGACACGACGGGATAGAAGCGCGCCCCGCCCTCGCCGTCGTCGTCCTCACGCACCCGCAGCAGCCGCGCCTCGATCCACCGCCCCCGGCTCCGGAGCCTGAACTTGCGGCAGGCGTCGACAGCCTCCCCCACGCCGAACATCCCCAGCAGAAGACTCACGACCACGCCGAAGACCGGCTCGACAAGTTGTTCGGCCCCCATGTGCCGGAGTGTAAGGGGAGGTGGGGAACGGGCTCTGCGGAGTTTCCTCCAGACACCCCGCGTAAGTGTCCGCACACGCTCCGATGAAGGCCAAAAGTCTGAGTTAACGGGGGTAACACCGCAGGTCAGAGAAGTAAGCGCATACCGACCGATCAGTTTGCCGAAAGGGCTGTACAACTCCGAACCGGCGAGTAACGTGCGGGGCTCCGCTCCCCTGTCCACCCCCCAACTCCCTGCGGTCCGCCGCGTCGGACCCGAGCCTCGCAAGGAGCACCGGGTGTCTTACGACCCGTCACAGCCGTATTCCACCTACCCCTGGCAGCCACCCCCCGCGCCGCCCGAACCGGCCACCCGGCACCCGCGCCACCGCTCTCCGCTCGGCCACCACAGCGACCTGCGGATCCTGCGCAGCGCCTACCGCTGGCAGCGGCGCACCGCCACGCTCACCGCCCTCGGGTACTTCACGCTCTTCCTGGTGCTGTCCGCGTACGCGCCGTCCTTCATGGCGAGCAGCGTCACCGACGGACTGCCCACCGGCCTGCTCCTCGCCCTGCTGCAACTGCCCGTCACCTGGGTGGCGATCGCCGTGTACGAGCACACCGCGCGCCGCTACGTCGACCCGCTCGCAGACCGCATCCGCAAGCAGTCCGAGGTGGACGCCAGGCGAGGGGCGGACGCCCGATGACCGGCTTCAGCGACTCCGCGCAGGCGATGAGCCTGGTGGCGTTCTCCGCCGTCGCCACCATCACCCTCCTGCTGTGCGTGATGACCGGCCCGGACCGCGACGACCTCGACGAGTTCTACACCGGCTACAGCTCCCTGTCCGCCATGCGCAACGGCCTCGCCATCGCGGGCGACTACATCTCCGCCGCGACCGTCCTCGGCACCGGAGGGGTCATCGCGCTCTACGGCTACGACGGCATCGTCCTCGCGCTGAGCACGGTCCTGTCGCTGATGCTGCTGATGTTCCTGCTGGCCGAACCCCTGCGCAACGCGGGCCGGTTCACCATGGGCGACGCGCTCGCGCGCCGGATGCCGGGCCGTGCGGTACGCATCGCCGCATGCCTGGTCACCCTCGCCGCGCTGATGCCGCTGATGCTGGTACAGCTCGCCGGCACCGGCCAACTGCTGGCGTTCATCCTCGGTTTCTCCGGCGACTCCCTGAAGACGGGCTTCATCATCGGCCTGGGCATCCTGATGATCAGCTACGCGGCCATCGGCGGTATGAAGGGCACGGCCCTCATCCAGATCCTGAAGATCGTCATGCTCCTCGGATCCGGCGCCGTGGTCGCCGTGCTGGTCATGAACCGGTTCGACTGGAACCCCGCGGCGCTGTTCGACACGGCGGCCCGGCAGAGCGGGGTGGGGCCGGACTACCTGCGCTCCGGCCTGGAGTTCGCGGGCGGGCCGTACCCGCGCCTCGACATGATCATCTCGCAACTCGCGGTCGTCATCGGCGGGGCCTGTCTGCCGCACGTCACCATGCGCATGTACACCGCGTCCAGCGCACGTCAGGTGCGCCGTTCGATGTCCTGGGCGGTGTCGTCGGTGGCCGTGTTCGTCCTGGTCATCACGGTCGTCGGGGTCGGGGCGACGGCGATGATCGGGCGAACGGTGATCGCGGAGGCGGATCCGCAGGGCAACACGGCGTATCTGCTGGGTTCCCGGGCGGTGTTCGGGCCCGACGTGTCGACCGGAGAGACGTTTCTCTTCACCACGGTCACCACGGCGCTCTTCCTCACCCTCCTCGCCTCCGTCGCCGGCATGATCCTCGCCTGCGCCAACTCCCTTGCGCATGACGTGTTCGCGGCGCGGGCACGGTCGATGCCGGCGCACCGCGAGATTCTGCTGGCCCGGGTGTCCGCGCTGGCGGTCGGCGTCCCCACGATCTTCCTCGCGACGCTGATCCAGCACCGCAGTCTGCAGCCGCTGGTGATCCTGTCCTTCTGCGTCGGCGCGTCCGCGCTGGCGCCGGCGCTCGTGTACAGCCTGTTCTGGCGGCGTTACACGCGAACGGGACTGCTGTGCACGTTGATCGGCGGCACGCTGACAGTGCTCCTGCTGATGCCGGGCACGAATCTCGTGTCGGGGTCGCCTGTGTCCGCGTTTCCCGAAGCCGACTTCAACTGGCTGCCGTTCACGACGACTGGGCTGGTGTCCATTCCGGCGGGGTTCTTGTTCGGGTGGCTGGGGACGGTGATTTCGGGGCGGCGGAAGGCGGAGGAGCAGCGGCGGCAGTACGAGGCGGTGGAGGGGTGGATCTTGGCGGGGGCCGTGCGGAGGGGGTGAGCCGGGGGTCGTCTGTTGGGTGGGGGTAGCCGGGGGCGTCTGCCGGGTGCGGGTGGCCGGCGCCAGCACTGCGCCGCTGCCCCGGCTGCCCTTGCCGCCCCGGCTGTCACTCCGTCGCCGCTGTCCCCGTGAGTGCCGTCAGGCTGCTGCGTACGTGGTCCATCTGTGCCTGTACCTCGTCCCGGTGCTCGGCGTGCTTCCGCAGCAGCCGCTCCGTCTCCCCGGCGATGCGCTCCTCCTGGACCAGGGCCTCCGCAAGGATTTCCGCCGCACGCGCGCGTGCGTCCTCCTCGTACCGTCCCACCGAGGCCTCCGCTGCCGCGAACTCCCGCTTGGCGTCCGCCAGAACCGCCTCCGCCCGTGCCACCCGTTCGGCGCCCCTCGCGTCCGCCTCGGCCGCCCGTTTCTCCTCGGCCTGCTCCACCTCGGCCCATCGCTCCGCGTGCTCCTTGGTCTGCTCGGCGAGCATCCCGATGGTGCGCTGGCGTACGTCGCGCAAAACGGCGAGCGCCTCCCCGCGCCCTGCTTTCACCTCACGCCGGGCGGCGACACGGATCTCGTCGGCCTCGGCACGCGCGGCGAGCAGCCGCTGACGGGCGCGTTCATCGGCCTCGGAAAGCACGGTGTCGGCATGCGCCTGCGCGGCATCCCGTACGCCGTCGGCGTGCGCCTGAGCCTCATCCGCGAGGCGCTGCGCCTCCTGCCGCGCCCTCTCCCGGACGTCCGCGGCCTCCTCCTGCCCCAGTTCGAAGAGCCGCCGCGCACCCTCGCCGAGCGCCTCGTACGCCTGCGGGGCCAGCCCCGCCACGACCTCCCGCAGGCGCACCACCTCCTCGTCCATCTCTCGGGCGAGCACGGTGAGCCGGGCGGCCCGTTCCCAGGCGGCGTCACGGTCCCGGGACAGGGCGGCGGCGTACGCGTCGACCTGTTCGGGACGGTAGCCGCGCCCTCGTACGGCCACGAACCCCTGCGGCGACACCCATGCGCTGCTCATCCTGGAACCCCTCTCCGCCGAAACAACACGAACAGACACGAAATGGTGATTTCGCGCACATCCTGATGTATCGGACAGAAATGTTCATAACGCGACACTCCGCGTACAGGTCCCGATAGGCCCCGGTCATGACGGTCGTCCATCGCACACATGCGAAAGGCCGGGCCCGGTCACACGACCGGCCCGGCCCTCCACGCACACGTGCGGATCAGCGGCGGGGCGTCACAGCAGCCCGTCCCACATCTGCTCCAGCAGCACCGACCACCAGCTCTCCGGCGAACCCAGCGCCGCCGGATCGAGCGAGGCCAGCTGGGCCTGGAAGTCGACGGTCCAACGACCCGCCTGCTCCTGGTTCAGACCGAAGCGAAGCCGCCACATCCGGCCGAGCAGCGCCAGGCAGCGCTGGAACTCGGGCAGGCCCGTGTTCACGAACTGCGGCGGTACGGGGGCACCGCCGGGGCCCGCCTCTACGGGTACGGCGACGATGTTCGCCGTCCCGTACTGCACGCAGATCGCCTTGCCGAAGTCGCTGCCCATGACGAGGTACGAGCCCGCGTCGGAGGCCGGCTGCACCCCGCGCTCGGCCGCCAGCTCGGCCAGCGTCGGCACCGGACGCCCCGGCTGGGCCTGCGCCCAGAAGAACGGGCCCATGTCCAACGGCAACCCGGCCACGACCAGCGAGTGCGCGACGACCGGCGGTACGCCCTGGCGGGACACCGCGGCCTGCTCGAACCGGAAGATGCCGGGGCCGAAAGCCCCCGCCAGCTCCTGCGCCACGCCCTCCGGCGGGATCGGCGGCGCGGCCTGGACGGGAGGCAACGGCGCGCGCACCGGCGCCGGGCGGGCCGGACCGTCCGCCACCTGGTGCAACTCGCCCTGGTGCGCCAGCAGTTGCTGCATGCCCTGCTGCCGGCTTGCGTGATCCGTGCCGTACGGCGCGATGCTCGCGATCCGCGCCTGCGGCCACTGCTCCCGGATCATCCGCGCGCAGTACGCCCCCGGCAGCTCGCACGACTCCAACTCGGTGTGCAGCTCCAGCACTTGGTCCGGGGGCACGTTCATGCCACGCAACTCGTGGAAGATCTGCCACTCGGGGTGCGGCGTCCCCGGCGCCGACCGCCGGATCAACTGCTGCTCCGACCCGTCCTGCGCACGGTAGCGAAGGACGGCCTGATACCCGGGCCCGACGGTGGGCTGCGCCTGCTGGGGGTAGCCGTAGGCCGGGGGCTGACCGGGCACGGGCTGGCCGGGCGAGGACTGGGCCGGGGCGGGCTGTCCCGGCACGGACTGTCCCGACATCGGCTGCCCGGACAGACCCTGCCCCGGCGCAGGCTGTCCCGGTGCGGGGTGACCCGCCAACGGTTGCCCGGACAGAGACTGCCCCGACACGGGCTGTCCCGGTGCGGGTTGACCCGGCGCGGACGGTCCTGGCATCGGCTGCCCGGAGAGAGACTGCCCCGGCACGGGCTGTTTCGGTGCGGATTGACCCGGCGCGGACTGTCCCGACATCGGCTGGCCGGACGGGGGCTGTCCGGGCGCGGGCTGTCCGGGCGGAGGCACCGGGCCCGGGGACGGTACGGCACCCGGAGGCGGGGGCGGCATCGTGCCGGGCGGCATCGGCTGCGGAGCGCCCGGAGTCGCCGCAGGGACACCGGGGGCCCCTGGGGCGCTGAAGGAACCCGGGGTTCTGGGGGCGCCGGGAGAGCCGGGAGCTTGCGGCGGCGGAGGCATGCCGGGGCCACCCGCCGGGGGCGAGGACAACATTGTTTCCGCGTGATGCACAGCCCCAGGCGCAGCCCGCGGAACACCGGGGGCACCAGGAGGCTGCGGCGCGCTGGGAGCACTCGGCGCACCCGGAGCTCCAAGCGGCTGCGGAGCACCAGATCCACCCGGTACACCCGGGTACCCCGGTCCGCCGGACGAATTCGGCATTCCCGGAGCCCCAGGTGGAGGCGGAGTCGGCGCACCACCAGGCGCGGACGGTGCGCCCGGAGGCTGCGGTGCTCCCGATCCCGAAGGCCCCTCAACACCCGGCGCCGACACGAACTGGGTGGGCACATACCCGCCCCCCGGCTGCGCACCGGGCACCCCGGGAGGCCCCGGCGGAGGCGGCGGGGTCGGCCCCCCGGCCTGCGCCCCACGCGAGGGAGGCGCCAACTTGCTGGTGGCCACATCGGCGATGTCCCCGGCACTCGGCGCGGGCCCCGGAGCACCGGGAGCGCCAGGCACACCCGGCGGCTGAGGCGCCCCAGCACCACCGGGCGCCTGCGGATACCCGTACGAGGACGCCCCCGGCGGAGGCGGAGGAGCACCCGCACCCGAAGCACCCGCAGCCTGCGGATAGCCGTACGAAGACGGACCAGGCGCAGCCGGAGACGGAGGCGTGACACCAGGCCCCGGTCCACCCTCACCCTCACCCGCAGCACCGGCTCCCTGCGGATAGCCGTACGAAGACGCCCCCGACGGCGCAACCCCCCGCGCACCCCCCGAAATCCGCGCAGTCCTGGAGTCCGAGACATCCGAGATCTCCGAGACCTCCTGGACGTCCACCCCCTCCGAGACCTCCACGACCTCCGAGCCCTCCAAGGCCGACGAAGCCCCCTCCTCCGTACCGCTACCACCGCCACCGCTCACCGGCGCCGAGAACACCGTCTCCGGCAACGCCACGGAGAGGTCCTCACCCCCGTTGGTGTCGGTCCCGGTCCACGGCCGCGCCCCGGCGGGCACCCCCGGCGCGGCACCCGAACCAGCGCCAGAACCAGCACTCGACCCGGCCCCCGCTCCATCAGGCCCACCGTCCCGAGCCCCGGAGGAAACCCCCGCCCCGTCACCGCCGATCCCCAGCTTGTCCGCCGCGTCCTGCAACCACTCCGGCGGCGTCAGAAGAAACGACGTCTGGTTCAGATCGACCCGGGACGCCGCGGGCGCGCCCCCCGCGTCCTCGACCCCGTCCTCCCGGCCGTACGTCTCCTCGTACCGGCGGATCACCTCGCCCACCGGCAACGAGGGCCACAGCGTGGCCTCCCCGCTGTCCCGGGCGATCACCAGCCGCTGCGCACCGCCGTCCGAACGCGGTCCCTCCGCACGGTCCTCGGCCCACACCACGAACCCGAGGTCGAACTCCCGCACCCGCACCTCACGATGCTGATACGACGGCACATCCCCGTTGATCCACTCTTCCGCGCGCTCCTGCGCCTGCGCGAACGTCACCATCGGTCAGTTCACTCCCCCACCGAGGACACCGGAACGGACCGCGCGAAACCGCCGTCCACCATCAGGTTCGCCACCGTCTCCAACTCCGGCGGATTACCGGCCAGCCGGGACAGGAACACATCGAAGTCCGCACCGCAGGGCAGCAGCAGCCGCTGCACGCGCTCCGCCGGCGGCACCGAGGGATCGACGTCCCGCGCGTCGTCGTAGGCGCAGAACCAGACCGATCCGGCCCCCTCGCCCTTCACCTTCACGGCCAGCAGACCGCCCTGGACGAAGCCGACACCGAGGTAGTCCTTCGTCAGGTGGTCGCGCAGGCACTTGTTGACGTACACGAGGTCGTTGACCGCCGCCTCGTCCCGCACCGTGAAGAACGGCTGGTCGACCAGGAGTCCCAGCTCCGCGTCCAGCGCGGCCCCCACCGGCGCCGACCCGCCCGCCGCCTTCAAAAACGACCGGTACGCGCCCGGCAGCCGGTACCCGAGATCCTCCTCGACCCCCTGCACCTGCGACTCCGTCACCGCCACCGACGACTTCGGCAGCCCGAAATGCGCCGGACGCGTCTCCTGCAGCGGCCGCGTCCCCCGCTTGTTCTGGTCGACACGGGTCGTCGCGATCCCGCCGTGGTGCCGCAGCAGTGCCTTCACCTCGACCGGGATCAGCTCGAGCCTCCGCGACCCCACCACGTGATGCCACGTCCAGCCGTGCGGCGTCGCCACCGCCGGCACCGTGTCCCACAGCTCGTGACCGGTCGCCGACAGTGCCGCGTTCGCCGACACGTAGTCCGTCAGCCGCAGTTCGTCGACCCCGAAACCCTCCGGCGGATCGGCGATCTCGGCGGCGGCACGCGCGTAGGGCGAGAAGTCGGGGTAGCCATGCTCGTCCACCCGCACCCCTCTGGGATGACGCGTGGCCCGGACCGGATCCGGGAAATGCACGACCTGCCCGGCATAGGCCGCGTTCGGCGGCGCGGCTTGTTGCCCGAGCCGACCTGTCGTCATGGCGAAAGCCCCCTGCGGCGCTCTGGTACGGCCCGCGGCGACCCCTTCGGCAAAGCAGGGCCGTCACGCGCCGTATCGACTGTCTCGTCCGTCTCCATGCGTCAACCGCGCGCATCGCGGCGACCACTTGGATCGCGGTGCCGACAGCCTATGCGGTACGAGGACACCGGTCACCGGGCACCGGTCAGCCCCCCTCCGCTTCCGTGACCAGCCGTCACCCCGCTGTGACAGCCCGCCCGAACCGGGCGTGTCGCACCGCCCCAGCTTCCGCACCAGCCCCGCCGTTTGGCAGTCTGTGACCTCCGGGGGGATGCTCGGGAGGGGATGACGATCATGAACACGACGCAGACGGGACCGCACACAGGACCGCACACGGGCACGACGACCGGCGCGAACGGCAGCCCGCACACCGGCCTCAACGGCGATCCCCGCATCGGCTGGAGCAGCGCCGAGAGACCCCACGCGCCCGCTCTCCGCCACCGCCGCGACGGCATACTGCCCACGGTCGCCGCCGCCCTCTCCGTCCGCGGCGCCACCCTCACCTCCACCGCGGCCCGCGGCGACCAGGCCCCGCCGCTGCACCCGCTCGTCCAGGACTTCCTCGACACCCTCGGCAGCGACCGGCGCGACCGCTTCACCGGCCGCTGCGCCGAGACCATGCTCATATCGCGGCACATCGCCGCCGCCGACGCCGCCCGCAGCAAGCGCGCCGGCCGCAAACCGATGACCAACGGCGAGGCCCGCCGCGCTCTCAAGCAGGCCAAACTCACCGCCCGCCGCATCCGCGAGGACGGCGACCCGCTGCACGGCAGCTTCGCCGCCCCCTGCCGCGCCTGCACCGCTCTGAGCGCCCACTTCGGCGTACGCATCGTCGACCCGACGACGAACGGCGGCTGACACCCCCCACCCGTACGACCCGTACCACCCGTACGACGGCGCCGCCGTACACCACGGCGCCCACCCATGACCTCGACGAACGCGAAGGGCAGATGCACCCCGACCGCACCGGCACCACCCGTTTCCCCGGCCCCGTCGACGCCGTTCTGCGCGCCGCCGGCTGGCAGCCCGGCCGCTGGGACATAAAGCAGGCCGAGATCTGGGCCGACGCCCTGCGCGAACACACCTCACCGGCCGGACACCGGCACGCCGTGTTCCCGGCCGCGGTCGAGGCCTGGGCCGAGTTCGGCGGACTGCATCTGACCCCCACCGGCCCCGGCCGCCAGGTCGCCCCCGCCCACCTCCACCTCGACCCGCTGCACGGTCTCCACATGGCCCGCACCCTCGCCGACCTCGGCCGCGCCCTCGACACCGAGGTCTGCCCGCTCGGCGCCGAGACCGACTCCCAGGCCATCCTGTGCATCGACACCGAGGGCCGCGTCTACGTCCTGGACCACACCGGCGACTGGTACCTCGGCCCCGACATCGACCAGGCCCTCGCCGGTCTCCTCTCGGGCAGCGAACCCACCCGGCTCATCGCGGGCTGAGCCCCAGGGCCCGGAGGCGGCCCCACGTCAGAACGTCGCTACATCCCCACGCCGGTCACGCCGCCGGAATCACCGCCGACACCCGGAAACCCCCCGCCTCCGTCGGCCCCGACACGAACACCCCGCCCAGCGCGGAGACCCGCTCCTTCATCCCCACCAGGCCGTTGCCCCCCGACGGCAGCCGCGCTGACGCGAGCGACGGCACCTCCGGCGGCGGTTCGTTCTCCACCTGCATCGCGATCTCCGACGCCCGGTGCGCCAGCCGTACGTGCGTCTTCGCGCCCGCCGCGTGCTTGTGGACGTTGGTCAACGCCTCCTGCACCACCCGGAACGCCGTCTGCTCGATCTGCGCGGCATACGACCGCACGTCACCCTCGACCGACAGATCCACGGCCATCCCCGCCGCGGCCGACTGCCCGATCAACGTCTCCAGATCGTCCAGACAGGGGCCGTCGGCCTCCTCCACGGCCCGCGAGGCCGCCACGGCCGCCGCCACCCCCACCGCGACGAGTGGCACCGAGGCACGCTCCTGCCGCCCGAAACCGTCCCCGCTGCGCAGCACCCCGAGCATCTCCCGCAGCTCGGTGAGCGCCTGCCGTCCCATGTCCCCCACCAGCGCGGCGTTCTTGACGGCCTTCTCGGGATCCTTCCGGGCGACGGCCTGCAGCGCGGCCGCGTGCACCACCATCAGGCTCACCCGATGCGCCACGACGTCATGCATCTCGCGGGCGATACGGGTCCGCTCCTCGTTGCGCGCCCACTCGGCCCGCTCCTCGGCCCGCTCGGCGAGCAACTGAAGCTCCCGCTCCAGATCGTCGGCCCGCTCCCGCAGGCTCTCCATGAGCCGGCGCCGAGCGCCCACGTACAGCCCGAGCAGCAGCGGCGGCGCGGTCATCCCGATGGCCGTGGTGATCGACGCGAAGGGGACGAACCAGTCCCCCAGGTCCAGTTCGCCGTGCGCCATGTCCTGGCGTACCCGCACGAACATCACGATCAGCATCCCGACCAGCGACATCCCCGCCAGCGAGCCGATGATCCGGCGCGGCAGCTCGGACGCGGCGAGCGTGTACAGGCCGACGATGCCCATCAGGTAGCCCATCTGGGCGGGCGTGATGGCGATCGAGACGAGCACCACGGCGATCGGCCACTTGCGCCGGACGACCAGCACCGACCCCGCCAGCACGCCGAACACGATCCCCGCGGCCATCGGGATCCCGGCGTCCTCCGCGAACCGGATCCCCTCGAACGCACACTCCACCGCGGACGCCGACGCCAGGCCTGCATCCAGTACCGCACTACGCCACCGTGCCCACCACCAGGGCCCCGTCTGAGCCGCGGTGGTGTCTTCCCCCGTCGTGGTCATGCCTCCAGCCTACGTTCGGCGGTGGGAGGTTTTCCGGTGCATTTCGACGACTGGCCTACACCACCTTGAGTGACCGATCGACCACGAAACCGCCCGATATCCCTCGAACTGCTGAATCGCTCACCGTTCGAGGCCGGAAGATCGGATTCCGGCTGGACGGTATGCGTATGGAATGGACGAAGCGGCCGCGAGCGAAGGACGACCTGCACAAGAGGGCGCGAGAACTACGGACGCCGGGCTGGACGTACGGCCAGATCCAGGCGGAGTTGGGGTGCTCGAAGAGTTCGGTGTCGCTTTGGGTGCGGGATCTGCCGACCCCGGAGCCCAAGTGCACCGGAAGAACAGCGCGCGCATGAACGCCGGGGCTGACCGCGAGCTCTTCCCGTTGCACTCCCAGGAACTCGACACGTCAGCATTCAGCAGAGCAACCCTGAAACGGCACAACCCCCGGACGGTTCGCAAGAACACCGGAGACGCCTATCACGGCTGTCTCGTGATTTACGTCCGGCAGAGCGCCGATCTGTACCGTCGCATGGAGGGCACCTGGTACGGCATAGTAGGAGCCGCCACTCGGCAGCCTGACTAAATGTCCGGTTTAGTCGACATTGTTCCCCCGTGGTGTAATTGGCAGCACTGTGGCTTTTGGTGCCATCTGTCCGGGTTCGAGTCCTGGCGGGGGAGCCGCACCCTGGTCGGGCCCTGACAGCATTGTCAGGGCCCACTCTCATGTCCCCCAGGAAACGCCCCGGTATCCTGCGGGTGTCACCCCACCCCCTCCACAGCCGAAGGGCATCCCGTGAGCGCCATTCGCCCGGCAGCCGTCGTCGTTCTCGCAGCGGGTGAGGGCACCCGTATGAAGTCGGCCACACCCAAGGTCCTGCACGAGATCTGTGGCCGCAGCCTGGTCGGGCATGTGCTCGCCGCCGCCCGCGAGTTGGACCCCGAGAACCTCGTCGTGGTCGTGGGGCACGCCCGGGAGCAGGTCACCGCTCACCTCGCCGGCACCGACGCCGACGTCCGAACGGCCGTGCAGGCGCAGCAGAACGGCACCGGGCACGCCGTACGGATGGCGCTGGAGGAGCTCGGCGGCCGTGTCGACGGGACCGTCGTCGTCGTGTGCGGGGACACCCCTCTGCTGACCGGCGAGACCCTCAACGCCCTTGCCGCCACGCACTCCACGGACGGGAACGCGGTCACCGTGCTGACCGCCGAGGTGCCGGACGCGACCGGGTACGGGCGGATCGTGCGGGACCCGGCGTCCGGTGCGGTGACCGGGATCGTCGAGCACAAGGACGCCTCCGAGGCGCAGCGGGCCATCCGCGAGATCAACTCGGGCGTCTTCGCCTTCGACGGGCAGCTCCTCGCCGACGCGCTGGGCAAGGTGCGGACCGACAACTCCCAGGGTGAGGAGTACCTCACCGACGTTCTCGGGATTCTCCGCGAGGCCGGGCACCGCGTCGGCGCTTCCGTCGCCGTCGATCACCGTGAGATCGCCGGGATCAACAACCGCGTGCAGCTCTCCGAGGCGCGGCGGATCCTCAACGACCGGCTGCTGACCCGTGCCATGCTCTCCGGCGTCACCGTCATCGACCCGGCCTCCACCTGGGTCGACGTCGGCGTCACCTTCGGCCAGGACTCCGTCGTCCACCCGGGCACGCAGCTGCACGGCTCCACGCACCTCGGCGAGGGCGCCGAGGTGGGTCCCCACAGCCGGCTCACGGACACGCAGGTCGGAGCGGGGGCACGCGTCGACAACACCGTCGCCGACGGCGCCCACATCGGCGACCACGCGAGCGTGGGACCGTTCGCCTATCTCCGCCCCGGCACCCGGCTGGGGGCGAAGGGCAAGATCGGGACGTACGTCGAGACGAAGAACGCGAGCATCGGGGAGGGGACGAAGGTCCCGCATCTCTCCTATGTCGGTGACGCGACGATCGGTGAGTACACGAACATCGGTGCCGCGAGCGTGTTCGTGAACTACGACGGTCAGGACAAGCACCACACGACGGTCGGGTCGCATTGCCGCACGGGTTCGGACAACATGTTTGTGGCGCCTGTCACGGTCGGGGACGGCGCGTACACCGCCGCAGGGTCGGTGATCACGAAGGATGTGCCGCCCGGTTCGCTGGCCGTGGCCCGTGGCCAGCAACGGAATATCGAGGGCTGGGTGGCCCGGAAGCGTCCGGGGAGCGCGGCGGCGAAGGCTGCCGAGGCGGCTTCCCGGGAGGGCGCGAGCGAGGACTGACCGGAAACAGGTGCGCCGAAGTCGTCGTACCGTGATAACTGCACACCCAGTTGAAACACCTCTGAGGAGACAGCTGTGACCGGGATCAAGACGACCGGCGAGAAGAAGATGATGTTCTTCTCCGGCCGCGCCCACCCCGAGCTTGCCGAGGAGGTCGCCCAGCAGCTGGGTGTCGGGGTCGTCCCGACCAAGGCCTTCGACTTCGCGAACGGCGAGATCTACGTCCGCTACCAGGAGTCGGCGCGCGGTGCGGACTGCTTCGTGATCCAGAGCCACACGGCTCCGATCAACCAGTGGATCATGGAGCAGCTGATCATGATCGACGCGCTGAAGCGTGCGTCGGCCCGCTCCATCACCGTCATCGTGCCGTTCTACGGTTACGCGCGGCAGGACAAGAAGCACCGTGGCCGTGAACCGATCTCGGCGCGGCTGATCGCGGACCTGATGAAGACGGCGGGTGCGGACCGCCTCCTCACCGTCGATCTGCACACGGACCAGATCCAGGGCTTCTTCGACGGGCCGGTCGACCACCTCTTCGCTCTTCCGCTGCTGGCGGACTACGTGGGCCGGAAGGTCGACCGCGACAAGCTGACGGTCGTGTCCCCGGACGCGGGCCGGGTGCGGGTCGCGGACCGCTGGTGCGACCGGCTGGGTGCGCCGCTGGCGATCGTGCACAAGCGGCGTGACAAGGACGTGGCGAACCAGGTGACCGTCCACGAGGTCGTGGGTGAGGTCAAGGGCCGGGTGTGCGTCCTGGTCGACGACATGATCGACACCGGCGGCACGATCTGCGCCGCCGCGGACGCGCTGTTCGCGCACGGTGCGGAGGACGTCATCGTGACGGCCACCCACGGTGTGCTGTCCGGGCCGGCCGCGGACCGGCTGAAGAACTCCCGGGTGAGCGAGTTCGTGTTCACGAACACCCTGCCGACGCCGGGTGAGCTGGGCCGGGACCTGGACAAGATGACGGTTCTGTCGATCGCGCCGACGATCGCGAGCGCGGTGCGTGAGGTGTTCGAGGACGGTTCGGTGACGAGCCTGTTCGACGAGCAGTAAGGGTTCTGCAGAAGATCCTTTTGGTGACGGCCTCCCTCTCCGAGTAAGCTGCTGAAGTTGCTCGGCGAGGGAGGCCGTACCTGTTCGTTCAGGTGTCGGCGGTCCGTTATCGACGCGCTCTTCGTAGCAGGCCGATTGTTTGGCCGGGTGACCACCTTCCCCGACTGTTCTACGAGGAGTGACCATGGCCGACGTCAAGCTCGCCGCCGAGACCCGCACCGAGTTCGGCAAGGGTGCCGCCCGCCGTATCCGCCGTGACAGCAAGGTTCCCGCCGTGGTCTACGGTCACGGTGCCGAGCCGGTGCACATCACGCTGCCGGGCCACGAGCTTCAGCTCGCCCTGCGTACCCCGAACGTCCTGATCACCCTGGACATCGAGGGCAAGACCCAGCTGGCGATCCCGAAGGCCGTGCAGCGTGACGCCATCAAGGGCTTCCTGGAGCACGTCGACCTGCTCGTGGTGACGCGCGGCGAGAAGGTCAACGTCGAGGTCTACGTCCACACCGAGGGCGAGCTCGCGCCGGGCGCCTACCTGCTCGAGCACGTGCTGAGCACGCTGAACGTCGAGGCCGAGGCCACGCACATCCCGGAGTCGGTCACCGTCTCCATCGCGGGCCTGGAGGCCGGCGACTCCATCCTCGCCAAGGACATCCCGCTGCCCGAGGGCACCACGCTGGTGACGGACGAGGACGCGGTCGTCCTCCAGGTCCTGGCCGCCCAGGCCGAGGAGGCCCCGGCGGAGGGCGAGGCCGAGGCCACCGAGGCCTGATTCTCTCCGCACTACCGGCTGTCGGCCGCCGCTCCCTTCGGGGGCGGCGGTCGGTGCGTATCACGGAGACCGCGTATCAAGGAGACATGGACGTGACGACCGATGCCAACGGGCCCTGGCTGATCGTGGGGCTGGGCAATCCGGGGCCGGAGTACGCGAGCAACCGGCACAACGTCGGCTTCATGGTGGCCGATCTGCTGGCCGAGCGGGTCGGGGGCCGGTTCAAGCGGGCCGGGAAGGCGCAGGCTCAGGTCATCGAGGGGCGGATCGGGCCGCCGGGGCCGGGGAACCGGCGGGTGGTCCTGGCGAAGCCGATGTCGTTCATGAACCTGTCCGGCGGCCCGGTGAACGCGCTCAAGGACTTCTACAAGGTGCCGGTCGCCAACATCGTGGCCATCCATGACGAGCTGGACATCGACTACGGCACCCTGCGGCTGAAGCTGGGCGGCGGGGACAACGGTCACAACGGGCTGAAGTCGATGACGAAGGCGTTCGGGGCGGAGTACCACCGGGTGCGGTTCGGGATCGGGCGTCCTCCGGGCCGTATGCAGGTCGCGGACTTCGTGCTGAAGGACTTCTCGTCGAGCGAGCGCAAGGAACTCGACTACTTCGTGGACCGTGCGGCCGACGCCGTGGAGGCTCTGGTGATCGAGGGTCTCGAGCGGGCGCAAAGCACGTACAACTCCTGACTTGTCCGCCCGATGACCGGGGCGGAGTTGACCACGCGCGGGGCCATGGCCAATGATCCCGGCCATGCCTGCCACAGCCCTCACCTCCCACCAGGCCTCGGTCGCCGCGCTGCGGTTCGGACGGCTCGCGTCGATGGGGGTGGTCGCGGTGCTGATCCTGATCGCGGGGGTGTGGGCGTCCTGGGGCAGCGCGCAGTACGTGATGCTGACCAAGGGGCGGGAGCGCGGCACGATCGAGGTGGCGCGGTGTGCGCAGGACATGTGCAGCGGTCCGTACACGCCGTTGTCGCACGGGTCGCAGGCGCGGGGCCGGGTCGTCATCGAGAAGACGGTGGCCGTGCGCAAGGGGCAGACGTACACGGTGGTGGTGAAGCCCGGCACCGCCGATGTCGTGCGGTCCGGACCGGCCGGGGTGCTGTATTCCTGGGTGCCGATGGGCGGGGCGCTGCTGCTCGCGTCGGTGGTCGTGGCGGGCGGGCTGCGCAGGACGCGGTTCGCGTGGGTGCTGGCGGGGTCGGGGATCGCACTGCTCACGGCGGCTTTCGTATCCATCTGACCGCTTTCGCCGCTTCCCGCTTCTGTGGAGAACATGAGTGTTCTCTGTTCGTGATTGACCAGAGGTCAGTCACGGTTGGAAGCTGAGCCGCCCCCTCCACATCTTCCCGTTCCACTCTCGAAGATGGATTACTGCCCCATGCGTACCCTCTCCCGCGTCGGCGCCGTGTGCGCCCTCGCCTCGGCGGCCTTTCTGGTCGCTCCGGTCGCCCACGCCACCGCTCCCGGTGACAACGGAACCGTGAAGATCCACGACGCCACCACGGGCGAAGAGCTCCGTAAGAACGAGCCGCACGTCTGCACCTTCTACCTCGACGCCTTCGGCTTCGACGCCGTCCAGGAGGTCGACTGGCACATCGAGGCCTGGGCCCCGACGGCCGACGTCAAGGGCGAGACCGTGAAGTCCGGCGAGATCACGCTGGACACCGACGGCCACGGCCGCACGGACGACCTGTCACTGCCCGACGGGCACTACAAGCTGTTCTGGAACTTCGAGGGCGAGAACGGCGCCGCCAAGCACAAGGTGTTCTGGACGGACTGCGCGGACGAGGAAGGCGGCGGCGGTACGGCCACGCCCACCGCGTCGCCCTCCACCACTCCCGGGTCGGGCGAATCCGCCTCCCCCAGCGCCGAGCCCAGCGATTCCGCTGAGGCCGGGGCCTCCCCGTCGGCCTCTTCCTCCCCTGCTGCTTCCGCTTCCGCGCAGGGTTCCAGCGGTGATCTCGCGGAGACCGGGAACGGCGCCCCCGTCGGCCTGCTCTCGGGTGTCTCGGCGGCGCTGCTGGCGGCCGGCGGTTACCTCGTCGTCAGGCGGCGCCGGGCCTGACGTAGAACCGAAAAGCGGTGCCCCCGAGCCGGCCGGCTCGGGGGCACCGCTGTGTGCGCGGGCTCAGCCGGTGTTGCGCAGGCCCGCGGCCACGCCGTTGACCGTGAGGAGCAGGGCGCGTGAGAGCAGCGGGTCGGGCTCTTCGCCCGCGGCCGCCGCGTCGCGCTGGCGCTTGAGCAGCGTCACCTGGAGATACGAGATCGGGTCCAGGTAGGCGTCGCGGATGGTGAAGGTCTGCTTGAGGACCGGGGTGGCGTCGAGGAGTTCGTCCTCGCCGGTGATCTTCAGGACCTCGCGGACGGTCAGTTCGTGCTCGGCCTCGATGTCGGCGAAGACGTGCTGGAGCTCGGCGGGGACGAGGGTCTCGACGTAGTGGCGCGCGATGCGCAGGTCGGTCTTCGCGAGCGTCATCTCGACGTTGGAGATGAAGTTCCGGAAGAAGTGCCACTGCTCGTGCATCTCGTCCAGGACGGTGTCCAGGCCCGCCTCGCGCAGCGCCTTCAGCCCGGAGCCGACGCCGAACCAGCCGGGGACGATCTGCCGGGACTGGGTCCAGCCGAACACCCACGGGATGGCACGCAGTCCGTCGAGGGAGACGCCCGAGCCGGGGCGGCGGGAGGGCCGCGAGCCGAGGTGCAGGTCGGCGAGCTGGTCCACCGGCGTCGACGCGAGGAAGTACGTCGGCAGGTCCGGGTCCTCGACGAGCCTGCGGTACGCGGCGTGCGCGGCATCGGAGACGACGTCCATCGCCGCGTCCCAGCGGGCCAGCGCCTCGTCGGACTGGCGGGGGGCGGTGTGCAGGGCGGACGCCTGGAGCGTGGCCGCGACCGTGAGTTCCAGGTTCTCGCGGGCCAGCGACGGCACGAGGTACTTGTCGGAAATGACCTCGCCCTGCTCGGTGACCTTGATCTCGCCCTCCAGGGTGCCCCAGGGCTGGGCGAGGATGGCGTCGTGGGAGGGGCCGCCACCACGGCCGACGGTGCCGCCGCGGCCGTGGAACAGCCGCAGCCGCACCCCATGGCGGTGCGCCACGTCACGCAGCCGCCGCTGCGCCCGGTGGATCTCCCACTGGCTGGTGGTGATGCCGCCGAACTTCGAGGAGTCGGAGTAGCCGAGCATGACCTCCTGGACGTCCCCGCGCAGGGCCACGAGCCTGCGGTACGACGGGTCGGAGAGCATGTCCTCCAGGATGGTGTCGGCGGCCTTGAGCTCGTCGGTGGTCTCCAGGAGCGGCACGATGCCGATCTTCGCCCAGCCGGCGTGCAGATCGAGCAGGCCGGCCTCACGGGCGAGGACGGCGGCGGCGAAGACGTCGTCGGCGCCCTGGCACATCGAGATGATGTACGACTCGATGACCTCGGGTCCGAAGACCGCAAGGGCCCGCTTCACGGTCTGGAAGACACCGAGGGTCTTCTCGCCGGCCGCGTCGACCGGTGCCGGGGTGGGCGCGAGGGGCCTGCGGGAGCGCAGCTCCTTCGCGAGCAGCTTGGCGCGGTACTCGCGGGGCATGTCCACATACCGCCAGGACTCCTCGCCGAGCCGGTCGAAGAGCTGGCCGAGGGCGTGGTGGTGGGCGTCGGCGTGCTCGCGGACGTCCATCGTGGCGAGCTGGAGGCCGAAGGCGGACAGGGTGCGGATGGTGCGGTCCATCCGGCCGTCGGCGAACAGGCCGCCGCGGTGTTCCCTGAGCGAGGTCTGGATCAGGGTCAGGTCGCTCAGGAGCTCGCTGGTGCCGAGGTAGTCGCGGCCGTCCTCGTGCGGGATGCCCTTGGCCAGGCGGGTCTTGGTGTTCTCCAGCTTCTGCCGGATGCAGGTGGCCTTGAGGCGGTACGGCTCCTCGGCGTTGAGGCGCTTGTAGCGGGGGCTGATCTCCGGCAGGCGCTCCAGGTCGGCCTTCAGGGACTCCAGGAGTTCCTCGGTGGCGCCGGTGTAGCGGATGGAGTTCGACAGGAAGCCGCGCAGCTCGTCGATGAGCTCCAGGGCGTCGTTGATGCCGTGCTCGTGCTGGAGGATCAGGACGTCCCAGGTGACCTGGGGGGTGACGTTGGGGTTGCCGTCGCGGTCGCCGCCGATCCAGGTGCCGAAGGTGAGGGGGCGGGTGGCATCGGGGATCCGGACGCCGACGCGCTCCAGCTCGGCCGTCAGGTCCTCCAGGACGTCGCCGACGGCACCGGCGTGCAGCTCGTCGAGGTAGTAGATGGCGTTGCGGGCCTCGTCGGCGGGCTCGGGACGGACGACACGCAGTTCGTCGGTCTGCCAGACGAGGTCGATGTTCTCGGCCAGACGGGTGTCGTAGCGGCGGCGGTCCGTCTCGATGACCGGCGTCTCCAGGAGCGCGGCGATGCGGCGGAGCTTGTTCAGCACCGAGCGGCGCGCGGCCTCGGTCGGGTGGGCGGTGAAGACCGGGCGGACGTTGAGGTTGGCGACGCTCTGGCGCAGGTGCTCGGGGTCGGCGTCCTTGAGACGGTCGGCCGTGCGGGCGAGGAGACCGCCCTCGGCGGCGCGTCTGGCCCGCAGTTCGCGGCCGCGGTGGACCTGCTCGGTGACGTTGGCCAGGTGGAAGTAGGTGGAGAAGGCGCGCACCAGCTTGGCGGCGGTCTCCAGTTCGATGCCGCGCAGCAGCTCGGCGGCGGCCTCGCCGTCCTCACGGGTGAGGCGGCGGACCTTCTCGACGAGTTCCAGCAGCTCGGGGCCCTCCTGGCGGACGAGGGTCTCGCCCAGGAGGTCGCCCAGCCGGCGGATGTCGGCGCGCAACTCACTACTGGTCGACGTGGCGCTCGTAGTCAGGTCGTCGGCACTGCTCACAGGTGCGGCTCCTTGCAGTGTTGAAGCTCGTCCGGGAGGGGAACCCGGAGTGCGGCCCTGCGGCAGCCGCCGCATACGAGCCGGACATCCGGGAAGAAATCAGAGCGGACCGCGCTGTCCGACCGACTCCAAGGATAGGTGTCCATGCGGACGCGCAGACTCTCGGGCTCTTGCCGCCGGGCGCCGCACTGCCATACTTACGACGCCGTAGGTTACGGAACCGTAGGGACCGTCGTAACGGAACCCGGGAAGGATTCCCGCAGCCCGGCACCCGTCTCAAATCCTCGAAACCCCACAGGGGACGCCCATGACCACGCGCTCCGATGTGATCGCAGACGCCCCGAAGGCGACCGACGGCTCGACACCACCCTCCGCGACGCTGGGCGGTGAGCAGAAGCGGTCGCTCGAACAGATCACGCTGCTCCTCTTCATCACCGTCCCGTTCCTCGCCCTGCTCGCGGCGGTGCCGTTGGCGTGGGGCTGGGGTGTGAGCTGGCTCGATCTGGGCCTTCTGGTCTTCTTCTACTACCTCGGCTGCCACGGCATCACGATCGGCTTCCACCGCTACTTCACGCACGGCTCCTTCAAGGCCAAACGGCCACTGAGAATCGCGCTGGCGATCATGGGGTCGCTGGCGGTCGAGGGGCCGCTGGTGCGGTGGGTGGCCGACCACCGCAAGCACCACAAGTTCTCCGACGCCGAGGGCGACCCCCACTCGCCATGGCGGTTCGGGGAGACGGTCCCGGCGCTGATGAAGGGCCTGTGGTGGGCCCACATCGCCTGGATGTTCGACGAGGAGCAGACCCCGCAGGAGAAGTACGCGCCGGATCTCGTCAAGGACCCGGCGATCCGGGCGATCTCGCGCCAGTTCATCTTCTGGACGATGCTCTCGCTGGCCCTGCCCGCCGTGATCGGCGGACTGGTGACGATGTCCTGGTGGGGCGCGTTCACCGGATTCTTCTGGGGCTCGCTGGTCCGGGTCTGCCTGTTGCACCACGTGACCTGGTCGATCAACTCGATCTGCCACGCGGTCGGCAAGCGGCCGTTCAAGTCGCGGGACCGCTCGGGCAACGTGTGGTGGCTGGCCGTGCTGTCCTGCGGTGAGTCCTGGCACAACCTGCACCACGCCGACCCGACCTCGGCGCGGCACGGGGTGATGCGGGGCCAGCTGGACTCCTCGGCGCGGATCATCCGCTGGTTCGAGATGCTCGGCTGGGCCTACGACGTGCGCTGGCCGTCACGCTCGCGTATCGATTCCCGCCGGAACACGGACGGGGACGGCTCCCGGCGCAAGAAGGAGGCCGCCGAGGCGGCATGATGGACGCCGTGGCGACCGACTCCAGCAGTACCCCGAGCAACGAAGCAAAGCCGCGGCGTGCCCGGCGCACCCGGATGACGGGGGCCGAGCGCCGCGCCCAGTTGCTGGAGATCGGTCGCACGCTCTTCGCCTCGAAGGGCTTCGAGGCCACGTCGGTGGAGGAGATCGCGGCGAAGGCGGGCGTCTCGAAGCCGGTGGTGTACGAGCACTTCGGCGGCAAGGAGGGCCTGTACGCGGTGGTGGTGGACCGTGAGATGCGGCGCCTGCTGGACATGGTGACGAGTTCGCTGACCGCCGGCCACCCCCGCGAACTGTGCGAACAGGCGGCCTTCGCTCTCCTCGACTACATCGAGGAGTACACGGACGGCTTCCGCATCCTGGTCCGTGACTCCCCGATCCCGCAGTCCACGGGCTCCTTCGCCTCGCTGATCTCGGACATCGCCACGCAGGTCGAGGACATCCTGGGCCGCGAGTTCAAGCGGCGCGGCTTCGATCCCAAGCTGGCCCCGCTGTACGCCCAGGCCCTGGTCGGCATGGTCGCCCTGACCGGCCAGTGGTGGCTGGACGTGCGCCGCCCGAAGAAGGCGGAGGTGGCGGCGCATCTGGTGAACCTGGCGTGGCACGGCCTGGACGGGCTGGAGGCGAAGCCGCGCCTGATAGGCCGCAGAAAGAGCTGACCCGGCACCGGCCCGTGCACCCAGGGTGCACGGGCCGTCGTACGTTTTCGCAGCGTCAGTGCTTGAAGGTGTCCTTGGTCTTCTCCTTGGCCTGGCGCGCGTCACCCTTGGACTGCTCCATGCGGCCCTCGGCCTCCATGCGCTCGTTGCCGACCGCACGGCCCACAACCTCCTTGGCCTTGCCCTTGGCCTGTTCCTTCTTGCCCTTGGCCTTCTGGTCTCCTGCCACCGGTCTCACTCCCATGCGCTGGTCGACTCCGCTGACATCACAGCGGGTGACCCGGCCCGCCCCGGTCAAACAAGGAACTCCAGCCGGTTCCCCACGGGGTCGTACGAGGAGAGGCACCGCCGGTCTGAAGTCGTTCTCGATCTCCAGGTGCAGGTGGCGAGCATCAGCCTTCCTTTCGGGCGACGGCGAAGATGCGGCGGAACGGGAACGGCGTGCCGTGCGGCCCGGCCGGATACGCCTCGCGCAGGGCCGCCCGGTAGGCGGTCACGAACTCCTCCCTGGCCTGTGGGTCGTCGGCGAGGGCGGTCAGTACCGGGCGCAGACCGGTTCCCTTGACCCAGTCCAGGACCGGATCCTGGCCCTGCAGCAGGTGCACGTAAGTCGTCTCCCACGCGTCCACCTCGCAGCCCAGGTCGGCCAGCGCCGCCAGATAGGCCTGGGGCGCGAGGACGGCGTCGTCGTGGCGCAGTGTCTCCGCGAGGCCCATGGACCCGGCGAGTTCGCGCATCAGCCGGTGGCTCGGGGAGTCGAAGTTGCCGGGCACCTGGAAGGCGAAGGTGCCACCGGGTGCGAGACCGGCGATCCAGTCGGCGAAACGCTCCACGTGCCCCGGCACCCACTGCAGCGTCGCATTGCTGACGATGAGGTCGTACGGCTGTGAGGGCGCCCAGGTGCGCACGTCCGCGTGGGCGAAGTCGAGGTGCCCGCCGCCGGACGTGGGGCCCGCGTACTCGACCTGCGCCTTGTCGAGCATCTCGGCCGAGTTGTCGTAGCCGGTGATCCGGGCCGTGGGCCAGCGTGCGGCGAGCACCGCCGTCATGTTGCCGGGGCCGCAGCCCAGGTCGGCGATCAGGGGCGGGTCTCCCGGCAGGTCCGGGACGCGGGCGAGGAGGTCGGTGAAGGGGCGGGCGCGGTGGTCCGCGTGGCGGAGGTACTGGGTCGGGTCCCAGGTGGGGGTCGTCATGCCCCTCACTTTCCCCACCCACTTATCTTGATGTCAAGAGACTCGACATCAAGAGACTTCACATCGACACAACCACTACACTGATCGTCATGGAGGACGAGGTCGATCGGCTGGTCGCTGCGTGGCGCCGGGAGCGCCCTGACCTCGACGTGGAACCGCTCGAGGTGCTCAGCCGGGTGAGCAGACTGGCCCGGCACCTGGACCGGGCACGCCGGCTGGCCTTCGCCGAGCACAGCCTGGAGCCCTGGGAGTTCGACGTGCTGACCGCGCTCAGGCGCGCGGGGACGCCGTATCAGCTCTCCCCCGGACAGCTGCTGACACAGACTCTGGTCACTTCGGGCACGATGACCAACCGCATCGACCGCCTGGCCAAGAAGGGCCTGGTGGAGCGGCTGCCCGACCCGAGCGACCGGCGAGGGGTGCTGGTCAGGCTCACGGAGGACGGCAAGGACCGCGCGGACCAGGCCCTCGCCGGTCTGCTGGAACAGGAACGCGCGATCCTCGCCGAGCTCTCCCGCGCCCAGCGCGGGGAACTGGCCGGGCTGCTACGCCAGCTGACCGCCCCGTTCGACAACATCCCCGGCTAGGTCGACCGGTCCCACGCCCGCGCGGCGGGCCAGGGCGACGGCGGCCAGGGTGGAGTGGACGCCCAGCTTGCCGAGGACGTTCTGCATGTGCGTGCGCACGGTGTGCGGGGACAGGAACAGTCTCTCCGCGACCGCCTTGCGGCCGAGCCCGGCCACCATGCAGCGCAGCACCTCCCGCTCGCGCGGGGTGAGGGACTCCACCAGCTGCTCGCTCTCGGTGCGGTGCTTGCGGGCGGCGGTGAGCTCCCTGAGCACGCCGGTGAGCAGGGCGGGCGGCAGATGGGTCTCCTCCCGCAGCACCCCCCGGATGACGGTGAGCAGCCGGGACAGCGAGCAGTCCTTGGCGACCCAGCCCGAGGCGCCGGCCTGCAGGGCGAGCGCGGCCCGCCGCGGATCGTCCTTCTCCGCGAGCACGACGATACGGACCGCCGGCTGTCCCGTACGGACCCCGGCGACCAGCGATATGCCGTCGACCAGCCCCTCTTCGTTGCCGTCCTGCACGGACACGGCGGGCCTGATGCCCTGGACGTTGCCGCCCAGATCTGCGTCGACGAGCAGCACGTCGAAACGGCGGCCCTCGGCGGCCGCGCGCTCCAGACTGCGCAGCGCGGCGGGACCGCTGCCGGCCGCGGAGACCTCCACGTCGGGCTCGGCCGCCAGTGCGGCGGCGAGCGACTCGGCGAAGATGCGATGGTCGTCGACGACCAGGACTCGGATGCGAACCACGAAACCCCCTTCCCCAAGCTCTCGAAGAGCAGGGGATACCCATCGTCATCGTCTGAGGACGACTCGGGAGACGACACCGCCGCGGGTACGACTCACGAAGCACGATGGCCGCACGGCCGTCGCCGTGCAAGAACTGCTACCCCCACTTCGGGCGCCGTACCCGACTGTCTCGCCCCCTGATCAGCACCGGCCCCCACCGGTGCTGTTCATCAGGGTACGGCCGGGGGGCAGGAGCGGAAGGTTATTTGCAGAACTGGCTGTCCGGTGCGTTTATGGTGAGCCGCATGTTTCGTCTGGAGACAGAAGTCGACAAAGCCCGACGCGATCTGCTGCGCTCCCGGCTGCGGGAGACGAACACGGCGGCCTCCCCGATCCTGCGCGCGCTGCGCGGAACCCCAGGTGAACGGGAACTTCCGCTCCATGTCTGGGCGTTGGACGACTCCGGTGCCCTCGCGGGCGGACTGGTCGGCCACACCTGGACGAGCTGGCTGCACGTGACCTACCTGTGGGTAGACGAACGGCACCGCGGCGCGGGCCTGGGTTCGCAGTTGCTCGCACGGGCGGAGCGCCTGGCCCGTCGCGGCCGGGGCTGTAGCGCCGTACGCCTGGAGACATGGGACTTCCAGGCACCGGAGTTCTACCGGAAACGGGGATACGAGGTGGTGTGCGTGATCCCGGACTATCCGCCGGGGATCACGGAGTACACGCTGACCAAGCGGCTCAGCGCCTGAAGCGCCAGGAGCCCGGCTCGTCCGCCGGCTGCAGACCCAGCTCCCCGGCGATGCCGGCCGCGCGGCGGTGGGAGACGTCGGGATAGTGGCCGGGGTGGACCTCGACGAAGCCGTGCACATCGGCCGACGCCGTGCGCAGGGCCTCGCGGAGCGTGTGTTCCTGCTCCGCCAGCCGGGCCCCCTCCTCCCGCTGCCGTACGACGATCGCGCCCCGGCGGGCCGTGGCCGCGACGATGCCGAGGGCGAGCAGTGCGAACGCGCCCACGCCCAGGACGGTGCCGGTCGCGTCCGCGTCGCCGGGGGTACGGGGGCGCAGCACGCCCTCGGGGTCCGCGAGCACCGTGACGGTCTGGCCGACGGCGAAGGTGCCGGACCGGGCCTGGAGGGCGGGGCCCCGGACCCTGGTGCCGTCGCGGCGCGCGAGTGCGTAGTCGTAGGTGTTGACCTCCCGCCCCTGGTTCGGGGCGAGCCACTCCTTTACGACGGTGGCGGTGATCCGCTCGCCCCGCCGCTCCAGGGCGAGGTCGTCGCGGGCCAGGTCGGCGAAGTACACCGCCACCAGGGAGGCGCCGACCACGACCAGCGCAGCGGAAAGGCCCGTCTCGTCCGCGGCGAGCTTCGTCAGCAGCACAGCCAGGACCACGCCGTGCGCGATCCACAGGGGCACCAGGAGACCGGAGCCATGGTGGCCCGCCAGGAGGAAGAAGCCGACGATCGCGGCCAGCGCGTAGCAGCCGATGCCGATCGCCGACAGGATGCGATGGCGCCCTCGACTCACGCTCCCGACGCTACTGGGGCGTACGCCAGGGAGAGGCCCGGCTTTCCCCAAGTTCGGATCAAGCCGGGCAAAACAGCGGTCAGTCGGTCTCAGACCAGGCGCCGCGCGCCTGCCGAGGGCACCGCCTCGAACACCCGCGGAGCGGTGAACTCCGCTGCGGCGAAGGCCTCTTGGACCGCCTTGGTGAGGGGCTCCACGTCGGCCGCCTCCGCCAGCACGATCGCCGAGCCGCCGAAGCCGCCGCCGGTCATCCGGGCGCCCAGGGCACCCGAGGCGAGGGCCGTGTCGACGACCAGGTCCAGCTCCGGGCAGGAGATGCGGAAGTCGTCGCGCAGCGAGGCGTGGCCGGCGACCAGCACGGAGCCGATCGCGCGGGTCTCACCCGACTCCAGCAGGGCGACGGTCTTCTCGACCCGCTCGTCCTCGGTGACGATGTGGCGGACCAGGCGGACCGCTTCCTCGTCGTCGCCGAGCCTCTCGAGGGCCGCGTCGAGCTCGCCGTAGGGGATGTCCCGCAGCGCGTCCACGCCCAGCAGCGCCGCACCCCGCTCGCAGCCCGCGCGGCGCTTGCCGTACTCGCCCTCGCTGTGCGAGTGCTTGACGCGGGTGTCGACGACGAGCAGCACCATGCCCTCGGCGGCGAGGTCGAAGGGGATCTGCTTCTGGGAGAGGTCCCGGGTGTCGAGGAACAGGGCGTGGCCCGCCTCGCAGCAGGCGGACGCGGTCTGGTCCATGATCCCGGTGGGGGCGCCGACGTAGACGTTCTCGGCGCGCTGGCACAGGCGGGCCAGCTGCCAGCGCTGGAGACCGAGGTCGTACAGGTCGTTCAGCGCGAGCGCGACGACGACCTCCAGGGCCGCCGAGGAGGACAGGCCCGCGCCCGCCGGGACCGTAGAGGCGAGGTGGACGTCCGCGCCGGTGACCGGATGTCCGGCCTCGCGCAGCGCCCAGACGACACCGGCCGGGTACGCGGTCCAGTTCCTGTCGCTCTCCGGCGCGAGGTCGTCGAGGCGCAGCTCCACTACCGAGCCCTCGACGTCCGAGGAGTGCAGGCGCAGGACGCCGTCCGTGCGCCGGGAGACAGCCGCGACCGCGGTGTGCGGCAGCGCGAAGGGCATCACGAAGCCGTCGTTGTAGTCGGTGTGCTCACCGATGAGGTTGACGCGGCCCGGCGCCGACCAGACACCCTCGGGCTCGGTTCCGTAGAGCTCGACGAAACCGTCCCGGACCTGCTGTGCCGCCACTACTGCTCCCTTGCTGCGCTGATGGTCTGAGCGAACTCCCAAGCGTCCGCGACGATCCCCGCGAGATCCGCGCGGGACGGGTTCCAGCCCAGCTTCTCGCGGGCGGTGGCGGCGGAGGCGACCAGGGTGGCCGGGTCGCCGCCCCGGCGCGGGGCCACGACCTCGGGGATCGGGTGGCCGGTCACCTTGCGGACCGTCTCGATGACCTGGCGGACGGAGAAGCCCTCGCCGTTGCCGAGGTTGCAGATGAGGTGCTCGCCCGCGGTGGCGGCCTTGATGGCGAGGAGGTGGGCCTCGGCCAGGTCGGCGACGTGGATGTAGTCGCGGACGCAGGTGCCGTCCGGGGTCGGGTAGTCGTCGCCGAAGACGTTGATCGCCTCGCGCCTGCCCTGCGCGACCTGGAGGACCAGCGGGATGAGGTGCGACTCGGGGTCGTGCCGCTCGCCCTGCTTGCCGTACGCGCCGGCGACGTTGAAGTAGCGCAGGGAGACGGCGCCGAGGCCGTGCGCGTTCGCCTCGCTGGTGATCATGAAGTCGACGGCGAGCTTGGAGGCGCCGTACGGGTTGGTGGGCCTGGTCGGCGCCGACTCGACGATCGGCACCTCTTCGGGCTCCCCGTAGGTGGCGGCCGTGGAGGAGAAGACGAGTCGGCGCACGCCGGCCTCGCGCATGGCGCCGAGCAGCGCCATGGTGCCGCCGACGTTGTTCTCCCAGTACTTCTCGGGCTTCACGACCGACTCGCCGACCTGCGAGAAGGCGGCGAAGTGCAGGACGCCGTCGAAGGAGGAGTCCAGCCACTTGGCGGCGTCGCGGATGTCGCCCTCGATGAACGCGGCTCCGGCCGGGACGCCCTCGCGGAAGCCGGTGGAGAGGTTGTCGAGGACGACGACCTCGTGCCCCGCCTCCAGCAGGTGCTGGGCCACGACACTGCCGACATACCCCGCGCCACCTGTCACCAGGTACTTCATGAACTCGCTACCTCTCGCAGTCGCTGTGCCGCGGACTCCGGTCGGATGTCATTGATGAAGACGTTCATGCCCGACTCGGAACCCGCGAGGAACTTCAGCTTGCCGGACGTACGGCGAATGGTGAAAAGCTCCAGGTGCAGCGCGAAGTCGTCCCGGTGGACGCCCTCGAACTCCTCCAACTGGCCGAACGGCGCCTGGTGCCAGGCGGCGATGTACGGCGTCGAAGACTCGCTCTCCCCGAATATCCGGTCGAAGCGCCTCAAGAGTTCCAGATACACCTGGGGAAACTCTGTGCGCGCGTCCTCGTCGAGGCCGAGCAGATCCGGAACCCGGCGCTTCGGGTAGAGGTGCACCTCGTACGGCCAGTGCGCCGCGTAGGGCACGAAGGCGACCCAGTGCTCGGTCTCCAGGACGACCCGCTCGTCGGCGAGCTCGCGCTCCAGGACGGCGTCGAAGAGGTTCTCACCCCCGGTCGCCTCCTTGTGGGCGGCGAGAGAACGCAGCATCAGGGCGGTGCGGGGGGTGGTGAACGGGTAGGCGTAGATCTGGCCATGCGGGTGACCCAGGGTTACACCGATCTCCGCACCCCGGTTCTCGAAGCAGAAGACCTGCTCTACGGAGGGCAGATGCGACAGCTCCGACGTCCTGTCGGTCCATGCGTCCAGGACGAGCCGCGCCTGCTCCTCCGTGAGGTCGGCGAAGGACGAGTTGTGGTCCGAGGTGAAGCAGACGACCTCACAGCGCCCCGAGTCGCCGGCCAGCGAGGGGAAACGGTTCTCGAAGACCACGGCGTCGTACGACGAGTCCGGGATCTCACTCAGTCGCTCACCCTGCGAAGGGCACAGCGGGCACTCGTCCGCCGGCGGGTGGTAGGTGCGCCCCTGTCGGTGCGAGGCGATGGCCACGGAGTCGCCGAGCAGCGGATCCCGACGAACCTCGGACGTGGTGACAGTCCGCTCCAGCGGACGCCGGTCCACGGCGTCGCGGACGGTGTCGTCGCGCAGGTCGTAGTAGATGAGCTCGCGACCGTCGGCCAGCCGGGTCGAGGTCTTCTTCACCGCTGGACTCCTTCACTCAAACATAACTAAACACAAGTAACCATAACCGCCCACCCACGTCAACATCAGAATCAAACAAAGCGCATCAGTCGAGGTGTTCACTTGTTGACTATGCAAAACCCCACAAAAGGCGCATACCTGGCAGCCGAGCTCCGGCTCCCCACCAACTGGCTCGACTACACGATCCTGGGCATCTACTTCGTCGTCGTCCTCGGCATCGGTTTCGCGGCCCGGCGATCGGTGAAGACGAGCCTGGACTTCTTCCTCTCCGGCCGTTCACTGCCGGCCTGGATCACGGGTCTCGCCTTCATCTCGGCCAACCTGGCCGCCACGGAGATCCTGGGGATGGCCGCCAACAGCGCGCAGTACGGCGCCTATACGGTCCACTGGTACTGGATCGGCGCCATCCCGGCCATGGTCTTCCTGGGCCTGGTGATGATGCCCTTCTACTACGGCAGCAAGGTGCGCTCGGTCCCCGAGATGCTGCTCCTGCGCTTCGACAAGTGGGCACACCTGCTCAGTTCGGCCCTGTTCGCCTTCGCGGCCATCCTGATCGCGGGGGTGAACCTCTACGCCCTGGCGATCGTGGTCGAGGCCCTGCTGGGCTGGCCGCAGTGGGTGGCGATCGTGGTGGCGGGCGCCTTCGTCCTCGCCTACATCACCCTCGGCGGGCTCTCCTCCGCGATCTACAACGAGGTCCTCCAGTTCTTCGTGATCCTGGCGGCCCTCATTCCGCTCTCCGTGCTGGGCCTGAAGAGGGTGGGCGGCTGGGACGGCCTGACCGACAAGCTGACCGCGGATCATGGGGCGAACTTCACGACGGCATGGGGCGGCACGGGCATCGGCAGCGCGAACCCGCTGGGCGCGAACTGGCTGACGATCGTCCTGGGCCTCGGCTTCGTCCTGTCCTTCGGCTACTGGACGACGAACTTCGCGGAGGTCCAGCGAGCGCTGTCGGCGAAGAACCTGAGCGCGGCCCAGCGCACCCCGCTGATCGCGGCCTTCCCGAAGATCTTCATCGTGTTCCTGGTGATGATCCCGGGCCTGACGGCCGCGGCCCTGATCCCCGGCTTCGGCACCTCCGACTCGGGCTACCAGTACAACGACGCCATCCCCTATCTGATGGAACAGCTCCTGCCGAACGGAGTCCTGGGCATCGCGGTCACCGGCCTCCTGGCCGCCTTCATGGCGGGCATGGCGGCGAACGTCTCGTCCTTCAACACGGTGTTCACGAACGACATCTGGGCCCGCTACGTGGAGAGGGGCCGTGACGACGGGTACTACGTCCGCTTCGGCCGCCTGATCACGGTGATCGGCGTCTGCGCGTCCCTCGGCACGGCGTTCCTGGCGTCCTCGTTCTCGAACATCATGAGCTACCTCCAGACGCTGTTCTCCTTCTTCAACGTGCCGATGTTCGTCGTCTTCATCGTCGGCATGTTCTGGAAGCGCGCGTCCGTGAAGTCGGGCTTCTGGGGCCTGCTCGCCGGCACGGTGGCGGCGATGGTGAACTACTTCTGGATCTACAAGCAGGGCATCATCGACATCCCCTCCGACCAGGGCGCCAACTTCGTCTCCGCGATCGTGGGCTTCGTGGCCGGTGGGGTGGTCATGGTCGCCGTGTCGCTCTTCACGGCCCCCAAGCCCGCCGAGGAACTCCAGGGCCTCGTCTACGGCACGACGTCCCCCGGCATGTCCGAGCCCCCCGCCGCCGGCGACGACGCCTGGTACCGCAGGCCTGCCCTGCTGGGCTGGGGCGCGATCGTGCTCGCGGCCGCCTGCTACATCCCGTTCTCGTTCTGACCGCGGGAGAATTGAGGAACCATGTCCGAGCCCCACGGCTACTCCGAACACGACGTCCAGCGGGAAGTCACCGAACTCCAGGCCCAGTCGGCCACCGCGGCCCGCATCTTCGACCTGCGCCGCATCATCGGCGGCCTGTTCGTCCTCTACGGCATCATCGTCACGATCGCCGGCATCAACCCCTCCGACTCCTCCCTCGACAAGTCGGAGGGCATCAACATCAACCTCTGGACCGGCCTCGGGATGCTGCTCCTGGGCATCTTCTTCCTGGTCTGGCTGAAGTTGCGCCCGACTCCGCCGCCGGTACCGGAGGCGGTACCGGACGAGAAGCCGGGTGATTAGCGGCGCGTAGGGGACGCCCGATCGGGCGGGGCCTCCGCAGGCATCACGGCCCAACCGCCGGAGGCCCTCCCACCGGCCCCGCCCGGTCCAGCAACCCCGTCCGAGCCGCCAGCGCCGCCGCCTCCAGCCGGGACCCCACCCCCAGCTTCATCAGCACCCGCTGCACATGGGTACGGGCGGTGGACGGCGCTATCCCCATCCCCGCCGCGATCAGCCGCGTGTCCTCCCCGTCGGCCACCCGCACCAGCACCTCCACCTCCCTGGGCGTCAGCATCTGCAGCAGCCGCTGTCCCTCGTCGTCCGGCTGGGCCGCGGGGTTCAGCAGCTCGCTGAACGCCCCCTGAAGCAACTGCGGGGCAACCGCCGCCTCTCCCGCCCGGGCCTTCATGATCGCCCGCTCGACTCCCTCGATGCGCTCGTCGTGCCGCACATAACCGGAGGCCCCCGCGGCGAAGGCGGCGGCGATCCCCCGAGGGCTGGGCACCGGGCCCAGCACCAGCACCGCCACCTGCGGCCGCTCCTGCTTGATCCGTACGACCGGGTCGAACATCCCCGGCTCGGCCGGCGTGGCCGTCCCCAGCAGGCACACCTCGGGCGCCCGGCTGATCACCAGCTCCGCCGCCCCCGCGGCAGGCGCCGCCGCCGCGAGCACCCGGTGCCCGCGCAGTTTCAGCGCCGAGGCCAGCGCCTCGGCGAGCAATCGGTGGTCGTCGACCACC